>BATO01000026.1 GCA_000474255.1 Aquipseudomonas alcaligenes MRY13-0052
ATGGTCGCGCCCTGGCCGAAGTAGTTCAGCACCAGCGCCGGCAGCACCAGGGCGAACCAGGCACGGGCAATGGGTTTGCGGCCGAAGTGGCCCATGTCGGCGTACAGCGCCTCGGCGCCGGTCAGCGCCAGCACGGTGGCACCGAGGATGGCGACGCCGATGCCCGGGTGGGAGATGAAGAAGTTGATCGCCCAGACCGGGCTCATCGCCTTGAGCACTTCCGGCTCTTGCGACACGCCGTAGATGCCTAGGGCCGCGAGGGCGAGGAACCAGGCAACCATCACCGGCCCGAAGAGGATGCCGATGCGTGTGGTGCCGTGCTTCTGGATCAGGAACAGGCCAACGAGCACGATCAGCGACAGGGGTACCACCCAGTGCTCCAGCCCGTCGAAGGCGATCTCCAGGCCCTCGATGGCGGAGAGCACCGAAATGGCCGGGGTGATCATGCTGTCGCCGTAGAACAGCGCGGCGCCGATCAGGCCGGCGATCACCACCATCGCCTGCAGGCGTTGACGCCCGGCAGCGGCGCGGCGGGCCAGCGCGGACAAGGCCATGACCCCGCCCTCGCCCTGGTTGTCGGCACGCAGGACGAAGATCACGTACTTGATCGACACCACCCAGATCAGCGACCAGAAGATCAGCGAGAGCACGCCGAGCACGCCGTCGTGGTTGGCCTGTACGCCATAACCGCCGATGAAGACTTCCTTCAGGGTGTACAGCGGGCTGGTACCGATATCGCCGTAGCAGACACCCACGGCGCCGACCATCAGGCCGATCGCGGAGCTGGAATGGGGCTGTTCATGCTCAACGGCGCCAGCGCTTGCATCGGACATGTAACAAGATTCCTCAGAAAAATTCCGCGCATCCTGCTCCGACCCATTCGTCGACGCAAGCGTCGGACAAGTTCGCACTGACTGACTATAGAGCCTGCCGCCTACAATTACCGGGCTTCACGCGCCTTGCCACCCCCTGTGACAGCTTGTCCCGAAGAGGCTGGTCAAGCGCGCGGGCTGCCGCTAGAATTGCGCACTTTTTGATCAGAGGCACCCAACGAGGTGCCCTTCGAGGTTAGCCGCCAATGTCCACCGCAACGCCCAAAGTCGGTTTCGTCTCCCTTGGTTGCCCCAAAGCCACGGTCGATTCCGAACGCATCCTCACCCAGCTGCGCATGGAAGGGTACGAGATCGTCCCGACCTACCAGGATGCCGACGTCGTGGTGGTCAACACCTGCGGCTTCATCGACAGCGCCAAGGCCGAATCCCTGGACGTGATCGGTGAAGCCATCGCCGAGAACGGCAAGGTCATCGTCACCGGCTGCATGGGCGTGGCCGAAGACAGCATCCGCGACGTGCACCCCAGCGTGCTGGCCGTTACCGGCCCGCAGCAGTACGAGCAGGTGGTCAACGCGGTGCACGAGGTGATCCCGCCGAAGACCGAGCACAACCCGCTGATCGACCTGGTGCCGCCGCAGGGCATCAAGCTGACCCCGCGCCACTACGCGTACCTGAAGATTTCCGAGGGCTGCAACCACACCTGCAGCTTCTGCATCATTCCCTCCATGCGCGGCAAGCTGGTCAGCCGCCCGGTGGGTGATGTGCTGAGCGAAGCCGAGCGCCTGGTAAAAGCCGGCGTGAAGGAGCTGCTGGTGATCTCCCAGGACACCAGCGCGTATGGCGTCGATATGAAGTACAAGACCGACTTCTGGAATGGCCAGCCGGTGAAGACCCGCATGCTGGAGCTGTGCCAGGCGCTGTCGAGCATGGGCGTGTGGGTGCGCCTGCACTACGTGTACCCCTACCCGAACGTCGATGACGTGATCCCGCTGATGGCCGCCGGCAAGCTGCTGCCCTACCTGGACATCCCCTTCCAGCACGCCAGCCCGAAAGTGCTCAAGGCCATGAAGCGCCCGGCCTTCGAGGACAAGACCCTGGCCCGCATCAAGAAGTGGCGCCAGATCTGCCCCGAGCTGACCATCCGCTCCACCTTCATCGTCGGCTTCCCCGGCGAGACCGAGGAAGACTTCCAGTACCTGCTGGACTGGCTGAGCGAAGCCCAGCTGGACCGCGTCGGCTGCTTCCAGTACTCCCCGGTGGACGGCGCCCCGGCCAACGACATGAACCTGGAGCCGGTGCCGGACGACGTCAAGCAAGACCGCTGGGATCGCTTCATGGCGCACCAGCAGGCGATCTCCGCCGAGCGCCTGCAGCTGAAGATCGGCAAGGAAATCGAAGTGCTGATCGACGAAGTGGACGAGCAAGGCGCGGTTGGCCGCTCCTTCGCCGACGCCCCGGAGATCGACGGCAGCGTGTTCATCGACAGCACCGACCTGAAGCCGGGCGACAAGGTGATGGTGCGCGTGGTCGATGCCGACGAGTACGACCTCTGGGCCGAGCGCGTCTAAGTACGCCCTGAGCCATGAAGAAGCCCCGCCGATGCGGGGCTTTTTTATTGGTGCCGATCAGCCCCGGAGCTGAATCCCGGGCTAGGGTGGGATGCGGTTGGCATCGGCCGGCACCCGTTGTCGGTTCGACCTTGCGCCGCGGCGAGACTCGCCTATACAGGAAGCTCTCGACCAAGGAAGACCCCTCCATGCCCGCCATGAACCACCAGGACGCCCACGAGTTGATCGCCACCCTGCGCTACGCCGTCAACGAGTCCTTCGAGAAGAACCAGAAGCTCTCGAACTTCAACCCCGAAGCGCACAACCTGTGCATCGCCCACTGCACCTTCAACAACGCCCCGCCGCTGAACCTGTTCTCCTTCTCGGCCATGAGCTCCTTCAGCAAGACGGCCCTGAACAAGCTGGTGCACGAATGGGGCGTGGAGTTCGTGCCCGATGTGGCGACCAATATCCGCACCTTCGCCTGCGGCGGCATGGGCCAGTTCCATACCGAGCCTCGGCTGATCAACTACATCCACGGCCGCCCGGGCTTCATCGGCCACCTCACCGACGTCACCCTGGTCAGCGAGATCGACTGCTGCGGTACCTGCGTGCCCCACAGCATCAACGCCTTCAAGCAGACCTTCACCGACGTGCAGGTGCATATCATCGAACTGGGCATGAAGCCGAGCCTGGGCATCGGCCCGCAGTACGGCTACGCCCACCTCTATTGATCGCTCGAGTAGGAGTAGAGATGAACCGCCACATCACCCTGTTCCACTGCCCGCACACCCGCTCCTCCGGCATCCTCACCCTGCTGGAGGAACTGGGTGCCGACTACGACCTGCACCTGATGAACATGCACAAGGGCGAGCAGCGCCAGCCCGCGTACCTGGCCATCAACCCCATGGGCAAGGTCCCGGCCATTCGCCACGGCGAAACCATCGTCACCGAGCAGGTCGCGGTGTACCTCTACCTCGCCGACCTCTATGCCGACGCCGGGCTCACGCCCTCGCTGGAAAGCCCGCAACGCGGCACCTTCCTGCGCTGGATGGTGTTCTCCGGTACCTGCTTCGAACCGGCGGTGGTGGACCACGCGCTGCAACGCGCGCCCGTAGAACCCTCCCGCTCGCCTTACGGCGATTTCGCCACCGTGCTCGATACCTTTGCCAACCACCTGCAAGGGCGCACCTGGGTCCTGGGGGATGACTTCAGCGCCGCCGACGTGCTCTGGGGTACTGCACTGAACTGGACCATGGCCTACGGCCTGATCCCCGAGCGGCCCGTGTTCCGCGCCTACGTCGATCGCTTCCTCGCCCGCCCCGCCGTGCAGAAGGCCAGGGCCAAGGACGCGGAGCTGGCCGCAGCGCAGGAAGCCGGCTGAAGCGCAGCGGCGGAATGGCGGCGCATTCCGCGCCTCGATAATGCCGCCGCGACCGGTGGCGCCGGGCTAGGGTATGGACCTCACCCGATCAGCGACGAGGTTTCCATGCACCACTACTTCAGCCTCCAGGGCCGCACCGCCCTGGTGACCGGCGGCACCCGCGGCATCGGCAGGATGATCGCCCAGGGCTTCCTCGAAGCCGGCGCCCGCGTGTTCATCTGTGCCCGCAATGCCGACGCCTGCGCCGAGACCGCCGCCGAGCTGTCCACCTACGGCGAGTGCATCGGCCTGGCGGCCGACCTCTCCAGCGAAGAAGGCGCCAAGGCACTGGCCAACGAGCTGGCCGGGCGCGTCGAGCACCTCGACATCCTGGTCAACAACGCTGGAACCACCTGGGGCGCGCCCCTGGAAAGCTACCCGGTGAAAGGCTGGGAAAAGGTCATGCAGCTCAACGTCACCTCGGTATTCAGCTGCATCCAGCAACTGCTGCCGCTGCTGCGCAAGGCCGGCAATGCCGAGAGCCCGGCGCGGGTGATCAACATCGGCTCGGTGGCGGGTATCAGCTCCCTCGGCGAGCAAGCCTACGCATACGGCCCGAGCAAGGCGGCACTGCACCAGCTCTCGCGCATGCTGGCCAAGGAGCTGGTGGCCGACCACATCAATGTCAACGTGATCGCCCCCGGCCGCTTCCCCAGCAAGATGACCCAGTTCATCGCCAACGACAGCGAGGCCCTGGCCGCCGACGTGGCGCACATCCCCATGAAGCGCTGGGGCCGAGAGGAAGAAATGTCCGCCCTGGCCCTGAGCCTGGCCAGCACCGCCGGCGCCTACATGACCGGCAACATCATCCCCATCGACGGTGGCTTCCACCTCTGATGACACTGTGCGGGCCGCCGGGCAACGGCGGCTTGCGCAAGGCCGGGCCGGGGCGCTAGGGTAGCCGCGCCACCACCCCGGATTTCCGCACCATGCGCCTGCTGTCCCTGCTCCTTTCGCTCGCCCTCGCCGCCCCGGCCTTCGCCGCGCCGGCCCCGTTCTACCTCTGGCAGAGCAAGCTGGACGGCCACTACAGCTGCGCTCAGGTACAACCCGGCGAAGGCTGGCTGCGCCACAGCGGCCCCTATCGCGACGCGGGCTGCCGTGTGCCCCTCGACGCCCCGATTCGCAGCCGCTGAGCCCACCCGTCATGCAGTACTCCGTCTCGCCCGTGGGCATCGTCCGTTCCTGCTTCAAGGAAAAATTCGCCATCCCCCGCCAGCCGCACCTGGCGCCCGCCGCCCGTGGCGTGCTGGAACTGCTGCCGCCCTTCGACAGCGGCGATGCGGTGCAGGGGCTGGAGGAAGTCAGCCACGTCTGGTTGCTGTTCCTCTTCCACCAGGCACTGGAAGACAAGCCGCGCCTGAAGGTGCGCCCGCCTCGCCTGGGCGGCAATCGTTCGCTCGGGGTGTTCGCGACGCGCTCGACCCACAGGCCCAACAGCATCGGCCAGTCGGTGGTGAAGCTGGACAAGGTCGAGCCCGGGCGACTCTGGCTCTCCGGCATCGACCTGCTGGACGGCACCCCGGTGCTCGATATCAAGCCCTACGTGCCCTATGTCGACCGCCAGGACGGCGCCACCAACCGCATCGCCGAGGCGGCGCCGGAGCCGATTCCGGTGGAGTGGGAAGAGGCAGCGCTGGCCCAGGCCCGCGAGCACGCCCTGCGCCTGGGCGAGCCGCTAGTGGAACTGGTTGAGCAGTGCCTGGCCCAGGACCCGCGCCCGGCCTACCAGCAGCCGGAGCCGGAGCGCCGCTATGGTGCGCGCCTCTGGGACCTGGACGTGCGCTGGCACTACCCGCGCCCGGGGCTGATCCGCGTACTGGAAATCAGCCCTTCGGCCTGAATGGCCACCCTCCCCTCGATCAACTAACGCGCCGCGTTGAGCGCCAGCACATCCGCCTCGATGACGTCCTGCTGGACGATCAGCGGGTTCACCAGCGGGCGGCTGGCGAGGAAATGCGGCGTTTCCATGTGCGCCTCGAAAGCCGCTTCGTCGGTGTAGACCTCGTAGAGCCACACCAGGTCGGGGTCGCGGCGATCACGCAATACGTCGAACACCAGGCAACCGGGCTCGTCGCGCACGGAAGCGGCGGCGTTGACGCGCATGGCGTCCATGAAGGCATCGAGGCTGCCGGGCTTGAGCTGGGTCTTGAGCAGAAGGCAATACACGTTGGAGTCCTTTTGTTTTATATTCAGTGAAAATTGTATACAAAAAAGGAATCCCGCTCATGCCTGTCCGTCCGAGCCGCCTCAACGGTCTTCGCCACCTGGCGATCGTGGTGCCCAACCTGGAGGAGTGCGAACGCTTCTACGTGGACATCCTCGGCATGCAAGTGCTCAACCGCGCCAACGAAGACCTGGTCTACCTCACCTGCGGTAACGACAACCTCTCCCTGGGCCGTTCCGACGTGCCCAGCAGCGGCATGCAGGCGGTGGATCACTACGGCTTCGTGGTAGATAGCCTGGACGAGCTGCGGGCCTGGTACGACTACCTCAAGGCCAGCGGCGTGACCCTGCTCGACCGCCCCTTCGCCCATGGCGACGGCGCCCACAGCTTCCACGTGCTGGACCCGGCGGGGAACAAGATCCAGCCGATCTACCACCCGGCGATTTCGGGCCAGCGCTTCGGCTCGCCGATCTGAGCCCCTGTCGCCTGCCATCGACGAAACACAGAAAAGAAAAAGCCCGCTGATCAGCGGGCTTTCTCATGGCGCGGGGAACGCTTACTTCTCGACGAATGCACGCTCGATCAGGTAATCGCCCGGCTCGCGCATGCGCGCGGAGATCTTCAGGCCGAAGCTGTCGAGCACCTGGCTGGTCTCGTCGAGCATGCTCGGGCTGCCACAGATCATCGCGCGGTCGTCCTGCGGGTTGATCGGCGGCAGGCCGATGTCAGCGAACAGCTTGCCGCTGCGCATCAGGTCGGTCAGGCGGCCCTGGTTCTCGAAGGGCTCGCGGGTGACGGTGGGGTAGTAGATCAGCTTGTCACGCAGCGCCTCGCCGAAGAACTCGTTCTGCGGCAGGTGCTCGGTGATGAACTCGCGGTAGGCGACTTCGTTCACGTAGCGCACGCCGTGGACCAGGATCACCTTCTCGAAGCGCTCGTAGGTTTCCGGGTCTTGGATCACGCTCATGAAGGGCGCGAGGCCGGTGCCGGTGCTGAGCAGGTACAGGTGCTTGCCGGGGTTGAGGTCATCGAGTACCAGCGTGCCGGTGGGCTTCTTGCTGATGATGATCTCGTCGCCTTCCTTCAGGTGCTGCAGCTGGGAGGTCAGCGGACCGTCCGGCACCTTGATGCTGAAGAACTCCAGGTGCTCTTCCCAGTTCGGGCTGGCAATGGAATAGGCGCGCATCAGCGGGCGGCCGTTGGGCTGCTGCAGGCCGATCATGACGAACTGGCCGTTCTCGAAGCGCAGGCCCGGGTCACGGGTGCACTTGAAGCTGAACAGCGTGTCGTTCCAGTGGTGAACGCTGAGGACGCGCTCGGAGTTCATGTTGCTCATTTACGGGGGCTCCGAAAATTGGGATGTCGCCAGCGCCATGCGGGGCGCAATTGCGCGACATTGTATTGATAGCCACAATATCTGTTAACTGGATTATCAAGATATAGGTTATCGGTTATATCGATATGCGATTCACTCTCCGTCAATTGCAGGTATTCGTCAGCGTCGCCCAGCAAGGCAGCGTCTCCCGGGCCGCCGAATCACTGTCGCTGTCACAATCTGCCGCCAGCACCTCGCTGACCGAGCTGGAGCGCCAATCCGGCTGCCAGCTGTTCGACCGCGTCGGCAAGCGCCTCAGCCTCAACGCCCTGGGCCACCAGTTGCTGCCCCAGGCGGTGGGGCTGCTGGACCAGGCGCGGGAGATCGAGGACCTGCTCAACGGCAAGAGCGGCTTCGGCTCCCTGTCCGTCGGCGCCACGCTCACCGTGGGCAACTACCTGGCGACCCTGCTGATCGGCAGCTTCATGCAGCGCCACCCCGAGTGCCAGGTGAGCCTGCATGTGCAGAACACGATGAATATCGTCCAGCAGATCGCCCACTACGAACTTGATCTGGGTCTAATCGAAGGCGATTGCCAGCACCCGGATATCGAGGTGTTGCCCTGGGTGGAAGACGAACTGGTGGTGTTCTGTGCGCCCGGGCATCCGCTGGCGGTTCGCGGCCAGGCCTCGCTGGACGAGCTCAGCCGCGAGGCGTGGATCCTCCGCGAGCAGGGTTCGGGCACCCGCCTGACCTTCGACCAGGCCATGCGCCACCACCCTACGCCGCTGAATATCCGCCTGGAGCTGGAGCACACCGAAGCCATCAAGCGGGCCGTGGAGTCGGGGCTGGGCATCAGCTGCATTTCACGCCTGGCGCTGCGCGACGCCTTCCGCCGCGGCAGCCTGGTGGCGCTGGAGACGCCGGGCATCGACCTGCGCCGGCAGTTCTACTTCATCTGGCACAAGCAGAAGTACCAGACGGCAGCGATGCGCGAGTTCCTCGACCAGTGCCGCGAACTGACGGCGGGCGTACGGCGCAGCGACGAGATCGTGCTGCCACCGATCGCCTGATCACCCCAGGAGGATGGTGGCCCAGACGGCGGTGATCAGGCTCAGGGCGACGAACTGGGCCGCGCTGCCCATGTCCTTGGCGTTCTTCGACAGCGGGTGGCGATCCAGGGAGATGCGGTCGATGGCCGCCTCCACCGCCGAATTGAGCAACTCGACGATCAGCGCCAGCAGGCAGGCGGCGATCATCAGCGCGCGCTCGCCACGGCTGACGTCGAGGAAGAAGGCGATGGGGATCAACACCACGTTGAGCAGCACCAGTTGGCGGAACGCGGCTTCACCGGTGAAGGCGGCACGCATGCCGTCCAGGGAGTAGCCGGCGGCATTGAGGATACGCTTGAGGCCGGTCTGGCCCTTGAATGGCGATGACATAGATAGAGGGACTGCTAGGGAAGGAAGGCCGCAGGCTAACCCGCGACGAATCAAATTTGCGTGAAAACCGCCGGCTCAGGCCGACGGAATCGATTCCATCTGTTGCAACAGCAGTGCCGCCTGGGTGCGGGTGCGCACGCCGAGCTTGCGGAAGATCGCCGTGACGTGGGCTTTGACCGTGGCCTCGGAAACGCTGAGCTCGAAGGCGATCTGCTTGTTCAGCAGCCCTTCGCAGACCATGGTCAGCACGCGGAACTGCTGCGGCGTCAGGCTGGCGAGGCCGGCGCTGGCAGCCTTGGCCTCAGCCGACACCGCGACATTCTCCTCGACCTGCGGCGGCCACCAGACATCGCCATCGAGCACCGCGCGCACGGCGCTTTGAATCACTTCCAGAGGGCTGGATTTGGGGATGAAGCCGCTGGCACCGAACTCACGGGAGCGGACCACGACCGCGGCCTCTTCCTGGGCGGAGATCATCACCACCGGAATCTGTGGGTACTGGCCACGCAGCAGCACCAGGCCGGAAAAGCCGTAAGCGCCGGGCATGTTCAGGTCCAGCAGGACCAGGTCCCAGTCGGCCTTTTCGGCCAGGCGCGATTCGAGCTCGGCGATGCTCGCCGCTTCGACCAGGCGCACGTCCGGGCCGAGCCCGAGCGTCAGCGCCTGGTGCAGGGCGCTGCGGAACAGGGGGTGATCGTCGGCGATGAGGATTTCGTATGCGGCCATGGGCGTGTCCTTTTTCTTGTGGGCCCAGAGATGCTGCCGATCTTGTCGGAAACACCCGGCACGGGGGAGGTGCCGCCTCTGCCAAGCCCTGAACTGCTTACGGGTTGGCCGTAAAGCGGCGCTCAGCATGCCGACCCGCAACGGGGTGGTCAAGCAGGCATCTTTACGGCAAAGTCTGCGCCTTTGCCCGCCGAGAATCACCATGCGAAGCCACGCCCTGCGCGCCGATATCCTGATGCTGATCACCGCCGCCATCTGGGGTGCCGCATTCGTCGCTCAGCGCCTGGGCATGGATGCCATCGGTCCCTTCCTCTATACCGGCCTGCGCTTCACCCTCGGCGCCCTGGTGCTGCTACCGCTGCTGTTCCTGCTGCCACGCCCGGCACCGAAAGCGCCACTGAACCGGGGCATGCTGCTGGGCGGGGTGCTGATGGGCCTGGCCCTGTCGCTGGGCATCAACCTGCAGCAGGTGGGCCTGCTGTTCACCAGCGTGACCAACTCGGGCTTCATCACCGGGCTATACGTGATCATCGTGCCGCTGCTGGGGTTGCTGCTGGGCCACCGCACCGGCATGGGCACCTGGCTGGGCGCGGGCCTGGCCGTTGCGGGCATGTTCCTGCTCAGCGTCGGTGAGAACTTCCAGGTCGCCTCGGGCGACTGGCTGCAGCTGTGCGGCGCCTTCGTCTGGGGCGTGCATGTGTTGCTGGTGGGCTTCTTCGCCAGCCGCTATGACCCGATCCGCCTGGCCATCCTGCAGTTCGTCACCTGCGCGGTGATCAGCATGGTGCTGGCCATGGTGCTGGAGGAGATCCGCCTCGACGCCATCCTCGCGGCCGGCCCGGCGATCCTCTATGGCGGCGTCATCGCCGTAGCCATCGGCTACACCCTGCAGGTGGTGGCGCAAAAACATGCCATCGCCTCGCACGCGGCGATCATCCTGTCCCTGGAAGCGGTGTTCGCCGCCATCGCCGGTGCCCTGTTGCTGGACGAATCACTGCATGCCCGTGGCTACCTGGGCTGCGGCCTGATGTTCGTCGGCATGCTGATTGCGCAGCTGTGGCCGCAACGCAAGGCTGCGGCCGCAAGCCCAGAGGCGGCCTCTCAGAGATAGGGGCTGAGTGCCTGGTGGGCCGGGCTGGCCAGGTCCAGCGGCAGGGCGCGCTTGGCACCGATGTAGTGCTCGGTGAATACATCCAGGTAGGCGTTCAGCGCCCCTGCTGCACGCTCATCCCCGGCCAGTTCCAGGCACAACGCCGCCACTTCGGCGGTACACAGGTGCTCCTCGCGATTGGAGCGGCGCAGGCGATAGCGGGAAATCTGCTCCGGCTGCAGGCTGAGCACCGGGAAGCGATCCAGGTAGGGGCTCTTGCGGAACATCTTGCGGGCTTCGCTCCAGGTGGCGTCCAGCAGAATGAACAGCGGGCGCTTGCCCTCCTCCACCTGCACGTCGCTGACCACCCGTGATTGCGGCTCGACATACTCACCCGGGAACACCAGGTAGGGCTGCCATTGCGGGTCGTCGAGCAGGGCGATGATCGCCGGGTCGACCTCGGTGCGGGACCAGCCGAATGCGGCCGTATCGGCCACGATGTCGGCGATCAGCCAGCCGGTGTTGCTCGGCTTCATCGGCTCCGAGCAGTACATGAACAGGCACACGCCCGAACGCACATCCACCTGGGGGCGCAGCGCGCAGAAGCAGTATTCGGCGATCACCCGGCAACCCGGGCAGCGTGGCGAACGGGCGCCACGGGCGACGAAGGGGCGGGTACTGCGCGCCAGGCACTCGGCGCGCAGGCGGGAAACGGCGTGACTCATCGGGTAACGGTCCAGTGCAACTGATAGAGGTCGTGGCGCCTGTCCTGGCCGTTGCGCACGGCACCCTGCTGGCGCAGTTGCGCAAGGCGGGCGAGGTCCAGGTCGGCGATCGCGAAGGATTCGATATTGGCGTCCGCCTGGGCCAGCACGGCGTCGGGCGGGAATGGCAGGTCGGCCGGGCTGAAGATCGCCGACTGGCTGTACTGGGTGTCGACGTTGTCCACGCCACGCAGCAGGCCGACGCCGCCGGCGATGGCGACGTAGCACTCGTTCTCCACCGCGCGGGCCTGGGCGCAGAGCCGCACGCGCAGGTAGCCGTGGCGGGTGTCGGTCCAGAACGGCACCAGCAGGATCTCAAGCCCCTGCTCGCGCAGCAGCCGCGGCAGCTCGGGGAACTCCACGTCGTAGCAGACGAGGATGCCGACCCGGCCGACATCGCTGTCGAACACCTGCAGGCTGTTGCCACCTTCCAGGCCCCAGGCTTCACGCTCGTTGGGGGTGATGTGCAGCTTGGGCTGGCGATCCCGGCTGCCATCGCGGTGGCACAACCAGCTCATGTTGAGCATGCGCCCACCCTCTTCCAGCGGCAGGCTGCCCGGGCACAGATTGACCCGGTAACGCTGGGCCAGGCGTGAGAACGCGGCCAGCAGCGGCTCGGTGTACTCGGCGAGCTTGCGCATCTGCGCAGGGCCCTGGGCGAAACGTGCGCCCTTGAGCAGATTGACGTGGAAGAACTCGGGGAACACAGCCAGGTCGACGCCATAACCGGCGAGGGTCGCCACCGTGTGTTCCAGGGCATCCAGCAGGGCCGGCAGCTCACTGCTCTGGCCGAGCGCCCACTGCACGGTGGCGACACGCACGGGGCGGCGTTGCTGGGCAAGCGGCAGGGCGGTTTCCGGGCCTGGCATGGCGGGCTCCTGAAGGGCGGGGGAATGCCGCGCAGTTTACCTGCGCCTCCACGGAAAAGGGCGGCCGCAGCCGCCCTTCTGTCCGCGCCCGCACTCAGAAGGTGTGGTTGAGCGCCAGGCCGATGAAGTGGATCTGGGTCTTGTACTCGCCCTTGTAGTTGCCGCCGTTGCCGGTGCAGCGCACGCCGCTGTCGACATAGGGGCCACCGCTGCCGGGAACCCAGCCGGCCGGGGAGCAGTTGTCGGTGTAGTCCATCTTGCCGGTGTCGAACTGCACGAAGCTGTAGGCGAGGTCCACCGAGGTGTCCTTGAACAGCTTGTAGTTGGCGCCAAAGGACATCCAGTAGCGATCTGCGTCGGGGAAGCCCGGGTGGCGGGTGGTGGAGCCGCTGACCGGGCTCTTGTCGTAGGCGACGCCGGTGCGCAGCAGCAGGTCGTCGCTGTACTGGTAGTTCATCCCCAGGGAGATCTTGTAGGTGTCGTTCCAGTCCTGCTTGACGTTGAGGTCACCCTCGGTGACGCCATTGAAGTAGGGATACCCGGCGACCTGGTCAAGACCAACGCCGATGGTGTCCAGCCGCGAGTGGCGGGTCCAGGTGACGTCGGCCATCAGCGCGACCTTGTCGTTGAGCTGGTGGAAGGCGTTGATGGACAGCGACTCGGGGGTGTCGATCGAGGTGCTGGCGTTGGAGTTAGGGTGGAGGCGGCTGGCAGCGAAGTCGCCGGGGTTGATCCAGTTGGATGGATCGAGCACCTGCTCCAGCGCATCCTGTGGCGGCAAGGTGATGATCCCGAGATCGATACCGCCGCTCAGGTCTGTCGTGGGGGAAGGAACGGCCCCCTGGACACCGGCGAAGCTCCATTTCGATTCGCCTTCCAGCGTGTGCTTGATATGAGAGCGGTAGGAGACACCGAAGCGAGTGAACTCGGTGGGCTCCCACAGGTAGCCGATGTTCCAACCGAAGCCCCAGTCATCGCCCTTGGCGCGGAAGTAGCCATCGCCCTGGACGTTGTCCGAGAAATTGGACGCCACACAGTCCACGAAGGAGTCACCGGTCTGCCCGTCACAGCTACTGATTTCGGTGGGCACGTTGACGCCATAGAGCAGCGGGATCGCGAACTGCCCGAGAGGCGACGCCGCCAGTTCGGTGACATCCTGGTTGGCCGCGACGAACTGCCCGGCCAATTGCCTCGACGCGCCTTTCACATCCGCCGCGCCACGCTGGATCGACTTGATGTACTGGGCCGAGACGCCGAAGCCGATGCTGTGATGCTCGTTGAAGCGGTAAGCGATGCTGGGGTTGAAGTTGACCGTCTCCAGGCTCGCCGACTGGATGCCGTAGCGGCCGCTCCAGTCCTCCTCGTAATCCAGCTTGGCGCCGTAGGGCACGAAGATGCCCATGCCGATGGTGACGTTGTCGTTGATCTCCTTGGAGAAGTAAAAGTTCGGCGCCGCCGCGGCGTCGGGCAGGTAGGAACCGGCATCGCCATCACCCGTGCCGGTGGGGTTGCCGAACAGGTCGGTGGAACCCTTGTCTTCGTATTCGCCCTTGGGGATCAGGATGCTCATTCCCGAGGTCATCTGGGTGCCCTTTAAGCGGGCCAGCCCGGCGGGGTTGTAGAAAATCACGGAGGGGTCCGCCGCTTCCGCGCCATTGGCATGGGCGGTGCCCTGGGCAGAGACGGATTGCGAACCGAAGTGGTACCCGGACGCCAGGACCGGGGGGGTGAATGTAAGCACCAGGCTGCCGCCGCAAAACGCGGTAAGCCAGCCGGCAGGACGAGTTATTGTCATTGTTCTCGACTCCCAACTTTTTAAGACGGCACTCGGGAGCACCGTTGACGCAGCTTTCCTCTTTGGCCCGCACGCACGTGTTTCTGGGGTTTGGCCGGCCAACCTCACTGGACGCCGGGGGACGTCCGTTTTTTGTGACAGTTCGTGTTTCCCGCACTATCCCCAACCTTTAGTCGTGGTGACCCGCAAGGTCGGCGACGGGGGTAACACCCAAGGACAGATGACCGACTGGTTGACGAAAAACCCGCCGCTTCGCTTATCCGCAGCGGGGTGGCATGCCGCCGCCTGTCACGGCGGATCACGGCCCGGGGCCTCTCCGCATGACGCTGTTACCGATTGCCCCGTCCGCCTGAAGCCACCTCCCGACGAAGGCCCGCTGCGGCCAGCATTTCGCCGCCATGGGGAAATTCACGAAAAACGGCAAGAGACCCCCTACGAGACGGCCAATCGCCATCCGCCTCTGAAGCGACAGACCGGTACGCTGGAATTTGATTCAAGGGAGATTTCGTGCGGGGCACGGCAGACAGGTCCGCGCGCTGCCGCACAGGAGGAAAGCCTTGATAGGCGGGAGATTGCGGGAAGGACCGATTGCCTCTTGATCTGCCTCGCCCGCTTGTTCAGGATGCGCCAACGATGAGGCCGGGCGATTTCAAGGTGACGCTGAACACCTGCGCCAACCTCGGGTCAAAGGCTGCCAACCGTTGGAGATTTTCATGCCGCGCCACCTCGTACTCGCACTCGCACTCGCTTTGCCCTTCACCGCCCAGGCCGCCTCGCTGAAGGACTTCGAGCTGACCAAAATGCTGGAGAAGGTGGCGGAAGAAAGCAGTGTCGGCACGCCGCGGGCGATCAACGAAGACATCCTCGACCAGGGTTACACCGTGTCGGGAGCGGAACTGGTGAACCACCTGAGCGTGCGCGAGGCGCATGCAGCGCAAATGCGCGCCAACCCGGACTCCATGCGAGCGCAACTGGCCAACAGCGTGTGTCGCAACAATGGCTACCGCCAATTGCTGGCCCGCGGTGCCGCGCTGCGCTACGAGTTCAGCGAATACAAGACCAATCGCCCGGTGGGCAGCGAGCGCTTCATTGCCAGCGATTGCGGCCTCAAGAGCCAGCCTGCGAACTGAAACTCAGCCGCTCAATCCTTGGCGGCACGCCGCTGCTCGTCGTCGGCGCGAAGCTCCGCCAGCAGCGCCTCCATATAACGTGACCGGCGCAGGCCGCCGTCCAGCCTGCGCTGGCACTCCTCTTCCAGACTCAGGCCGTTGGTGAGCGCGGCCTGCTGCAACATGCGATAAAGCTCGAGGTCGATCTCCAGACTCAGCTTGGGCATGCCTGCCCCTCCTCCGCCTATTCCTGCACGGTCCACGCAAGCCGGGCTTGCCCGGGCCTCCCTTTAACTTCGTGTGTCTACAGTGGCAGGTTAGGTGAGGCCTGGAGCGGTGCCACTGCCCTGAAGGGAGGCGCCGACAGATTCCGACAAACGCGACCGATAGCCACGACGAAACAATCCCCCTCCTATCCTCCGCGTATCGGCGGGCGCCAACTGGAAAAGATCCCGGGGCTGAAGCAAGCTGTAAATGAGCGCTCAGCGGCCCGCGTGGATGCGGCCCGGACAATCGATGACGCTCTGCGCGATGCGACGGCCTCGATGTTCGACGCACTGCGATGCAGTTGATGAGCAAGGAGAACACTATGCCGTACGAACCGGACGACTACCTGTCGAGACACTTCCAGACCAGTGGGATCGACCTCAACCAGAAGGTCGATGAACTGATCAGCCTTACGGTCCCGGGGGACAGCCGCAACCTCGCGCTGTACCGGGAAATGGTGATCACCGTGGTGCGCATGGCCCAGGCCGACCGCAACCGCTGGGACGCCAAGATCATGCTGCAGACGCTGCGCGAAATGGAGCATGCCTTCAGCGTTCTCGAACAGTTCAAGCGTCGCCGCAAGGTCACCGTATTCGGTTCGGCGCGGACGCCGGCCGAACATCCGATCTACGCCCTGGCCCGGGATCTGGGCGCGGAGTTGGCCAAGCTCGACCTGATGGTGATCACCGGCGCTGGTGGCGGCATCATGGCGGCGGCCCACGAGGGTGCGGGCCTGGAGAACAGCCTGGGGCTGAACATCACCCTGCCCTTCGAACAACACGCCAACGCGACGGTAGACGGTACGGACAACCTGCTGTCCTTCCACTTCTTCTTCGTGCGCAAGCTGTTCTTCGTCAAGGAAGCAGACGCACTGGTACTCTGCCCGGGCGGTTTCGGCACCCTCGACGAAGCCCTCGAAGTGCTCACCCTGGTGCAGACCGGCAAGAGTCCGCTGGTGCCGATCGTCTTGCTCGATGAACCCAACGGTAGCTACTG
Organism: Aquipseudomonas alcaligenes MRY13-0052; assembly: GCA_000474255.1. Lineage (GTDB taxonomy): Bacteria > Pseudomonadota > Gammaproteobacteria > Pseudomonadales > Pseudomonadaceae > Metapseudomonas > Metapseudomonas solani. Next base: position 16,344 of record BATO01000026.1, read on the forward strand.
GAAGGACGCGCTGGATTTCCTCGACCGCCAGCTGGCGCAAAACCGCTACATCCTGCCCACCGACTTGAGGCTGATGCGCCTGGTCAGCAGTGCCGAAGAGGCAGCCGACGAAATCGCCCGCTTCTACGGCAACTACCATTCAAGCCGCTGGCTCAAGGGCAGCTTCCTGGTTCGCATGAACCATGGCTTGAACGAGGCAGCCCTGACGACCGTCCGCGAAACCTTCGGCGACCTCTGCCTGCAAGGCACCTTCGAACAGCGCCCGTATTGCGAGTCTGAAAAGGATGAGCCCGAGTTCTGCGACCTTGTCCGCCTGGCCTTCACCTTCAATGGCCGCGACCACGGGCGCCTACGTGAACTGATCGATTTCATCAACGAACGCCAGCACTGGGCCAGCTGACCTGGACATCCGACTACCTCCTCCCAAACGGCCAGCAGCCATGCGCAATCAGCGCATGGCTCAGGGCCGGCGAGAACTCAGTCGTCCAGTGAAGCGCCGCGCAACAGGCGGCCGATCATGTCCATGGAATAGCCACGGTAGGCGAGGTAACGCCCTTGCTTGGCGCGCTCACGCGCATCGCTTGGCCGCTCACCCGCGAACTTGCGCTGCCAGACATCACGCAGATGGCTGCCCCAATCGATGCCCGCCTCACGCAGGGCGGATTCGATAGCATCCCTGGGCAGGCCACGCTGGGCGAGATCTTCGCGGATACGCTGCGGCCCATAGCCTGCACGGGCTCGGCTGGCCACGAAGCTTTCCAGGTAACGGGACTCGTCGAGCAGGCCCTCGTCCGCAAGGCGGTCAAGGGCGCTGTCGATCAACTCAGGAGGGGCGCCGCGTTGACGCAGCTTGCGCGTCAACTCGACTCGCCCGTGCTCGCGTCGTGCCAGGAGGTCCATGGCAGCCCGCCGCACTGCGGCGGGGCTGTCGAGCACGATGGGCATGGGGATTAGAAGTCGGCTTCGGTTTCAGCGACTTCCTTGGCGGAAGCGGCATCAGGCTTGACCGCATCGCGATTGAGCAGTTGCTCGCGAATCAGCTTCTCGACGGCCTTGCCCACTTCAGGGTTGTCTTCCAGGTACTTGGCGGAATTGGCCTTGCCCTGGCCGATCTTGTTGCCCTGGTAGCTGTACCAGGCGCCGGATTTCTCCAGGATGCCCTGCTGTACGCCCAGATCGATGATCTCGCCGTTGCGGTAGATGCCCTTGCCGTAGAGGATCTGGAACTCGGCCTGACGGAAAGGCGGAGCGACCTTGTTCTTCACGACCTTGACGCGGGTTTCGCTACCCACCACTTCCTCGCCTTCCTTCACCGCGCCGATGCGGCGGATGTCGAGGCGGACGGAGGCGTAGAACTTCAGGGCGTTACCACCGGTGGTGGTTTCCGGGCTACCAAACATCACGCCGATCTTCATACGGATCTGGTTGATGAAGATGACCAGGCAGTTGGCGTTCTTGATGTTGCCGGTGATCTTGCGCAGCGCCTGGGACATGAGGCGGGCTTGCAGACCAACGTGGGAGTCGCCCATCTCGCCCTCGATCTCGGCCTTGGGCACGAGGGCCGCGACGGAGTCGACGATGATCACGTCAACGGCATTGGAACGCACCAGCATGTCGGTGATTTCCAGGGCCTGTTCGCCGGTGTCCGGCTGGGAAACCAGCAGGTCGTCGACGTTCACGCCGAGCTTGCCGGCGTAGTCCGGGTCGAGTGCATGTTCAGCGTCGACGAAGGCGCAGGTGGCGCCCATCTTCTGGGCTTCGGCGATCACGGACAGGGTGAGGGTAGTCTTTCCCGAAGACTCCGGACCGTAGATTTCCACGATACGGCCCTTGGGCAGGCCGCCGATGCCGAGAGCGATATCCAGGCCGAGGGAGCCGGTGGAAATAGCCGGAATGGCCTGGCGATCATGATCGCCCATGCGCATGACCGCGCCCTTGCCGAACTGCTTCTCGATCTGGCCCAGGGCAGCCGACAAAGCACGCTTCTTGTTCTCGTCCATTGAAGTCCTCGCTAATCAAGAGGGCCTGACAGGCCACCAACAACTGTATAAGTAGCCAGTATTATTCCATAGGGCAAGACCCACGCCTACCCCTCGGACGCTTTTTCTCCTGCAGCTAGTCGGATAAGCCCATCCAGGGCCCTGGCGACCGTCTGCTGGCGAACGGCCTGTCGATCGCCATCGAACCGGCAACGGCACGAAGACAAGGAATCGCCATCGGCCCAGGCTAGCCAGACCGTGCCCACCGGCTTCTCCGCCGAGCCGCCATCAGGCCCTGCCACCCCACTGACCGCCACGGCGAAACGCGCACCACTGGCGAGCCGGGCCCCCTGCGCCATCGCTTCGACCACTTCGCGGCTGACTGCGCCTACGCGACCGAACAGCTCTTCGGGTACACCCAGTTGCCGGATCTTCTGACGATTGGAATAGGTGACGTAACCGGCTTCGAACCAGGCCGAGCTGCCGGGAATGCGAGTGATCGCCTCGGCGATACCTCCCCCGGTGCAGGATTCGGCTGTGGTCACCTGGACAGCGAGCTCACGCAACGAATCGCCCAGGCGGGCAGCGAGCTCGGTCAGCCGTGAATCGATATCGGACATGTGCACTCCGGGGTTAAAGCGGGCCAGCGGGATACCGTACACTAGCGCCTTTTGCGTGCAAGGCTGGGCATGGATTCCTCCTCCCGAACTCACCTTGCCGCCCCACATTCAAGACAGATGCGCTGACAGATGGCCAAAGATACCCAGGACCTTTCCGACCACACGCCCATGATGCAGCAGTATTGGCGGCTGAAGAACCAGCACCCGGACCAGCTGATGTTCTATCGCATGGGTGACTTCTACGAGATCTTCTACGAAGACGCCAAGAAGGCGGCCAAGCTCCTCGACATCACCCTCACCGCCCGCGGACAGTCCGCCGGCAAGTCGATCCCCATGGCGGGCATTCCCTTCCATTCGGTGGAAGGCTATCTCGCCAAACTGGTGAAGCTGGGCGAGTCGGTGGTCATCTGCGAGCAGATCGGCGACCCGGCCACGAGCAAAGGCCCGGTCGAGCGCCAGGTGGTGCGCATCATCACCCCCGGCACCATCAGCGATGAGGCCCTGCTGGATGAGCGCCGCGACAACCTGATCGGTGCGGTACTGGGCGACGAACGCCTGTTCGGCCTGGCCGTGCTCGACATCACCAGCGGCCGCTTCAGCGTGCAGGAGATCAAGGGCTGGGAAAACCTGCTGGCCGAACTCGAGCGCATGAACCCTGCCGAACTGTTGATCCCGGACGATTGGCCCCAAGGCCTACCAGCGGAGAAACGCCGTGGCGTGCGCCGTCGCGCGCCCTGGGACTTCGACCGGGATTCCGCACGCAAAAGCCTGTGCCAGCAGTTCGGCGTGCAGGACCTCAAGGGCTTCGGCTGTGAGAACCTGACCCTGGCCATCGGCGCCGCCGGCTGCCTGCTGGGCTACGCCAAGGAAACCCAGCGCACCGCCCTGCCCCACCTGCGCAGCCTGCGCCATGATCGCCTGGATGACACGGTGATCCTCGACGGTGCCAGCCGCCGCAACCTGGAGCTGGACATCAACCTCGCCGGCGGGCGCGACAACACCCTGCAATCGGTGGTCGACCGCTGCCAGACCGCCATGGGCAGCCGCCTGCTGAGCCGCTGGCTGAACCGCCCGCTGCGCGACCGCGCCGTACTGGAAGCACGCCAGGACTCCATCAGTTGCCTGCTGGAGCGCTTCCGCTTCGAAGGCCTGCAACCCCAACTGAAGGAAATCGGCGACGTCGAGCGCGTCCTCGCCCGTATCGGCCTGCGTAACGCCCGCCCTCGCGACCTGGCCCGCCTTCGCGACGCCCTGGCCGCCCTGCCGGAGCTGCAGCAGGCCATGACCGGTCTGGAAGCACCGCACCTTGGCGTCCTGGCCACCAACATCCGCACCTACCCGGAACTGGCGGAGCTGCTGGCCCGCGCCATCATCGAAACACCGCCCGCGGTGATCCGTGACGGTGGCGTGATCAAGACCGGCTACGACGCGGAACTGGACGAGCTGCAAGCCCTGAGCGAGAACGCCGGCCAATACCTGATGGATCTGGAGGCCCGCGAGAAGGCGCGCACCGGCCTGCCCAACCTCAAGGTCGGCTACAACCGCATCCACGGCTACTTCATCGAACTGCCCCGCGTGCAGGCCGAGCAGGCTCCCGCCGACTACATCCGCCGCCAGACCCTCAAGGGTGCCGAACGCTTCATCACCCCCGAGCTCAAGGCATTCGAGGACAAGGCGCTATCGGCCAAGAGCCGCGCCCTGGCCCGTGAAAAGATGCTCTACGAGGAGCTGCTGGAGCAGTTGATCGAACAGCTGGCGCCGCTGCAGGACACCGCCGCCGCTTTGGCCGAGCTGGACGTGCTGAGCAACCTGGCCGAGCGCGCGCTGAACCTCGACCTGAATCGCCCCCGCTTCGTCGAAGAGCCCTGCATGCGCATCGTGCAAGGCCGCCATCCGGTGGTGGAACAGGTACTGGATACCCCCTTCGTGGCCAACGACCTGTCGCTGGACGACACCACGCGCATGCTGATCATCACCGGCCCGAACATGGGCGGTAAATCGACCTACATGCGCCAGACCGCCCTCATCGTCCTGCTGGCCCATATCGGCAGCTTCGTGCCGGCAGCCAGTTGCGAACTGTCGCCGGTGGACCGGATCTTCACCCGCATCGGCTCCAGCGACGATCTCGCCGGCGGCCGCTCCACCTTCATGGTGGAGATGAGCGAGACCGCCAACATCCTGCATAACGCCACCGACAGCAGCCTGGTGCTGATGGACGAAGTGGGCCGTGGCACCAGCACCTTCGACGGTCTGTCCCTGGCCTGGGCCGCCGCCGAGCACCTGGCGCGCCTGCGCGCCTACACGCTGTTCGCCACCCACTATTTCGAGCTGACCGTGCTGCCGGAAAGCGAGCCGGTAGTGGCCAACGTCCACCTCAACGCCACCGAGCACAACGAGCGCATCGTCTTCCTGCACCACGTGCTGCCTGGCCCTGCCAGCCAGAGCTATGGACTGGCGGTGGCTCAGCTTGCGGGCGTTCCAGCCGACGTGATCCAGCGCGCCCGCCAGCATCTGGCGCGCCTGGAGACCACCAGCCTGCCCCACGAAGCGCCGAAAGCAGCACCTGGGCAACCCGTACCGCCGATGCAGAGCGACATGTTCGCGAGCCTCCCGCACCCGGTACTGGACGAGCTGGCGAAGCTGCAACCAGACGACCTGACCCCACGCCGCGCGTTGGAGTTGTTATATACATTGAAGGCTCGAATCTAACGCCATAGCGCACAAGCTGTTAGAATCCCGCGCGCTCTGGACGAGCTCCGACCACAAGCCTGAGCCGGAGACGCCATTCCAGAGCCGGGGAGCCCAATTAGCCAGGGTTTCCGAGCCGCCGCTGAGGAGAGAATTAGAATGACCTTCGTCGTCACCGACAACTGCATCAAATGCAAATACACTGACTGTGTGGAAGTCTGTCCGGTGGACTGCTTCTACGAAGGCCCGAACTTCCTGGTCATTCACCCGGACGAGTGCATCGACTGCGCACTGTGCGAACCCGAATGCCCGGCCCAGGCCATCTTCTCCGAGGATGAAGTTCCGGAGGATATGCAGGAGTTCATCGAGCTCAACCGTGATCTCGCTGAAGTCTGGCCGAACATCACCGAGAAGAAAGACGCCCTGGCAGACGCCGAAGAGTGGGATGGCGTCAAAGGCAAGCTCCCGCAACTGGAGCGCTGATCGCCAGACAGCAAAAAGGCCCGCAATCGCGGGCCTTTGTTTTTTGCGGGCAAAAAAAGGGGCGGTTGCCCGCCCACTCTTTTGTCCCTATCCCTTTAAATCCCTTTCATCATCCTGATGAGTCACATCCCGTGACGCTCCTGGCCGAAGTCCGTATCGGCCCGCAACGTTCCGTGTTGCATGGGGCTGATGATAGCGACTCCAGGTAATCGAACAAGGGCACCTGTTGGTGAAACAGCGGCGTGCGGCGTTAGGCTTAAAAATAAAAAGCCTTTATTTTCAATAATTTAAAAATAAACCTCAGTGATCTCGCCACATTATCGACTGGCTTTTGACCCATAACACTTACACCACTTGTAAGCGAATACTTACAAGCACGTTATGCGCAAACAACGAAACGGCGGCATAACCACTTGTTCCTGATCGGCTCCCCAAAAAGAAACCCGGCCAAGGCCGGGTTTCTTCGGATCACTATCGGTTATTGGAACAAGGCATCACTCGAAAGGCCGTTCTTCTCAAGAATCTCCCGCAGGCGCTTCAAGGCTTCCACCTGGATCTGCCTCACCCGTTCCCGGGTCAGTCCGATTTCCTGGCCGACTTCCTCGAGCGTGCAGCTTTCATGGCCGCGCAAGCCAAAGCGGCGCACGACGACCTCACGCTGTTTGTCCGTCAATTCGGAAAGCCATTGATCGATGCTCTGCGACAAATCGTCATCCTGCAGCAACTCGCAGGGGTCGGTAGGACGGTCGTCGGTTAGGGTATCGAGCAGCGTCTTGTCCGAATCCGGGCCCAGGGAAACGTCCACCGAGGTAACCCGCTCGTTCAGGCCGAGCATCCGCTTCACCTCTTCAACCGGCTTCTCGAGCAGGTTGGCGATTTCTTCGGCGGAGGGCTCGTGATCGAGCTTGTGGGTCAACTCCCGCGCTGCGCGCAGATAGACGTTGAGTTCCTTGACCACATGGATCGGCAGCCGGATGGTCCGGGTCTGATTCATGATCGCGCGTTCGATGGTCTGGCGTATCCACCAGGTCGCATAGGTGGAGAAGCGGAAGCCCCGCTCCGGGTCGAACTTCTCGACCGCCCTGATCAAGCCGAGGTTGCCCTCTTCGATCAGGTCCAGCAGGGAGAGCCCCCGGTTGACATAGCGTCGGGCGATTTTCACCACCAGGCGCAGGTTGCTCTCGATCATGCGTTTGCGTCCGGCGGGATCACCACGCTGCGCCAGGCGCGCGAAGTGCACTTCTTCTTCCGGAGTCAGGAGGGGGGAAAAGCCGATTTCGTTGAGGTAAAGCTGGGTCGCGTCTAGAGCGCGCGTGTAGTCGATGTACTTGTGCTGCTTGAGTGAGCTCGACTTGGATTTGGTGCTGGGGGGAGACTCGTGCTCCTCGCTCAATCCCTCGTCCATGACGACGCCTGGCTCCAGGAGGAGCAGCTCGTCGTCGACGTCAAACTCCGGCGCTTCTTTATTGAGTGCCATTGTTGTTGTCCCTTGCTGAGTTCGACAACAAGCTCTGACGACGCCATTTCCCTGGCTACGCCTGAGCCCGTCCATCCCACGTGGGTGACGGGCCGACGTCGGATCAACGACGAGGCAGATATTGCAGTGGATCTACAGGCTTACCTTGGCGGCGAATTTCAAAGTGAAGCTTCACCCGGTCAGTACCCGTTGAGCCCATCTCTGCAATGGTCTGTCCGACCTTGACCTGCTGTCCTTCCCGTACCAGCAGCCTGCGGTTGTGACCATAGGCGCTTACGTAGGTATCGCTGTGCTTGATGATCACCAATTCGCCGTAGCCCCGTAATCCACTCCCGGCGTAAACAACGGAACCATCCGATGCAGCCAAAACAGGCTGGCCTAATTCACCTGCTATATCAATCCCTTTATTCAAACTACCGTTTGAGGAAAAACGGCCGATCATCGTGCCGTTCGCAGGCCACGCCCAGCCAGTCGCTGAGCGGGTTACAGGCAAGGTCGGGGTCGTTGCCGGCGTGGTCGCGACAGGTGGCGGCACGGGCTTGGTCGGCTGATTCTGAGCCGGCTGGCTCGGCTGCGTAGTGGGCTGCTTTGGCGGTGGCGTAGTGACGACAGGCGCTGTCGCAACGGAACGTACCGGAGCGGAATTGGACTGCCCGTCGAAGCGGATCGTCTGCCCCGGACGGATCACATAGGGCGCGGGAATGTTGTTGCGGGCAGCCAGGGCTTTCCAGTCCCAGCCGAAACGGAAGGCAATGGAATAGAGGGTATCGCCCCGCTGGACACGGTACTGACCCGTGGTCACCGGCTGGCGCTGCTGGGCAGCGGCACGGCCATCGCGGTCGACCACCTGCACACCGCCAGGCGGCGAGCTGGCGCAGCCTGCCAGCAACAAGCCGACGGCAACGACGGACAACAGTCCTCGTGTGCTTCCCATGCTGATCCTCTGCCTAATGGCCAGGCTCATTCCTGTCCCCTTTCCCCAACGCCCAAAGGTCGTACTTATTGTGTCGAATTTATCGTTCAGGGCCAGTTACCCTTTGCTCGTTCCAGGCTGGCCGCTACATGGCCGGGCCGCAACGACGCATCATCTGTCTGCCAATCAGAAAGGCGATCGGCGCGCGGGTTCCCCGAAGGTCGGAGGATAGTACGTCGACTCACCCGCCGAGTTCAGGCGAGCGGCCCATTGAGCAGCGGCACGAAGCGCACGGCATCCAGCACATGGCGCGAGAAGCCCTGCTCCTCGCGGATGATCAGCATCAGTTGCTGAACGTCGCCCGCACCTACCGGAATGACCAGGCGCCCACCGGGAGCCAGTTGATCCAGCAGCGCCTGGGGCACCTCGGCGGCGCCGGCGGTGACGATGATGCCGTTGTAGGGCGCCAGTGCGGACCAGCCCTCCCAGCCATCGCCCCAGCGGAACACCACGTTGCGCAGGTTAAGCTCGACCAGGCGCTCCTTGGCGCGATCCTGCAGGCTCTGGATGCGCTCGACGGAGAACACCCGCTCCACCAGCTGCGCCAGGATGGCGGTCTGGTAGCCGGAGCCGGTACCGATCTCCAGCACCTTGTCCAACGGCCCTGCCGCCAGCAGCAGCTCGCTCATGCGGGCCACCATGTACGGCTGGGAGATGGTCTGGTTGTGCCCGATGGGCAGCGCCGTGTCTTCATAGGCGCGATGCGCCAGCGCCTCGTCGACGAACAGATGACGTGGCGTGCGACGGATGGTTTCCAACACATGGGCGTTGGACAGCCCTTCCTCATAGAGGCGCTGGATCAGACGCTCGCGAGTGCGCTGGGAAGTCATGCCGATCCCCCGGCGCAGCAGATCGTCCTGCTCGCGAGCCATCAGAACAGCCTCCCCAGTGAGCCTTCGAGGCTGTCGAGGCCCTGGGTGAACGTACGGTCCAGCTGCAACGGCGTGATGGAGACGTAGCCCTGCATCACCGCATGGAAGTCGGTACCCGGGCCGCCATCCTCGGCGTCGCCGGCGACCGCGATCCAATAACCTTCCTTGCCCCGCGGGTTGACCACCTTGACCGGCGCCGCCGCACGGGCGCGATGGCCGAGGCGGGTCACCTGGATGCCGCGGATGCGATCCAGCGGCAGGTTGGGGACGTTCACGTTGAGCACGGTACGCGGCGGCAGATCGAGCTGGGCATGCCCCTCGACCAGCTTGCGAGCGAAATGCGCGGCAGTGGCGAGGTTCTCCGGCTGCCGCGAAAGCAGCGAGAAGGCGAACGCCGGCAGCCCGAGGAAGCGGCCCTCGAGAGCAGCCGCGACCGTGCCGGAATAAAGCACGTCGTCACCCAGGTTGGCACCAAGGTTGATACCGGAAACCACCATGTCCGGCGTCTGCTCCAGCAGGCCGTTGAGCCCGAGGTGCACGCAATCGGTGGGCGTACCGTTGATGCTGATGTAGCCGTTGTCGAGGCGCTGCGGGCACAGCGGCCGATCCAGGGTGAGCGAGCTGCTGGCACCGCTCTTGTCCTGGTCAGGGGCGATGACCACGCAATCGGCATAACTTTCTAGCGCAGCATGCAGGGCGGCGAGGCCGGGTGCATTCACCCCGTCGTCGTTGGAAATCAGAATACGCATGGGTTGTCCGTCTGCCCTGCCGGCACCAGATCGACAAGCTCGCGAACCACTGCGGTAGCGAAGCATCCAGCCGGCAGGACGAATTCCAGTTGCAGAACGTCAGGCTCGGGATAATGCCACGTAAGGCCGCCGATGGGGAGGCGGAGGATGCGCCGTTCGTGCGCCATGCCCGCATCCGCCAACCAGTCGCGCAAGGCGGGCTCGGCATCGGCCAGCGCCTGCTCGCGCGCGGCACTGTCGCCGCCCGCCGGGGACGGGCCTTCGCCCCACAGGGCACCGGTCGGATGCAGGTCGAGGATCACCAGGCGCGGGTCCCGACACTCCTCCTCGCCGGCCATGAAGAAGCTGCGCTTGTCGGTAAAGGCCAGCAGGTCGCCGACTTCGGCACGGTTCCAGCTGCCGCTGGCGACACGCTCGGCGAGCACGCGGTTGAACAGGTAGCTACGCCCGGCCGACAGCAGACGTGAACGCAGGTTGCGCTGCTCCGGCAGCTCACGCCGCTCGGCAAAGGCACGGGCGTCGACGACATTGCCACCGCCATGGCCGAAGCGCTGCAGGCCGAAGTAGTTGGGCACACCGCCGGCAGCCATCGCGGTCAGCCGTGCATCCAGGGCCTCATGGTCAGCGGCCAGGCGCGTGAGGCGCAGGGTAAAACCGTTGGCCGAGTGCGCGCCGCGTTGCAGCTTGCGCTTGTGGCGGGCGCTTTTGAGGATGCGCAGGCTCGAGTTCTCGGCAGCGGAAAGATCCGGGTCGGCCTTGCCCGGCAGGTGCAGGCTGAACCACTGGCGGGTCAGTGCCTGGCGATCCTTCAGGCCGGCGTAGCTGATGGTACGCACCGGCACTCCGGCGGCACGGGCGATGCGCCGTGCGGCCTCCTCGGTGTTCAGCTCGCGCTTCTCCACCCACAGCCACAGGTGTTCGCCTTCGCCGGCGAGGGGGATGTCCAGCACTTCGTCGACCTGGAAGTCTTCGGCGATGGCCTTGAGCACGGCCTGCCCCAGGGGCTCCCCATAGGCACGCGGGCCCAGCAGTTCGAGTTCGTTCATGCCTTCAGCAACAGGGCGACTGCGTGAACCGCAATCCCCTCCTCGCGACCGGTGAAACCGAGCTTCTCGGTGGTGGTGGCCTTGACGTTGACCTGGTCCAGTTCGACGCCGAGGTCTTCGGCGATCAGCGCACGCATGGTCTCGATATGCGGGGCCATCTTCGGCGCCTGGGCGACGATAGTGGCGTCGACGTTACCGACCTTCCAGCCCTTGTTGCGCACCTGCACCAGCACATGGCGCAGCAGCGCGCGGCTGTCGGCGCCCTTGAACTGTGGGTCGGTGTCCGGGAAGTGCTTGCCGATATCACCCAGCGCCGCCGCGCCCAGCAGCGCGTCGGAGAGTGCGTGCAGCAGCACGTCGCCGTCGGAATGGGCGATGAGCCCGAACGTGTGAGGGATGCGCACGCCGCCCAGGGTGATGAAATCCCCTTCGCCAAAGCGATGCACGTCGTAACCGTGGCCAATTCGCATAGTCAGAAAAACGCCCTGAAAAGTCAGGGCGCGATTCTAACTGAAAGCGGAAGCGGGAAGCGGGAAGCCAGACCGGCTTCCAGCCCTCAGATCACTCCAAGCGGACTCATCAGCCTTTCAACGCAGCGGCGTGGTGCCGCAGGTGATCGTCGATGAAGCTGGCGATGAAGTAGTAGCTATGGTCGTAGCCCGGCTGCAGGCGCAGCGTCAGCGGATGATCGGCAGCCTTGGCGGCGGCCTGCAGCGCCTCGGGCTTGAGCTGGTTGACCAGGAAATCATCGCGGTCGCCCTGGTCCACCAGGATAGGCAGGCGCTCGCCCGCCTCGGCGATCAGGGCACAGGCATCCCATTCGCGCCAGCGCGAGCGGTCATCGCCGAGGTAGCGGGAAAACGCCTTCTCGCCCCAGGGGCACGCCATCGGGTTGACGATGGGCGCGAAGGCCGACAGCGACTGATAGCGCCCCGGGTTGCGCAGCGCGCAGACCAGCGCGCCATGGCCGCCCATGGAATGCCCACTGATGCCACGTTTATCCGAGACCGGGAAGTTGGCCTCGATCAGCGCCGGCAGCTCCTGCACCACGTAGTCATGCATCCGGTAGTTGCGCGCCCAGGGTTCCTGGGTGGCGTTGAGGTAGAAGCCGGCGCCCAGGCCGAAGTCCCAGGCACCGTCCGGGTCACCCGGCACATCGGCACCGCGCGGGCTGGTGTCCGGGGCGACGATGGTCAGCCCCAGCTCGGCGGCCAGGCGATGGGCACCGGCCTTCTGCATGAAGTTCTCGTCGCTGCAGGTCAGCCCCGACAGCCAGTACAGCACCGGCAGCTTCGCGCCCTGCTCGGCCTGGGGCGGCAGGTAGACGGCGAAGACCATGTCGCAGTTGAGCGTGGTGGAACGGTGGCGATAGCGCTTGTGCCAGCCACCGAAGCTCTTGTTGCTGGAAACGATTTCAAGGGTCATTGGGCCCTCCGGGCAGCAGCAAGCTACAAGTCACAAGCGGCAAGAGAAGGCTTGCAGCTTGCAACTTGCGGCTTGCGCTTATCAGTAATGAATGACGGTGCGGATGCTCTTGCCTTCATGCATCAGGTCGAAGGCTTCGTTGATGCGGTCCAGCCCCATGGTGTGGGTGATGAAGGTATCCAGCGGGATCTCGCCCTTCTCGGCCTTTTCCACATAGCTCGGCAGCTCGGTGCGGCCTTTCACGCCGCCGAAGGCCGAACCGCGCCAGACGCGACCGGTCACCAGTTGGAACGGACGGGTGCTGATCTCCTGGCCGGCACCGGCGACACCGATGATCACCGACTCGCCCCAGCCCTTGTGGGCGCACTCGAGGGCGGCGCGCATCAGTTGCACGTTGCCGACGCACTCGAACGAATAGTCGACGCCGCCGTCGGTCAGCTCGACCACCACGTCCTGGATCGGCTTGTCGTGGTCCTTCGGGTTGATGAAGTCGGTCGCGCCCAGCTCACGGGCCACATCGAACTTGGCCGGGTTGATGTCGATGGCAATGATGCGCGAGGCCTTGGCCATCTTGGCGCCGATGATCGCCGCCAGGCCGATGCCACCCAGGCCGAAGATGGCCACGGTGGCGCCCTCCTCCACCTTGGCGGTGTTGAGCACCGCGCCGATGCCGGTGGTCACGCCGCAACCCAGCAGGCAGACCTTCTCCAGCGGCGCTTCCTTGGGAATCTTCGCCAGGGAAATTTCCGGCACCACGGTGTACTCGGAGAAGGTCGAGGTGCCCATGTAGTGGTAGATCGGCTGGCCGTTGTAGGAGAAACGGCTGGTGCCGTCGGGCATCAGGCCCTTGCCCTGGGTGGCGCGCACCTTCTGGCACAGGTTGGTCTTGCCGGATTTGCAGAACTTGCACTCGCGGCATTCGGCCGTATAGAGCGGGATCACGTGGTCGCCCACAGCCAGGGAGGTCACGCCCTCACCCACCGCCTCGACGATGCCGCCACCTTCGTGGCCGAGGATGCAGGGGAACACGCCTTCGGAATCCGCACCGGAGAGGGTGTAGGCGTCGGTGTGGCAGACGCCGGTGGCAACGATGCGCACCAGCACTTCGCCGGCTTTCGGCGGAGCGACGTCCACTTCGACGATCTGCAGGGGTTTGCCGGCCTCGAAGGCAACGGCGGCGCGCGACTTGATCATGGTGACTCTCCAGTGGATTTAACGATGGCAGGGAGTGTAGATGAGCGCTCAATGGTAAATAATCCGCCACAAAGCAAAACATTATTGCTGCAAAGGGATAATCGATGAGCCGCTGGGAAGGACTGGATGAATTCGTCGCCGTGGCCGAGACCGGCCGCTTCACCGCTGCCGCCGAGCGCCTGGGACTGTCCTCGTCCCATGTCAGCCGCCAGGTGGCGCGGCTGGAAGAGCGCCTGCAGACCCGCCTGTTCTATCGCAGCACACGCAAGGTCGCGCTGACCGAAGCCGGACAGACCTTCCTGCAGCACTGCCAGCGCCTGGTGGATGCACGCGACGAAGCCTTGCGCGCGGTCAACGACCTCACCGGCGAGCCCAAGGGGCTGCTGCGCATGACCTGCGCCGTCGCCTACGGCGAGCGCTTCATCGTGCCCCTGGTGAATGAGTTCATGGCCCGGCACCCGCAGTTGCGGGTGGAGATCGAGCTGAGCAATCGCCCGCTGGACCTGGTCCACGAGGGCCTGGACCTGGCCATCCGCCTCGGTCGCCTGCAGGATTCGCGGCTGGTGGCCACGCGCCTGGCGCCCCGGGTCATGTACCTGTGTGCCGCGCCCTCCTACCTGGAACGCTACGGTCGCCCCCACAGCCTGTCGGAGCTCGGCCGGCACAATTGCCTGATCGGCAGCTCAGACCAGTGGAGCTTCCTCGCCGAAGGGCGGGAACAGACGGTACGGGTGCAAGGCAACTGGCGCTGCAACAGTGGCGAGGCGGTGCTGGATGCGGCGCTGCGAGGCTTCGGCCTGTGCCAGCTGCCGGACTATTACGTGCTGGAGCAACTGCAGAACGGCCGGCTGGTTTCACTGCTGGAGCAGCATCAGCCGCCGAACACGGCAGTCTGGGCGATTTATCCACAGCAGCGTCACCTGTCGCCCAAGGTGCGCCAATTGGTGGATCTGCTGAAGGAAGGCCTGGCGAGCCACCCGGCCTATCGCGATCAGTGCCGGCCGGCCCAGCGCTGACGCAGCCAGTCGAGGTCTTCCGGGCGGGTGACCTTGAGGTTGTCCGCACGCCCTTCGATCAGGCGCGGCGACTGCCCCGACCATTCGATGGCCGAGGCCTCGTCGGTCACGGCGACGCCTGAGACCAGGGCATCGGCCAGGGAGCGATGCAGGCTGCCAAAGCGGAACATCTGCGGCGTATAGGCCTGCCAGATGACGCTGCGGTCGACGGTCTCGGCCACACGACCATCAGGCCCGGCACGCTTCAGGGTGTCGCGCGCCGGCACCGCCAGCAGGCCGCCGATAGCGTCATCGGCCAATTCGGCCAGCAGCAGGTCGAGATCACCGCGCGACAGGTTGGGCCGGGCAGCGTCGTGCACCAGCACCCAGTCATTCGGGCGTGCGCCCAATTCGTCCAGGCGCAGCAGCGCCTTGAGCACGGTATCGGCACGTTCCTTGCCGCCATCCACCCGCTCGATGCGCGAATCGCTGGCGCAATCCAGTTCGGGCCAGTACGGGTCATCGACGGACAGGCCGACCACCACGCGCTTGAGGTTCGGATGGTCGAGGAAGCAGGCGAGGCTGTGTTCGAGGATGGTCCGCCCGGCCAGTTCTAGGTACTGCTTGGGGCGGTCGGCACGCATCCGGGCGCCGACGCCGGCGGCCGGGATCACGGCCCAGAAGGCGGGGAGTTCGGGGGTATTCATTCGGCCAGTTGGTAGAGGGTCTCGCCCTCTTTGACCATGCCCAGTTCGTGACGCGCGCGCTCTTCCACGGTCTCCATGCCCTTCTTGAGCTCGGAAACTTCGGCCTCGAGGATGCGGTTACGTTCCAGCAGGCGTTCGTTCTCGCCCTTCTGGTCGGCGATCTGCCGCTCGAGGTCCGTCACCTGCGCCAGGCTGCCGTCGCCCACCCACAGGCGATACTGCAACCCGGACAAGGCCAGGATCAGTACGACGAACAACCAGTAAGGGGATTTGGCCATCGAAAAAGAGGTTTCCATACGAAAAGGGCAGCTTTCGCTGCCCTTTTTATCATCCCCGGCTTAGCCGCGGAACTCGGCACGACCACGGTAAGGCGCCTTTCCGCCCAGTTGCTCTTCGATGCGCAGCAGCTGGTTGTACTTGGACACGCGGTCGGAACGGCACAGGGAGCCGGTCTTGATCTGGCCGGCGGCGGTGCCTACGGCCAGGTCGGCGATGGTGCTGTCCTCGGTTTCACCGGAGCGGTGGGAGATCACTGCGGTGAAGCCAGCGGCCTTGGCCATCTGGATGGCTTCCAGGGTTTCGGTCAGCGAGCCGATCTGGTTGAACTTGATCAGGATCGAGTTGCCGATGCCCTTCTCGATGCCTTCCTTGAGGATCTTGGTGTTGGTGACGAACAGGTCGTCGCCCACCAGCTGGATCTTCTCGCCGATCTTGTCGGTGAGGATCTTCCAGCCAGCCCAGTCGGACTCGTCCAGGCCGTCTTCGATGGAGATGATCGGGAAGCGCTCGGTCAGGCCTTTCAGGTAGTCGGCGAAGCCTTCGGCGTCGAACGACTTGCCTTCACCGGACAGGTTGTACTGGCCGTCTTCGAAGAATTCGCTGGCAGCGCAGTCCAGGGCCAGGGTCACGTCGGTGCCCAGCTTGTAGCCGGCATTGGCGACGGCTTCGGCGATGGCGGCCAGGGCGTCTTCGTTGGAGGTCAGGTT
The DNA here is from genome assembly GCA_000474255.1 of Aquipseudomonas alcaligenes MRY13-0052. Taxonomy (GTDB): domain Bacteria; phylum Pseudomonadota; class Gammaproteobacteria; order Pseudomonadales; family Pseudomonadaceae; genus Metapseudomonas; species Metapseudomonas solani. The sequence continues at coordinate 32,538 of BATO01000026.1, forward strand.
CGGGGCGAAGCCACCTTCGTCACCCACGGCGGTGTTCAGGCCACGGGCCTTCAGCACGGCTTTGAGGTGGTGGAAGATCTCGGTGCCCATGCGCAGGCCATCGGAGAAGGTCTTGGCGCCAACTGGCTGGACCATGAACTCCTGGATGTCGACGTTGTTATCGGCGTGCTCGCCACCGTTGATGATGTTCATCATCGGCACCGGCATGGAGTACTGGCCCGGGGTGCCGTTGAGGTTGGCGATGTGCGCGTACAGCGGCAGATCCTGGTCCTGGGCGGCGGCCTTGGCGGCGGCCAGGGACACGGCGAGGATGGCGTTGGCGCCCAGGGAGGCTTTGTTCTCGGTGCCGTCGAGGGCGATCATCGCCTGGTCGAGTGCTTTCTGGTCGACCGGGTCTTTACCCAGCAGCAGGCTGCGGATCGGGCCGTTGATGTTGGCAACGGCTTTCAGCACGCCCTTGCCCATGTAGCGGCTCTTGTCGCCATCGCGCAGCTCGAGGGCTTCACGGGAACCGGTGGAGGCACCGGACGGCGCGCAGGCGCTGCCGACGATACCGTTGTCCAGGATCACATCCGCCTCGACGGTGGGGTTACCGCGGGAATCCAGGACTTCACGGCCCTTGATGTCGACGATCTTTGCCATTGTTGTTAGCACTCCAAAGTTGACGATGACGCTGCAGCGGAATTAGAGGGGCGGCGCGGGCGGACGTTCACTTGGGCAGATCCGGCCCTTGATCTGACCGATCGGTCAGATAACGCGCGCCCGGCACTTTACCGGAGATTTGCCCGTTCAGGCAGTCTCGATCGGCGGAAAACTCTTGACCAGATCATCCAGCTGCTTGAGCTGGGCGAGGAACGGTTCCAGCTTGTCCAGGCGCAGGGCGCAGGGGCCGTCGCACTTGGCGTTGTCCGGATCCGGGTGCGCCTCCAGGAACAGGCCGGCCAGGCCCTGGCTCATGCCGGCCTTGGCCAGGTCGGTGACCTGGGCGCGGCGGCCACCGGCGGAGTCGGCGCGACCACCCGGCATCTGCAGGGCATGGGTGACGTCGAAGAACACCGGGTACTGGAACTGCTTCATGATGCCGAAGCCGAGCATGTCCACCACCAGGTTGTTGTACCCGAAGGAGGAACCGCGCTCGCAGAGGATCAGTTGGTCGTTACCCGCCTCTTCGCATTTGGCCAGGATGTGTTTCATCTCCTGGGGCGCGAGGAACTGGGCTTTCTTGATGTTGATCACCGCACCGGTCTTCGCCATCGCCACGACCAGGTCGGTCTGGCGGGAGAGGAAGGCCGGCAGCTGGATGATGTCGCAGACTTCGGCGACGGGCGCGGCCTGATGCGGCTCGTGCACGTCGGTGATGATCGGCACGCCGAAGGTCCTCTTCACTTCCTCGAAGATCTTCAGGCCCTCTTCCAGGCCGGGGCCGCGGAAGGAGGTCACCGACGAGCGGTTGGCCTTGTCGAAGCTGGCCTTGAAGACGTAGGGGATACCGAGCTTGTCGGTGACCCTGACGTATTCCTCGCAGACCTTCAGTGCCAGGTCGCGGGACTCCAGCACGTTCATGCCGCCGAACAGCACGAAGGGCTTGTCGTTGGCGATCTCGATGTCACCGACGCGGATGATCTTCTGCGCCATGGGTCAGGCCTTCTTCGCTTTCTGCGCCAGGGCGGCGTTGACGAAGCCGCTGAACAGCGGGTGACCGTAACGCGGCGTGGAGGTGAACTCCGGGTGGAACTGGCAGGCGACGAACCAGGGATGATCCGGAGCCTCGACCACTTCGACCAGGGCGCCGTCGCCGGAGCGACCGGTGATCTTCAGACCCGCTTCGCGCAGTTGCGGCAGCAGGTTGTTGTTCACTTCGTAACGGTGGCGGTGGCGCTCGACGATTTCATCCTTGCCGTAGCAGGCATGCACCAGGGAGCCGCTTTCCAGCTGGCAGGCCTGGGCGCCAAGGCGCATGGTGCCGCCCAGGTCGGACGCCTCGGTACGGATCTCGGTGGCACCGGTGGCATCTTCCCACTCGGTGATCAGGCCCACGACCGGGTGGCCGCTGGCCTTGTCGAATTCGGTGGAGTTGGCGTCGGTCCAGCCCAGCACGTTGCGGGCGAACTCGATGACCGCCACCTGCATGCCGAGGCAGATGCCCAGGTAGGGGATCTTGTTCTCGCGTGCGTATTTGACGGTGGTGATCTTGCCTTCCACGCCGCGCAGGCCGAAGCCGCCGGGAACCAGGATGGCGTCGACGCCTTCCAGCAGGCTGGTGCCCTGGTTCTCGATATCTTCGGAATCGATGTAGCGCAGGTTGACCTTGGTGCGGTTCTGGATGCCGGCGTGGCTCATCGCTTCGATCAGCGACTTGTACGCGTCCAGCAGCTCCATGTACTTGCCGACCATGGCGATGGTGACGTCCTTCTCCGGGTTCAGCTTGGCATCGACGACGCGATCCCATTCGGAGAGGTCGGCACCGCCACACTGCAGGCCAAAGCGCTCGACGACGAAGTCGTCCAGGCCCTGAGCATGGAGCACGGAAGGAATCTTGTAGATGGTGTCGACGTCCTGCAGGGCGATGACCGCGCGCTCTTCCACGTTGGTGAACAGGGCGATCTTGCGACGCGAGGACAGGTCGACTTCATGGTCGGAGCGGCAGATCAGTACGTCGGGCTGCAGACCGATGGAGCGCAGCTCCTTCACCGAGTGCTGGGTCGGCTTGGTCTTGGTCTCGCCGGCAGTGGCGATGTAGGGGACCAGGGTCAGGTGCATCAGCATGGCGCGCTTGGCGCCCACTTCCACGCGCAACTGGCGAATGGCTTCGAGGAAGGGCTGGGACTCGATGTCACCCACGGTGCCGCCGATCTCGACCATCGCGACGTCGGCATCGCCGGCGCCCTTGATGATGCGACGCTTGATCTCGTCGGTGATGTGCGGGATGACCTGGATGGTGGCGCCCAGGTAGTCACCACGGCGCTCCTTGCGCAGCACGTCCTCGTAGACGCGGCCGGTGGTGAAGTTGTTGTTCTGGGTCATGGTGGTGCGCACGAAGCGCTCGTAGTGGCCCAGGTCGAGGTCGGTCTCTGCGCCGTCCTCGGTGACGAACACTTCACCGTGCTGGAAGGGGCTCATGGTGCCGGGATCGACGTTGATGTACGGATCCAGCTTGAGCATGGTGACCTTCAGCCCCCGCGCTTCCAGAATGGCGGCCAAGGATGCCGAGGCGATGCCTTTCCCCAATGAAGAAACAACACCACCCGTGACGAAGATGTAGCGCGTCATGAAAAACCCTAGAAGTCTGCGTTTAGGCGGAAGGCCGCCGGGGAGAGCGAAGTAAGGCCGAAGCCTGCAATCTGGAACAGTGCCAAAACGGCAAACTCCCGCCGACTCCGAAGGAATCAGCAAGAGCTCTGTAAGACGGGAGCGTAGTCTACCGGAAAGACCCTTTCAGCTCAAACCTTGGTCATTCGTCGGCGGTGTCCAGCGCAGTCGCCAGCGCGCATCCGCAGGCCCGGCGAGGCCCGGGAGATTGGCCACGGCAAGCAGTTCACCCCTGCGGTAGAGCAGTGGCAGGCGCCCACGGACGAACGCCGGCAGGCCGCTCTCGTTGAGGAGGCGCTTGAGGTCGCGACGCCCACGCCCCGCGACATCGAGCACTTCGCCGCCCTGGCGGTAGCGCACCTCGAGCGCACCTTGCGGGGGCTCGCCGACAAGCTGCAACTGGCCGTTGCCGGGCAACTCCAGCACCTTGCCGGGCTCAGGCCATTGCCCGCCCGCCAACAGCCCCTGCTGCCAACTGCCGGGCAACCACCACAGCCGTCCGTCGGCGCGCCGCAGTTCTCCGCCCTCGAGTTTCCAGACCGGGCTGGCACTGGAGCCGGCATCACGCAAGTCATCCCAGCCCGCCCAGTGCCCGCTGTCCGGCATCGCGGTGAACGCGTTGAGCCAGTGGCGCAGGGCATTGCGCTGCCGGGCCGGAGACAAGCCGATCAACGGCGCCAGCTCCAGGGACGGCAGCAGCAGCCAGGGGAAAGCGCTGTCGGTACGTGCCGCCTGCAAATCCAGTTGCGCCAGTTCGCCGAGCAGCGCTTCGCCTTCGGCCAGATGCTCGGCACTGCGGGCGATACTCGACGACGCCTGCGGCCAGCGCTCGGCAAGTGCCGGCATGATCCGTTGACGCAAGTAGTTGCGGGAGAATTCGGTGTCATCGTTGGACGGGTCCTCGACCCACTCCAGCCCCAGCTCACGCGCACAGGCTTCGAGTTCCGCGCGAGGCACCTGCAGCAGCGGCCGAAGCAGAACACCATCCCCCAGCACGCGACTGCCCGGCATACCCGCCAGGCCACGTACCCCTGCGCCACGCAGCAGGCGGAACAGCAGGGTTTCCGCCTGGTCGTCACGGTGCTGGGCACTCATCAGCACCTCCCCTGCCCCGAGCCGAGCGATGAAGGCGGCATAACGGGCATCGCGCGCAGCACGCTCCAGGCTGTTGCCCGGCGCCACCCGCACCCGCGCCACATCCAGCGGCACACCCAGCCCGTCGCATATGCGCTGGCAATGGGCAGGCCAGGCCTCTGCAGCGGGCTGCAGGCCGTGGTGAACATGGATGGCGGAGAGAGGTGGCAGGCGCTCGCGTTCGGCGAGGCGCACCAGGAGGTGCAGCAGGACGGTGGAATCCAGCCCTCCGGAGAAGGCCACCCGCCAGGCCGGTGCGTCACGCCAGGGGGCGACGGCAACCAACAGGAGGGATTCGAGCTTCAGGACGAGCGAGTGGCCGCTTGCGGTCACGCGCTCGTCCCCATGGCCGTCAGGCCACGCCATAGCTCATCAGGCGCTCGTAACGACGAGCCAGCAGGTCGTCGGTGTCGAGCTTCTTCAGGGCTTGCAGTTGCGAAGTGAGTTCTGCACGAATCGACGCGGCCGCTACGGCCGGTTCGCGATGGGCGCCACCCAGGGGCTCGCCGATCACCTTGTCGACGATGCCCAGGCCCTTGAGGCGCTCGGCGGTGATGCCCATCGCCTCGGCGGCATCTGGTGCCTTCTCGGCGGTTTTCCACAAGATGGACGCGCAGCCTTCCGGCGAGATCACCGAGTAGGTGGAGTACTGCAGCATGTTCAGGCGGTCGCAGACGCCAATGGCCAGCGCACCACCGGAACCACCCTCACCGATGACGGTGGCGATGATCGGGGTCTTCAGGCGCGCCATCACGCGCAGGTTCCAGGCGATGGCTTCGCTCTGGCCACGCTCTTCGGCATCGATGCCCGGGTAAGCGCCGGGGGTGTCGATGAAGGTGAGGATCGGCATCTTGAAGCGTTCGGCCATTTCCATCAGGCGGCAGGCCTTGCGATAGCCCTCGGGGCGCGGCATGCCGAAGTTGCGGCGTACCTTTTCGCGCACTTCACGGCCTTTCTGGTGGCCGATGATCATCACCGGCTGGTCGTCCAGGCGGGCAACGCCACCGACCAGGGCCGCGTCGTCGGAGAAGTGGCGGTCGCCATGCAGCTCGTCGAACTCGGTGAAGATGTGCTCGATGTAATCGAGGGTGTAGGGGCGGCGCGGGTGGCGTGCCAACTGGGCGATCTGCCAGCTGGTCAGGTTGCCGAAGATGCTTTCGGTGAGCGCGCTGCTCTTCTCCTGCAAGCGGGAGATTTCGTCGGTGATGTTCAGCGCGTTGTCGTTGCCGACCAGGCGCAGCTCCTCGATCTTGGCTTGCAGGTCAGCGATCGGCTGTTCGAAATCCAGAAAATTCGGGTTCATAGGCTTCCGTCGTGCGCGTGGGGCCAGGCGGCTGGTTCCATTTGGCGCCCTACCTTAAAGGAAGGGCGCGTGTGGGTCGAGAAAACGAGGGGCGACCGGGCGCCCCTTCGCTTCAGCGGTAGTGCAGGAAGACGTTGTCGCGCCCGAACTGGTCACGCAATGCCTGAATCAAAGCGTCGGCGGGGTCGATCCGCCACTGCTCACCGAACTGCAGCAACGCCTTGGCACTCGCTCCACTGTAGTCCAGCGTGATCGGGCAGGAGCCACGATGGCGATTGCACAGATCAGCCAGCCAGCGCAGGCGATCGCCCTGCAGGGCGCTGTGGTCGACCTTCATCCGCAGGCTCTCGGCGAGCCCCGTGCGGGCCTCCTCCAGGCTCATCACGCGCTTGGCACGCAGGCGCAGGCCGCCGGAGAAATCGTCGTGGCTGACCTCGCCCTCGACCACCACCAGCGCGTCGGTCTGCAGCAATGCACTGGCGGAGTTGAAGGCATCGGCGAACAGCGACGCCTCGATGCGACCGGAACGGTCGTCGAGGGTGATGAAGCCCATCTTGTCGCCCTTCTTGTTCTTCATCACCCGCAGGTTGACGATCAGGCCGGCGATGGTCTGGGTGTCACGCGCAGGCTTCAGCTCGACGATGCGCTGGCGGGCGAAGCGACGCACCTCGCCTTCGTATTCGTCGATCGGGTGCCCGGTGAGGTAGATCCCCAGGGCATCCTTCTCGCCCTTGAGCCGCTCCTTGAGGGACAGCTCCTTGGCGTTGCGATGGTTGGCGTACATGTCCGCTTCGGGTTCGGCGAACAGGCCGCCGAACAGGTCCATGTGTCCGCTGTCGTGGCTGCGCGCCGTCTGCTCGGCAGCCTGGATGGCTTCCTCCATGGACGCCAGGAGCACCCCGCGGTTGCGGTCGATGCCCGCCTGGTAGGCCTTGGGCTCTTCGCTGAAGAACGGGCCGAGGCGATCCAGTGCGCCGCCTCGGATCAGGGCGTCCAGGGTGCGCTTGTTGACGCGCTTGAGGTCGATGCGGTTGCAGAAGTCGAAGAGGTCCTTGAACGGGCCGCCCTCGGCGCGGCACTCGGTGATCGCCTCCACCGGGCCCTCGCCCACGCCCTTGATGGCGCCCAGGCCGTAGATGATCTGCCCGGCGTCATCGACGGTGAAGCGGTATTCGGAGTTATTCACGTCCGGCGCGACGATGCGCAGCTTCATGTTCCGGCACTCTTCGATCAGCGTCACCACCTTATCGGTGTTGTGCATGTCCGCCGTGAGTACCGCAGCCATGAAGGGCGACGGGAAGTGCGCCTTGAGCCAGGCGGTCTGGTAGGAGACCCAGCCGTAGGCTGCCGAGTGGGATTTGTTGAAGCCGTAGCCGGCGAACTTTTCCACCAGGTCGAAGATGTTGCCCGAGAGGTTCTCGTCGATACCGTTGCTGGAGCAGCCTTCGATGAAGCCGCCACGCTGCTTGGCCATCTCCTCGGGCTTCTTCTTGCCCATGGCACGGCGCAACATATCCGCGCCGCCGAGGGTGTAGCCCGCCATCACCTGGGCAATCTGCATCACCTGTTCCTGGTACAGGATGATGCCGTAGGTGGGCTTGAGCACGGGCTCGAGGCCCGCGTACTGGTAGTCCGGGTGCGGGTAGGACAGCTCGGCCCGACCGTGCTTGCGGTTGATGAAGTCGTCCACCATGCCCGATTGCAGCGGGCCCGGGCGGAACAGCGCCACCAGGGCGATCATGTCTTCCAGGCAGTCGGGCTTGAGCTTCTTGATCAGCTCCTTCATGCCGCGGGATTCGAGCTGAAAGACCGCAGTGGTCTCCGCCTTCTGCAGCATGTCGTAGGTTTTCTTGTCATCCAGCGGGATGCGGTCGATATCCACCAGGGGCTTGCCTTCCTTGACCCGCTCCCGGTTGATCATCTCCATGGCCCACTTGATGATCGTCAGCGTACGCAGGCCGAGGAAGTCGAACTTCACCAGGCCGGCGGCTTCAACGTCATCCTTGTCGAACTGGGTCACCAGGCCGCCACCCTCCTCGTCGCACGCGATGGGCGAGAAGTCGGTGAGCTTGGTCGGCGCAATCACCACGCCACCGGCGTGCTTGCCGGTACCACGGGTGATGCCTTCGAGCTTCAGGGCCATGTCCCAGATTTCCTGGGCTTCCTCGTCAACCTTGAGGAAGTCGCGCAGCGCCTCCTCCTGATTGAAGGCGGCCTCCAGGGTCATGCCCACTTCGAAGGGAATCATCTTCGACAGGCGATCGGCCAGGCCGTAGGACTTGCCCTGCACCCGCGCCACATCGCGCACCACCGCCTTGGCCGCCATGGAGCCGAAGGTGATGATCTGGCTTACCGCGTTGCGCCCGTATTTGTCGGCCACGTAGTCGATCACGCGGTCACGGCCGTCCATGCAAAAGTCGACGTCGAAGTCGGGCATGGAAACCCGCTCGGGGTTGAGGAAGCGCTCGAACAGCAGGTCATAGGCCAGCGGGTCAAGGTCGGTGATCTTGAGTACGTAAGCCACCAGGGAGCCGGCACCCGAGCCCCGACCAGGGCCCACCGGCACGTCGTTGTTCTTGGCCCACTGGATGAAGTCGGCAACGATCAGGAAGTAACCGGGGAAGCCCATCTGGATGATGGTGCCCAGTTCGAACTCCAGCCGGTCGATGTAAAGCTGGCGCTTTTCCTCGTAGTCGGGCGTGGTGTCCTTGGGCCAGAGCACCTTGAGGCGTTCTTCCAGCCCCTCGTAGGAGGCGTGGCGCAGGTAGTCGTCGATGCCCATGCCGTTGGGCGTCGGGAAGTCGGGCAGGAAGTGCTTGCCCAGCTGCACCTCGATGTTGCAACGCTTGGCGATCTCGACGGTGTTCTGCAGCGCCTCGGGAATGTCGGCGAACAGCTCGGCCATCTCCTCCGGGGACTTCAGGTACTGCTGGTCGGAGAAGTTGCGTGGCCGGCGCGGATCGTCAAGGACACGGCTTTCGCCGATGCAGACGCGGGTCTCGTGAGCATCGAAGTCGCCGGGCTTGATGAAGCGCACGTCGTTGGTCGCCACCAGCAGGGCACCACAGCGGTCTGCCAGGGCGACGGCTGCGTGCACGTGCTCCTCATCGTTGACCCGGGAGGTGCGCTGCAGCTCCAGGTAGAAGCGATCGGGGAAAACGGCCTGCCACTCGGCCAGCAAGGCCTCGGCCCCCGCTTGGTCGCCGCTGAGCAGCGCCATGCCAATCTCGCCCTCCTTGGAACCGGAAAGGGCGATCAGGCCTTCGGCGGCCTCCTTCACCCAGTCGCGCTGGATGATCACCAGGTCGTTGCTCTGGCCTTCCGACCAGCCCCGGGACACGAGTTCGGTAAGGTTGCGATAACCCTTGGCGTTCATCACCAGCAGGGTCATGCGCGTCAGCGGGCCGTCCTCATAAGGGCTGGCCAGCCAGATGTCGGCGCCGCAGATCGGCTTGATGCCACCGCCCATGGCCGCCTTGTAGAACTTGACCAGGGAGCACATGTTGCTCTGGTCGGTGACCGCGACGGCGGGCATACCGGCCCCCGCAACAGCCTTGATCAGGGGCTTGACCCGTACCAGGCCGTCGACCAGGGAGTATTCGGAATGCAGACGGAGATGGACGAAGGCGACAGTCATGGCGGTCCTATTCAAAACGCAAAAACGGCAAGGCCGGGATTGTACAGCGGAAGCGGCAGCAGGCTTCAAGTCGGAAACGGCCGCTTGCCGGAACGCGCTCCGGCAGGCCGATCAAATGAGGATCAGGCGGGCTGACGAGCGTCAGTCGGCGCCTTCGATCACCGCCCGTACCGGCGCGAAGGAGCGCCGGTGAATGGGCGTAGCGCCCAGGCGGCGCAAGGCTTCCAGATGCACGGGAGTGGGGTAACCCTTGTGCCCGCCCATGCCGTAGCCGGGGTACAGCGCGTCCAGTTCCTGCATCTCGCGGTCACGGCTGACCTTGGCCAGGATCGAGGCAGCGGCGATGGCCGGCACCTTGGCGTCGCCCTGGATCACCGGTGCGCTGGGCACGGCGAGCTTCGGGCAGCGGTTGCCGTCGATGAGCGCCAGTTTCGGGGTGATGCTCAGCCCTTCGACCGCACGCTGCATAGCCAGCATGGTGGCGTGGAGGATATTCAGGCGATCGATCTCCTCCACCTCGGCGCGGGCAATGCACCAGGCCAGGGCCTTCTCGCGGATCTCGTCGAACAACGCCTCACGGCGTGCCTCGGTGAGCTTCTTCGAATCATTGAGGCCAAGAATGGGGCGCGCGGGATCGAGGATCACCGCAGCGGTGACCACGGGGCCGCAAAGCGGGCCACGGCCCACCTCGTCGACGCCGGCAACCAGTTCTTCCACCAGGGCGAAATCCAGTCCGAGTTGCATCAGCGGCTCCCTATCAGCTCGAGTACTGCACCGGCCGCTTCCTTGGAAGCGTCGAGGCGCAGAGTACGATGGATCACGTCGAAGCCTTCGGTCTGCACATCACCGCCATCGAGCAGCGGCACCAGCGTCTGCGCCAGCGCCTCCGCCGTGGCCGCGTCCTGCAGCAACTCGGGAACCAGCAGGCGCTGGGCCAGCAGGTTGGGCAGCGAAACATAGGGGCTTTTCACCAATCGCTTGAGGATGCGATAGGTCATGGGGGCAACCTTGTAGGCCACCACCATCGGGCGCTTGTACAGCAAGGCTTCCAGGGTCGCAGTGCCCGATGCGATCAACACCGCGTCGCAGGCCGCCAGGGCCTGGTGCGAGCGGCCATCGAGCAGCGTCAGCGGCAGGTTCCGGCCCGCCAGCATCTGCTCCAGCTGCTGGCGTCGAGCGGGGCTGGCGCACGGCAGTACGAAGTGCAGGCCCGAACGCATGGAACGCATGCGCTCGGCAGCATCGAGGAACAGGCTGCCGAGCTTGCCCACCTCGCCGCCCCGGCTGCCGGGCATCAGCGCAACCAGCGACACATCCTCCGGGACGTCGATGGCCGCGCGGGCGGCGGCACGGTCGGCCTGCAACGGAATGGTGTCGGCGAGCGGGTGCCCGACGAAACGCACGGGCACCTGATGGGCCTCGTAGAACTGCGCCTCGAAGGGGAACAGGGTGAGCATCAGGTCGCAGCCTTCACGAATCTTCAGCACGCGCTTCTGCCGCCAGGCCCACACGGAGGGGCTGACGTAATGCACGGTGCGAATGCCGGCGCGACGCAACTTGAGCTCGACGCCCAGGTTGAAGTCGGGGGCGTCAATACCGATGAAAACGTCCGGGCGTGCGTCGATCAGGGTGGCGATCAGCCGCTTGCGACGGCGCAGCAGCTCAGGCAGGCGGCCGAGTACCTCGACCAGCCCCATCACCGCAAGACGCTCCATGGGGAAATAGGAAACCAGCCCTTCGGCCTCCATCAACGGTCCACCGACGCCAATGAATTCGGCATCGGGGTGACGGGCCTTGAGGGCTTGCATGAGGCCGGAGCCGAGAATGTCGCCGGACGCCTCGCCGGCGACCAGCGCGATGCGCAATGGACGGGTCATGGGCTCAGCGGGTGATGCCGCGGGTCGAGGACTGGATCGAGTCGCGGAACACCGCAACCTCGGGGAACTGTTCGGAGGATTCGGCCAGCTCGGCGAGCGCCTGCTCGACGGTCAGCCCCTGGCGGTAGACCACCTTGTAGGCACGGCGCAGGGCCTGGATCGCCTCGGCGGAGAAACCACGACGGCGCATGCCCTCGAAGTTCATGCTGCGCGCCTCGGCGGGGTTGCCGAACACGGTGACATAGGCCGGAACATCTTTGCCGATGGCGGTGCCCATGCCGGAGAAGCTGTGGGCGCCGATGCGGCAGAACTGGTGGACCAGGGTGAAGCCGGAGAGGATCGCCCAGTCATCCACATGGACATGGCCCGCCAGCGCGGTGTTGTTGACCAGGATGCAATGATTGGCGATCACGCTGTCGTGGCCGATGTGCACATAGGCCATCAGAAGGTTGTGGTCGCCAATGGTGGTTTCGGATCGGTCCTGCACGGTACCCCGGTGGATGGTGACGCCTTCGCGGATCACATTGTGATCGCCGATCACCAGCCGGGTGGGCTCGCCCTTGTATTTCAGGTCGGGCGTGTCCTCGCCTACCGAAGAAAACTGGTAGATGCGATTGTGCTTGCCGATGCGGGTCGGGCCCTTGATCACTACATGGGGGCCGACCACGCTACCCTCGCCGATTTCCACATCGGGTCCAATGATCGACCAGGGGCCGACCTGGACGTCATCCGCCAGCCGAGCTGACGGATCGATGATGGCGCGAGGGTCGATCAAACTCATAATTTGCGTTCCGCACAAATGATTTCGGCCGAGCAGACTTCCTTGCCATCGACACTGGCCTGGCACTCGAACTTCCAGATGCTGCGCTTGACGCTGCGGAAGCTGGCTTCGAGGATCAGTTGGTCACCCGGCAGCACCGGCTGGCGGAAGCGCAGCTTGTCGGAGCCGACGAAGTAATACAGGGTGCCGTCGGCCGGCTTCACGTCGAGCATCTTGAAACCGAGAATGCCGGCAGCCTGGGCCATCGCTTCGATGATCAGCACGCCCGGCATGATCGGGTGTTCGGGGAAGTGGCCGTTGAAGAATGGCTCGTTGATGCTGACATTCTTGTAGGCGCGAATGCGCTTGCCTTCGATATCCAGATCCACGACCCGATCCACCAGAAGGAAAGGGTAGCGGTGCGGCAGGTATTCGCGAATCTCGTTGATGTCCATCATTTTCCTGGAGCCTTAAAAGGGGATTGGGGATGCGCGGCGCTGCGCGGGTCACGCATCAGATGAAGCATCCCCGCCCGGGGTCACTGACGCCAGGCGCTTTTCCAGCTGTTGCAGACGACGCGCCATGTCATCCAACTGGCGAATCCTGGCTGCGCTCTTCTTCCAATCCGCCGCAGGTTGCATAGCGGTACCGGAGGAATAGGCACCAGGCTCGGTAATTGAACGGGTGACCATGGTCATGCCGGTGACGAACACGCCATCGCAGACCTCGATATGCCCGACCATGCCGACGCCGCCTGCAATCATGCAGTTGCGGCCGATCTTGGTACTGCCCGAAATGCCCACGCAACCGGCCATAGCGGTGTTGTCACCGATCTGGACGTTGTGGGCGATCATGATCTGGTTGTCCAGTTTCACACCGTTGCCGATCAGGGTGTCGGCCAGGGCGCCACGGTCGATGGTGGTATTGGCACCCACCTCGACATCGTCGCCCAGGGTGACGCCGCCGATCTGCGCGATCTTCTGCCAGACGCCCTTCTCGTTGGCGAAGCCGAAGCCCTCGCCACCGATCACCGCGCCCGACTGGATGACCACACGCTTACCGATGCGGACATCGTGGTAAAGCGTGACTCGCGGCGCCAGCCAGCCACCCTCGCCCACCACGCTGCGGGCACCGATGACGCTGTAGGCGCCAACGGTGACGCCCGCGCCGATCTGCGCACCGGACTCGATCACCGCGCCAGGCCCGATGCTCGCCGACGGATCGACGATGGCATCGGCCGCGACTACCGCACTCGGATGGATACCGGCAGGGGAGACGGGTTTGGGATCGAACAGGTGGGAGAGCCGGGCGTAGGCCAGGTAGGGGTTGGGCACCAGAAGCGCGTCACCGGTGAAGCCTTCGGCATCGGCCGGGGTCAGCAGCACGGCGGCAGCGCGGGTATCGACGAGAAACTTGCGGTACTGCGGATTGGCCAGGAAGGTCAGCTGATCGGGGCCAGCGTCCTGCAGGGTGGCCAATCCGGAGACAACCCTTGCCTCGTCGCCACGCAAGGTGGCGTCGAGACGCTCGGCCAACTGGCCGAGGGTAAAGGTCGGGGCGGTCATATCAGCGCAGTTGGTTCATGCGCTCGATGACCTGGCGGGTGATGTCGTACTGAGGTTTGACATCGATCACCGCACCACGCTCCAGCACCAGGTCGTAGCTGCCCTTCTTCAGGACTTCTTCGACGGCCTGGTCCAGCTTCGGCTTGAGCTGCTTGAGCATTTCGCGATCAGCCACGGCCTTGGCTTCGTTCAGTTCCTTGGACTGGAACTGGAAGTCACGGGCTTTCTGCTTGAACTCGAGCTCCAGGCGCTCACGCTCGGCCTGCTGCATCTTCTCGCCGTCCTTGACCAGGCGATCCTGGATGCGCTTGGCGTCGCTTTCCAGGGTCTTCAGCTTGGTCAGCTGCGGGCCGAACTTCTTCTCGGCATCAACGGCGTACTTCTTCGCCGAATCCGATTCGAGGAGCGCCATCTGATAGTTCAGTACCGCAACCTTCATCTCGGCAAAAGCCGGAGAGGCCATCAGGGCCGCGGCAACCAGAACGATTTGAGTCAACTTACGCACGATGCACTCCTGCAACAAACACTGTTGTCTTCTTGATCAGCAATTAGAAAGTCTGGCCCAGGGAGAACTGGAATACCTGGGTGTCGGCATTGTCCGGCTTCTTCACCGGCATGCCCAGGCTGAAGCTCAACGGCCCCAGCGCGGTGATCCAGGTCAGCCCCACACCCACGGAGCTGGCGAGGTCGCCTGCGTTGATGCTGCTGCAGTTGGTCGCGGTGGACGAGCAACTGGTGTCGAACACGTTACCCACGTCCCAGAACAGCACGGTACGCAGTTGGCGCTGGTCCTTGACGAAGGGCAGCGGGAACAGCAGCTCTACGCCGCCCTGTACCAGTACGTTGCCACCGAAGGGCAGCGGATCCTGGTCCGGGTCGGTGATGGTGCCAGGGTTTTTACCCCGACTCGGCGTACTGCGCGGACCGAGGCTGCTGTCTTCGAAGCCACGCACCGAGTTGAAGCCGCCGGCGAAGTAATGCTCGTAGAACGGCAGTTCGGAGGTGGAGCCGTAGCTGTCGCCGTAGCCCAGTTCGGTGTGCCAGCGCAGCGCGGTGTTCTGGCTCAGCGGGGTGAACAGCTGGGCGCGGTAGTCGAGCTTGAAGAACGACAGGTCGCTGCCCGGCAGGGTGCTTTCCAGCACCAGGCTCTGGGAATGACCGCGGTTGGCCAGCACGCCACGGTTCAGTGTGGACTCGGACCAGCCGATGGAGCCCTTGAAGTTCAGGTAGCTGTCGCCTTCCTGGCGGATGAAGTCGAAGATCTCGTCGACGGTGTACAGGCCGGTGTCGATCTCGTCCTGCTGCACGGTCAAGCCGAAGGTCAGGCGCGAAGTCTCGTTGATCGGGTAGCCGACGCTGACGCCGCCACCGAGGCTGTTCACCGAGTAGCTGGATACGTCGACATCGAGGTCGTCGTAGTCGGTGGTGCGGTAGAAAGCGTTGTAGCCCAGGCTCACACCGTCGACGGTCCAGTAGGGGTCGACGAAACCGAAGTTGTAGCGGGTCTGGTACTCGGAGCGGGTCAGACCGATGCTGACCTTGTTACCGGTACCGAGGAAGTTGTTCTGGCTGATCGAGCCACCGAGGATCAGGCCTGCGCTCTGGGCGAAGCCGACGCTGGCGGTGATGGAGCCGGAGGGCTGCTCTTCCACGCTGTAGTTGACGTCCACCTGGTCGTCGGTGCCGGGGACCTGCGGGGTCTCGACGTTGACTTCCTTGAAGAAGCCCAGACGCTCGAGGCGGGTCTTCGACTGGTCGATCAGGTAGGTCGACGCCCAGCCACCTTCCATCTGACGCATTTCGCGACGCAGCACCTCGTCCTCGGACTTGGTGTTGCCACGGAAGTTGATGCGGTTGACGTAGGCACGCTTGCCCGGGTCGACGGCGAAGGTCACGGATACGGTGTGATCCTCATCGTGTGCCTGGGGCACGCCGTTGACGTTGGCGAAGGTGTAACCCTCGTTGCCCAGGCGGCGGGTGATCAGCTCGGACGTGGTGGTCATGATCTTGCGGGAGAAGACCTGACCTTCCTTGACCAGCAGCAGCGCCTTCACTTCCTCTTCAGGGACCTTCAGGTCGCCGGAGAGCTTGACGTCGCGAATGGTGTACTTCTCGCCCTCGTCGACGTTGACGGTGATGTAGACGTGCTTCTTGTCCGGAGTGATGGACACCTGGGTGGAGGAGATGTCCATGTTGATGTAGCCGCGGTCCAGGTAATAGGAACGCAGGCGCTCCAGGTCACCGGAGAGTTTCTCGCGGGCGTACTTGTCATCGTTCTTGAAGAAGGACAGCCAGTTGGTGGTTTTCAGCTCGAAGAGGCCGATCAGGTCCTCATCGGGGAATACTGTGTTACCCACCACGTTGATGTGCTGGATCGCGGCAACCGTGCCTTCGTTGATGTTGATCTTCAGCGCGACACGGTTGCGCGGCTGCGGGATCACTTCGGCGTCGATCTCGGCGGAGTAACGGCCCTGGGCCACGTACTGGCGCTGCAGTTCGTTACGCACGCCTTCGAGGGTGGCACGCTGGAAGATCTCGCCCTCGGAGAGGCCGGACTGCTTCAGGCCCTTGAGCAGGTCTTCGCTGGTGATGGCCTTGTTGCCCTCGATTTCGATGCTGGAAATCGACGGGCGCTCGACAACGGTGATCACCAGAACGCCGTTGTCACGGCCAAGCTGGATGTCCTGGAAGAAACCGGTCTTGAACAGGGCCCTAGTGGCTTCAACCAAGCGGCGGTCATCCGCCTGATCGCCGACGTTGAGCGGCAGAGCACCGAACACGCTGCCGGCGGATACCCGCTGCAGGCCGTTTACGCGGATGTCGGAGATGGTGAAGGACTCGGCGTGAACTTCGCCGATCATGAGTGCGGCGAGCACCGCAGTTAGCAGCAGGCGTTTCATGAAGTCCTTTTTTATTCCAACTGATAATAAGGAATCTGCCGCGAAGGGCGGCAGATCCGGAATTCAGTGACGCGTTACAGACGACCCAGGTCGTTCACCAGAGCCAATAGCATGACCCCGACGACAAGACTGATGCCGATCTGCACCCCCCACGCTTGCACCCGCTCTGACAGTGGTCGTCCACGCGCCCATTCAATCAGGTAGAACAGCAGGTGCCCCCCGTCCAGGACGGGAATTGGCAACAGATTGAGAACCCCCAGGCTTATGCTCAGGTAGGCCAGGAAATTCAGGAAATCTCCCACGCCGGACTGGGCTGAAGCGCCCGCCACTTTAGCAATGGTTATCGGCCCGCTCAAGTTTTTTACCGAGAGCTCGCCGAGCAACATTTTCTTTAGGGAATCCAGAGTTAGCAGGCTCATGGACCAGGTGCGACCCGCTGCCTCACCTATGGCATCCAGCGGACCGAAGCTGACCTCGCGCAGCATCTCTTTCGGCCACTCCCCCGCCTTGACACCCGCACCGAGGAAGCCGCTGCGGGCTTCACCCTCGCCACGCGCACCCAGGGTGACCGGCATCTCGGCGACCTGGCCGTCACGCTCGTAGCGCACGGTGATGCGCTGCCCGGGACGACTGCGGACGAAATCGACCAGTTGCTGCCAGTCGTCGAGCACCTGCCCGTCGAGCGCGCGGATGCGGTCACCAGGGCGCAGGCCAGCTGCCTGCGCCGGACCTTCCGGCACCTCGTCCAGCACCGGCGGCATGGCCGGGCGCCAGGGACGGATGCCGAGAGAGCCGATGGGATCGGGCTCGTCGGCGCCCTTCAGCCATTTATCCAGATGGAGCTGCACCGGCGTCTCGGCAGACGAGCCTTCGCCTCGCACCACCAGGTTCAATTCACCGCTTTCACCGAGACGACGCACCAGCTGCAGGTTCACCCCACCCCAGCCGCTGACCGCCTTGCCGTCGATGGAGAGGATTTCCTGCCCCGCCTGCAAGCCACCCTGGGCGGCGATGCTGTCGGGGGCGACCGAACCCACCACTGGGCGCACCTGCTGGGTACCCAGCATGGCCAGGATCCAGAAGAACAGCAGCGCGAGAAGGAAGTTGGCGATGGGGCCGGCCGCGACTATGGCGATGCGCTGGCCGACGGGCTTGCGATTGAACGATTGGTCGAGCAGCGCGGCAGGCACTTCCGCCTCGCGCTCGTCGAGCATCTTCACGTAGCCGCCCAGGGGGATGGCGGCGATCACGAACTCGGTGCCCTGGCGGTCATGCCAGCGCACCAGCGGGGTGCCGAAGCCGACGGAGAACCGCAGGACCTTGACGCCGCAGCGGCGAGCGACCCAGAAGTGGCCAAACTCGTGGAAGGTAACCAACACACCGAGCGCCACCAGGGTGCCCAGAACCATGTAAAGCGCGCTCATCGTAAACCTCCGGGCTAGCGCCCGTGACGGGCCAGCCAATCCTGCGCCGCAGCGCGTGCACGGGCGTCCGCGAGCAGCACGGCGTCCAGCGTTTCGACCGCCAGCACCGATTCGCGGTTCAGCACCTCGTCGATGATACTCGCGATCTCGGTGAAGCGAATCCGCCGCCCGAGGAAGGCATCCACGGCCACCTCATTGGCGGCATTGAGCATCGCCGGGGCGCTGCCGCCCTCCTCCGCCGCCTGTCGCGCCAGGCGCAGGCAGGGGAAACGGGTTTCATCGGGCTCCTGGAAATCCAGACGGCCAATACGGAACAGATCCAGAGGCGAGACACCGGAATCGATACGCTCCGGCCAGGCCAGGGCATGGGCGATGGGCGTGCGCATGTCGGGGTTGCCCAGCTGGGCCAGCACCGAACCGTCGACGTAGTCGACCAGGGAATGAATGACGCTCTGCGGGTGGATCACCACCTCGATCTGCGCCGGGCTTGCATCGAACAGCCAGCAGGCTTCGATCAGCTCGAGTCCCTTGTTCATCATGCTCGCCGAGTCCACGGAGATCTTGCGCCCCATGGACCAGTTGGGATGGGCGCAGGCCTGCTCGGGGGTCACATCGCGCAGCGCGTCCAGCGATGTTTCGCGGAACGGGCCACCGGACGCGGTGAGGAGGATGCGCCGCACGCCGACCTGGGCCAGCCCACGGGCGTAGTCGCCGGGCAGGCACTGGAAGATCGCGTTGTGTTCACTGTCGATGGGCAGCAGTACAGCACCACTGTGGCGCACCGCCTGCATGAACAGCGCACCGGACATCACCAGGGCTTCCTTGTTGGCCAGCAGCACGCGCTTGCCGGCCTCGACCGCCGCCAGGGTCGGCTTGAGCCCGGCCGCACCGACGATGGCGGCCATGACGGCATCGACCTCGGGATGGGAGGCGACCTCGCATAGCCCGCTCTCGCCCACCAACACCTCGGTGGTCAGGCCGGCACCCTGCAAGCCGGCCTGCAGATGGCGGGCGGATTCATGGTCGGGCACCACGGCATAGCGCGGGCGGTGCCGCAGGCATAGCGCCTGGAGCTCGGACAGGCGACTGAAACCACTCAGGGCAAAGGCCTCGTAGCGC
Source organism: Aquipseudomonas alcaligenes MRY13-0052 (assembly GCA_000474255.1). GTDB lineage: Bacteria > Pseudomonadota > Gammaproteobacteria > Pseudomonadales > Pseudomonadaceae > Metapseudomonas > Metapseudomonas solani. The sequence goes on from BATO01000026.1 coordinate 51,566, forward strand.
AGCGGGTGCCGCGCAATGACGTCCAGGGTGCTGAGGCCGATGGAGCCGGTGGCCCCCAGCACGGTAATGCGCTGGGGACGACTCACAGACTGCCCCAGCCCGCGATCCACAGCAGCGCGGCGAACATCGGGATGGCCGCGGTGAGGCTGTCGATACGGTCGAGCACGCCGCCATGGCCAGGCAGCAGGTTGCTGCTGTCCTTGATGCCGGACTGGCGCTTGAACATGCTTTCGGTGAGGTCGCCCACCACCGAGATCAACACCACGAGCGCCGCACCGAGCAGGCCAGCGAGCAGCTCACCGCCCACCCAGCCACGGAAGATGCCCACGCCCAGGGTGATCAGCAGGCTGGTGCACAGGCCGCCGATCAGTCCTTCCCAGCTCTTGCCGGGGCTAACAGCCGGAGCCAGCTTGCGCTTGCCGAAGGCCTTGCCGGAAAAATAGGCACCGATATCGGCAGCCCAGACCAGCACCATCACGGCGAGGATCAGCCAGTTGGCCAGCGGCCACTGCTTGAACAGCACCAGGCCTTGCCAGGCCGGCAGGAGAATCAGCAGGCCGATGACCAGCTTGCCCACAGAGCCACCCCAGTAGCGACTGCTGGCGGGGTAGCCGAGCACCAGCAAGGTCGCTGCCACCCACCAGAGGATGCCGGCAGCGAGAACCCAGGGCGCCAGGGCCGGCACCAGGTAAAGACCGAACAGCAGGGCCGCCACCAGTGCGGCATAACCAACACGGGCAGGCTGGGCGCCGAAACCGGCGAGACGCGCCCATTCCCAGGCACCCAGGCTGACCACCAGGCCAATGAACAGCGCGAAGGCGCCGCCATCGAGCAGGAAGAAACCTCCCAGCGCGATGGGCAGCAGCACCAGCGCGGTGATGATTCGTTGTTTCAGCATCGTTAGCGGGCCTCGGCTTCTATCTGTTCGCTGGTCTTGCCGAACCGGCGCTGGCGCATGGCGAAATCGGCCAGGGCCTTGCGCATGGCTTCGTGCTTGAAGTCGGGCCAGAACAGATCGGAGAAATACAGCTCGGCATAGGCCAACTGCCAGAGCAGGAAATTACTGATGCGATGCTCGCCACCGGTGCGGATGCACAGGTCAGGCAGCGGCAGGTCGCCAGTGGCCAGGCAGTTCTGCAACAGCCCGGGAGTGATTTCGTCCACCTGCAGGTGCCCGGCCTGGACTTCACGGGCCAGGCGCTGAGCGGCCTGGGTAATGTCCCATTGGCCACCGTAGTTGGCGGCGATCTGCAGGGTGAAGCGATGCTCGCCGGCGGTCAGCAGCTCGGCTTCACGCATCGCAGCCTGCAACTCGGGGTGAAAGCGCGAACGATCACCGATGATGCGCAAGCGGATCTGGTTGTCGTTCAGGCGCCGCGCCTCCCGGCGCAAGGCCGAGAGGAACAGCTCCATCAGCGCGCCGACCTCTTCGGCCGGGCGCTGCCAGTTCTCACTGGAGAATGCGAACAGGGTGAGCACCTCGACACCGGCCTCGGCGCACACCTCGATAACCGCACGAACGGCGTCGACACCGGCCTTGTGGCCGGCGACGCCTGGCAGCAGGCGCTTCTTGGCCCAGCGATTGTTGCCATCCATGATGATCGCCACATGACGCGGGATCGCTGGAGAAACGCCTTTCTTTTCCATATGCGGGTGCCGTCAGACAGCCATCAGGTCGTTTTCTTTGCCTTCCAGGCCCTTATCGACCTCAGCGACGAACTTGTCGGTCAGCTTCTGCACGTCATCAGCGGCGCGACGCTCTTCGTCTTCGCTGATCGCCTTTTCCTTTACCAGGTCCTTCAGCTGGGCCAGCGCATCACGGCGGATGTTACGCACCGCGACACGGGCGTTCTCGGCTTCAGCGCGAGCCTGCTTGGTGTAGCCCTTGCGGGTTTCCTCGGTCAGGGCCGGCATCGGTACGCGGATGGTGGTGCCCGCGGTGGCCGGGTTCAGGCCGAGGTCGGAGGTCATGATGGCCTTCTCGACCGCCTGGATCATGCTCTTGTCGAACACGGTCAGGGCCAGGGTGCGGGAATCCTCGGCGGTCACGTTGGCCACCTGGCGCAGCGGGGTATCAGTGCCGTAGTAAGACACCATCACGCTGTCCAGAATGCTCGGATGCGCACGGCCGGTGCGGATCTTGGCGAAGGCATGACCCAGCGACTCCAGGGTCTTCGTCATGCGTTCCTGCGTGTCCTTCTTGATCTTGTTGATCATTGCTCGCCCTCCTCGATCAGGGTTCCTTCGGCGCCACCCACAACGATGTTCAACAGGGCGCCGGGTTTGTTCATGTTGAAGACCCGCAGCGGCATCTTCTGGTCACGACACAGGCAAATCGCCGTCAAGTCCATCACGCCCAGCTTGCGATCCAGCACCTCGTCATAGGTGAGGTGATCGAATTTCTCGGCGTTCGGATCCTTGAAGGGGTCGGCAGTGTACACGCCATCCACCTTGGTGGCTTTCAATACCACGTCAGCATCGATCTCGATGGCGCGCAGGCAGGCCGCCGAGTCGGTGGTGAAGAATGGGTTGCCGGTGCCGGCGGAGAAGATCACCACTTCGCCGCTCTTGAGGTGGCGCATGGCCTTGCGGCGGTCGTAGTGATCGGTCACGCCGACCATGGAGATGGCCGACATCACCAGTGCGGGGATGTTGGAACGTTCTAGGGCGTCGCGCATGGCCAGGCCGTTCATCACGGTGGCCAGCATGCCCATGTGGTCGCCGGTGACCCGGTCCATGCCGGCCGCACTGAGGGCGGCACCGCGGAACAGGTTGCCGCCGCCGATGACCAGGCCGACCTGGACACCAATGCCCACCAACTGACCGATTTCCAGCGCCATGCGGTCCAGGACCTTCGGATCGATCCCGAACTCCTCGGCACCCATCAGGGCTTCGCCGCTGAGTTTGAGCAGAATGCGTTTATAGCGAGGTTGACGACCACTCACCTGCTGAGCCATTACGAGTTCTCCTGCGGCGTATTGAATTCATGGAGCACGGGGCTCCCGCGTTCTGAAGCGTAGCTTCGACTACGCACGTGGCACTTGGTGCCCGCCTGGCGGGCCTGGCCACGGAGCCACCCAAAAGGGCTCCCCAGTTTGACGAAGAGGCCGCGCGCGTGAGCGGGCAGCCTCTTCCAGGGCGACAGCCTAGGCTGTCTTACTGCTTGGTTGCAGCGACTTGAGCAGCAACTTCGGCAGCGAAGTCCACTTCGACCTTCTCGATGCCTTCGCCTACTTCGTAACGTACGAAGGAAACGATCTCGGCGCCGGCTTTCTTGGCCAGGTCACCGACCTTGACTTCCGGATCCTTGACGAACGGCTGCTCGACCAGGCTGGCTTCGGCGAGGAACTTGGCGATACGGCCCTTGACCATGTTCTCGACGATGTTTTCCGGCTTGCCGGCGATCTTGTCGGCGTTCAGGGCCAGGAAGATTTCCTTTTCCTTGGCAACAGCTTCTTCGGAAACCTGGGAAGCGTTCAGGAACTGCGGGTTGCTGGCAGCCACGTGCATGGCGATATCGCGAGCCAGTTCGACGCTGCCGCCTTTCAGGCTGACCAGAACGCCGATGCGGTGGCCGTGCAGGTAGGCACCAACGACGTCACCCTCGACGCGGGTCAGGCGACGGATGTTGACGTTTTCGCCAGTCTTGGAAACCAGGGCCAGACGGGCGTCTTCGCGGGAGGCAACCAGCGGAGCGGCGTCGGTCAGCTTCTCTTCGAAAGCCTGGTCGATGGTGGCGGCGACGAAGTTCTTGAAGTCGTCCTGCAGAGCCAGGAAGTCGGTCTGGGAGTTGACTTCGATGATCACGGCGGCCTTGTTGTCGGCAGCAACCTTGACGGCGATGGCGCCTTCGGCAGCGATGTTGCCGGACTTCTTAGCAGCCTTGATGGCACCCGCGGCACGCATGTCGTCGATGGCTTTTTCGATGTCGCCTTCGGCCGCGGTCAGGGCCTTCTTGCAATCCATCATGCCCAGGCCGGTGCGCTCGCGCAGTTCTTTAACCAGGGCTGCAGTAATCTCTGCCATGTTCGCTATCCTCTTGAATAGGTTTTCAACCATTCAGCCCGGCATTCCGGGCAGACAAATATCTAAGGTGGCAAAAAGGGGGCCTAGCCCCCTTCTTGCGCACCGGGTAACGCTAAGCGCGCCGGCCTCAGCCTTCGGCAGCCTCGGAAGCAGCAGCTTCTTCGACGAACTCGTCAGCACCGCCATTGGCGTTCTGACGACCACGCAGTACGGCGTCAGCCATGGCACCCAGGTACAGCTGAACGGCGCGGATGGCGTCGTCGTTACCAGGGATGATGTAGTCAACGCCTTCCGGGCTGCTGTTGGTATCGACTACGCCGATGACCGGGATGCCCAGCTTGTTGGCTTCGGTGATAGCGATGCGCTCGTGGTCAACGTCAACCACGAACAGAGCGTCCGGCAGGCCGCCCATGTCCTTGATACCACCCAGGCTGCGTTCCAGTTTTTCCAGATCGCGGGTGCGCATCAGCGCTTCTTTCTTGGTCAGTTTGGCGAAAGTGCCGTCCTGAGCCTGACCTTCCAGATCACGCAGACGCTTGATCGACTGACGGATGGTCTTGTAGTTGGTCAGCATGCCGCCGAGCCAGCGGTGATCGACGTACGGGGAGCCGCAACGAGCAGCTTCTTCACGGACGATCTTGCCAGCGGAACGCTTGGTGCCGACGAACAGAACCTTGTTTTTGCCTGCAGCCAGTTTCTCAACGAAGGACAGGGCCTCGTTGAACATCGGCAGGGTTTTTTCAAGGTTGATGATGTGGATCTTGTTACGCGCGCCGAAAATGAACTTGCCCATTTTCGGGTTCCAGTAACGGGTCTGGTGGCCGAAGTGCACACCGGCCTTCAGCATATCGCGCATGTTGACTTGGGACATGATAGTTCCTTGATAAGTCGGGTTAGGCCTCCACGTACCCCAATCTCCAACCCTTGCGGGCACCCAGGAAATCGTGTCGATACGTGTGTGGGGTTTGAGCTTCAGGACAGGGTTGCCCATAAAGCGGCGCGTTTTATAGCACAGAAATCCTCCCGAAGCTATAAGCTCAGAACCCGAAGCGAGACGCGTCGGGCCTTCTTCCAGCTTCAAGCTTCGGGCTTCCAGCTGTTAAGATTGCACCCTTTATATAGAAACGCTCGAGAACCGCCATGACCGTGACCATAAAGACGCCCGCAGAAATCGAAAAGATGCGCGTGGCAGGCCGCCTGGCCGCCGAAGTCCTGGAGATGATCGGCGAGCACGTCAAACCCGGCGTGACCACCGAAGAACTCGACCGCATCTGCCACGACTACATCGTCAACGTGCAGAAAGCGATTCCCGCCCCGCTCAACTACAAGGGCTTCCCCAAGTCCATCTGCACCTCGATCAACCATGTGGTGTGCCACGGCATTCCCAACGAGAAGGCGCTGAAGGACGGTGACACCCTGAACATCGACGTGACCGTCATCAAGGACGGCTACCACGGCGACACCAGCCGCATGTTCCACGTCGGCAAGGTGCCGGTCTGGGCCGAGCGCCTGTCCCAGGTCACCCAGGAGTGCATGTACAAGGCCATCGAGCTGGTCAAGCCGGGCTGCCGCCTGGGCGACATCGGCGAGGTGATCCAGAAGCACGCCGAGAAGAACGGTTTCTCGGTGGTCCGCGAGTTCTGCGGCCACGGCATCGGCGCGGTGTTCCACGAAGAGCCGCAGATCCTCCACTACGGCCGTGCCGGCACCGGCATGGAGCTCAAGGCGGGGATGACCTTCACCATCGAGCCGATGATCAACCAGGGCCGTGCCGAGACCAAGGTACTGGGCGACGGCTGGACCGCCATCACCAAGGACCGCAAGCTCTCCGCGCAGTGGGAACACACCCTGGTGGTGACCGAGACCGGCTACGAGATCTTCACCCTGCGCAGCGACGACACCATTCCCCGGGTTTCTGCCTGAGTCCTGACCCCGCCCCACAGCTATAAGGAAGGCGACCGATGCCGCAGGTGGATCCCGAACTGTTCGACCGCGGCCAGTTCCAGGCCGAGCTGGCGCTGAAATCCAGCCCCATCGCCGCCTTCAAGAAGGCCATCCGCCAGGCGAAGGAGGTGCTCGACACCCGCTTCGCCAATGGCCGCGACATCCGCCGCCTGGTGGAAGACCGCGCCTGGTTCGTCGACCAGCTCCTGCGCGCCGCCTGGGAGCGCTTCGACTGGAGCGAAGACGCCGACATCGCCCTGCTGGCGGTCGGCGGCTACGGCCGGGGCGAGCTGCACCCCTACTCCGACATCGACCTGCTGATCCTCCTGGACAGCGCCGACCACGAGACCTTCCGCGAATCCATCGAAGGCTTCCTCACCCTGCTCTGGGACATCGGCCTGGAAGTCGGGCAGAGCGTGCGCTCGGTGGACGAATGCGCCGATGAGGCCCGCGCCGATCTGACGGTGGTCACCAACCTGATGGAAAGCCGCACCATCGCCGGCCCGGAAAGCCTGCGCAGGCGCATGCAGGACGTCACCAGCCCCGAGCGCATGTGGCCGAGCAAGGACTTCTTCCTCGCCAAGCGCCAGGAGCAGAAGGCCCGCCACGCCAAGTACAACGACACCGAATACAACCTCGAGCCCAACGTGAAGGGCTCGCCCGGGGGCCTGCGCGACATCCAGACCATCCTCTGGGTCGCCCGCCGCCAGTTCGGCAGCCTCAACCTGCACGCCCTGGTAAAGGAAGGCTTCCTCGTGGAAAGCGAATGCAGCATGCTCGCCTCCAGCCAGGAGTTTCTCTGGAAGGTGCGCTACGCCCTGCACATGCTCGCCGGCCGCGCCGAGGACCGCCTGCTGTTCGACCACCAGCGCAAGCTGGCCGGACTGCTGGGCTTCCAGGGCGACGATGCCAAGCAGGCCATCGAACACTTCATGCAGAAGTACTACCGCGTGGTGATGGGCGTCGCCGAGCTGAGCGACCTGATCAACCAGCACTTCGAGGAAGTCATCCTGCGCAGCGCCGAGTCGTCGCCCGCGCAGCCGCTCAACAGCCGCTTCCAGCTGCGTGACCGCTACATCGAAGTCACCCACCCCAACGTCTTCAAGCGCACCCCCTTCGCCCTGCTGGAAATCTTCGTGCTGATGGCCCAGCACCCCGAGATCAAGGGCGTGCGTGCCGACACCATCCGCCTGCTGCGCGACAGCCGCCACCTGATCGACGACGACTTCCGCAGCGACATCCGCAACACCAGCCTGTTCATCGAGCTGTTCAAGTCGTCCCAGGGCATCCACCGCAACCTGCGGCGGATGAACCGCTACGGCATCCTCGGCCGCTACCTGCCCGAGTTCGGCCACATCATCGGGCAGATGCAGCACGACCTGTTCCACATCTATACGGTCGACGCCCACACGCTCAACCTGATCAAGCACCTGCGCAAGCTCAAGTGGCCCGAACTGGCGGAGAAGTTCCCGCTCGCCAGCAAGGTCATCGACAAGCTGCCCAAGCCCGAGCTGATCTATATCGCCGGTCTCTACCACGACATCGGCAAGGGCCGTGGCGGCGACCATTCCGAGCTCGGCGCCGTCGACGCCGAAGCCTTCTGCGCCCGGCACCAGTTGCCGGCCTGGGACTCGCGCCTGGTCACCTGGCTGGTGCAGAACCACCTGGTCATGTCCACCACCGCGCAGCGCAAGGACCTCTCCGACCCGCAGGTGATCTTCGACTTCGCCCAGTTGGTCGGCGACCAGACCCACCTCGACTACCTCTACGTACTCACCGTGGCCGACATCAACGCCACCAACCCGAGCCTGTGGAACTCCTGGCGCGCCAGCCTGCTGCGCCAGCTCTACACCGAAACCAAGCGCGCCCTGCGCCGCGGTCTGGAAAACCCGCTGGACCGCGAAGAGCAGATCCGCCAGACCCAGACCGCCGCCATCGACATCCTCGTGCGCAACGGCATCGACCAGGACGACGCCGAGCAACTCTGGTCTCAGCTCGGCGACGACTACTTCCTGCGCCACACCGCCAACGACGTGGCCTGGCACACCGAAGCCATCCTCCAGCACCCGGCCGGCAACGACCCGCTGGTGCTGATCAAGGAAACCGCCCAGCGCGAGTTCGAGGGCGCCACCCAGATCTTCATCTACGCCCCGGACCAGCACGACTTCTTCGCCGTGACCGTGGCCGCGATGAGCCAGCTCAACCTCAACATCCACGACGCGCGGATCATCACCTCCACCAGCCAGTTCACCCTCGACACCTACATCGTGCTCGACACCGCTGGTGGCTCCATCGGCGACAACCCGGCGCGGGTGAAGGAAATCCGCGAGGGCCTGATCGAGGCGCTGAAGAACCCCGACGAGTACCCGGCGATCATCCAGCGCCGCGTACCGCGCCAGCTCAAGCACTTCGCCTTCCCGCCCCAGGTGACCATCTCCAACGACGCCCAGCGCCCGGTGACCGTGCTCGAACTGATCGCCCCCGACCGCCCCGGCCTGCTGGCGCGCATCGGGCGCATCTTCCTCGACTTCGACCTGTCGCTGCAGAACGCCAAGATCGCCACCCTCGGCGAGCGGGTGGAAGACGTATTCTTCGTCACCGACGCCGACAACCAGCCGCTGGCCGACCCCGAGCTGTGCCGGCGCCTGCAGGCCGCCATCGTCTCGCAGCTGTCCGAAGCCAACGCCCAGGGCGTGGACCCGAATCGCATCAGTATCTGAGCGCGCCCGTGCAGCCGCTCGCAGTAGCCAGGAACCACGAATGAACGACGCGCTGAACCACCTGCAGCCCTACCCCTTCGAAAAGCTCCGCGCCCTGCTCGGCGGCGTGCAGCCCGCCGACAAGAAGGCCATCGCCCTGTCCATCGGCGAGCCCAAGCACCGCTCGCCGGACTTCGTCGCCAAGGCCCTGGCCGACAGCCTGGACCAGATGGCCGTGTACCCCACCACCCTCGGCATCCCGGCCCTGCGTGAAGCCATCGCCGCCTGGTGCGAGCGCCGTTTCAAGGTGCCCACCGGCTGGCTCGACGCCGCCCGCCACGTGCTGCCGGTCAACGGTACCCGCGAGGCGCTGTTCGCCTTCACCCAGACCGTGGTCAACCGCGCCGACAACGGCCTGGTGGTCAGCCCGAACCCCTTCTACCAAATCTATGAAGGCGCAGCCCTGCTCGCCGGCGCCGAGCCGCACTACCTGCCCTGCCTGGCGGAGAACGGCTTCAACCCCGACTTCGACGCCGTACCGGCCGAGGTCTGGCAGCGCTGCCAGATCCTCTTCCTCTGCTCCCCGGGCAACCCCACCGGCGCCCTGGTGCCGGTCGAACAACTGAAGAAGCTGATCGCCCTGGCCGACGAATACGATTTCGTCATCGCCGCCGACGAGTGCTACAGCGAGCTGTACTTCGACGAAGCCAACCCGCCCGCCGGCCTGCTCAGCGCCTGCGCCGAACTGGGCCGCAGCGACTTCGCCCGCTGCGTGGTGTTCCACAGCCTGTCCAAGCGCTCCAACCTGCCGGGCCTGCGTTCCGGCTTCGTCGCCGGTGACGCCGCCATCCTCAAGGCCTTCCTGCTGTATCGCACCTACCACGGCTGCGCCATGCCCGTGCAGACCCAGCTGGCCAGCATCGCCGCCTGGAACGACGAAGCCCACGTGCGCGCCAACCGCGACCTGTACCGCGAGAAGTACGACGCCGTGCTCGACATCCTCGGTGGCGTACTCGACGTGCAACGCCCGGACGGTGGCTTCTACCTCTGGGCGAAAACCCCGGTGGACGACCAGACCTTTACCCGCGAGCTCTTCGTCCGCGAGCACGTCACCGTGGTGCCCGGCTCCTACCTCTCCCGCGAGGTGGACGGCTTCAACCCCGGCGCCGGCCGCGTGCGCATGGCCCTGGTGGCACCGCTCGCCGAGTGCATCGAAGCCGCCGAGCGCATCCGCGACTTCGTCCGCAGCCTCTGATCCGACTGCCCGGTCAGCGAACGGGCAGGTGTCACAAAGCCGAACATCCAGGCTTGCCCCTTGGTGCAGGGCCCCTGAAAATCCGGCCTCTCATCCAGGGAAGGATGAGCTCGCAGACCCCGGTTGAACCGGGGCCGGCCATCCATGGAGCAGGAGTCAGGATGAAAGTCTTCGAAGTGACCATCACCATCGGCGGCGCGGTCGGCCATGTCATCGTCGGCGGCGGCGTGTTCAACGCCGAAGTACGCGACACCAGCAACGGCCGCACCTCTCTCTACACCGTCTACATGGCCGGCATCGGCGTAGGTCTTCCAACGTTCCGCGCCACATCCCGCACCTTCCGTTTCAGCGACGATGCCGCCAAGTCCTCCAATAGCTTCGAAGGCTACGGCTACATGGGCGGGGTATCGGCCGAAGTGGGCGCCGGCATCAAGATCGGCGGTGGCATCAAGATCCCCAATGGCCCGATGATCCCCACCAGCGTCTCGACCGACTACGGCGGCGTCGATATCAGCGTGTCCCACAACGTCACGCGCTGGGCACTCTAGGAGTTTCGAATGGACAGCACGCTCCGCCTGGCAATCGGCATCCTCCTGCTCGCCGTCGCGCTCTATCTGCTACTCGCCCCGGGCAAGGTGTCCACTGCCCTGGCGCGCTTCTATGGCCGCTACCCCCTGGTGCGCCTGGCCCCCGAGCGCCAGCTCCAATCGGCGCCGACACTCGTGCGCGCCCTCGGCGCGGTCGTCGCTGTGCTCGGCCTCGCTGTGTTCTTCCTCTGACGGCACCGTGCGCCGCGCAGGCGCCCCACCGGGCAATCCCGCGTGGCATAATCGCCGACCGACGTCGCGCGCCCACGGCTGCGCGCCCCCTTGGTTCACGTGATTCCGAGCTGCCCCATGACCATCACCCTCTACGGCATCAAGGCCTGGGATACCGTAGCGAATCGGTGATTTTCCTTTCAGATCAAAGTCTTGCAGCAGAAAATGGCGCCTCGCAACGGGGCGTTTTGCATGACTTCCCACCTCAACAAAATCAAATACTTAGGGATGTGTTTTGGGGAAGATTTACGGCGGTTTCGCCGTGACTTCTCGGGCCCACGCCTGCAGTCCTTTGAGCCTCACGGCGCAGCTGTCTGCATCTCCGGCGAGGGCGGCAAGATCACTCGCAGTCGCTGGGTGAAGTTCGGCGTACTGGGCTCCATCATCCATGCCTCCGGCGCCGGTGGCGGTGGGCACTCCGTTGCAACTGGCCGGACTTCGGACCTTGACGAGCAGCCGCTGGCGATCAGCAGCGAGATCAGCACGCAGCCGATCAGTGTTCTCCTGGGCATGTGCCAGCTCCTGGTAGTGCTGTTGTTCGGTGAGTTCCAGTCGGCGCTGCAGGCCCGCCTGCTGTTCCAGCTGCGCCTGCAGCTGCCTGGCCGTGGCGCGGTCGATTTCGGCCAGGGTGTCGGCGTGCACCTGGTTGGCAGTGGCCAGCTTCGCCTCCCAGCGCCAGCCGTTCACCAGCGCGCCAGCGGCAGCAGCAATCGCCCCGGCTATCACGAGCACCAGCAGGCGAATCTGCAGGGCGGTCACTGCACCGCCTCCACGGCCTGCTGGTAGAGCGCAGGCCAGGTCTCAGGGTGCGGCTTCCCCGGGCGCCAGGTGCGCAGGTACATCTCCCAGGCCGCTCGGGGCGCGCCGATCTCCGGCAAGGCCATTGGGTCAGTGATCAGCAGCAGGCGAGCCAGGCAGCAGGCCAGAACATCGTCGGTCTCGATGGCGGCGTAGATGGCGTCATCGGTTGGGGGCACGCCCCGTGCCTCGAGCACCTTCGCCGCAGTGCGCATGGTGGCCACGTGACGCGGCACGCCGTGGACCATTCCGCCGCCCTTCTCCCCCTGCCAGAAGCTCCTCGCGGGCCCGTTGATTTGCCGGCGGTGAATGAAGCGGCTCTCCTGTAGCCCGATGGCCAGCAGCATCACCTCGGCCTTTTTCCCCGCCATGCGGTCAGGCAGCAGCAAAAACGCCGGGGCGATGATCTCCCGGCGGACCTGTTGTAGATCCATGTTGTTCTCCAGAAACAAGAAGCCCCGCGCTCGGCGGGGCTGTCAGGTAGGTTCGGCCTGCGGCGGCCAGTTCATAGGCGGAAGCATGGCGAGCAGTTCGGCCTCGGTGGGCACGGGGGCCCCGGCCTTCACGTCGGCCACGAGCTGGTAGCCCAAAGCCCAGCAGGCGTCCCGCCACTCCACCCCGGCCTGCCCCTCCGCCTGGAACTGAGGGTTGGTGCTGGTGGCGTAGGTGCACAGGCTGAGGATGCTGTCGTAGTTGCGCTGGCGCGCGACGCCATCCATGTGCGCCTGCACCACCGCTGTGAGGCGAGCGACCACCTCGGCCTCGTTCAGGGCTGGCTGGCGGAACGCGCCATCCTGGTAGAGGCAGCCCTGCTGCACCCAGTCCGGGCATTCGATCCAGGTCAGCGATTCGTTGAACTCGGGCCAAGGGTCGTAGCTGGCCGTCTCCATGACAATGCCGTTCTCGATCCGAGCTCTCATGACAAGTACTCCCTGACGATCACCATTCCTGCGCCGCCATCATTGCCACCGCCGGACGTTACCCCGGCCGAGCCAACAACCACTGTTGCAGATGCCGGGGCAGCGATCGAAGAGAACGCGTAGGCGCCTGATCCTCCCGATTGAAGCCCGTTTGCGGCCGACCCTCCCCCTCCTCCAGGTTGCCCGCCCGCACTCCCGGCGCCTGCACGACTGAGGCCCCCAGATCCGCCGCGAGGGGCTGATCCTCCAGGGGAACCATAACCATTGACATCCACCCCAGAACCAGCGCCGCCGGTCATATTCAGCTGCCCACCAGAAGCCGTTCCGCCGGCACCGCCATAGCCTCCGCTGCCGGCCTGGCCGCCGGTGCAACTGATGGAACCAAACGACGAAGTGCCCCCGTTGGAGCCATTGCCGCCGGAACCACCACCTCCCCATACCTCAACCTCGATGCGAGTGGTACCGGTCGCACGCGTCCAGGTGGTGGAAGATCCACCAGTGGAATAAATCGTCTGGCGCACCAGCATCGGGGCCACCTGATCCTGGCGCGCGATGTCCTTGGGATCGGTACTCCTGCCGACGTGCTTCATCAGCCGGTCACCGTGGCCCGATACTGCCCCGAGGTCGGGGCCGTGCCGAAGGTCAGCTGGACGGTGTTCACGCCGTTGGCGACCCAGTCCGTGATCACGCCGACATTGGTCGCGGATTCGCGCACGCTGACCGTCACGTCCTGGGTGTTCAGGTTGTGGGTGACGGTGATGGTCGTGGCCGTACCGTCACCGATAGTGGCCGACATCTTGCGGGCGACGACAGAGGTGTCGACGGCGATAACGCCGCCGGAGATCGAGATGCCAGTTCCGGCGGTGTAGCTCGTGCCGGCGCCAACCTGGGTCCACACGAGCGCGGTAGTGCCGATGGTGATGGGTGCGTCGGTGGTCATCAGCCAGACCTGGTTGCCCTGAGTCGTGCCTTCGCTCACGAACACAGCAGCGCCCAGCGCCTCGGCGGCGGTATCCATGTCGGTGGAACGGGTCCAGGATCCGGAGGCGGCAACGTAGATGCCGTTACCCGAGCCGGCGGTCTGGTTCTTCACCAGCACTCGGTCACCGGCAACGACGCTCACGCCGTCGATGGTCTGCGCCCCGGACAGCGTGATGTTCGCCGTGGTGGCTGCACGGACTGGGGTCTTCCAGGCATAGCCTTGAACCGCGGCGTCGAGCTGGGCCTTGGTGACGGCGTCCTGCGGGCTTACAGCGTCGGCGAGGGCGGTCACGCGGAAACCGCCCGCGTCGAGCAGGTTGGTCAATTTCATGGATTGCTCCTAGTTGAAGTAGGCACTGCCGGTCTCCGGCCGCCCGTGGGTGATCTGGACGATGTCCTGGTCGATGTAGGTGATGTCGGGCTCGACCTTGCGGCCGGCGGAGTCGACGACGGTGACGCTGGGAAAGCGCTGCAGGTTGTGGGGAACCGTCCACACCGCCAGGGCGATGGTCTGATCCCACTGGAAGGTCGTTCCGCCCGGGGCGCCATCTCGGCCGGAAGGCCCTTGCGGCCCGGTGGCCACGACAGCTGCAGGTGCTCGCCGGGGCTCCGTGACGATCACCACAGGCTGCGCTACGACCACCGCGGCGGGGGTGTCAGCCATGGCGGCACCCTCCCCCGGCGCTGACGATCACCTCGCCGCGCAGCCAGCGCTCTACGCGCCCATCGGTGTAGGTGAGGTCCAGATCCCACTCGCCGCGCGTCCAGGTGATGGCGGCGGTCTGCTCGGGCGTGAGCACTATCAGCAGCTGGCCCAGGCTGGTGACGGTGAGCCCGTCGCCCAGCGTGAGAACGATAGGATCGGCGCCCTCCCCGCGGATCTCGACTCTGGCGCCCATGCCGGTGAGGTCAACCGGCAGCTGGAAGACCAGAACGCCTCCGCTGGCCTTCAGCTGCAGCCCGTTGATGTCGTTGAACTCGACCGTATCGGCGTCGACTACGCGGGTCATGCGACCCACGGCAGTGGTCTTGTCCAAGTTCAGGCCCTGGCCCTGCTGGATTCCCTCGCACCAGGTCATCCATTCCCCGGGCAGGCCGTGGCCTGGCACCGTCATCTTCAGCGGGGCCGTCTGCTGGATCGCCGTGATCGGCTTGTAGGTGTAGGTCGGCTGCATCAGCAGGAGCGGCTGCTGCAGAGTGGCGCCCGGAATGATGGGCAGGTCTAGGCGGGCCGGCGTCATGGCTGGCTGCTCCTTGTGGTCAGAGGTCAGGCGCCGGCGGCGCGGTGCAGGCGGAAGAGCGGCGGGTTGGCGGCGGCCAGGTCGGATCGGACGAACTCCCAGGTGTCCGGTGCGCCAGTACTCCAGCTGATGGAGCGCTGCAGCAGCGTGTAGCGGCTGTTGCCGTCAGCGGATACACCCATCACCGGCGTGCCTACCGAGGCCGCGCGGACTATCGGCGAGCCGTTCGGGTGGGCGGCCAGCCAGTAGCGGCGACCACCAGTCAGGGCGGCCGGTACATCCAGCGTCACGGCGGCCTGGCCCGTGGCTGCCGCCGATACGCTGCCGAACGAACCGGACAAGCCAGTTCCCGGCCAGCCAGCAGCATCCGACTCGTAGAGCCGCATGGTGATAACGCTGGAGGACGCCGCCGTGGTGATGATCATCGACACCTGGTCAACGGTCATGTCATGGGGCGGCACGAACGGCACCAGGTAGACCGTGTTCGCGGTCAGGAACTGCGTTGAGTTCGTGAAGCTCACCGGCACGCTGTCGGTCCAGGCGTCCTCCGGGATCTCGAACACCGGTACCGTCACCCACTCCTCGAAGCGCCGCAGGTTGAGGCGGCCATCGTCGTTCACGTCCTCGATGCCGCCGCCAGGGCCCGTGCCACCGCCAGCGTCACGGAACTGAGCGAGCAGCCCAGCCGTCACGCGGCCGCTCACGACCGTACCGGCCGGCCAGAGCCTGGCGGCAGTCCCTTCCTGGGCGCGGGCGATGGTCAGCACGCCTGAGGCATTGGCGGTGATCTTCACGATTTCCCAGGCGTTTTCCTGGCCCGCCACATCGACGCCCACCAGGGTCGCCATATAGTAGTCGCCCACGGCCAGCCCAGTGAGAAGCGCGGCGCGGTCGGTCTCGATAATCATGCTGGTGGCGTCGCTCGCCAGCTCGGCCTGCAGCGACGCAGTCCAGTTGTTCACGAACTGGGGTTTGGCCATCTCAGATCCATCCTACGATCCCCGCCGACAGGGCGGAGGCTTCATGAGTTACAGGGTTCCAGGCGCAGTACGGCCTGGGCCCATACAGGCGGTTACGGTCGGGGAAGGTGACGATCGTCCCCTGGTGGTTCTCGTCCATCAGCAGCGGAGCCAACGGTGTGGTCGGGCAGGCCGCGCCGATGTAGCGGTGTTCGGGCTGCGGCGAGCCCGTCTCCTGC
The DNA here is from genome assembly GCA_000474255.1 of Aquipseudomonas alcaligenes MRY13-0052. Classification (GTDB taxonomy): domain Bacteria; phylum Pseudomonadota; class Gammaproteobacteria; order Pseudomonadales; family Pseudomonadaceae; genus Metapseudomonas; species Metapseudomonas solani. The sequence continues at coordinate 67,446 of BATO01000026.1, forward strand.
AGGCGCACGTAGAGGCCCACCAGGTTGTTGCTGTAGGCGACGATGTCCGAGTTATCCCCGGCCAGCACCCCACCGATGGAGTCGCGCGGCATCAGCCGTTCGCGCAGGGTCAGCGGGCCGACGGCATCGGTTGGCGACTCCTCGCCGGAGAAGGTCTGGCTGTAGATGCTCTCGCCGTTGAGGGTGCCTGTGGCAGTGATCGTGCCCGGAGGCGACTCGTCGAACAGGCTGGCCAGGTCCGCCTCGCAGGCCTGGGTAGAGCCGACCTTCAGCTGCCAGAGGAACCGCGCACGCTTCGTGCCGCCGTCGACGGTCATGTGCTGCTCGACCTCCTCGCGGCGGTACAGCAGGCACGGGATAGGCAGGCCGGACTCGTTGAACCAGGCCGCCCAGATCCGGTCGATGATCTCGCGCGTCTCGGTGCCCTGGGCTGATATGGGGTTGCCCCCCTCGTCGTACTCCACCACCAGGTCTGACTCATAGCCGTTGGTGCCCAGGGTCTCGGCCCGGTCGTAGAGCACGGTGACGTTGGCGGCGAACGGCGTGTCGGCGCCGCCGGTGACCTCCACAAGCAGGAACCCCACCGGCATGGGTCGCTCCAGCGGGCCGTAGGCCACGTCGCGCATGTACAGCATCAGGATCGCCTTGCGGCCATCGCTGCTGATGTCGAGCGGTACCGGCCACTGGAGCACCGGCGCTTCGCCCTCGCCGAAATCCAGGCTGGGCGTCGACTGGCCGTTGTCCGCCGGCCAGCTGACGCTAATCGCCTTGGTCTGCGGGGGCTTGCCGAACTCGCCCATGCGCTTTGCCTGCGCACCATCCAGGTCGATGATCCAGCGTGTGCCGTCCGGCGAGCAGTAGAGCCAGCCGCCCAGGCCCTGCCCGTAGAGCGCCGTGCCGCTCAGGATCGCCTCGTTCCACCATTGCCGCCCTGCTGCTTCGTCCTCGGCCGCCTGCTCCGGCGTGCGCCAGGTCAGCGGCGTCCCGGGGACGTGGATACGGTAGTTCGTGCTGCCGGTGAGCGGGTGCTCGCGCGTCTCGCCGTTGGGCAGCACGATCTCGCCCTGGCTGGGGTTGGACGCTGGACGGATCAGGCCGTGCCAGGGCCAGCCCCACACGTTGACCTTGTCGGTCAGCACCCCTTTGACATTCATCATGCCGGCGGCTCCGCAAGGAAGATCACCGCGTCGGCCTCGGCGTCATCCTTCAGCCGCAGCGTTTTGATTGGCATCACCTCGAGCGTGAAGATCCCGTCCGAGCTGGTGAGCATGCGTGTGCCGTAGTAGTCCCGATCCGGGACCGTGACGCCATCGACTACCTTGGTCTGCTCGGTCAGCGGGCTGGCGATGCCGCCGCCGTCGGCGCCGACGCGGGTGGGCGGGTTCCAGGTTCCAGAACCACGAGTCTCCGGGCGTCCGCCCGATTTCTCGCGAGCAGACAGAACCTTGCTTTTGCGCTCCGGGGGCTTGAGCGAATTAAGGTCGTCCGGGAGGGTCTTGCCGCGGCGCTGCTCCTCCAGGCTCCGCCCAACGGCCCGTCGGGCGGCCTCGGAGGACTGGGCCCTCCCGGCGGCGATCGCCTGGCGGGAGGAGTTCCTGGATGCCTCGGAGGTTGGCGCGCGCGAAGCCTCAGAAGTCGACGCGCGCGAAGCGGCCATGCCGTCCGCGATCGCGCGGCGTTCGTCTGCAAGGGTCATTTACAGCTCCAAGTGGTCGGTGGGGACGCTGACGCGGTAGCTCTTGGTGGACTCCACCGGGTATTCGTCCATGTGATCCGCTGGGATTTCCCTCGCCCTTATCCAGAACTTTCGCGGGAACAGTTCAAGGTCAGGGTTGATGTCGAGGTCCGTCTCGTCGTAGTTGCCACTGAACCCGTCGATGAGTTCGTCGTAGATCGGGCTTTCGTTGCGGCCGCCCAGCTGAGTCGGCAATTCAACTAGCGGCCATGGCTCGCCTGGAGGTGTGCTGTTCGGTGTGGGCGGGGGTGTCAGTGGGTCAGTTTCACTGCTGCCGCCCTGGCTCACCGCCAACTGGAAGTTCGTGTAGCAACGGCCGGTCTTCAGGTCCCAGTCGTCGATGATGTTGACGACCTTCGCCTGGCAGCTGATGGGATGGCCCAGCACCTGGTCTTCGATGCGCACGGTGTGCTCGAGGCGAATGCCCACCGCCTCAGCTGTTGGCAGCGTGAAGGCAAAGCGGTTGCCACGGTGTGCATTGAGGATGGACACCTTACCCATGGCCAGGATGGTGCTGAGACCAAGTTGCCGGCGGTCCTCGTTGCGGATGTCCACCACGTAGTCGCCGAGGGCGTCCTGCACAGCGCCGGGCTCCGGCGAGGTGTAGGTGGCATTGAGGAAGGTCTGCTCCTGGTCGCTCTCGGTATCCATCGCGATGCGGTCTCGGCTGATGACCTGCCCGGCCTGGGCAACACTGGCCGGCGCCTCAAGGCGCAGGGTGTACTGCTCGGTTACGCGCTGAGCCCAACGGATGGCGCTGGACCAGGTGGCGCGCAAGAGCAGGTCGGGATACTCGTTGCGCCATCCTGCAGGCGGGTCACAGTAGACGCCGCTCTCGGGTAGTCGGAGCCAATACGCACCAGACAAGACCGAGGTGAAGCCAGCATCTTCACTACCGTTCATAACCATCTCGATGTTCGGCAACTCCGTCGATTCGTGCCGCCAAACACAGAAGCCCGTCTCGATAGAGTCGCCGACGATGTCGGGGTGGCGCCAGCTGAACGCCTGGTGCCGCTCGCGCAGGCGGATGAAGCGGTAGTCCGCTTCGATCTCGACCACGTTGATGCGTTCGCTCAGCTCCACCGGCAGGTAGTCGATGCTCTGGAAGATCGCCGTGTCCGGCCCGATCAGCCAGTGCGGGGTGCTGGTAGCCGCCCAGGCGGTGACCTGCAGCTGCCCTTCAACCGAGCGCTGGAAGCTGGCCGCCTGCGTGCTCATGCGCTCCTTGGCGTAGGTCCAGCGGGACCGGCCTTCGGTTGGCTCGAACACATCCGGCGACCACAGGCCGCCCACCATGGCGTCGATCTGCTCGATCGGCATCGGCTCCACAACCTCGTTGAGACGGTCGCTGCACTCGCAGGCCAGTATCCGGGTCTGCAGGCTGAAGCGCGGACGCTCGACCTTGCCACGGAAGCGCAGCACCTGCAGGTCGGCGTCAGCCTGGTGGTGGATGAAGTGAAGCTCCACGTCCTGGCCAATGTAGCTGTCGGGGTTCACTGTGCCGGCGCCCAGCAGCAGGCTGAAATCGGCAATGCAGCGGGCGAATTCCTCGCGCTCGATGCGGATGTTGCCGGTCAGGTACTCCGTCACGTCCACGCCATTGAGCAGCAGCTGCACGCTCCAGAGGATGGAGAAGGCTTTCTCCACCTCGCGGGTGACAATTCCCGGGACGAGTTGGGCCCCGCCGTTCAGGGTTGACCCGTTCAGCGTGATTCCGTTGATCTGCATTAGACCTCCCTGGCGTCGAACGACCAGGAGTAGGGAAATTGGCCCGCGCGCAGCGCCTCCTCGGGCGGCTCGCAACTGACCATGAAGCGGGGCAGCCAGCCGACCTTGTAGCTGGTGGCGCCTGCCTTGGGCGTGATCTCGAAGTTGTTGCCGGTCATCGTGATCCCGGTCGGGATCTCGCGATTTCCAACGCGGGCCAGCGCCCAGGGCGCCACGTCCGGCCGGATCTGCCCCGGGATCACGCCAGTCAGCGCCAAGGGGATGAGGTAGCGGGGTTTCGTGCAGAGCAGTTCCAGCGGCTGGTCGAAGTCCAAGCCATCGAAGCCGAGGCCCATCAGGCCCGTGCCGCTGATGGTGATGATGGTCTTCCTGAAGTGCACCATCTTCACCAGGGTG
>BATO01000025.1 GCA_000474255.1 Aquipseudomonas alcaligenes MRY13-0052
TCCAATCCCGCCATGGATCAATGAAGATAGGCGCCGTGCAGTTATCATGGACACCCGTTTTCGTTCCTGAGCCATGCCCATGCGCCCGCTGATCGCCGCTGTCGACCTTTCCGCCATCCGCCACAACCATGCCGTCGCCAAGCGCTGTGCGCCGGAGCGCCAGGTGTTTGCGGTGGTCAAGGCCAATGCCTATGGGCATGGCGTGCGTGAGGTGGTCAGCGTGCTGCACGACGTCGCCGATGGCTACGCAGTGGCCTGCCTGGAAGAGGCGGCGGAAGTCCGCGCCATGGATGACCGCGCGCGCATCCTGCTGCTGGAAGGCTGCTTCGAGCCCCGCGAGTACCTGATCGCCGCCCAGCTGGGACTGGATGTGGTGGTGCAGGGCGAACGCCAGGCCGAGGCCCTGCTGGCTGCCGAGACCAGCCGCCCGCTGAATGTCTGGCTGAAGCTGGATTCCGGCATGCACCGCCTCGGTTTCGATGCCGAGGCCCTGCGCGAGTGGCACGGGCTCCTGCGTGGCGCCAGCAAGGTCGCCGAACTCAACCTGATCAGCCACTTCGCCTGCGCCGACGAGCGCGGCCACGCACTCACCGAGCAGCAGGTGGAGTGTTTCCTCGGCCTGCTGGACCTGGATTTCGACCAGCGCAGCCTGGCCAACTCCGCCGCCATCCTCACCATTCCCGCCGCGCACATGGACTGGGTGCGCCCCGGCATCATGCTCTACGGCGCCACGCCGTTCGCCGACCTCACCGCGCGCGAGCTGGGGCTCAAGCCGGCCATGAGCCTGACCGCCGAGCTGATCGCCGTGCGTGATGTCGCGGTGGGGGAAAGTGTCGGCTATGGCGCCACCTGGGTCGCCGAGCGCCCTTCGCGCATCGGCATCGTCAGCTGCGGTTATGCCGACGGCTACCCGCGCAATGCCCCCAGCGGCACGCCGGTGGTGATTCGCGGGCAGCGCGTGCCCCTGGCGGGGAGGGTGTCGATGGACATGCTCGCGGTGGATCTCAGCGACCTGCCGGAAGCTGCCGAAGGCGATGCCGTGGAGCTGTGGGGCAAGCAATTGCCGGTGGACGAGCTGGCGGCAGCCTGCGGCACCATCGGCTACGAGCTGCTCACCCAGGTCACCGCGCGGGTGCCGCGGCGCTACCTGAGCTAAGGCTCAGACCAGCCCGCTCGGCACCTTGAGCACGTCCAGCTCCAGGCGTGCCTCGCTGGACAGCTCGCCATCGGCGCCGAAGATCGCGAAGCCCGAGCGGCCCTTCTCCTTGACCTTGTACATCGCCTGGTCGGCGGTCTTGTAGAGGCCGGCGAACTGCCGCGCATGTTGCGGGTAGAGCGCCACGCCTATGCTGATGGTCACCGTCAGGCGCTGGGTGCCGTAGAGCACTGGCTCCGCCAGTTCAGCCAGCAGCCGCTCGGCGATCTCCCGGGCATGGGGCTCGGAATCCGGCCCGCAGATCAGCACCGCGAATTCGTCGCCGCCCAGGCGCGCCACGCTGTCGCCGCCGCGTACATGCTCGCGCAGGCGCTGGCCGATGGTACGCAGCATCGCGTCGCCGGCGTCGTGCCCGTACTTGTCGTTGATCGGCTTGAAGTGGTCCAGGTCGATCAGCATCAGCGCCACCGTCTCGCCACGACGGCCGGCGTTGGCCAGGGCGGTCTCGGCGCGTTCGATCAGGTAGCGGCGGTTGGGCAGGTCGGTCAGGGCGTCATGGAAGGCCGCGTGCTCCAGCTCCTGCTCGCGCTCGCACAGGCGCAGGTTGGCGGCCGCCAGCTCGGCGGTGCGGTTGGCCACGGCGGCCTGCAGCTCGTCGGCGCTGGCCTGCATCTGCGCCAGGCGCGCGGTCTTCTCGCGGTCCACCTGCTCCAGCGCGGCGGCTTTCTCTTGCTTGAGCATCTGGATGCGGTAGGCGAGGGCGAAGGAGAACAGGATCGACTCCGCCGCCACGGCGATGGGGAACATGTAGGCGGTGAAGTTGGTGGGCTGGATGATCCCCGCCGCCCGCATCACCAGCACTGCGGTGCTGACCAGCACGGTGCCGTAGCCGACCAGGTAGAAGCGCGCCGGAATGAAGCCCTGGTACCAGCGCACACCGGCGCTCACCAGCGCGGTGGGCACGGTGACGATGGGCGTGATGGCGATCAACAGGGCGCCCTCGGCGCGGTAGCCGAAGGCGTTGATGAGGATGGCGATGGCGTAGAGCACGCAGCTGACGTTGAAGGCGCGGTCGGCCCAGACCAGTCCACGCCGCGTGTACAGCAGCTCCTGGGTGAAGCGCATGACGAAGATGCCCCAGAGCGAGGGCAAGCTGATGCGGTCGAGCCAGAAGGGCACCGGCGATCCGCCCCAGAAATACTGGAAGCCATGGCCGGTCATGCTGAGGATGAACACCAGGGCGCAGCCGGTGGCCAGCACGTACCAGAGGTAGGCCTTGTCGCGCAGGGCTACGAGTATGAACAGGTTGTAGAGGAACAGCGCCAGGATCACCCCGTAGATCAGGCCGAAGCCCATGTCCTCGGTGGCGCGCAGGTCCTGCAGGTCATCCAGCTGCCAGGCCTTGAGCGGAAAGGAGTTGCCGGCCGGGTCGTAGCTGCGGAAGTAGAAGGTCAGGGGCTCTGTGCCGAGGTCCGGCAGGCGGAACACCATGCGCCGGTAGTCGAAATCACGGCCCTCGGCGAAGGGCACGCTCTCGCTGGTCTCGCGCTCGGTCCAGCCGCCCTGGCCGTCGGGCAGGTACAGGCGCACACGGAACACGGTGATGCCGGAGTTCTCCAGCCACCATTGGGCGGGCGCATCGGCGGCGCGGGCCAGTTGCACCTTCACCCACCAGGCGCTGCGGCTCTGCCCCACGGAGGCGCGGCCGTCTGCGGGAACGAAGCGCGACTGCACCACCGGATCGGCCATGTCGGCGATGCCGAGGCTGCCGCTGGGGTCTTCCAGCAGCTCTATATGGGTATTCAGGGGCGTGCCGCTGCTATCGGCCTGCAACAGGAAAGGGGCCGCACTGGTCTGGCCGCAGAGGCCGAATATGCCCAGCAGAAACACTGAGAGATGGATTAAGCGAAGCACCGCACGCTCCTTGTGCCCGTAACCTCTGGAGGGGCGGGCGGTATTGTTATCGGCAGGAGTATAGCCATTAGGTATCAGCCTGATGACAGCTATATGTCGCCTGGCGCAAAGGGTTGTGTAAAACCCAGTGGGGAAGTCGGACTTGTTCATTTTTTGTGCTATATTTCGCGCCCGCTTTTTCACCTGAGATCCGACGGTCCCTGCCATGCAAGCCGCCAAGCCGCTGTTCGACTATCAGAAGTACTGGGCCGAATGTTTCGGTCCTGCACCTTTCCTGCCAATGAGCCGGGCGGAGATGGACCAACTTGGCTGGGATTCCTGCGACATCATCATCGTCACCGGTGATGCCTACGTCGATCATCCTTCGTTCGGCATGGCGATCATCGGCCGCCTGCTGGAGGCCCAGGGCTTCCGCGTCGGCATCATCGCCCAGCCCGACTGGCGCTCGAAAGACGACTTCATGAAGCTCGGCGAGCCCAACCTGTTCTTCGGCGTCGCCGCCGGCAACATGGACTCGATGATCAACCGCTACACCGCCGACAAGAAGATCCGCTCCGACGACGCCTACACCCCCGGCGGCCTGGCGGGCAAGCGCCCGGACCGCGCCAGCCTGGTGTACAGCCAGCGCTGCAAGGAGGCCTACACCCACGTGCCCATCGTGCTCGGTGGCATCGAGGCCTCGCTGCGCCGCATCGCGCACTACGACTACTGGCAGGACAAGGTCCGCCACTCGATCCTGATCGACGCCTGCGCCGACATCCTGCTCTACGGCAACGCCGAGCGCGCCGTGGTGGAGATCGCCCAGCGCATGGCCTACGGCGAGAAGATCGACTCGATCACCGACATCCGCGGCACCGCGTTCATCCGCCGCGATACGCCCGAGGGCTGGTACGAGGTCGACTCCACGCGCATCGATCGCCCGGGCAAGGTCGACAAGATCATCAACCCCTACGTCAACACCCAGGACACCGAAGCCTGCGCCATCGAGCAGGAAAAGGCCCCGGTCGAAGACCCGAACGAACCCAAGGTCGTGCAACTGCTGGCCAGCCCGCGCATGACCCGCGAAAAGACCGTGATCCGCCTGCCGTCCTTCGAGAAGGTACGCAACGACCCGGTGCTCTACGCCCACGCCAACCGCGTGCTGCACCTGGAAACCAACCCGGGCAACGCCCGCGCGCTGGTGCAGCGTCATGGCGAGACGGACGTGTGGTTCAACCCGCCGCCCATCCCCATGACCACCGAGGAAATGGACTACGTGTTCGGCATGCCCTATGCGCGGGTGCCGCACCCGGCCTATGGCAAGGAAAAGATCCCCGCCTACGAGATGATCCGTTTCTCGGTGAACATCATGCGTGGCTGCTTCGGCGGCTGCACCTTCTGCTCCATCACCGAGCACGAAGGCCGCATCATCCAGAACCGCTCGGAAGAGTCGATCATCCGCGAGATCGAAGAGATCCGTGACAAGGTGCCCGGCTTCACCGGCGTCATTTCCGACCTCGGCGGCCCCACCGCCAACATGTACCGCATCGCCTGCAAGAGCCCGGAAATCGAATCCGCGTGCCGCAAGCCGTCCTGCGTGTTCCCGGGCATCTGCCCGAACCTGAACACCGATCACTCCTCCCTGATCCAGCTGTACCGCAGCGCCCGTGCGCTGCCGGGGGTGAAGAAGATCCTCATCGCCTCGGGCCTGCGCTACGACCTCGCCGTCGAGTCGCCGGAATACGTCAAGGAGCTGGTCACCCACCACGTCGGTGGCTACCTGAAGATCGCCCCGGAACACACCGAGGAAGGCCCGCTCAACCAGATGATGAAACCGGGCATCGGCAGCTACGACCGCTTCAAGCGCATGTTCGAGAAGTACTCCAAGGAGGCCGGGAAAGAGCAGTACCTGATCCCCTACTTCATCGCCGCGCACCCGGGCACCACCGACGAAGACATGATGAACCTCGCCTTGTGGCTCAAGGGCAATGGCTTCCGCGCCGACCAGGTGCAGGCCTTCTACCCCTCGCCCATGGCCAGCGCCACCGCCATGTACCACTCGGGCAAGAACCCCCTGCGCAAGGTCACCTACAAGAGCGACGGCGTGACCATCGTCAAGAGCGAGGAGCAGCGCCGCCTGCACAAGGCCTTCCTGCGCTACCACGATCCCAAGGGCTGGCCGATGCTGCGTGCCGCGCTGGAGCGCATGGGCCGCGCCGACCTGATCGGCAACGGCAAGCACCAGCTGATCCCGTCCTACCAGCCGGAAACCGACAGCTACCAGAGCGCCCGCCGCAAGAACTCCACCCCGGCCGGCAGCAAGAAGGTCGGCAAGGCCATGCTCACCCAGCACACCGGCCTGCCGCCCCGCGCCAGCGACGGCAGCAAGCCCTGGGACAAGCGCGAGGAAGCCAAGGCCGCGGCCCAGGCCCGTCGCCAGGCGGAGAAGGGTGGCGCCGGCAAGGGCGGCAAGAAGCCCGGCAAGCGCCCCGCCGTACCGCGCTGATCGACCTGCCCCGCGAAAACGCCAGCCCCGAGCTGGCGTTTTCATTTCCGGCCACTGTCCAAGGCCTGTGGGAACGACTTCAGCCGCCCGCTGTTCTATGCGAAATAGGCTTCGCTGAAGGGACTAGTTACAAAATGTTTTTGGCACTATAGTTCCAATCTCATAAAAACAACGACGGAGCCCGCCATGCGTATCGCCTCCCTTTCTCTTCTCGCCCTGTCGGTGCTGCTGGCCGGCTGCGGCGAGCAGGACAAGACGCCCACCACCCACGTGGATTTCCAGAAAGAACTGCAGGCCAAGCTGATCAAGGCCAAGCCGGGCACCGTCATCGAAATACCCGCCGGCACCTACCAGCTCGACCGCAGCCTCAGCCTCAAGGCCAGCGGCGTCACCATCAAGGGCGCCGGGATGGACAAGACCATCCTCAACTTCAAGGGCCAGAAGGCCGGTGCCGAAGGGCTGCTGGTGGACGCCTCCGACTTCACCATCGAAGACCTCGCCCTGGAAGACACCAAGGGCGACGCGCTCAAGGTGGTGGGCGGCAAGAACATCGTCATCCGCAACGTGCGCACCGAATGGACCAACGGCCCGGCCACCGAGAACGGCGCCTACGGCATCTACCCGGTGCAGACCGAAAACACCCTGATCGAAGGCGCCGTGGCCATCGGTGCCTCCGACGCCGGCATCTACGTCGGCCAGTCGCGCAACGTCGTGGTGCGCAACAGCCGCGCCGAGCGCAACGTCGCCGGCATCGAGATCGAAAACACCATCGGCGCCGATGTTTACGACAACCTCGCCACCGGCAACACCGGCGGCATCCTCGTGTTCAACATGCCCAACCTGCAGCAACCGGGGCACGGCACCCGCGTCTACCGCAACCAGGTCAAGGACAACGGCCACGACAACTTCGGCCACAAGGGCACCCCGGTGGCCAGCGTGCCGGCCGGCTCCGGCGTGGTGATCAACTCCAACGACGATGTGGAAATCTTCGACAACGACATCAGCGGCCATCGCACCGCCAACATCATCGTCAGCAGCTACTTCAGCACCGGCTACACCAACCTCTCCACCTCGGAGAACTTCGACCCCTATCCCGAGCGCATCGCCATCCACGGCAACCGCTTCGGGCCCGGTGGCGACAGCCCGGACAACCTTGAGCTCAAGGCCCTCAAGGTGGCCAAGTTCGGCCTCAGCGGGCGCCTGCCCGACATCCTCTGGGACGGCTACGTCAACCCGGCCAAGCTGGTGGACGGCAAGCTCCCGGCGGACCAGGGCATCTGCGTCGACAACGGCGAAGCCACGCTGATCAACGTCGACGGCCCCAACGGCTACAAGAACATCACCACCGACATGACCGACCACCGCTGCAAGCTGCCGGCGTTGCCGGAAATCGTCCTCGGCTCGGCCAAGGAGGCGCCCGGCGCATGAAGCGAGGCTTGCTGTTGATCGCCCTCCTGCTGCTGGCCGCCTGCGGCCGGCAGCCGGAGCCGCGGTTCATGCCCGAAGGTGACGCCTACCCCGAGAAGCTCAGCGAATGGGGCATGCTGCGCCTGGCCGACGGCCACCTGCAGCCGGTAGCCGCCGTGCTGCCCTATGACCTCAACACCCCGCTGTTCACCGACTACGCGCACAAGATGCGCACCCTGTGGATGCCCGAAGGGCAAGCGGCGCAATACGGCGAAGACCACTTCGACTACCCCGTCGGCACCGTGCTGACCAAGACCTTCTACTACCCCCGCGACGAACAGGGCCGCCTGCTGAAGAACGGCCAGGACGACCGCGACCCCCGTGAAGGCCTGGCCCTGGCCCGCGTGCGCCTGGTGGAAACGCGCATCCTGCTGAGGCAGAAGGAGGGCTGGATGGCGCTGCCCTATGTCTGGGACGAGGCGCAGAAGGAAGCCACCCTGGAATGGGCCGGTGCCAGCTTCGACCTGGAACTGCTGGACGAGAAGGGCCAGCGCCTCGCCGTCGACTACCAGGTGCCCGACGCCAACCAGTGCGCCGGCTGCCATGAAGAGCGCCATGGCGAAGGCGTGCGTCCCCTCGGCCCCAAGGCGCGGCACCTGAACAAGGAGCTGGCCTACGCCGATGGCCTCGACAACCAGCTCGCCCATTGGCAGAAGCGCGGCTTCCTCATGGGCCTGCCCGAGGCGGCCGGCATCCCGCGCAACGCCCTGTTCGGCCAGCCCCGTGACGGTGAAAGCCTGGAGCTGCAGGCGCGCAGCTACCTCGACGCCAACTGCGGCCACTGCCACAACCCCAAGGGCCCGGCACGCACCTCCGGCCTGTTCCTCGACGCCGCCGCGCAGATGGGCATCAACTACGGCCTGTGCAAGCAGCCCGTGGCCGCCGGCAAGGGTTCCGGCGACCGCCTGGTGGACATCCACCCGGGCAAGCCCGAGGAATCGGTCCTCACCTACCGCGTCGAAAGCACCGACCCCAGCGTGATGATGCCCGAGCTCGGCCGCTCCGCCGTCCACCGCGAAGGCCTCGACCTGCTGGAGCGCTGGATCGCCGGCCTGCCCGGTGCCTGCCGCAGCTAGCGGCAGGCACCGGGGCCTCTGTGGGAGCGGTTTCAACCGCGATGGGCGTGCACGGCGCTGATCGCGAATGAATTCGCTCCCACAGGGCACCATCCCCGTCATCTTCCCTGTCTATGCTCACTCGCACTTCATGGTCGTCGGCACGCGACACGAACCATTTTCGTGCACGCCGTTCGAACCAATGCGGCCCGAGCCCCGTTCCAGTGCCGGCTCGGGGCGCGCCATCGACAAAACAGCACCTTGCGCGCTGGCATGAGACTTGCGCAGCAAGGCCATCGCTCAGGCTCGCAGGAGGCACGCCGTGTCGATCCACGTCGCACTGCACCACGTCACTCACTATCGCTACGACCGCGAGGTCGCCCTCGGCCCGCAGATCGTCCGCCTGCGCCCGGCGCCCCACAGCCGCACGCGCGTCCTCGGCTACTCGCTGAAGGTCGAACCGGGCAAGCACTTCATCAACTGGCAGCAGGACCCGCAAGGCAACTACCTGGCGCGCCTGGTGTTCCCCGAAAAGACCCGCGAACTCAAGGTCGAGGTGGACCTGGTGGTCGAGATGGCGGTGTTCAACCCCTTCGACTTCTTCCTCGAGCCCTATGCCGAGCAGGCGCCCTTCACCTACACCGCCGACGAGCAACGCGAGCTGGCGCCCTACCTCAGCCGCCAGCCGGCCACGCCGCTGTTCGCTAAATACCTCGCCGCTGTCGACCTCACACCGCGCGCCAGCGTCGACTTCCTGGTGGAACTCAACCAGCGCGTCTCCCGCGACATCCGCTACCTGATCCGCATGGAGCCTGGCGTGCAGACGCCCGAGCAGAGCCTGGAGCTGGGCTCCGGCTCCTGCCGCGACTCCGCCTGGCTGCTGGTGCAGCTGCTGCGCCATATCGGCCTTGCGGCGCGCTTCGTCTCCGGCTACCTGATCCAGCTCACCGCCGACCAGAAGGCCCTCGACGGCCCCAGCGGCACCGAGGTGGACTTCACCGACCTGCATGCCTGGTGCGAGGTCTACCTGCCCGGCGCCGGCTGGATCGGCCTCGATCCCACCTCCGGCCTGTTCGCTGGCGAAGGCCACGTGCCGCTGGCCTGCAGCCCCGAGCCGTCGTCGGCAGCGCCCATCAGTGGCGCGGTGGACGAGTGCGAGTGCGAGTTCTCCCACGAGATGCGCATCGAGCGCGTCTGGGAAGCGCCCCGGGTCACCCGGCCCTACAGCGACGAGCAGTGGGCGGCGATCCTCGACCTCGGCCGCCGCATCGACCGTGACCTGCAGGCCCGCGACGTGCGCCTGACCATGGGCGGCGAGCCCACCTTCGTCGCCATCGACCACCCCGACGACCCGGAGTGGAACACCGCCGCCCTCGGCCCCAACAAGCGACGCCTGGCTGCCGAGCTGTTCCACCGCCTGCGCGGGCAGCACGCCCCCAACGGCCTGGTGCACTTCGGCCAGGGCAAGTGGTACCCGGGCGAGCAGTTGCCGCGCTGGTCGCTGAACTGCTTCTGGCGCCGTGACGGCGAGCCGATCTGGAGCGACCCGGCGCTGTTCGCCGACGAAACCCGCAGCTACGACGCCAGCGCCGAGCTGGCCGGGCGTTTCCTCGCCCAACTGGCCGAGCGCCTGGGGCTCGCCGACGACGGCATCTTCCCGGCCTACGAGGACTGGTACTACTACCTCTGGCGCGAGCGCCGGCTGCCGACCAACGTCACCCCGGAAGACCCGCGCCTGGCCGACCCGCTGGAGCGCGAGCGCCTGCGCAAGGTCTTCGAGCAGGGCCTGGGCGAGATCGTCGGCCAGGTGCTGCCCCTGGGCCGCAACAGCGAAGGCGACGGCTGGCAGACCGGGTCCTGGTTCCTGCGCGACGAACACTGCCGCCTGCTCCCCGGCGACTCGGCCATGGGCTACCGCCTGCCGCTGGACTCGCAACCCTGGGTCAGCGAGGCCGACTACCCCTATATCCACGCCGCCGACCCCGGGCAGGCCTTCCCGCCGCTGCGCCGTGCCGCCGAGATCCGCCCCCAGCCGCGCCGTGCTGCCCCGGGCAAGGGCGAGCCCGCGCGCGCACCGGAGCTGTATCAGTCGGCGGCTGATGTCACCCGCACCGCGATCTGCGCCGAACCCCGTGACGGGCGCCTGTACCTCTTCATGCCGCCCCTGGCGGAGCTCGACAACTGGCTGGAGCTGGTGGCCGCCATCGAAGCCACCGCTCGCGAGCTGGAATGCCCGGTGCTGCTGGAAGGCTACGAGCCCCCCGGCGACCCGCGCCTGAACACCTTCCGCGTCACCCCCGACCCGGGCGTGATCGAAGTGAACATCCACCCGTCGGGCAACTGGGACGAACTGGTGGAACGCACCGAATTCCTCTACGAGGCCGCGCGGCAGACGCGCCTGGCCAGCGAGAAATTCATGGTGGATGGCCGCCACGTCGGCACCGGCGGCGGCAACCACTTCGTCCTCGGTGGCGCCACCCCGGGCGACTCGCCCTTCCTGCGCCGGCCCGACCTGCTGCGCAGCCTGATCAGCTACTGGCACAACCACCCCTCGCTGTCCTACCTGTTCTCCGGCCTGTTCATCGGCCCCACCTCCCAGGCGCCGCGGGTGGACGAGGCGCGCAACGACGCCCTCTACGAACTGGAAGTGGCCTTCGCGCAGATGCCCGAGCCGGGCGCCGAATGCCCGCCCTGGCTGGTGGACCGCCTGCTGCGCAACCTGCTGGTGGACGTCAGCGGCAACACCCACCGCGCCGAGTTCTGCATCGACAAGCTCTACTCGCCCGACAGCGCCTCCGGCCGCCTCGGCCTGCTGGAGCTGCGCGCCTTCGAAATGCCGCCCCATGCGCGCATGAGCCTGGCCCAGCAACTGCTGCTACGGGGCCTGGTGGCGCGCTTCTGGGAGGAACCCTACGCACCGCCGAAACTGGCGCGCTGGGGCACCGAACTGCACGACCGCTTCCTCCTGCCGCACTTCGTCCAGCAGGACTTCGACGATGTGGTGCACGAACTCAACGAGGCGGGCTACCCGGTGCGCGGTGAGTGGTTCGCGCCGCACTTCGAGTTCCGCTTCCCCAAGTACGGCGACTTCATGGTCAAGGGCATCGAACTGGAACTGCGCCAGGCCCTGGAACCCTGGCACGTGCTGGGCGAGGAGGGCGCCGGCGGCGGCACCGTGCGCTACGTCGATTCGTCCCTGGAGCGGGTTCAGCTCAAGCTCTCCGGCCTCGCGCCGGACCGCTACGTGCTCACCTGCAACGGCGAGCCTGTCCCCCTCCAGTCCACCGGCCGGGTCGGCGAATTCGTCGGTGGCGTTCGCTACCGCGCCTGGCAGCCGGCCTCCTGCCTGCAGCCCATGATCGGCGTGCACGCGCCCCTGGTGTTCGACCTGGTGGATACCTGGATGCAGCGCTCCCTCGGCGGCTGCCAGTACCATGTCGCCCACCCCGGCGGGCGCAACTACGACAGCTTCCCGGTCAACGCCTATGAAGCCGAAAGCCGCCGCCTGGCGCGCTTCTTCCGCCTCGGGCACAGCCCCGGCACGCTCCGGGTGGAGCCGCCGCAAAGGAACGACGAGCTGCCCATGACCCTGGACCTGCGCCGCCATTAAGCTGGGCACCGCCGCAGCTGGCATCCGGCCAGTTGTCGGCGGTACCTTGGATGACAGTTGAGAACGGGCGCGTCCATTCGCGAGTACCAGATGTCCGACCTGCTTGCCCACTACCCCCTGACCGCCACGGCCTACCACGAGCTGCTCGACGCCAACGGCGACGTGCGCCCGCACTGGCAGCGCCTGTACCGCCAACTGCAGCGCAGCAGCGCCGCCCAGCTGCGCCAGCGCCAGGAGCTGCTGGCGCGGCAGATCCAGGAAAACGGCGTCACCTACAACGTCTACGCCGACCCCAAGGGCACCGACCGCCCCTGGGAGCTGGACCTGCTGCCCAATCTGCTCTCCGCCGAGGAGTGGCAGCCCATCGCCCATGGCGTGGCCCAGCGCGCGCGCCTGCTCAACGCCGTGCTGGCGGATGTCTATGGCGAGCAGAAACTCATCGCCGAGGGCCTGCTGCCCAGTGAGCTGGTGTTCGGCCACACCAGCTTCCTCTGGCCCTGCCAGGGCCTGCAGGCCATCGGCGGCACCTACCTGCACAGCTACGCGGTGGACCTGGCCCGTGACGCCGACGGCCACTGGCACGTGCTGGCCGATCGCACCCAGGCACCCTCCGGTGCCGGCTATGTGCTGGAGAACCGGCAGATCGTTTCCCGTGCCTTCCCGGAGCTCTACCGCGACCTGCGCGTGCAATACCTGGCCGGCTATTTCCGTGCCCTGCAGGAGACGCTGATCCGCCAGGCCCCCAGTGACGGCGAAACGCCCCTGGTGGTGCTGCTCACCCCTGGGCGCTTCAACGAAACCTACTTCGAGCACCTCTACCTGGCGCGCCAGCTGGGCTTCCCGCTGGTGGAGGGCCACGACCTGACGGTGCGCGACGCCACCCTCTACCTCAAGACCCTGGGCGGCCTGAAGCGCGTGCACGCCGTGCTACGGCGCCTGGACGACGACTTCTGCGACCCCCTGGAACTGCGCACCGACTCCACCCTCGGCGTGCCCGGCCTGCTGGATGCCGTGCGCCGTGGCCGCGTGCTGGTGGCCAACGCCCTGGGCAGCGGCGTGCTGGAGTCCCCCGGCCTGCTGGGCTTCCTGCCCGCCGTCAACCGCCGCCTGTTCGGCGAAGAGCTGCTGCTGCCCACCGTCGGTACCCGCTGGTGTGGCACCCCCGGCGTGCTGCAGGAAACCCTCGACGGCCTGGACCACCTGGTGATCAAACCGGCCTTCCCCTCGCAAAGCTTCGAACCGGTGTTCGGCCACAACCTGCCGCCCCACGCCCGGGACGCCCTGCGCAAACGCCTGCAGGCGCGCCCCCACGCCTACGTCGCCCAGCGCCAGGCGCAGCTCTCCCAGGCGCCGGTGTGGCAGGCCGAGGGCGAGCACGGTGCCCTGCATTCGCGGGCCATCGGCATGCGCGTGTTCGCCGTGGCCACCGCCGATGGCGGCTACTGGGTGATGCCCGGCGGGCTGACCCGGGTCGCCTCCGAGGCGAATGCCGAAGTGGTCTCCATGCAGCGCGGCGGTGCCAGCAAGGACACCTGGGTGCTGGCCGATCGCCCGGTGACCGGCGAACCCCTGCGGCCGCGCACCCTTGGCGTGCGCGACCTGATCCGCCAGGACCCCTACCTGCCCTCGCGGGTGGTGGAAAACCTGTTCTGGTTCGGCCGCTACACCGAGCGTTGCGACGATGCCGCGCGGCTGCTGCGCGTGGTGCTCTCACGCTATGTCGATGCCGATGGCGACGAACAGGCCCGGCAGGCCGCCCTGGAGCTGGCCGAGGTCCTGGGCCAGCTGCCGGCCGGTGACCAGCCCCTGGATCGGCGCCTGCTCAACGCCCTGCTCGATGACGACTGGCCCTTCAGCCTGCGCAGCAACCTGCGCCGCCTGCACTGGGCCGCAGCCCAGGTGCGCGGGCGCCTGTCGCGGGAGAACTGGCACGCGGTGCTGGAGCTGCAGCAGGAAGTGCAGGGCCTCGACCCGGCGCGCATGGACCTGGGCGACGCCCTGGACTTCCTCAGCCGCCTGCTGATGTCCCTGGCCGCGCTCTCCGGCTTCGCCCTCGACGACATGACCCGTGACGACGGCTGGCGCTTCCTGATGATCGGCCGGCGCATCGAGCGCGTGCGCTTCTTCGCCGACAGCATCGCCGGCTTCCTGCGCGGCGGCGCCGCCTGGGACCCGGGCGCCCTGGAATGGCTGCTGGAGCTGGGCAACAGCACCATCACCTACCGTTCGCGCTACCTGGCCTCGCCGCAGCTGATCCCGGTGCTCGACCTGCTCCTGCTGCACGAGCAGAACCCCCACGCCCTGCGCTTCCAGCTGCAGGCCCTGGAGCGTTCCCTGGGCCGCCTGCACGAAGAGTTCGGTGCACCCCAGGAACTGATGCTCAGCGGCCTGATCGGGCGCCTGCTGGCCTTCGACCTGGGCACCCTGGAAAACCCCTTGTTCGGCAGCGACAGCCTCGACGAGGTGCTGGAAGGGCTGGCGCAACTGCTGGGCGACATCGGCCAGATGGTCGGCCAGGTCTCGGATCGTCTTGCTTTGCGCTATTTTGCCCATGTCGACGACGTCAGCCAGCAAACGGTGTCCGCGTGATGCAATCCCGAGCCGCCTCCCTCGCCCCCCAGGGCGCGCGCTACCAGGTGTTCCACGACACCCACTACCGCTATGCCGCGCCGGTGTCGCTGGCCCAGCAACTGGTGCACCTGTGGCCCCGCGAGTGCCCCTGGCAGCTGTGCAGCGGGCAAGACCTGGAGATCAACCCGACGCCGTCTTCCCGCAGCGATGGGCTGGACGTGTTCGGCAACCCCCTGTGCCGCCTGGCCTTCGAACGGCCCCATGACGAACTGCAGGTCAACGCGCGGCTGCTGGTGGAAGTGCTGCCCCGCGGCCCCCACGCCCTGGACAGCTCGCCCCCCTGGGAGCTGGCCCTGGCCGGCCAGGCCTTCACCGGGCGCCCCCTGGGTGCCGAGGTGCTGGAGGCCTGCCGCTACCGGGTCGAGTCGCCCTATGTGCGCATCAAGCGCCAGTTCGCCGACTTCGCCGAGGACTGCTTCCCCCTCGGCCGGCCGCTGCTGCTCTGCGCCGCCGCGCTGATGGAGAAGATCTTCACCGGCTTCGACTTCGACGCCGAGGCCACCCAGGTGGCGACCCCGTTGACCGAAGTGCTGGAGCGCCGTCGCGGCGTGTGCCAGGACTTCGCCCACCTGATGCTCGCCTGCCTGCGCTCCAGGGGCCTGGCCGCCCGCTACGTCAGCGGCTACCTGCTGACCCAGCCGCCCCCCGGCCAACCCCGCCTGATCGGCGCCGACGCCTCCCACGCCTGGGTGTCGGTGTACTGCCCGCGCAACGGCTGGGTGGATTTCGACCCCACCAACAACATCCTTCCCGACCTCGAGCACATCACCCTGGGCTGGGGCCGCGACTTCTCCGATGTATCCCCCTTGCGTGGGGTGATCCTCGGCGGCGGCAGTCATGATCCCGAAGTCCGGGTGACGGTGATGCCGCTCTGGGAAGTGGCCATCTAGGCTCTGTAAGGAAAGTGCCTGCGCTCGGTGATGCTTCGTTAAAAACGGGTTCGGAATGCTCATTTACAGCTCGTAAACTGCGCTTCCTCACCCGTTTTCGCCTCGCCTGACCGTCGCTCGACGACTTTTTTACAAACCCTAGGGGCGCTCCGGCACCCGCGCTTGTCTCAAAGATGAAACACCCGGCCCGCTGGCGGCACCGGGGGCGGGGTATTTTGCGTGTCTGCCGTTGCGCTTGGGCCGGGCGTTGCTAGCGTCAAACGAGCCACCTGCCACGGAGCGCTCGCCATGGACGAAACAACGATAGTGACGGTCGGGACCGAGAAGGTCAGCGCCTTCATGAGCACCGTCATGCAATACGCCACCAGCTTCGGCGTGAAGATCATCGTCGCCATCCTCTTCTGGGTGCTGGGGCGCTGGCTGATCGGCTTCGCGGTGGGCCTGGTGCAGAAGTCCCTGGAGCGCCAGCGGGTCGACCCCACGGTGCTGCGCTACGTCGGCTCCTTCATCACCGTGACCCTGAACGTGCTGCTGGTGGTGGGCATCCTCGGCTACTTCGGCGTGCAGACCACCAGCCTGGCGGCACTGATCGCGGCGGTCGGCCTGGCCATCGGCATGGCCTGGTCGGGGCTGCTGGCCAACCTCGCGGCGGGCGGTTTCATCATCGTGCTGCGGCCGTTCAAGGTCGGCGACTTCATCAGCGCCGGCGGTGTCACCGGCACCGTGAAGGAGATCGGCCTGTTCGCCACCGCCATCAACACGCCGGACAACGTGATGACCCTGGTGGGCAACAACAAGATCTTCACCGACAACATCCAGAACTTCACCCACAACGCCTACCGCCGCGTCGACCTCAAGGCGCAGCTCTCCGGCGCGGCGGACCACGCAGCGGCCGTGGCGCTGCTCAAGGCACGGGTGGCGGCCATCCCCAACGTGCTGGCCGAGCCGCCGGTGGAAGTGGAAATCCTCGAATTCAACCTGGTGGGCCCGGTGCTGGCGGTGCGCCCCTACTGCCACAACGACCACTACTGGCAGGTGTACTTCGACACCAACCGCACCATCAAGGACGCCCTCGGCGCCGACTTCCCCGCGCCCATGCCGGCGCAGACGGTGATCGTGCAGCAGGGCTAGGCCGGGCGAATGAAGTGCTCGGCGCGGAGTCTCGCTTTTGTAGGGTGGATGACGCTCTTTTCATCCACCAGCGGTGCTCCCGCCGGGCTCCGTTCGCGACGAACGCAGCAGCGTAGCCCGGGCTTCAGCCCGGGAGTGTCTGGCGGGCCTGAACACCGCACCGTTGGGCCTCGCTACGCTCGGCGCCAACCTACGAAACGCTGCTGCTCCCGACGCTACGACCCTTTCAAACGCAGATGCAGGATGGGAAACGGCTTGCCCGAGCCGTCCAGCTCCGAGCGGCTGGCCACCTCGAAGCCCATGCGCAGGTAGAAACCCACCGCCTGCGGGTTCTGCTCGTTCACGTCCACCGTCGTCGCGCCTTCGTGGTCGATGGCGTGGAGCAGCAGGGTGCGGCCGATACCCTTGCCGTGCTGCGCCGGGTCGACGAAGAGCATCTCCACCGTGCCACCGGCGGTGCCGATGAAGTCCTGGATGCGCCCGTCGGCGTCGCGGCTGCAGGCCAGCTTCACCGAGTCCAGGTAGGCGTCGCGCACCAGGGGTTTGAAGAACTGGATGTCGTCCTCGACGAGAAAGTGGTGGGTGGCGCGCACGGCGGCCTCCCAGACCTCCACCAGGCGCTGGCGGTCGTGGTCGTCGATCTGTTCGAGGTGTTCGAGGTGCTTCATGTTCACCAATGCCGCTTCGAGCGGTTCCAGAGGTAGAGCAGGCGGGCGAAGGCCTTGTAGCCCAGTTGCGCCAGCCCGTGGATCAGCGGCAGGGACAGCAGGCGAGCCTTCCAGCGTTCCCTGGGGGAGTGGCGCCAGAGCACGATGAAGGCGTCCACACCCATGCGCTTCACGCCCTGCTCGTCCACCAGGTGCAGGCGCTCGCGGACGTACTCCAACTCCTCGCCTATTTCCTCCACCGCCTGGTTGTCGGCGTGCACGTCAGCCCACTCCACCTGGCAGGCGGTGGTCTTGTCCTTCTGCCCGTCGATGCCCACCCGGCACACCGGGCAGGCGCTGTTGTAGTAGACCTTGATGCGTGCTTCTTCCTCGCTCATCACCCGCTCCCTATCGATAGGTCCTGCCGTTGTGCTTCAGCCAGCCACCCGGGTGGCGGCCGCGCGGGTCGTGGTGGGTCCAGTGGATCACCCCGCCCTTGTCGTTCCATTCGTATTCGCCGGCGAACTCGATCTCGTCGCCTTCGTGCAGGCCCTCGACGCGCGGCGCCAGGTCGATGTTGTGCGCCACCAGCAGGCTCAGGCCGTCGTCGGTGCGCATCAGGAAGCGTTGGTGGCGGCTGCCCTTGAGGTCGTCGCGCAGCACGCGGGTGACCACGGCGCGGCCTTCGACCTGCAGGTCGCTGCGGCGATCCTCGTAGGCCTGGCGCAGAAGGGTGCTGGTACTGGATGCGGTGACGGCGGGGGCGCCGGTGAGGCCCTGGAGCAGGCCGGGATGGCGCTGTTGCACGCCATAGAGCGCAAGGCCCACAAGCAGGGCGATGAAGAGCTTCTTCATGGGGCGGGCCACGTCCGTTCGGCGGGCCGGGTCAGCCCAGGCGGCATGCTGGGGCAAGGCCGTCCGGGCTGTCCAGAGGGGTCAGTGGGTTTTGCGGTCGACCCACTTCGGCGCCACGGTGGGGCGCCAGGCTTCCAGGCGTTCCAGCAGGCTTTCCGGGGTGCCGCCGACCTGCAGCATGCCGCGGTGCTGGTCACGCACGAAGCGCTCTTCCACCAGGTGGTCGAGGAACTCGGTGAGCTTGCCGTAGAAGCTGTTCACTTCCAGCAGGCCCAGGGGCTTGCTGTGGTAGCCGAGCTGGCCCCAGGTCCAGATTTCGAACAGCTCTTCCAGGGTGCCGAGGCCGCCGGGCAGGGCGATGAAGGCGTCGGCCAGCTCGGCCATGCGGGCCTTGCGCGCGTGCATGCCGTCCACCACTTCCAGGCGGGTCAGGCCCGTGTGGCCGATCTCGGCTTCCTTGAGGCTCTGCGGGATGATGCCGATCACCTCGCCACCGGCCGCCAGGGCGGCATCGGCCACGGTGCCCATCAGGCCGACGGCACCGCCGCCATAGACCAGGGTCAGGCCGCGCTCGGCCAGAGTACGACCGAGGTCGCTGGCGGCACGTTGGTAGATAGGGTTGGCGCCGGGGCTGGCACCGCAGAATACGCACACGGAGCGCAAGGTCATGGTCGACTCCCGAAAAAAGTCGGCAAGATTAGCGGCTCGGGCGGCGTCCCGGAAGCGGCGCGTGGACGCAGCTTCCGAACGGTAGTGGGCGCAGTGGGGCGATCAGTCGTCGCAGTTGCCGCTGGCACCGGCGGCGTAGGCAGCGAGCAGGCTTTGCAGGACGTTCATGGTGGCGTTCCTCGGTTGGGGTGCGGCCATTTTCCGCGCCGCCTGGAACGGGCGCTCTTAGATTGTCTCGATGGCCGTGATAGACCTTGCGCCGGGCAGGGAATTCCTGCGGTTTGTTGACGCAGGTTATGGGAACTCGGCGCCGACTCAGGCAGTCTCCCCTCTGGGCTGATCCGGCCCTACCTGCCAAGGAGACTCCAATGATTCGCAAGCTCGTCGTTGCATCCGTGCTGGCCCTGGCCAGTGCACCTCTGCTGGCTGCTGAATGTTCGGTGGACGTGGAAGGCACTGATCAGATGACCTTCAACACGAAGGAAATCAAGGTCAGCAAAAGCTGCAAGACCTTCACCGTGAACCTCAAGCACGTCGGCAAGCTGCCGAAGAACGTGATGGGCCACAACTGGGTCCTGAGCAAGACCGCTGATGCCCAGCCCATTGCGACCGAAGGCATGACCGCCGGTGTCGACAAGGACTACCTCAAGGCCGACGACGCCCGCATCATCGCTCACACCAAGCTGATCGGTGGCGGCGAGACCGCGAGCACCACCATCGACGTATCCAAGCTGGCTGCTGGCGAGAGCTACGAGTTCTTCTGCTCGTTCCCCGGCCACGTCTCGATGATGAAGGGCACCCTGGCCCTGGTCGACTGACCCGACAGGCGAAGACAAGAGGCCGCTCCGTGAAGCGGCCTTTTTCATGCCCGGCGAAAACCGCTCACGCCAGCACAAGGGTGGTAGCTGGGTAAGGTGGATGACGCTTTTTTCATCCACCGGGCGGAGCTTCGTCTCATGTACTCCTTGCCGGCGAGCACCTTGTAGGGGGGGGCGTAGGGTGGGCTTCAGCCCACCGCTCCTTTCTGCGCCCGGTCCTGGATGAATGCGCGTAATGACGCTCTTCGAGTGTGGGGCACTCCATCGCGAATGAATTGGCCGTTAGCTGTTGTGGTTTTAATGCCGGCGCTCAAGCACGGCCCTTTCCGAACGCCCGAGGGTTTGTGCTACCTCCACCGCATGGGTTTCGCTCCGCTCTACCCATCCTACGAAAGCCCGCGCGCACCACGTGGTCATTCGTTGGGCGAAGAACGTTGGAGCAGCCGCCAAACGCCCCTTCCCAGGAGGCCGAGCGAATCGTCGTGAAACGAAGCGAAGCGTAGTAACAGCCGAAGGCTGGCCCTAAGGGTGAGCGAAGCGAATCAAGGGGTTGAGCGACATGGATGTCGCGAGAGCCGCGATGGGCCAGGGATGGCCCTTCGCGGCGTGCCCCTGGAACGATGATGGAGCGAGGGAAGTCTGGCGAAGCCAGACCCGTATGCAGGGGCAAGCGTTTTTGGTTCCTTTTTTGTGGTTCGGCATCCCGACGACTGAAAAAAGGGACTCGCCCGGGTGGGCGAAACCAGGAGCATCAGCAGAACTCGGCAATCAGCTGGGCTCAACTCTTCTAGCAACACTTAACAGAGCCAATGAATTCGCACACAGGTTGGAGGTAAAACGACTCCACCCTGCGTGGGCTGGGAGGCCCTGCTAGGTCCCCGCCGTCATCTTGAAGATGCCCTGGGCGTTGCTGCTGTCGAAGGCGAGGTCGATGCGGCCATTGTCCTCGTCGACCTTGCGCTGGATGAATTCGACGAAGGAACCGGGCACCTGGCGCTGTACCCTGGCGCCGGCCGCATCGATGAATTCGCGCTCCACCTGCACCGCGCGGTAGGCGGTCTGCATCACCCGGCCGGAGCTGGAGACCTCGATGCTGGCCTTCATCGGCCGGCCCTGGGCGTTCTGCTCGGTGACCACCTGTTCCAGGTCGGCGACGCGGTCGGTGAGGTGGTTGAACATGTTGCCCTCGGTGGCGATCCAGGCCATCTCGGCGCTTTCCTCGCGCAGCAGTTCGTAGTCGCTTTCCAGCGGCGCACCGTGTTGGCAGCCGAAGGCGTCGAACAGCGCCGGCAACAGGTCGAGGGCCTGCTCGCGGCTGCAGTGGCGGGTGCGCCAAAGCTGGTCGAGGATCGCCAGGTGGCGGGGCTGCAGCGGGTCGCGGCTGCTGCCCACCACGCGGCTGACCGCCCGCTGGAAGGCTTCGCCAAAGCGCCCCGGGTGCAGCTCGGAGACGAAGAACTGGGCGATGTCCTCGGGCAGGTCCAGTTGCCGGTAGGCGTAGCCGGTCATGTTCAGGCGGGTCAGCGGGTAGGTGCGCACGTCGGTGAAGCCCAGGGGCTCGAGGATGCGCACGAAGGCCTGGCGGCCACGGGGCAGGGCGCCGTTGTCGGGCCAGTCCACGGTGCGGATGGCGCCGTGGTCGAACAGCACCTGGCGGCCGGCGGCCCGTTGTTCCTCGACGTAGGTGCGGCCGATGGGCACCGCCTCTACCAGCTTGTGGAACAGACAGAGGTTCAGCGCTTCGGCCAGCCAGGCGCGGTGGATGCGTACCTCCTCGAAGGTGAAGCCGTCCAGGGCGGCGGGCACTTCGACGTGGGCGTCGACCCAGCGGGCGGCGGGCTCGCCGAGCACATGGGCGACCAGGGGCAGGAGGCGTTCACGGGTGTTCATCGGCACGGGCTCGGGGGTGGCTGTACGGGCCTGCTATCCAAGCAGCCGGGCTGGCGCGGGGCAAACGAAAAAATCCGGCGGGTTCATTCCGTTTTTTCCTGAATGAGCGGCTGGCGCTGCCTAGGCCTCGTTATCCAGCTGCTCCAGCATCCAGCGCACGAAGTCGCGCACCTTGGGCACCTCGGCGGCGTGCTCGGGGTAGGCCAGGTAATAGGCGTTGCGGCTGGGCATGGCGTGGTCCCAGGGGATCACCAGCTTGCCCTCGTCCAGCTCCTCTTCCACCAGGAAGCGTGGCAGCAGCGCCACGCCGCAGCCGGCCTGGGCCGCGCGGATGCACATGTAGGAGGTGTCGAAGCGCGGCCCGTGGTAGCTGTGCTCGGTGTGCCGGCCCTGGTTCTGGAACCACTCGTGCCAGGCCTCCGGGCGGGTGGCGTTCTGCAGCAGCACCAGGGTGGTGAGCTGGGCGGGGTCGGTGAAGGGCTCGGCGGGCAGGGCCGACGGCGCGCAGACCGGTACCACTTCCTCGCTGAACAGGCGGATGCACTCCGCCCCCGGCAGCGCGCCCTGGCCGAAGAACAGCGCCACGTCGGCGCGGCCCTGGAGCAGGGCGTCCGGCTCCAGCTCGTTGCGCACGTCCAGGTGGATATTGGGGTGGCGCAGGCGCCAGCCCTTGAGCCGGGGGATCAGCCAGCGCGCGCCGAAGGTGGGCGGGGTGGCCACGCGCAGCACTTCGGTTTCGCCGCCGTAGGACAGCATGTAGTGGGTGGACATCTCCACCTGGGTGAGGATCTTGCGCACCTCGGAGAGGTACAGCGAGCCCGCCGGGGTCAGTTGCAGGCGCCGGCGCACACGGCGGAACAGCAGGTGCTGGAGCATCTCCTCCAGCTGCGCCACCTGCTTGCTGACCGCGCTCTGGGTCAGGGCCAGTTCCTCCGAGGCGCGGGTGAAGCTGAGGTGGCGCGCCACGGCTTCGAAGCACTGCAGGGCGGTGAGTGAGGGCATGTGGCGCTTGAGCATGATGGGGCCGCCGGGTTCATGAGCAAAAGGAATGAT
This sequence comes from Aquipseudomonas alcaligenes MRY13-0052, assembly GCA_000474255.1. Taxonomy (GTDB): domain Bacteria; phylum Pseudomonadota; class Gammaproteobacteria; order Pseudomonadales; family Pseudomonadaceae; genus Metapseudomonas; species Metapseudomonas solani. Next base: position 22,272 of record BATO01000025.1, read on the forward strand.
ATGTGGAGCAAAGGTCGTTTGTTGGCAAGCCCCCGGTGCGGCTAATACTGGCGCCGACCTTTTTCCGAAGCGCTTTCCAGGAGTTCCAATGGTTGCTGCATTGCTAGACCGCCTAGGCGTCGACCCGAAGCTCTACCAACAGGGCGACCACGCCGTGCACACCCCCATCGACGGCAGCCGCATCGCCCGTGTGCAGCTGGAGGGCCGCGCCGAGGTCGAGGGCAAGATCGCCCTCGCCGCCGAAGCCTTTCAGGCCTGGCGCAAGGTGCCGGCGCCGCGCCGTGGCGAGCTGATCCGCCAGTTTGGCGAGGTGCTCCGTGAGCACAAGGCCGCCCTCGGCGAGCTGGTGTCCTGGGAAGCCGGCAAGATCACCCAGGAAGGCCTGGGCGAAGTGCAGGAAATGATCGACATCTGCGACTTCGCCGTCGGCCTGTCGCGCCAGCTCTACGGCCTGACCATCGCCTCCGAGCGCCCCGGCCACCACATGCGCGAGACCTGGCAGCCCCTGGGCGTGGTCGGCATCATCAGCGCCTTCAACTTCCCCGTCGCGGTCTGGTCGTGGAACGCCGCGCTGGCGCTGGTCTGCGGCAACCCGGTGCTGTGGAAGCCCTCGGAGAAGACCCCGCTCACCGCCCTGGCCTGCCAGGCGCTGTTCGAACGCGTGGCGAAGAACTTCGACGGTGCCCCGGCGCACCTCAGCCAGGTGCTGATCGGTGATCGCGAGGCCGGCGAGGCGCTGGTGGACGACCCCCGCGTGGCCCTGGTCAGTGCCACCGGCAGCACCCGCATGGGCCGCGAAGTGGCACCGCGCGTGGCCGCCCGCTTCGCCCGCAGCATCCTCGAGCTGGGCGGTAACAACGCCATGATCCTGGCCCCCAGCGCCGACCTCGACCTGGCGGTGCGCGCCATCCTCTTCAGCGCCGTCGGCACCGCCGGCCAGCGCTGCACCACCCTGCGCCGGCTGATCGCCCACGAGTCGGTGCGCGACGAGATCGTCCGCCGCCTGCAGGCCGCCTACGCCAAGGTGCGCATCGGCCACCCGCTGCAGGGCAACCTGATCGGCCCGCTGATCGACAAGGCCGGTTTCGACGCCATGCAGCGCGCCCTCGAACAGGCCCGCGCCGAGGGGGGCGAGGTGTTCGGTGGCGAGCGCCAGCTGGCCGGCGAATTCCCCGACGCTTATTACGTCTCGCCGGCCATCGTGCAGATGCCCGGGCAGAGCGCAGTGGTGCGCCACGAGACCTTCGCGCCGATTCTCTATGTGGTCGGCTACCGCGATTTCGACGACGCGCTGCGCCTCAACAACGAAGTGCCCCAGGGCCTGTCGTCCTGCCTGTTCACCACCGATGTGCGCGAGGCCGAGCTGTTCACCTCGGCGGTGGGCAGCGACTGCGGCATCGCCAATGTCAACATCGGCCCCAGCGGCGCGGAGATCGGCGGCGCCTTCGGTGGCGAGAAGGAGACCGGTGGCGGGCGCGAGTCCGGCTCGGATTCCTGGAAGGCCTACATGCGCCGGCAGACCGCCACGGTGAACTACTCCCACGAACTGCCGCTGGCCCAGGGCATCACCTTCGACTGACCGGGCCGCCGCCCTAAGGAATGCCGTCCATGCCCCTGCGCCAGGAGTGCCTCTGGGAGTATCTGACGCCGGCGCTGCCGAAGACCGAGACGCTGAACGGCGAGGTTCGCGCCGATGTCTGCGTCATCGGCGGCGGCATCACCGGGCTCAACGCCGCCATCCGCCTGCTGGAACAGGGCAAGCGGGTCTGCGTGCTGGAGGCCCATGAAGTGGGCCACGGCGGTTCGGGGCGCAACGTCGGGCTGGTCAATGCCGGGCTGTGGATTCCGCCGGACGAGATCGAAGCGGGCCTGGGCGAGCAGGTCGGTGCCCAGCTCAACCGCACCCTGGGCGGCGCGCCGGCGAAGGTCTTCGCGGTGATCGAGAAGTACGGCATCGAGTGCCAGTTGCGTCGCGAAGGCACCCTGCACATGGCCCACAACGCCCGGGGCCAGGCCGACCTCGCCAGCCGCTGCGAGCAATGGCAGCGCCGTGGTGCGCCGGTGGAACTGCTCACCGGCCAGGCCTGCCGGGATGCCACCGGCACCGAGCGTATCGCTGCCGCGCTGCTCGACCGTCGCGCCGGCACCCTCAACCCCATGGCCTACACCCGGGGCCTGGCCCAGGCGGTGCGCTACCTGGGCGGCTCGCTGTTCCAGCACAGCGCCGTGTCCCGCCTGGAGCGCCAGGGCGATGCCTGGTGTGTGGTCACCGAACACGGCAGCGTGATCGCCCCGCAGGTGGTGATCGCCTCCAACGCCTACACCGAAGGCGAGTGGACCGAGCTGCGCCGCAACTTCTTCCCCGGCTACTACTACCAGGTCGCCTCCGAGCCCCTGCACGGCGAGGCGGCGGCGCGCATCCTGCCGGGCGGGCAGGGTTCCTGGGACACGCGCCAGGTGCTCAGCAGCATCCGCCGCGACGCCGACGGCCGCCTGCTGCTGGGCAGCCTGGGCAACGGCACGCGCAAGCCCTTGTGGTTCCTCCAGGCCTGGGCCGATCGCATCCAGGGCCATTACTTCCCCTACCTGGGCAAGGTGCAGTGGGACTTCAGCTGGACCGGCTGTATCGCCTTCACCCCCGACCACCTGATGCGCCTGTTCGAGCCGGCGCCGGGCCTGGTGGCGGTGACCGGTTACAACGGTCGTGGCGTGACCACCGGCACCGTGGTCGGCCAGGCCTTCGCCGACTTCCTCAGCAGCGGTTCCGCCGCCTCGCTGCCCATGCCCTTCCAGCCGATGCGCGATGTCGGCGCACCGGCGCTGCGCAGTGGGCTCTACGAGCTCGGCTTCTCGCTGTACCACGCGGGCCAGTGCTTGCGCGTGGTGATCTGAAACGGGTTTTCTTCACACTGCATCGACATGGAGCGGCCGTCCTGGCCGCCATGCACTAGCCTGTATTGGTGCGTCAGCGCGCTTGCCGCGCACCAGCGGTGTGCACTTCGGTGACAGTGACGGTTACGGCAGGTTGCGCTTTTCGCGCAGTGGGTTGCTATTCCTTTGCGAGCCTGGCTTTGCGTTGGGTTGCGCTAGGTTGCACCAAGTGTTTTTGCCGGGTTGCACGTGCGCGCCGCTCCGCATTTCAGAGGGGGTGGGCGGGCTGCCCAGGGTTTTTTCCTACAACAAAAAATGAGTGGCACGACGCTTGCTCAAAGAACTTCCTGTTAGTTGAGGAACTTCCCGTTAGTTCGAGTATCGCGCCATCACATAACCCCTCAGGAGCAAAACTCCCATGCCTCACAAGACTTTCAAGAAAGGTATTTTGGCTGTTGCGGTTACCAGTGTTCTGAGCTTGTCCAACCTTGCTTTCGCTGACGTGGTCATCGGCGTCGCCGGTCCTCACACCGGCGCCAACGCCTCCTTCGGTGAGCAGTACTGGCGCGGCGCGAGCCAGGCCGCCGAGGACATCAACGCCGCCGGTGGGGTCAACGGCGAGAAGATCAAGCTGGTCAAGGCGGACGATGCCTGCGAACCCAAGCAGGCCGTGGCCGTGGCCAACCGCCTGGTGGACCAGGACAAGGCCATCGGCGTGGTCGGTCACTTCTGCTCCTCCTCCACTATCCCGGCGTCGGAGATCTACGACGAGGCCGGCATCATCGCCATCACCCCCGGCTCCACCAACCCGCAGGTCACCGAGCGCGGCCTGACCGGCATGTTCCGCATGTGCGGCCGTGACGACCAGCAGGGCATCGTCGCCGGCGACTACATCGTCGACGTGCTCAAGGCCAAGAAGGTCGCGATCATCCACGACAAGGACACCTACGGGCAGGGCCTGGCCGACGCCACCAAGGCGCAACTGGCCAAGCGCGGCGTGAAGGAAGTGCTGTACGAAGGCCTGACCCGTGGCGAGAAGGACTTCAACGCCCTGGTCACCAAGATCCGCGCCACCGGTGCCGAGGTCGTCTATTTCGGTGGCCTGCACCCCGAGGCCGGCCCGCTGGTCCGGCAGATGCGCGAGCAGGGCCTGACCGCCAAGTTCCTCTCCGGCGACGGCATCGTCACCGACGAACTGGTCACCACTGCCGGCGGCCCGCAGTACACCAAGGGCGTGCTGATGACCTTCGGCGCCGACCCCCGCAAGATCGCCGACGGCAAGGCCGTGATCGAGAAATTCCGTGCCGGCGGCTTCGAGCCGGAGGGCTACACCCTGTACGCCTATGCCTCCCTGCAGGCCCTGGCTGCCGCCTTCAACGGCGCCGGTGCCAACGAAGGCGCCAAGGCCAGCGAATGGCTGAAGGCGAACCCGGTGCAAACCGTGATGGGCAAGAAGGAGTGGGACGGCAAGGGCGACCTGAAGGTCTCCGACTACGTGATCTACGAATGGGATGAGCAAGGCAAGTACCACCAGCAGTAAACCGGGCCTGGCTGCGCGTCGGCCGGGGCCACTCGGCTCCGGCTCGCTCAGCCCCGGTTCTTCGTTTGCTGTACTGGCTCGGCCGGCTGACCAGGCGCCACACGCGCCCGGCCAGCCGGTGTATTCCGGGTGGCTGCTGAAACCTCTCCCTGCTTGTGCCGCGCAGATGACTGCCGACGTAATCCAGTGATCCAGTTCAGTGGTACCCGTCTGATTCCACTCGCGGAGGCTGGCCGAACCCCAGGCCGGTCCCCCAGAAGACGAGACTGAATGATGGACGGTATTTTCCTGCAACAGCTGATCAACGGCCTGACCCTCGGGTCTGTCTACGGCCTGATCGCCATCGGCTACACCATGGTTTACGGCATCATCGGCATGATCAACTTCGCCCATGGCGAGGTGTACATGATCTCCGCCTACCTCTCTGCCATCACCCTGGCGCTGCTGGCGTTCTTCGGGCTCGAATCCTTCCCGCTGCTGATCCTCGGCACCTTGCTGTTCACCATCACGGTGACCGGCGTATACGGCTTCGTGATCGAACGCATCGCCTACAAGCCCCTGCGCAACTCCACGCGCCTGGCTCCCCTGATCTCCGCCATCGGCATGTCGCTGATCCTGCAGAACTACGTGCAGATCAGCCAGGGCGCCCGCCAGCAGGGCGTGCCCACGCTGCTCGACGGCGCATTGAAGTTCCATGTCGGTGACGGCTTCGTCCAGCTCACCTACACCAAGGTGTTCATCCTGGTGGCCGCCTTCCTCGGCATGGGCGTGCTGACCTATGTGATCCAGCGCACCAAGCTCGGCCGCATGTGCCGCGCCACCCAGCAGGATCGCAAGATGGCCTCGATCCTCGGTATCAACACCGACCGGGTGATCTCCTACGTGTTCGTCATCGGCGCCGCCATGGCCGCGCTGGCCGGCGTGCTGATCACCATGAACTACGGCACCTTCGACTTCTATGCCGGCTTCATCATCGGCATCAAGGCCTTCACCGCCGCGGTGCTCGGCGGTATCGGCTCGCTGCCCGGCGCGATGCTCGGCGGGATCATCCTCGGCATCGCCGAGGCGCAGTTCTCCGGCATGGTCAACACCGACTACAAGGACGTGTTCAGCTTCTCCCTGCTGGTGCTGATCCTGATCTTCCGTCCCCAAGGCCTGCTTGGCCGCCCGCATGTCGCCAAGGTGTAAGCATGTCCTCTGCCATCGCTAGAAAACCCATCGATATCAAGAAGTGCATCGTCGATGCGGTGCTCGCCGGGCTGCTGGCGCTCATCGTCTTCGGCCCCATCGTCGGCGTGGTGCTCGACGGCTACAGCTTCAACCTGGAGTTCGGCCGTGTCGGCTGGATGATCGGCATCGTCATGCTCGGCCGCTTCCTGCTCAGCCTGTACCTGCAGAGCGCCGGTGGCTCCGCGTTGCTGGAGCGTTTCGAAAGCGCCGGCTCCGGCGTCCATGTGCGCTCGCCGGACTTCAAGAGCAACCTGCGCTGGGTGCTGCCGCTGATCCTGGTGGCGGCGGTGATCTTCCCGTTCTTCGCCAGCAAGTACCTGCTGGCGGTGGTCATCCTCGGGCTGATCTACGTGCTGCTGGGCCTGGGGTTGAACATAGTGGTGGGCCTCGCCGGCCTGCTCGACCTGGGCTACGTGGCCTTCTACGCCATCGGCGCCTACGGCCTGGCGCTCGGCTACCAGTACCTGGGGCTGGGCTTCTGGACGGTGCTGCCGCTGTCGGCCCTGGCCGCCGCGCTGGCGGGTTGCCTGCTGGGCTTCCCGGTGCTGCGCATGCACGGCGACTACCTGGCCATCGTCACCCTGGGCTTCGGCGAGATCATTCGCCTGGTGCTCAACAACTGGCTGAACTTCACCGGCGGTCCCAACGGCATGCCGGTGCCCTCGCCGACCTTCCTCGGCCTGGAATTCGGCCGTCGCGCCAAGGACGGGGGCGTGCCTTTCCATGAGTTCTTCGGCATCGCCTACAACCCCAACCTGAAGTTCCTGTTCATCTACGTGGTGCTGTTCCTGGTGGTGATGCTGGTGCTCTACATCAAGCACCGCCTGACCCGCATGCCCGTCGGCCGCGCCTGGGAAGCGTTGCGCGAGGACGAGATCGCCTGCCGCTCCCTGGGCCTCAACCACGTGCTGGTGAAGCTCTCCGCCTTCACCCTGGGCGCCTCCACCGCTGGCCTGGCCGGGGTGTTCTTCGCCAGCTACCAGGGCTTCGTCAACCCGTCGTCCTTCACCTTCTTCGAGTCGGCGCTGATCCTCGCCATCGTGGTGCTGGGCGGCATGGGCTCGACCGTGGGGGTGGTGATCGCCGCCTTCGTCCTCACCGTCGCTCCGGAGTTGCTGCGCAGCTTCGCCGACTACCGGGTGCTGCTGTTCGGCATCCTCATGGTGGTGATGATGATCTGGCGACCGCGCGGGCTGATCCGCATCAGCCGCAGTGGCTTCACCCCGCGTAAAGGAGTAGCGCCATGAGCGACGACAACATCCTCAGCGTCGAACGCCTGATGATGCACTTCGGCGGCATCAAGGCGCTCAACGACGTCAGCCTCGACATCAAGCGCCATTCCATTTCCGCCCTGATCGGCCCCAACGGCGCCGGCAAGACCACGGTGTTCAACTGCCTCACCGGCTTCTACAAGGCCACCGGCGGCAGCATCAAGCTCAACGCCCGGGGCACCAGCACCGACGTGATCAAGGTGCTGGGCGAACCCTTCCAGGCCACCGACTTCATCAACCCGGCGCAGTTCGGCAGCCGCCTCTGGTTCAAGATGTTCGGCGGCACCCACCTGGTGAACCGCGCCGGCCTCGCGCGCACCTTCCAGAACATCCGCCTGTTCCGGGAAATGTCGGTGGTGGAAAACCTGCTGGTGGCCCAGCACATGTGGGTCAACCGCAACCTGCTGGCCGGCATCCTCAACACCCCGGGCTTCCGCCGCGCCGAGGAAGACGCGCTGAACCACGCCTTCTACTGGCTGGAGGTGGTGGACCTGGTGGACTGCGCCAACCGCCTGGCCGGCGAACTCTCCTACGGGCAGCAACGCCGCCTGGAGATCGCCCGCGCCATGTGCACGCGGCCGCAACTGATCTGCCTGGACGAACCCGCCGCCGGCCTCAACCCGGCGGAAACCGAGGCGCTCAGCCGGATCATCCGCAAGCTGCGCGACGAACACGAACTGACCGTACTGCTGATCGAGCACGACATGGGCATGGTAATGAGCATTTCCGACCACATCGTGGTGCTGGACCACGGCGTGGTGATCTCCCAGGGCGGCCCCGAGGCGATCCGCAACGATCCGAAGGTGATAGCCGCCTACCTGGGCGCCGACGAGGAGGAAGTGGCATGACCTCACCCCTCCTGGCATTCAAGGACGTCGACGTCTTCTACGGCCCCATCCAGGCGCTGAAGAAGGTCAGCCTGCACATCAACGAAGGCGAGACGGTGAGCCTCATCGGCTCCAACGGCGCGGGCAAGTCGACGCTGCTGATGTCGATCTTCGGCCAGCCCCGCGCCGCCGCCGGGGAGATCCTCTACGGCGGTGTGGATATCTCGCGCAAGTCCTCGCACTACGTGGCCTCCAACGGCATCGCGCAGTCGCCGGAAGGGCGCCGGGTATTCCCCGACATGAGCGTGGAGGAGAACCTGCTGATGGGCACCATCCCCATCGGCGCCCAGCACGCGGACGAGGATATGCAGCGCATGTTCGACCTCTTCCCGCGGCTCAAGGAGCGGCGCAACCAGCGCGCCATGACCATGTCCGGTGGCGAACAGCAGATGCTCGCCATCGCCCGCGCGCTGATGAGCCGGCCCCGCCTGCTGCTGCTCGACGAACCCTCCCTGGGCCTCGCGCCCATCGTGGTCAAGCAGATCTTCCAGACCCTGCGCGAGCTGGCGAAGAGCGGCATGACCATCTTCCTGGTGGAGCAGAACGCCAACCACGCCCTGCGCCTCTCCGACCGCGCCTACGTGATGGTCACCGGGGAAATCCGCATGAGCGGCACGGGTGAGGAACTGCTCGGCAACCAGGACGTGCGCAACGCGTATCTGGGGGGGCACTAAAGCAGCTGGAAGCCAGAAGCTGGAGGTAGGAGCCGCTCGCTTCAGGCTTCCAGCTTCCAGCTTCTGGCTTCCGGCTCATTCGGAGAATGTGAATGTCCCACCTGCGTTTCTTCACCAACGCCGAGGTCGCCGGTGCCCTCGGCTATCCCGCCCTGATCGAAGCGCTGCGGGTTGGCCTCGCCGAGCCTTGCGCGGCGCCGATGCGGGGCTGTCATGAGCTGCCGGAGGGCGCGTCCCTGCTGACCATGCCGGTGTGGCAGGCGGGGCAGGGTGTCGGCGTCAAGCTGGTCACCGTGTTCCCCGGCAATGGCGCGCGGGGGCTGCCGTCGGTTGCGGCGTTGTTCACCCTGTTCGATGACGAGACCGGCCAGCCCCTGGCCGTGCTCGAAGCCTCGGAGCTCACCGCTCGCCGCACCGCCTGCACCTCGGCGCTGGCGGCCGCTCACCTGGTGCGCGAAGACGCCGAGCGCCTGCTGGTAGTGGGCAATGGCACCCTGGCCACGCACATGGTCCGTGCCCATTGCCAGGTGCGTGATTACCGGCGTGTGGATATCTGGGGGCGTGACGCCGACAAGTCCGCCCGGCTGGTGGCGGCCCTGCGTGAAGAGGGCTACCCGGTGCAGGTGGGCGGCGACCTGCAAAGCCTGGTGCAGCAGGCCGACTGCATCAGCTGCGTCACCACTTCGCGCTCGCCGCTGGTGCTGGGCGACTGGCTGCGCCCCGGCACCCATCTGGACCTGGTGGGCGCCTTCCTGCCCAGCATGCGCGAGACCGACTCCGCCGCCGTGGCCCGCGCGCGCATCGTCGTCGACACCCGCGAGGGAGCCCTGGAGGAGGCCGGCGACCTGCTCTTCGCCATCGCCGACGGCCTGCTCGACGAAGACGCGATCGGCACCGAACTGCGCGAGCTTCTGCACGGCCGTGGCCACCGGCGTAACGCCGAGGAAATCACCCTGTTCAAGTCCGTCGGCTACGCCCTGGAGGACCTGGTGGCGGCACGCCTGCTGCTGGCCAGCGCCTGATCTAGGGGCTTTGTAGGGTGGATGACGCTCTTTTCATCCACCGAACGGAGCTCGATCCCACCATTCACCTCACACCGGGACACGCCCTGTAGGAGCGAGCTCTGCTCGCGAAGCCTCTGGGCGGCGCCTTGTGCTGCCTGGGCGAATGAATTGGCTCTGTCTGCGTTAGCTGTTGTGGTTTTAATGCAAGTGCTCAAGCACGGCCCTTTCCGGGCGCCCAAGGGTTCGTGCCACCTCCACCGCATGGGTTTCGCTTCGCTCTACGCCATCCTACGAAAGCCTGTGCGTACCACGTGGCGATGCGCTGGACGAAGAAAGTTGGAGCAGCCGCCAACGCCCCTCCAGGAGGCCGAACGCAGTCGTTGCGCCGGGGGACGAGCGGCATGGATGCCGCGAGAGGCGCGCCAGGCCATGGATGGCCCATCGCGCCGGCCCCCAGACGACGCTTGCGGCGAACGCACTTCAGTGCGGCCCGAAGGGCGAACGTAGCGAGTAACGACGACGGAGTGAGGGAACCACGGCGAAGCCGGGGCCGGATGATGGGGCAAGCCCTTTTGGTTTCTTTTGGGTGGTTCGGCACCCCGACGACTGCCAAAAGAGACTCGCCCGGGGGGGGGCGAAACCAGAAACATCACCAGAGCTCGGCAATCAGCTGGGCTCAATTCTTCTAGCAACACTTAACGCAGACATAGCCAATGAATTCGCCCCTACAGCGTTGCAGGCCGGACGCCGTGTCGGGCTGCCCTACGTGAGAGCGGCCATCGCGCCTTGGACCGAGCCGGGCCGCCCACAAAATCTGTGGAGCGAACTGTGGAAAAGGTGTGTGCAGGTGGCTGCCAGGCCGGACCGGCGGTCGTCCGGGCGGTCTGGTCGAGATTCGTACAGTCATGCTTTTTTCAAGCGGAACAGTTACTTGGCAGAGACCCTTGAAGTGCTCCTGCAGTTATCCCCGCGAGCTGTGGATAACTCTGTGGGCAAGCTCTGGAGCCCTGGCCAGGCGCCAGTACCGCCAGGGGCTGGCGCGGGCTGGTCGAAAATCAGCCACTCTTGTTCTGGATGCCGGCCTGCAGGCAGCGCTAATGCTGGGTTTGAGGGTTTTCGGGAAACTCTGCGGGCGCGTCTGCGCTACGCAATGACTTGTCCCCAATCGCTGTGGATCAAGCTGTTATCGAACTGTGGATAAGCTGGGTATGGATGGCCCTGATGCAGGCCTGGCAAGGGCTCCGGCGAGCTGTGCAGCCATCGTCCGGCCGGCGTTGCCCAGGCTATGAGAAGGGCGCCGGTTTCTGGCACTGTGGATACCTTGCATGCCCATCCGGCCGAGCGCTGCCCGATGCGTCCAATGGCCAACGATCCGAGGAGATTTCCATGACGTCCACCCTGTTCATCACCGGTGCCACTTCCGGCTTTGGCGAGGCCTGCGCACGCCGTTTTGCCGAGGCGGGCTGGTCGCTGGTGATCACCGGCCGCCGCGAGGAGCGCCTGCAGGCACTGGCCGAGGAGCTTGGCGAGAAGGTCGAGGTGTTGCCGCTGGTGGTCGACGTGCGTGACCGTGCGGCAATGGAGGCGGCCATCGGTGGCCTGCCGGAGCGTTTCGGCAAGCTGCGTGGCCTGATCAACAACGCCGGCCTGGCCCTGGGTACCGACCCGGCGCCCAAGTGCAGCCTGGATGACTGGGACACCATGGTCGACACCAACATCAAGGGCCTGCTCTACACCACCCGCCTGCTGCTGCCGAAACTGATCGCCCACGGGCGCGGCGCCGGCATCGTCAACCTCGGCTCCATCGCCGGCAGCTACCCCTATCCGGGCAGCCACGTGTATGGCGGCACCAAGGCCTTCGTGCGGCAGTTCTCGCTGAACCTGCGCAACGACCTGGTGGGCACCGGCGTGCGCGTCACCGACATCGAGCCGGGGTTGTGCGAGAGCGAGTTCTCCCTGGTGCGCTTCGGCGGCGATCAGGCCAAGTACGACGCCACCTACGCGGGCGCCGAGCCAATCCAGCCGCAGGACATCGCCGAGACCATCTTCTGGGTGCTGAACCAGCCGGCACACATCAACATCAACACCCTGGAGCTGATGCCGGTGAGCCAGACCTGGGCCGGCTTCTCTATTGATCGCTCAGTGAAGTGATGCGGGTCGAGCGCCCGAGCAGTTGCAGGGCGCGATCCGGGTAGTCGGTGATCAGGCCGTTCGCGCCCATGTCCAGCAGGTGGCGCATGGCCGGTTGCTCGTTGATGGTCCACAGCTGCACGTTGAGGCCGCGGTCGAGGGCGGTGGCCAGCAGGCTCGGCGTGGCCACTTCCAGGCCACTGCTGCGCTCGGGAATCTGCAGCGCCTGGTAGGAGGGTGACAGCAGGCGGCCGAGGCCCACCCAGTTCAACGCCAGCAGCAGCTTCACCGAGCCCGGGCTGGCCGAGGTGGCCACGTCCGGGCACTGCTCGCGGAAGCGTTTCAGGCTGCGCTCGTAGAAGCTGCCGACTATCACCTTGTCGTGCTGCTTCGCCTCGGTCAGCGCCGCGCAGAGGCGATCCTCCAGGCCCACGTCGGGCACCTTGATTTCGATGACCTTGGCCCTGTCCGGGAAGCGCTGCAGCACCGCCTGCAAGGTGGGGATGCGGATGCCCTGGCCACGATAGGGGTGGTTCTCGTCACCGTCGGCAGTCCAGTGGTAGCCGGCGTCCAGCTGTTGCGCGCGCTCAAGGGTCAGCCCGGCGATGGGGCCGCTGCCATCGGTGGTGCGGTCCACGTCTTCGTCATGCAGCACCACCATCTGGCCGTCGGCGGTCAGGCGGATGTCCATCTCCAGCATGTCCACGCCCAGCGCATCGGCGCGCTCGAAGGCGAACAGCGTGTTCTCCGGCCACAGGCCGCGGCCACCGCGATGGGCGATCACCAGCGGCTGGTCGCCCAGGGCCTGGATCACCGGCGGCGGCGAGGCCGGTTGGCTGGTCAAGGCGAGTACCACGATGGCGACGGCGATCAGCAGCAGGGGAATGAGCAGGAAACGGGCGAAACGCATGGCGATATTCCGAGGAAGAGGGACGGGCGTGCCGAATCAGACGCGAGGACTATGACAAAGGTGTGACGGGAAGGCGAGGCCCTGCCGCTGCGCTTGTGCACACGGGGGGAAACACGGCGGGAGAAGAGGAGAGCGGCCGGCCAGGGGAGGATGGGGGAGCCCCTGGCCAGCCGCTGCAACGCGGGGAAATCAGCCCGCCAGCAGCCAGGCACCGGCCACGGCGGAGGCGCCACCGGCAACGCGAACCAGGGGGGCGGCGGCTTGCGGCAGCACGCGCACCAGGCCGTAGCCGGCGGCGTGCAGGGCGGCGGTGGCGGCGACGAAGCCGGCGGCATAGCCCCAGGGGCTGGAGAGGTCAGGCAGCTCCAGGCCGTGGGCGACGCCGTGGGCCAGGGCGAACAGGGCGGTCAGGCTGACGGCGACGAACATCGGCGGGCGCACGGCCACGGCCACCAGCAGGCCGAGGGCGAGCACCGAGGCGGCGATGCCGGTTTCCATGAAGGGCAGCTCCAGGCCTTCGAAGCCCAGCAGGCCGCCGAGCAGCATGGTGCCGACGAAGGTCACCGGCAGCGCCCAGCGCGCGGCACCCTGCTGCTGCGCGGCCCAGAGGCCCACGGCGAGCATGGCCAGCAGGTGGTCGAGACCGGTGACGGGGTGGGCGACGCCCGCCATCAGGCCCGAGGAATCATGCCCGGGGTGGGCGAAGGCCAGCGCCGGGGTGAGGAACAGGGCGAGGGCGTAGAGGGCTTTGCGAAGGGTCATGTGTGGCTCCTTGTTGTGCGGGTCAGGCAGCGCCGAGCAGGCCCTGCTTCTCGATGAAGGCGATGATCTCGTCGAGACCCTGGCCGACCTTCTGGTTGCTGAAGACGAAGGGCTTGTCGCCGCGCATCTTGCGGGCGTCGCGGTCCATCACCTCGAGGGAGGCGCCGACCATGGGCGCCAGGTCGACCTTGTTGATCACCAGCAGGTCGGACTTGCAGATGCCCGGGCCACCCTTGCGCGGCAGCTTGTCGCCGGCGGAGACGTCGATCACGTAGAGGGTCAGGTCCGACAGCTCCGGGCTGAAGGTGGCGGAGAGGTTGTCGCCACCGGACTCGACGATGATCAGCTCCAGGCCGGGGAAGCGGCGGTTGAGCTGGTCGACGGCTTCGAGGTTGATCGAGGCGTCTTCGCGGATGGCCGTGTGGGGGCAGCCACCGGTTTCCACGCCGATGATGCGCTCGGGGTCCAGGGCCTCGTTGCGCACCAGGAACTGGGCGTCTTCCTGGGTGTAGATGTCGTTGGTCACCACGGCCAGGTTGTAGCGGTCGCGTAGGGCGCGGCAGAGGGCCAGGGTGAGGGCGGTCTTGCCGGAACCGACGGGGCCGCCGATGCCGACGCGCAGGGGTTGGCTGTGCATGTTGCTCTCCTAGGAACGGAACAGACGGCTGTACTGGCGCTCGTGCGCCATGCTCGCCAGGGCCAGGCCGAAGGCGGCGCTGCCCCACTGGTTTTCGGGAATCTCGCTGGCCGTCTCCTGCGCCTTCTGCAGGGCCGGCAACAAGGTGGACGTCAGGCGCTGGGCGGCTTGCTGGCCCAGCGGCAGGGTTTTCATCAGCACCGCCAGTTGGTTTTCCAGCCAGCCCCAGAGCCAGGCGGCGAGGGCGTCCTGCGGGGGGATGCCCCAGGCGCGGGCGGCCAGGGCCCAGGCCACGCCTAGCACCGGTTCGTCGAGGGCGGCGAGGGCGTTGCGACCGGCTTCGTCCAGCTCGGGCAGGCCTTCGAGCAACTGCTGCAACGAGTAGCCCATCTGCCGGTTTTCCAGCTGCAGCTCGCGGGTTTCGCGGCTGGCGCGCTGGCAGCCGCCCAGTTGCGCGAGGCCGGCCCAGTCTTCCTCGGCGGCGGCTTCGCAAAGCGCCAGCAGCAGCGGGGCTTCGAAGCGGGCGAGGTTGAGGCGCAGCTGGTCGGCGATCCAGCGTTCGGCGCTCTGCGCGTCATGCACCTGGCCCTGGTCCACCGCCAGCTCCAGCCCTTGGGAGTAGCTGTAGCCACCGATGGGCAGTTGCGGGCTGGCGAGGCGCAGCAGTTGCCAGGCGTTGTTCACGTACGCACTCCGAACTGGTGCAGGCGCGGGGCATAGTTGAAGTCGGCGTCGCCGTGGTGGGAGTGGTGGTGGCCGCCGCCGTACGCACCGTGCTCGGGCTGGAAGCCGGCTTCGATGCGTTCGACCTGGGCGCCGAGCTGTTCGAGCATGGCCAGCAGCACGTAGTCGTCCAGCAGGCGCAGCCAGCCGTCACCGATCTGCAGGGCGACATGGCGGTTGCCCAGGTGGTAGGCGGCGCGGGTCAGTTCGAAGGCATTGGCGCAGGTGACGTGGAGCAGCGCCTCGGGGCGGGCGCACACCCGCACCACGCGGCCGTCCTGGGCCAGCAGGCAGTCGCCATCGCGCAGGGGCGGTTGGCCGCGCTCGAGGAACAGGCCGACGTCTTCACCCTTGACGCTGAAGCAGCGCAGGCGGCTCTTGCTGCGCGCCTCATAGGTGAGCAGCAGTTCTTCGTCCCAGCGCGTGCGGGCTTCGGTTCTTTCCTGGATGACCAGCATGGGGTGGTTCCGGCAGTGTGCAATGCCGGTGCTAGAGCAAGGTGCTTGCCAAGACGCCGCAGAGCCCCGTAGCGCGGGCTCTGGGGCAGGGGCTGCCTGTTATCGGGGCGTGGTTCTGCGTTGTCCTGGTGCGCGCTGTTCCGTTTTGGTGCGTGCTGTCGGCTCGGTCAGCTTTTCGCCTTGCCGAGCCCTTGCCAGTGCTTGCCGCCGACCATGATGAAGCGCAGTTGCTGGATCATTTTCACCTCGGGGGTGAGGTGCGCGGGCAGGCCCTGGGCGGGCGGGTCGATGAGTTCCGGCAGGGTGGCGAACACCGTCTTCACCACCAGGTCGGAGATCACGTCCAGGGCGGGCTCGTTCAGGTGCGGCATGCGGTTGATCAGGCGCAGGTCGGCGGCGAGGTCGTCGGTGATGCGCTGGCGCAGCGTGGCGATGGCCTGGCGCACCGGCTGCGAGCCACCGTACTGCTCGCGGGCGAGGAACAGGAACTGGCCGCGATTGGCCTGCACCGCGTCGAGGAAGATGCGCACCGAGGCATCGATGATGCCGCCCATCTCGAATTCGTTGTGACGAACCATGCGGATGGTGTCGCGAAAGGTCTCGCCCACTTCGCTGACCAGTTCCAGGCCGAGCTGGTCCATGTCGACGAAGTGGCGATAGAAGCCCGTGGGCACGATGCCGGCGGTGCGCGCCACTTCGCGCAGGCTCAGGCTGCCGAAACCGCGGCCGCTGTCCATCAGCATGCGCGCGGCATCCATCAGGGCCTGACGGGTCTGCTGTTTCTGTTCCGAGCGTGGGGTCATGGAGCCGGTTCGCGGGGTGAGGGTGCGCCGCACTCTAGCAAATGCCCCCTGTCGGTGCGAACCGCTTTCAGTGAACAGTTGTTGACTGAAAGTGGGGCGCTCATGCAGGCTAGTGAACAAGTGTTCACTGGTGTTGCCGATGCCCCTCATTCCCCTGTCCCTCGCCCGCCACCTGGCGCCCGGCCTGAAGCCCCTGCGGGCGCTCGCCGAGCGTGCCTGGCTGCGTGAAGCCGAGGTCGATTTCTTTCTCGCCGCGCTGCACCCGCTGTTGCGCCTGAACCGTGTCTTCGCCCGGCTGGAGGCGCGCCAATGGGTCGCGGACGACATGCTGGCGTTGACCTTTCGCGTCAACGGCAACGCTCGGGGCTGGCGCCCCGGTCAGCATGTGCAACTGCACCAGACCCTCGATGGCGTACGCCTGGGGCGCAGCTACAGCCTGACCGCCGTGCACGGCGATGGCCGCGTGGAGCTGGCGATCAAGCGCCAGCCCGGCGGGCGCCTGTCCAACCGCCTGGTGGATTTCCTCGAGATCGGCACGCTGGTGGAGATGGGCCAGGCCGATGGCGAACTGCACTGGCCGCAGGGGGCTGCCGGCGTGTTGCTGCTGGCCGCCGGCAGCGGCATCACGCCGGTGCTGGGCATGCTGCGCGAGGCACTGGCCCAGGGCTTCACCGCGCCGGTGACCTTGCTGCACTACGTGCGCCAGCGCGGCCAGCGGGCCTTCGCCGATGAGCTGCAGGCGTTGGCGCGGCGCTACCCGAACTTCA
Organism: Aquipseudomonas alcaligenes MRY13-0052; assembly: GCA_000474255.1. Lineage (GTDB taxonomy): Bacteria > Pseudomonadota > Gammaproteobacteria > Pseudomonadales > Pseudomonadaceae > Metapseudomonas > Metapseudomonas solani. The sequence goes on from BATO01000025.1 coordinate 38,939, forward strand.
CTGTGCGCTGGTCCATCAGTGGTGAAGCGCCGGTTGCCGATGAGCTGACCGGGCGCTTTCAGGTCGATCATGTGCGGCACAGCGTCGCCAGCGACTTGTTGGCCTGCGGGCCCCATGGTTTCGTCTCCCTGGTACGCCAGTGGTGGCAGGCCGAAACGCGCCAAGGCAGCGTGCAGCTGGAGGCCTTCAGTGCCGCGCCGGTGAACACGGCGGAGCCCGCGCGCCAGGTGCGCCTGGGCTTCGCCCGCGCCCGCAGCGAGATGCAGGGCGACAGCCGCTACAACCTGCTGGAACAGGCCGAGGCCCATGGCCTGCGCCCGGCCCACGGTTGCCGCCAGGGCGTGTGCACCGCCTGCACCTGCCAACTGGTCAGCGGCACGGTGCGCGACTTGCGCACCGGCGCGCTGTTCGCCGAACCGGGCCAGCCCATTCGCCTGTGCGTCAGCGCGCCCCACAGCGACCTGGTGATCGACCTCTGAACCGGCGCGACGCCGACAACGCCTCAACGAGCGAGAACGACATGCGTATCGACCGAGAATTGGGCCCCGCAGAGCTGCAGGCCTTCGCTGCCGAGCTGGACGCCTTGCGCCAGCGCACCCTGGACGACCTGGGCGAGGCGGACGCCCGCTACATCCGCCGCATCCGTGCCGTGACCCGCGCCTGTTGCTGGGCCGGCCGGCTGCTGTTGCTGCTCGGCTGGTTCCCGCCCACCTGGCTGCTGGGCAGCGCCCTGCTGGGGCTGGGCAAGATCCTCGAGAACATGGAACTGGGCCACAACGTGATGCACGGCCAGTACGACTGGATGAACGACCCGGAATTCTCCGGGCAGCGCTACGAGTGGGACATCGTCGGGCCGGGGGATTTCTGGCGGCACACCCACAACCACATCCATCACACCTACACCAATGTGCTGGGCCGCGACGACGATGTCGGCTATGGCCTGGTGCGGCTGTTCCCCGAGCAGCGCTGGAAGCCCTTCTACCGCTGGCAGCCGCTGTGGGTGACCTTGCAGGCGCTGCTGTTCCAGTTCTCCGTGGCGGTGCAGCACCTGCGCCTGGACCAGTACTTCAAGGGCCGCATGAGCCGCGATGAGCTGCGGCCGCGCCTGCGCCAGTTCAATGCCAAGGTGCTGCGCCAACTGGTCAAGGACTACCTGTTCTTCCCCCTGGTCGCGCTGGCGCTGGGTGCCAATGCCTGGGCGGTGGTGGCGGGCAATGCCCTGGCCAACCTGATCCGCAACCTGTGGACCTTCACCGTGATCTTCTGCGGCCACTTCACCGAGCAGGCCGTGGTGTTCCCCCCCGAGGTGCTGGAAGGCGAGACCCGGGGCCAGTGGTACCTGCGCCAGCTGCGCGGCTCCAGCAACCTCGCCGGTGGGCCGCTGCTGCATATCCTCACCGGCAATCTCAGCCACCAGATCGAGCACCACCTGTTCCCCGACCTGCCGGCGCGTCGCTATGCCGCCCTGTCGCGGGAGGTGAGGGAGATAGCCCGGCGTTACGGCCAGGTCTACAACAGCGGCCGGCTCTCGGTGCAGTTCGCCACCGTGCTCAAGCGCATCTGGATCTACCGTTCGCCACCGGCCGCCGTCCCGGCCTGACCCTAGAAATGCGAAAGCCCGGCGTGTGCCGGGCTTTCAGTCTGTGGAGGAGTGCCGATCGGGCGGTGTGCTGGTTTTCGCCTCAGTGAGCGAACCCACTTCAAACGGCGCGGAAGCCAGGGGTACGGTCGGAACCGCCTTCAGCGACGCGGAAACCCGGGGTGCGATCGGAACCGTCTTCGGCAACACGGAAGCCAGGGGTGCGGTCAGCACCGTCTTCAGCGACACGGAAGCCGGGGGTACGGTCAGCGCCATCTTCGGCAACACGGAAGCCCGGGGTACGGTCAGCGCCGTCTTCAGCGACACGGAAGCCCGGGGTGCGGTCAGCGCCGTCTTCGGCAACGCGGAAGCCGGGAGTACGTTCGGCGCCACCTTCGGCGACACGGTTCAGGGTGCGTTCGGCACCGCCTTCGGCAACGCGCAGGCCGGGGGTGCGATCGGAGCCGTTTTCGGCAACCGGCTCGACGACCTGGATGAAGCCGCTGTTGTCGCGGGATTCGCCCAGAACCGGTTGCGGCTCGGAGGGCAGGGCAAAGGCGGTGGCGGAAAGGCTGGTCAGGAACAGGGCGGCAATGGCATGGGCTTTCATGATCTGTGGCTCCTCATGGGGGGCTGGTAAGTGACTACGGAGCCAATGTTACGGAGCCCCCGGAAAGGCCAGAAGTGAAGGCGGGCGATAGTGAGCATCGATCTCTTTAATGGTTGAATTTTCCATTCAAGATCAATGGGTTGAAGGTGTTTTTGGCGCTTCTTCGCAGGCCTGGAACAGGCTTTGCGGGCTTCTTATCGATGGCGGTGATGCGGGCCGTGGCAGTCGGTGAGCGATGGAGGCGCGCGTGTCGGGTTGCACCCGACCTACAGGTTCCGGCTACCGATGATGGGGGCGTAGGGCGGGTGAAACCCGCGTGTGTATCAGGGCAGGGTGTGCCAGGTTGGCGGCGGGGGAATGGCGGGCAATAAAAAGCCCGGCCGGTGCCGGGCTTTGACTGCAGGGTGAAGCAGGGGTGCTGTCAGACCACGCCGTGGGCTTGCAGCAGACGGTCAGAGCCACCTTCGGCAACACGGTTCAGGGTGCGTTCGGCACCGCCTTCAGCGACACGGAAAGCCGGGGTACGTTCGGCACCGCCTTCAGCAACGCGGAAGCCAGGGGTGCGTTCAGCGCCGCCTTCGGCGACACGGAAGCCAGGGGTACGTTCGGCACCGCCTTCAGCAACGCGGAAGCCAGGGGTACGTTCGGCGCCACCTTCGGCGACACGGAAGCCAGGGGTGCGTTCAGCGCCGCCTTCAGCGACACGGAAGCCAGGGGTACGTTCAGCGCCGCCTTCAGCGACACGGAAGCCAGGAGTACGTTCGGCGCCACCTTCGGCAACACGGTTCAGGGTGCGCTCTGCACCGCCCTCGGCGACGCGGTCGATGACCATGTAGGCGCCTTCGCCTTCAGCGACCAGCGGATAGGAAACAGCGGATTGGACGACCGGGATGGCGAACAGGCCGGTGAGGAACAGGGTGGCGAGGGCTTGGGTTTTCATGTCGGTATCTCCTGGGTTGTGGGGGGTAGCAAGTGGCTACGGGGCCCATGTTACGGACGGCCAGGCGATTAAAAAGTGATCACTCGCGATAGTCGGCATCGACGCCGGTGATGATTGGAAAAGCGCTTTCGAATCAATCGTTTGCTTGTTTCCATGGCGCTTCCTGAGGGGGCCTTGGGCGGTTTAAGCTGCGCGCCCTGGTGAATTTCCGCCTGTATTTACCGGAGTCATCCGCCGCGTTTGCCAGTCGATAGATCAACAAGCCTCGTGTATCGAACCCGCCTCCGGGGCCCGATGCCGCCATAAGAAGGAGACGTGCATGTCGCGTGGACGCAGGATCCTCGCCTGGACCACCGCCAGCCTGGTGCTGCTGTTGGCCGCGCTGGTGGTGTTCGTCGCCACCTTCGATTGGAACCGCATCAAGCCGACGCTCAATGCCCGGGTTTCCGAAACCCTGGGCCGCCCCTTCGCCATCAATGGCGACCTTAGCGTGAGGTGGCAGCGCGAGCCGGAGGAAGAGGGCCTGCGCGCCTGGGTGCCCTGGCCCCACGTGAAGGCCGAGGACCTGACCCTGGGCAACCCCGAGTGGGCCAAGGAGCAGCAGTTCGTCACCCTCGCGCGCGTGGAGGCGAGCGTGTCGCCGCTGCCGTTGCTGTGGAAGACCGTGACCATCCCGCGTATCGACCTGACCGAGCCGCGCGCCGACCTCAAGCGCCGCGCCGACGGCAGCAACAACTGGACGTTCGATAAGCTCGCCAGCACCCCCGAGCAGGCCGACGAGAAACCCTCCGCCTGGACCTTGGACATCGGCGCCATCGGTTTCGACAAGGGCCAGGTGAAGGTGGACGACCAGCCCACGCAGACGCGCCTGGAAGTGCTGGTGGACCCGCTGGGCAAGCCGATCCCCTTCAGCGACATCGTTGGCGAGAAGGCCGCTGGCAAGGCGGCGGGGCAGGGCGACGCGCCCCAGGACTACGCCTTCGGCTGGAAGGTCAAGGGCAGCTACAAGGGCCAGGCGCTGGATGGCAGCGGCAAGATCGGCGGGCTGCTGGCGCTCAAGGACGCGCGCAAGCCCTTCCCCCTGCAGGCCGACCTGCGCATCGGCGCCACCCGCATCGCCCTGGCCGGTACCCTCACCGACCCGACGCACCTGGGCGCCCTGGACCTGCGCCTGAAGCTGGCCGGCAACAGCCTGGGCAACCTCTACCCGCTGACCGGCGTGACCCTGCCCGATACGCCGGCCTATTCCACCGATGGCCGCCTGGTGGCGCAGCTGCAGGATCCGGCGGGCCCGCAGTTCCATTACCAGGGCTTCAACGGTGCCATTGGCGACAGCGACATCCATGGCGACCTGCACTTCGTCGCCCGCCAGCCCCGGCCCAAGCTGTCCGGTGCGCTGACCTCCAACCAGCTGCGCTTCGCCGACCTGGCGCCGCTGATCGGTGCCGACTCCAATGCCGAGAAGAAGGAGCGCGGCGTGGCCAGCAAGCAGCCGGCGGACAAGGTGCTGCCGGTGGAGGAATTCCGCACCGAGCGCTGGCGGCAGATGGATGCCGACGTGCGTTTCACCGGCAAGCGCATCGTCCACAGCGACAAGCTGCCCTTCAATGACCTCGACACCCATGTGGTGCTCAACGACGGCAAGCTGAGCCTGGAGCCCCTGCGCTTCGGCATGGCCGGCGGCAGCCTGGATTCCACCATCCGCCTGGACGGCAGCAGCGTGCCCCTGCAGGGCAGTGCCCGGCTCAGCGCGCGGCACTTCAAGCTCAAGCAGCTGTTCCCCAGCTTCGAGCCCATGCGCACCAGCTTCGGTGAACTCAATGGTGACGCCGATCTGGCCGGCACCGGCAACTCGGTGGCGGCCCTGCTGGGCAGCGCCAACGGTAACCTCAAGCTGCTGATCAACGACGGTGCGGTGAGCCGTGGGCTGATGGAGATCGCCGGGCTCAATGTGGGCAACTACCTGGTGGGCAAGCTGTTCGGCGACGACGAGGTGAAGATCAATTGCGCCGCTGCCGACCTCAAGCTGACCAAGGGCCTGGTGACGCCGCGGGTGTTCATCTTCGATACCGAGAATGCGCTGATCCAGATCGACGGTTCGGCCAACCTCGCCAGCGAGCGGCTGGACATGACCGTCACCCCGGAATCCAAGGGCGTGCGCATCTTCTCCCTGCGCTCACCGCTCTACGTGCGCGGCACCTTCAAGAAGCCGGATGCAGGGGTCAAGGCGGTGCCGCTGATCGCCCGTGGCGCCGGCATGGTGGTGCTGGGCGCCGTGGTGGCCCCGGCCGCCGGGCTGCTGGCCCTGGTCGCGCCGAGCGGCGGAGGCGATGTCACCAACACCTGCACGCCGCTGCTGGAGAAGATGCGCAAGGCCAATTGAAGCCGCGCTCCGGTGCGGGTTGGGAATTCACGTAGGTTGGCGCCGAGCGTAGCGAGGCCCAACGCGGGTTGTCTGGCATCGCTGCGTTGGGTTTCGTGCCTCTACCCAACCTGCGGGAGGCGCGTGCGCGGAATAGCGGATGCTCGTGACTCCCGGACTGAAGCCCGGGCTACCCGGTTGCGAAGTTCGTGCGCGGGCTGGCGGGGTGCCCGTGACCCGGGCCGAAGCCCGGGCGACGGGGTGGGGGAGGGGTTACTTCAGGTCGGCGAGGATATCGGCCATGTCGTCGGCGTGTTCTTCCTCCTGCTCGAGGATTTCTTCGAACAGGCGGCGGGTGGTCGGGTCCTTGTCGCCGAGGTACTGGATGATCTCGCGGTAGCTGTCGACGGCGATGCGCTCGGCGATCAGGTCTTCGGTGACCATCTCGCGCAGGTTTTCTCCGGCGACGTATTGGGCATGGGAGCGGGCTTCCAGGCCGGCGGGGTTGAAGTCCGGTTCGCCACCCAGTTGCACGATGCGTTCGGCCAGGCGGTCGGCATGCTGCTGTTCCTGCTGGGCGTGTTCGAGGAATTCGCTGGCAGCGATGCTCGCCTTGAGCCCGGTGGCCATGTAGTAGTGGCGCTTGTAGCGCAGGTAGCAGACCAGCTCGGTGGCCAGCGACTCGTTGAGCAGGCGCAGCACGGTGGCGCGGTCAGCGTGGTAGCCCTCGGTCACGGCGCCGTCCAGCACGTTCTGCCGGGCGCGCTGACGCAGGGTGTTCACATCGGTCAGTTGCACATCACTCATCAGGGTTCTCCTTGGCTAATCAGGCCCGGGTGCCTGGCTCTGGCGGCCGGTGGCGTCGTGGGCCCTACCTGGGATGTGAGTGATACGCAGCGGGAAAAGTTTAGGAAATCTGCGCGGCCGGGGCGTCAGTCCAGGCGATCGCGTTCCACGTTCTCGCGCTGCCTGCAGGTCATGAACCCCATGTGCTGGACCCGGCCGCTGGCGCCGAAGCTGACGTGGTAGGCCTGCTGGTGGCCCTCGTGATTGAGGATGTAGTTGTTGCAGGAGCCGGGGTGCACGCTGCGCTGGACGATGGAGGAGGGGCGCCCGCCGATGGCCTGTACCTGCTCCTTGGTCATACCTTCTTCCACCTGCCGCACCAGGGGTTCGTTGCGGTAGGTGATGTAGTCGGTGGGGTTCTCGATCTTGCTGGCGCAACCGGACACCGAGCCCAGAGCGGCCGCGAGCAGGAGCGCGCGCTTGAACATGCTGATGGTCCTCGATGATCCGCTGTAAATAACAGCGCTTGGACATCAACGAGGCTCGCCGGTTCGCTATTTATTTGCGCCGGGGCTGTGCGTGGGTTGGCAATTCTGGCATTTGGCCACTGCGGCGCCCGGTGATCCGGGCGCCGCAACGGATCAGATCTTCGCCGCCTCGGCTTCATGTTTCTGCCATTGCTCGCAGGTCATGAAACCCTTGCTGTCGACCTGGCCGGCATCGCTGAAGCTGACGTAGTAGGGCTGCTGGTGGCCCTCCTTGTTCAGCACGTAGTTGTTGCAGGTGCCGGGGTGCACGGTGCGCTGGATTTCAGTGGAAGGCGGGCCGCCGATGGTCAGCACCTGGTCCTTGGTCATGCCGTCCTCGACCTTTTCCACCAGGGGTTCATGGCGGTAGGTGACGTAGTCGGTGGGGTTCTCGAACTTGGTGCTGCAACCGGCTACCGATGCCAGCACGAACACTGCCGCGAGCGTTTCCTTGTACATGGTGGTTTTCCTCGTAGTGGCCGTTGAAGCCGTCACGACTTCTGAGTGGCGAATGGCCAGACGAGTTCGAAGAATTTGTCGCCCCCGGCTACTGGGCGGCCTTCTCGGCATCCCGCAGGCGCTGCTGGTTGACGGCGTTGGCCTGGTCGATCTGCTGCTTGAGCTGGTCTATCTGCTGCTGGGCCTGCTGCGCCTGCTCGGCTTGCAGCTTGGCCTGGGCCGCACCGGTGGCGGCGGTTTCGCCGAGGCCGCAGCCGGCGAGCAGGAGTAAGGGGAGGCAGGTCAGCAGGCGTTTCATGGCGGGGCTCCGCAGGTGGGCGATGCCGGCGAAGGTAATCCAGCGGCGGGGTCGCCGCCAGGGGCGCCGCACGAACGTCGTGGGGCGCCCGACGCCCGGCTCAGCCGTAGCGTTTGCGCGCCTCGATGGCCAGGCCGCTGCCGATGCTGCCGAAGGTGTTGCCTTCGACATGGCGGGCATTGGGCAGCAGGGCGGCGACGCTGTCACGCAGGGCGGGGATGCCGCTGGAGCCGCCGGTGAAGAACACCGTGTCCACCTGTTCCACGCCGATGCCGGCATCGGCCAGCAGGCGTGTGACGCTGTCACGGATGCGCTGCAGCAACGGCTCGATGGCGTCTTCGAACAGGTGGCGGGCCAGTTCCACGCGCAGGCCCGGCTCGATGCGTTCGAGGTCGATCACGCGGTGACGCGCTTCGGTCAGCTCGATCTTGCTGTCTTCCACCTGCATCGCCAGCCAGTGCCCGGCGCGTTGCTCGATCAGGCGGAACAGGCGGTCGATGCCACGGGTGTCGACGATGTCGTAGCGCATGTTCTTCAGCGACAGCTGCGACTTCTGCGCATAGACGGCGTTGATGGTGTGCCAGGTGGCGAGGTTGAGGTGGTAGCTGGTGGGCATGAGGGCATCGCTCTTCATGCGGCTGCCGTAGCCGAACTGCGGCATCACGCCTTGCAGGCTGAGCTGCTTGTCGAAGTCGGTACCGCCCACGTGCACGCCGCCGGTGGCGAGGATGTCGCCCTGGCGGTCGGCCACGTCGCGACGCTCGGGGGACAGGCGCACCAGGGAGAAGTCGGACGTACCCCCGCCGATGTCGACGATCAGCACCAGCTCTTCGCGCTCGATGCTGCGCTCGTAGTCGAAGGCGGCGGCGATGGGCTCGAACTGGAAGGAGACGTCCTTGAAGCCGAGCTTGTTGGCCACGGCCACCAGGGTCGCCTGGGCTTCCTGGTCGGCGGCCGGGTCGTCGTCGACGAAGAACACCGGGCGGCCCAGCACCACCTGGTCGAACTCATGGCCGGCGAGCGCCTCGGCGCGCTTCTTCAGCTCGCCGATGAACAGGCCCAGCAGGTCCTTGAAGGGCATGGCGCTGCCCAGCACGGTGGTCTCGCTCTTCAGCAGCGTGGAGCCCAGCAGGCTCTTCAGCGAGCGCATCAGGCGGCCTTCGTAGCCTTCCAGGTACTCGTGCAGGGCCAGGCGGCCATAGACCGGGCGGCGCTCTTCGATGTTGAAGAAGATCACCGAGGGCAGGGTGATCTTGCCGTCTTCCAGTGCGATCAGCGGCTCCACGTCCGGGCGCCACCAGCCGACGGTGGAGTTGGAGGTGCCGAAGTCGATGCCCAGGGCACGGGCTGCGGTGAGATTGCTCATGGCGCGAGAAGTCCGGTGGAAAAAACGGCCGCGCAGTGTACGCGAGCCGAAGGCGCTTTGCTCAGGCGGCGAGGCGCAGTTCGTCGCAGTGGCTAGACTCCAGTCGACGCTTCGTCATGCCCCCATGGACCACCCGGGAGACCGCCCATGAAGTCGATCCGCCTGCCCCTGCTCGTACTCGCGTTGCTGGCCGCCAGCCAGGGTTTCGCCGCGACCCAGCAGGAGAAGATGAAGAGCTGCAACGCCGAGGCCACGGCCCAGGAACTCAAGGGCGATGCGCGCAAGACCTTCATGAGCAACTGCCTCAAGGCGACCCAGCAGGAGAAGATGATCAGCTGCAACAAGACCGCCAGCGAGAAGGCCCTCAAGGGCGATGAGCGCAAGGCCTTCCTCAGCGACTGCCTGAAGAAGAAATAGTCTCAGGCCAGGCCCAGGGTCAGCGCCGCCACCGCCAGGTAGCGGCCGGCCTTGGCCAGGGTCACCAGCAGCAGGAACACCCAGGGCGACTCGCGCATCAGCCCGGCCACCAGGGTCAGCGGGTCACCGATCACCGGCAGCCACGACAGCAACAGGGTCCAGCGCCCGTAGCGGCGATAGGTGGCCTGCGCCCGCTCGATGGCGGATTCGGACACGGGAAACCACTTCTTGTGGCGGAAGTCCGCCAGGAACCGGCCGAGCACCCAGTTCACCAGGGAGCCGAGCACGTTGCCCAGCGTCGCCACCAGTAGCAACGCCCACAGCGGCTGGCCACCCGCGAGCAGCAGTCCGGCCAGCACCGCTTCCGATTGCAGTGGCAGCAGGGTGGCGGCGCCGAAGGCGATGAGGAACAGGCTGGCGTAGGTAATCAGGTCCGGCATGCGGCGGGTTCCGGAGCGGTGTGAGCGAGGGCCGGGCGGCCCTCGCGAACGGCTTAGTGGCTGCTGTTCAGCTTGACCACGTCACCGGAAACGGTGGTGGTGTAGCCGGTCAGGACCCAGGCCCAGAACCAGTCTTCCTGGATCTGGGTGTTGATCATCGCGTCACCGCCCTTGGCCTTGATCGCAGCGTTCTGGGCCCTGATGAAGCGGTTGTTCTGCTGCACCGGAATCAGGCCGACGACCAGCAGGCCGGTGGCGCTGGCCTCGCTGTGGCCGATCACGGTGTATTGGCTGCTGTCGAGGTTCTGGGTCTTCATCGGGGTGCCGGTGCAGCCGGCGATGGCCATTACGGACAGCAGGCCTGCGATCATCTTGAAGCTGTGTTTCACGTCATTCTCCTTGGTGAATCATCCCGCGATTCGTTCGCCGGGGCGCGCAATGTAGACGCGCCGGATGCAAAGGTGAACCCGGTGTGGCAACGCGTCACTGAATACAGATTGCGCCTACAGCCGATCGGAGGCCCGTTCGGCTAAAGGCAACTGAAAGCCTGGAGGGCTAGAATCTGTAACCTTGCTGCCATTGCTGTCGGACAATGTGACCGAGGGTGCGATACTTGCATCCCTGTGTCTCAACCATCCGCACCTGCCGTTTTGGAACCTCTAATGCGAAGAGCCTCTCATCACGAGTTGCGCACGGCCTTTCGTGCGCTGTTGAACTCGAAGACCTGCTATCACACCGCGTCCGTCTTCGACCCCATGTCCGCCCGCATCGCCGCCGACCTCGGCTTCGAAGTCGGCATCCTCGGTGGCTCGGTCGCCTCGCTGCAGGTACTGGCCGCCCCCGACTTCGCGCTGATCACCCTCAGCGAGTTCGTCGAGCAGGCCGTGCGCATCGGTCGCGTCAGCCGCCTGCCGGTGATCGCCGACGCCGACCACGGCTACGGCAACGCACTAAACGTGATGCGCACCGTGGTCGAGCTGGAGCGTGCCGGCATCGCCGCGCTGACGATCGAGGACACGCTGCTGCCGGCCCAGTTCGGGCGCAAGTCCACCGACCTGATCAGCGTCGAGGAAGGCGTCGGCAAGATTCGCGCGGCCCTGGAAGCCCGCGTCGACCCGGACCTGGCGATCATCGCCCGGACCCACGCCGGCGTGCTGACCACCGAGGAGGTGATCACCCGCACCAAGGCCTACCAGGCCGCCGGCGCCGATGGCATCTGCATGGTCGGCGTCACCGACTTCGAGCACCTGGAAACCATCGCCTCGCACCTCAGCGTGCCGCTGATGCTGGTCACCTACGGCAACCCGCAGCTGCGCGACAACCAGCGCCTGGCCGACCTCGGCGTGCGCATCGTGGTCAACGGCCATGCGGCCTACTTCGCCGCCATCAAGGCCACCTACGACTGCCTGCGCGAGCAGCGCCAGATCGACACCGCCGCCTCCGAGCTGAGCGCCACCGAGCTGACCCACAAGTACACCCTGCCCGAGGACTACATCATCTGGGCGCGGGAATACATGGACGTGAAGGAATAGCCCGGAACGACCTCCACTTGTCGCCCACCGGCCCGCGGCCTTGCAAAAGGCCGCCCGCCGCCCCCATAACCTTCCAATGAGCGGAATGAGATCGGGAGGTCGACATGGCCAGTGGTTGGGCGGGAGACGGTGCCGTACAGGAACAGATCGACAGCACCATCGAAGACGCCATCCAGCGGGCGCGCAGCCAGTTGCCGAAGGGCGAGAGCCTGACGCACTGCGAAGAATGCGACGCCATCATCCCCCAGGCACGGCGCGATGCCGTACCGGGCGTGCGCCTGTGCATCGCCTGCCAGAGCGAGCACGACCGCGAGCAGTCCAGCCACGCGGGCTATAACCGCCGGGGCAGCAAGGACAGCCAGTTGCGCTGAGGGGTTAGGCGCGGATCAGAACAGCGCGCCGATATAGACCGCACCGCCGGCACCGGCCTGGATGCCCAGGTTGGCGCCACCCATCAGCAGGGCGCCGCGCGCCGACTGCATCAGTTGCCGGGTCAGCATCGGCGAGACGGTGAGGCTGGTCACCGGGCTCGCGTTCATCAGCATCACCGCGGCCAGCAGCTTGGCGTCGAGGCCGAACAGCATGGCCGTGCCGGATACGCCGACGGCGACGCCTGCGCCGATCTCCACGTACATGCAGGGCCCGGTGATGTCGTCACGGGTGAGGTCGCGGTCCACCAGGTCGTCCGCCACGAAGACCGCGCCGTCACTGGGGAAGGCTTCCGCCGCACCGGCACCGCCGATGCTCTTGCCCTTGATCTTGATATCCACCTTGCCGAAGCGCGGCAGCTTGGCGCCGAAGCCCACGCCGGCACCGAGGCCGCCATAGCGCAGGGCGACGTTCTCCCCCGAGGGCGAACGCAAGGTGATGGAGCCGCCACCGCCGGCGACGAAGGCGACCGTCAGGCCGCCGCCACTGGCGGTGACATAGCCCCAGCGGCTCGGGTTGACGGGCAGGGGTATGGGCATCTTGGGCATTGCGGCTTCCTTGTGCGGTTCAGGCGATGTCGTAGCGGGGGCGCCTGAAGAGGGTCATCAATCCGGTGACCGTGAAGATGGAGCCCAGCAGGCCGAGGAAGGCCGAGGTGCCCCAGAGAGCGCCGAAGTCATCGACCACGGCCGAGGTGGCCGGAGCGTCGGCCTGGTAGTGCACCTTCACCGGCATGCCGACCTGGTAGCCGTAGATCCAGCCCCCCTGGGGGTAGGAGATGCGCGTACCGGTGCCGTCGGTGAATTCGATCTCCGGGTGGGAGCCGCCGGCATTGAGCGCGACGACGCTGCCGTCTGCCTCCAGGGCCGACTGCAGGAATCCCACGCGGGAAGAGGTCTGTATGGCCATCGCAGCGAGCAGCGCGATGCCGAACAGGGCGAAGAGACCGCCCTTGAGGCGGGGAAGCGGGGTATCGGACATCCTGTGGCGTTCCTGATCATCCGTGGGCATGGCCGGGGGAACTCCCGGCCACTGCGCTGGGACAGGCATCTGTCCCTGAGGTTCCCGTCAGGGCGACGGGAACCTGACCCATCAGGCCTTGGGGTTGGGGCCGTAGGCGTTGGTCTCCGGCACGCTGTCCTGAACCAGCAGGAACAGCAGGTACAGGCCGCCGAGGATCGGAACCAGGGCGATCAGCATCCACCAGCCGCTCTTGCCGATGTCGTGCAGGCGACGCGCGGTGACGCCCAGGGCCGGCAGCAGCACGGCGAGGCTGTACAGGTTGGCCAGCAGGGCCAGGTTCTCGTTGATCATGCCCAGGACCACGGACAGCACGACGGAGATCACGACGTTCACCAGGGTGAACATCCAGTACTCCTTGCGACGAGCGCGGCCGTTAAAGTCGAAGTAATGCTGCTTGATGCACTTCAAATACCATTCCATAACAAACTCCCTTTATTTGGCCGCGCTGAGCGGCACTCTCGTCTTCGTGGCAAGGCCTTGTCCTACACCGACGGTGTAGCCGGCTGACTATAGCGTTTCGTAACAAGGCATTGCGTGGGGGAGTTCACGACACGGCAAATTGCCATCGAGTCAATTCTGGAGGGGGGCACCCCCACTTCGGCACCCCATGTAGGTTGGCGCCGAGCGTAGCGAGGCCCAACGCAGCGATGCCTGGATGCGCTTCACTGCCCGGCCGAAACCCTCGGTCCGACAGGCGGCATTAACCTTTCCTCCACGTCGCAAGGCCCCGGTTGTGATGGGCGCTCCCTAGACTGGCGATCTCTCCACTGTTCCAGGGACTGGACATGCGCTATCGCCGCAGCTTCGTGCCCGGTGGCACGTATTTCTTCACCGTCAATCTCGCCGATCGTTCCAGTGGGTTGCTGACTCAGCACATCGACCTGCTTCGCCTGGCCTTCAGGCAGGTGAGGGCTCGGCATCCCTTCGAGATTCCCGCGATGGTGGTGCTGCCCGACCACCTGCATGCCATCTGGACCCAGCCTGAGGGCGACGCTGATTTTTCCCTTCGTTGGGCGCAGATCAAGGGCAGCTTTTCCCGATGTGTGCCTGAGCGGGGTTGGGTGAGTCGCTCTCGGCGCGACAAGCGTGAGCGTGGCATCTGGCAGCGGCGCTTCTGGGAACACCAGATACGTGATGAGCAGGACCTCGCCAGGCATGTCGACTACATCCACATCAACCCGGTGAAGCACGGCCATGTGAGACGTGCGGTCGATTGGCCGTACTCGTCCATTCATCGCTTCATCCGGGATGGTCGGCTCCCGGCCGATTGGGCCTGCGACCCGCTGGACGGGCAATTTGGTGAAACTACCTAGCTACCGTTTGCACGGACCGTAGGTTGGCGCCGAGCGCAGCGAGGCCCAACGGAGCGGCGTTCGGGTCCGCTGCGTTGGGCTTCGTACCTCAACCCAACCTACGGTGTGCCGCGGCGTACTCGTAGGTTGGTGCCGAGCCCCGCGAGGCCCAACAACGCGATGCCGGGCCGTAGGCGGGGCGTGCTCAGAACAGGAAATACCGCTGCGCCATCGGCAGCACCTCGGCGGGTTCGCACCAGAGCAGCTGGCCGTCGGCTTTCACCTGGTAGGTTTGCGGGTCCACGTCGATGTCCGGGGTGTAGTCGTTGTGGATCAGGTCCTTCTTCTGCACGGTGCGGCAGCCCTTGACCACGGCGATGCGTTTCTTCAGGCCGAGTTGTTCGGGCACGCCGGCCTCCAGCGCGGCCTGGCTGATGAAGGTCAGGCTGGTGGCGTGGCGGCTGCCGGCGTAGCTGGCGAACATCGGGCGGTAGTGCACCGGTTGCGGGGTGGGGATCGAGGCGTTGGCGTCGCCCATCAGGCTGGCGGCGATGGCCCCGCCCTTGAGGATCAGCGTCGGCTTCACGCCAAAGAAGGCCGGGCGCCAGAGCACCAGGTCCGCCCACTTGCCCACTTCGATGGAGCCCACTTCATGGCTGATGCCGTGGGTGATGGCCGGGTTGATGGTGTATTTGGCGATGTAGCGCTTGACCCGGAAGTTGCTGTTGCCGGCACCGTCGCCCTTCAGTGGGCCGCGCTGCTTGTGCATCTTGTCGGCGGTCTGCCAGGTGCGGGTGATCACCTCGCCCACACGGCCCATGGCCTGGCTGTCGGAGCTGATCATCGAGAACGCGCCGAGGTCGTGGAGGATGTCCTCGGCGGCGATGGTTTCGCGGCGGATGCGGCTTTCGGCGAAGGCCACGTCCTCGGCGATGCTCGGGTCCAGGTGGTGGCAGACCATGAGCATGTCCAGGTGCTCGTCGATGGTGTTGCGGGTGAAGGGCCGCGTCGGGTTGGTGGAGCTGGGCAGCACATTGGCGAAACCGCAGGCCTTGATGATGTCCGGCGCGTGGCCGCCGCCCGCGCCTTCGGTGTGGTAGGTGTGGATGGTGCGGCCCTTGAAGGCGCCCAGGGTGGTCTCGACGAAGCCGGATTCGTTGAGGGTGTCGGTGTGGATCGCCACCTGCACGTCGTACTGGTCGGCCACGCTCAGGCAGTTGTCGATGGCGGCCGGGGTGGTACCCCAATCCTCGTGCAGCTTGAGGCCGATGGCGCCGGCCCTGACCTGCTCGATCAGCGGCTCCGGCAGCGAGGCGTTGCCCTTGCCGGTGAAGCCGATGTTCATCGGGAAGGCGTCGGCGGCCTGGAGCATGCGCGCCATGTGCCAGGGGCCCGAGGTGCAGGTGGTGGCGTTGGTGCCGGTGGCCGGCCCGGTGCCGCCGCCGATCATGGTGGTGACACCGCTCATGAGCGCCTCTTCGATCTGTTGCGGGCAGATGAAGTGGATATGGGTGTCGATGCCGCCAGCGGTAAGGATCATGCCCTCGCCGGCGATCACCTCGGTGCTGGCGCCGATGGCGATGGTGACGTCGGGCTGGATGTCCGGGTTGCCGGCCTTGCCGATCGCCGCGATGCGCCCGTCCTTGAGGCCGACGTCAGCCTTGACGATGCCCCAGTGGTCGATGATCAGCGCGTTGGTGATCAGCGTGTCGACCACCTCGGCCGCCAGCAGCTGGCCCTGGCCCATGCCGTCGCGGATCACCTTGCCGCCGCCGAACTTCACTTCCTCGCCATAGTTGGTGAAGTCCTTCTCGACCTCGATCCACAGCTCGGTGTCGGCCAGGCGCACCTTGTCGCCGACGGTGGGGCCGAACATGTCGGCGTAGGCTTGGCGGGAGATTTTCATGCTGAGTCCTGTCCGTAGGATGGGTTAGTCACGCAGTGACGTAACCCATCGATTGTTGGCAGTGATGGGTTTCGCTTCGCTCTACCCATCCTACGAATGCTGTGCGGCTGCGATCAAAGATCGCCCATCACCCTTCCGGCAAAGCCGAACACCCGGCGCAGGCCGGCGAGCTCCACCAGTTCCACCTCGCGGCTCTGGCCCGGCTCGAAGCGCACGGCGGTGCCGGCCGGGATGTTCAGGCGCATGCCGCGGGCGGCGGCGCGGTCGAAGGCGAGGGCGTCGTTGGTTTCGAAGAAGTGGTAGTGCGAGCCGACCTGGATCGGCCTGTCGCCGGTGTTGGCCACGCTCAGGGTCAGGGTGCGGCGGCCGGCGTTGAGTTCGATCTCGCCGTCCTGGATCTGGTATTCGCCGGGAATCATGGAAGTCACTCCAGGATGAGTTGCATGAAGGTGAGGTCCAGCCAGCGGCCGAACTTGCGACCGACCTGGGGCATCTGGCCGGTGATGGCGAAGCCGAGGCGCTGGTGCAGGCGGATGGAGGCGGTGTTCTCGGATTCTATGGCCCCCACCATCACATGCAGCCCGGCTGATCGGGCGCGTTCGATCAGTGCCTGCATCAGCTGCGGGCCGAGGCCCTTGCCGCGCTGATCGGCACGCACGTAGACCGAGTGCTCGACGGTGTGCTTGTAGCCGTCATGGGGCCGCCAGGCGCCATAGCTGGCATAGCCGACCACCTCGCCGGCAGCGTCACGCGCTACCAGCACCGGGAAGCCGGCGCCGCTGCGTTCGGCCAGCCAGGCACGGCGGTTGGCCAGGTCCACCAGGTTTTCGTTCCAGATCGCCGTGGTGTGCTCCACGGCGGCGTTGTAGATGGCCAGGATGCCGGGCAGGTCGGCTTCGCTGGCGTCACGGATCTCGTTGTTCATCGCGGTCATCACACAATCGGCTGGTGCACGGTCACCAGCTTGGTGCCGTCGGGAAAGGTGGCTTCGATCTGGATCTCCGGGATCATCTCCGGCACGCCTTCCATCACCTGGTCACGGGCCAGCAGCGTGGTGCCGAAGTGCATCAGCTCGGCCACGGTGCGGCCGTCGCGGGCGCCTTCGAGCAGGGCGGCGGAGATGTAGGCCATGGCTTCCGGGTAGTTGAGCTTCACGCCACGGGCCAGGCGCCGCTCGGCGACCAGGCCGGCGGTGAAGATCAGCAGCTTGTCTTTCTCTCTCGGGGTGAGGTCCATCAGGTACTCCAGATTCGTGGCGGCACGGCGTCGCGGCCGAGCAGGGCAGGGCGCAACAGGCGCCAGAGGTCGATCAGCCAGGCGCGCGCGTGCAGGGCTTCGCTGGCCAGGCAGCGGGCCACCAGCAGGCCGGGCAGTTGGGTCAGGTCGCCGCGCACCGCCGAGGGCAGTTCGCGGCAGCGTTCCAGCAGCTCCGGGTCGAGCTGGCCGGTGGCGATCAGGGTGGCGAACACAGGTTGCCCGGCGAGGCCGATGGGCGAGTCGAGCAGGCCGTCGTCGCCGCTGATGCGCTGGCGCTCGTGCCACAGCGCGCGACCGTCGCGGCGGATGTCCAGCTGTGCCTGGAAGTGGCCGCTGGCGAAGTGCTCGCCGGCGGCGGGGCGGCCGAGGGCGACCACGTCCCAGTAGAACAGCCGGGCGTCGGCGACCAGGTCGATGCGGGTGCTCAACTCGGCCTGGGCGCCGGAGAAGACGATGGTTTCCTGGGGCAGCCACTCCAGGGTGGCGCCGGCCTCGACCCGCAGCGCCAGCGTCTGGAAGGCCGGGCCCCGGGCGCGGTACCACTTGGCCGCGCCGGGGCTGGTGAGCTGGGCCCAGGCGCCGTCGCCTACCTGGGCGGTGATGTCCAGGCGATCACCCCCGGCGATGCCGCCGGGCGGGTGCACGATGATGTGCTGGCACACCTCGGGGCCCTCGGCATGGAGATGCTTTTGCACCCTCAGGGGGCCGAGGTGGCGGCGAAGCACCGGAATGGTGCGTTCGTCCCGGCGGGCGTAGCCCAGCTCCAGCTCGGCGTGCCAGCTCGGCGTGAACAGGGCGGCGGGCAGGTTCATGGCTATGGAGGCATCCGCAAAATAGTTGACCGACCGGGCAAAGCAAGAGGCGTGCCCTGAACCCATTCGGTGCACGGGGCCGGGCCTGCGCTCAGATCGTCACCAGGCCGCGCACGCCTTCGGCTTCCATGTTTTTCCCGCGCCCCTGCTGGATGATTTCGCCCCGGCTCATCACCAGGTACTGGTCGGCCAACTCGGCGGCGAAGTCGTAGAACTGCTCCACCAGCAGGATGGCCATGTCGCCGCGCTCGGCCAGTTTGCGGATCACCGCACCGATCTCCTTGATCACCGAGGGCTGGATGCCTTCGGTGGGCTCGTCGAGGATCAGCAGGCGCGGCCGGCTGGCCAGGGCGCGGCCGATGGCCAGTTGTTGCTGCTGGCCGCCGGAGAGGTCGCCGCCGCGGCGGTGCTTCATCTCCCGCAGCACCGGGAACAGCTCGTAGATGAACTCGGGCACTGCCTTGGCTTCCTTGGCGCTGAAGCGGGAGAGGCCCATGAGGAGGTTCTCCTCCACCGTCAGGCGCGGGAAGATCTCGCGGCCCTGGGGCACGTAGGCGATGCCGGCGTGCACGCGCTGGTGCGGCTTGGAGCCGGTGATCGGCTTGCCCTCCCAGTTCACCGCGCCTTCCTTCGCGGGGGTCAGGCCCATCAGGCACTTCAGCAACGTGGTCTTGCCCACGCCGTTGCGCCCGAGCAGGCAGGTGACCTCGCCAACCTTCACCTCGAACGACAGGCCGCGGAGGATGTGGCTGCCGCCGTAGTATTGATGCAGCTGTTTCACTTGAAGCATGTCTAGTCCTCGGTGGAGGAGCTGGAAGCCAGAAGCTTGAAGCTTGAAGTAAGAGCTGCGTTGTGCCGCTTTTTCTTCCAGCTTCTGGCTTCAAGCTTCCAGCTCAACGTCCCAGATAAACCTCGATCACCTGTTCATTCGCCTGCACGTCCGCCAGCGACCCCTCCGCCAGCACATGCCCCTGGTGCAGCACGGTGACGTGGTCGGCGATGCTGCCGACGAAGCCCATGTCGTGCTCCACCACCATCAGCGAGTGCTTGCCGGCCAGGCCCTTGAACAGCTCGGCGGTGAATTCGGTCTCGGCGTCGGTCATGCCCGCCACCGGTTCGTCGAGCAGGAGCAGTTGCGGGTCCTGCATCAGCAGCATGCCGATCTCCAGGAACTGTTTCTGGCCGTGGGACAGGAGGCCGGCCGGGCGGCGTCGCGAGTCCTGCAGGCGGATGGTGGCGAGTACCTCGTCGATGCGGTCCTTCTGCTCGCCGGAGAGCTTGGCGCGCAGGCTGGCCCACACCGATTTGTCGGTCTTCTGCGCCAGCTCCAGGTTTTCGAACACCGTCAGCGCTTCGAACACCGTGGGCTTCTGGAACTTGCGGCCGATGCCGGCCTGGGCGATCTGCACCTCGCTCATGCGGGTCAGGTCCAGGGTCTCGCCGAACCAGGCACTGCCGGTGGTGGGGCGGGTCTTGCCGGTGATCACGTCCATCAGCGTGGTCTTGCCCGCGCCGTTGGGGCCGATGATGCAGCGCAGCTCGCCGACGCCGATGTACAGGTTGAGGTCGTTGAGCGCCTTGAAGCCATCGAAGCTGACGCTGATGTCTTCCAGCGTGAGGATGGTGCCGTGGCGGGTGTTCAGGCCCTTGCCGGCGCTCTGGCCGAGGCCGAGGGCGTCGCGGCCGGTGCCGGCGTCGCTGTTGGGGTCGTAGGCGGGTTCGAGCATGAGTTCGGGTACCGGGGGCGCTCTCATTGGTCCTTCTCCTTGCGCAGCAGGCCGAACAGGCCCTTGGGCAGGAACAGGGTGACGACGATGAACAGGGCGCCGAGGAAGAACAGCCAGTATTCCGGGAAGGCCACGGTGAACCAGCTCTTCATGCCGTTGACCAGGCCGGCGCCCAGCAGCGGGCCGATGAGCGAGCCGCGCCCGCCCAGGGCCACCCAGACGGCGGCTTCGATGGAGTTGGTCGGCGACATCTCGCTGGGGTTGATGATGCCCACCTGGGGCACGTACAGCGCGCCGGCCAGGCCGCAGAGCACAGCCGACAACACCCAGATGAACAGCTTGTAGCCGCGCGGGTCGTAGCCGCAGAACATCAGGCGGTTCTCGGCGTCGCGCAGGGCGGTGAGCACCCGGCCGAACTTGCTCTTCGACAGGCGCCAGCCGAGCAGCAGGGCGCCCACCAGCAGCGCCACCGTGGCCAGGAACAGCACGGCGCGGGTGCCCGGCGCGGTGATGTCGAAGCCGAGGATGCGCTTGAAGTCGGTGAAGCCGTTGTTGCCGCCGAAGCCGGTCTCGTTGCGGAAAAACAGCAGCATGCCGGCGAAGGTCAGGGCCTGGGTCATGATCGAGAAGTACACGCCCTTGATCCGCGAGCGGAAGGCGAAGAAGCCGAACACCAGGGCCAACAGGCCGGGGGCGAGCACCACCAGGCACAGCGACCAGAGGAAGCTGGAGGTGCCGGTCCAGTACCAGGGCAGTTCGCTCCAGGCGAGGAAGCTCATGAAGGCCGGCAGACCGTCGCCGGCGCTCTGGCGCATCAGGTACATGCCCATGGCGTAGCCGCCGAGGGCGAAGAACAGCCCGTGGCCCAGGGACAGCAGCCCGGCGTAGCCCCAGACCAGGTCCAGGGCCAGGGCGACGATGGCGTAGCAGAGGATCTTGCCCACCAGGGTGAGGGTGTAGGCGGAGACCTGCAGCGGGTTGTCGGCCGGCAGCAGGTGCAGCAGCGGCAGGGCGATGAGCACCGCCAGCACCAGGGCGCCAACGCCCAGGGTTACTTTCGGGCCGGCCTTCTGCGCGGCGGTGAGGGTCAGGGGCTGGTTCATCAGTCGATCACCCGTCCTTTCAATGCGAAGAGGCCCTGGGGGCGTTTCTGGATGAAGAGAATGATCAGCGCGAGGATCAGGATCTTGCCCAGCACGGCGCCGATCTGTGGTTCGAGGATCTTGTTCGCCACGCCCAGGCCGAAGGCCGCCATCACGCTGCCGGCCAACTGGCCGACGCCACCGAGCACCACCACCAGGAAGGAGTCGATGATGTAGCCCTGGCCGAGGTCGGGGCCGACGTTGCCGATCTGCGACAGGGCCACGCCGCCGAGCCCGGCGATGCCGGAGCCGAGGCCGAAGGCGAGCATGTCCACGCGGCCGGTGGGCACGCCGCAGCAGGCGGCCATGTTGCGATTCTGGGTGACGGCGCGGACGTTGAGGCCCAGGCGCGTGCGGTTCAGCAGCAGCCAGGTCAGCGCCACCACGAACAGAGCGAAGCCGATGATGACGATGCGGTTGTACGGCAGCACCAGGTTGGGCAGCACCTGGATGCCGCCGGAGAGCCAGGCCGGGTTGGCCACCTCGACGTTCTGCGCGCCGAAGACCACGCGCACCAACTGGATCAGCATCAGGCTGATGCCCCAGGTGGCGAGCAGGGTTTCCAGGGGGCGGCCATAGAGGTGGCGGATCACCGTGCGCTCCAGGGCCATGCCGATGGCGGCGGTGACGAAGAAGGCCACCGGCAGCGCCACCAGCGGGTAGAGGGCGAGCAGGTCCGGTGCCAGGCGCTGGAACATCAGCTGCACGATGTAGGTGGAGTAGGCGCCGAGCATCAGCATCTCGCCGTGGGCCATGTTGATCACCCCGAGCAGGCCGAAGGTGATGGCCAGGCCGAGGGCGGCCAGCAGCAGGATGGAGCCCAGGGACAGGCCGCTGAAGGCCTGGCCGAGCACTTCGCCCAGCGCCAGCCGGCGCTTGACCTGGGCCAGGCTGGTTTCGGCGGCGGTGCGCACCGCGGCGTCGGTTTCCACTGCCGGGTCGAGCAGCGCCTCGAGGCGGGTGCGGGCCAGCGGGTCGCCGGTTTCGCCCAGCAGGCGCACGGCGTTGAGGCGGATGGCCGGGTCGGGGTCGACCAGCTGCAGGTTGGCCAGGGCCAGGCCGATGGCGTCACGCACGGCGGCGTCTTCCTCGGCGACCATGCGCTGGTTGAGCAGCGGCAGTTGTGCGGGCTTGGCACTCTTCTGCAGCTGGCGGGCGGCGTCCAGGCGCGCGGCGGGTTCGGCGGCGAGTAACTCGTGGCTGGCCTGGGCGGTGATCAGCAGGCCGCGCAGGCGGTTGTTCAGGCGCAGCTTCTTCGGCGTGGCGGCGGGGGCGGCGTCGCCCTCGGCGGCCTGCCAGGTGCCGTCCTGTTCGAAGTAGGCCAGCTTGGCGTCGACGGCAAAGCGGTTCTGTTGCAGGGCATCGAGCAGGGGCTGGCGCGTGGCCTCGGGCTGGGCGGCCCAGCTTTCCAGCAGCTTGGCTTGCTGGCCCGGGTTGGCGGCAGCGAAGTCATTGGCGTCACCGGCCTGGGCCGCCAGGGGCAGCAACAGGGCCAGGGACAGGAGGATTCGGAAAAGGCAGGTGGGCATGGAGGGGAGGCTCCGTTATCGGCGGGGACCGGAAGCTGGAAGCTAGAGGCTGGAAGCTGGAAGTGAGGTACTTCCGGCTTCCGGCTCTCGGCTAAGACTTCCGGCTTAGTTCTTCACCGCATAGTCCGGCTTCTTGTCGTTGCCGGGGATGAAGGGGCTCCACGGCTGGGCGCGCAGCGGGCCTTCGGTCTGCCAGACCACGGAGAACTGACCGTCTTCCTGGACCTCGCCGATCATCACCGGCTTGTGCAGGTGGTGGTTGGTCTTGTCCATGGTCAGGGTGTAGCCGGAGGGCGCGGCGAAGGTCTGGCCGCCCATGGCTTCACGGACTTTGTCGACGTCGGTGGTGCCGGCCTTCTCGACCGCCTGGGCCCACATGTGGATGCCGACGTAGGTGGCTTCCATGGGGTCGTTGGTCACGGCGGTGCTGTAGTTGGGCAGGTTCTTGGCCTTGGCGTAGGCCTTCCAGTCGGTGACGAACTTGCTGTTCACCGGGTTATCCACGGACTCGAAGTAGTTCCAGGCCGCCAGCTGGCCCACCAGCGGCTTGGTGTCGATGCCGCGCAGTTCTTCCTCGCCCACGGAGAAGGCCACCACCGGGATGTCGGTGGCCTCGATGCCCTGGTTGGCCAGCTCCTTGTAGAAGGGCACGTTGGAGTCGCCGTTGACGGTGGAGATCACCGCAGTCTTGCCGCCGGCGGAGAACTTCTTGATGTTGGCGACGATGGTCTGGTAATCGCTGTGGCCGAAGGGGGTGTAGACCTCTTCGATGTCCTTGTCCGCCACGCCCTTGCTGTGCAGGAAGCTGCGCAGGATCTTGTTGGTGGTGCGTGGGTAGACGTAGTCGGTGCCCAGCAGGAAGTAGCGCTTGGCGGCGCCGCCGTCTTCGCTCATCAGGTATTCCACCGCCGGGATGGCCTGCTGGTTCGGCGCCGCGCCGGTGTAGAAGACGTTGGGCGAGAGCTCTTCACCCTCGTACTGCACGGGGTAGAACAGCAGGCCGTTGAGCTCCTCGAATACCGGCAGCACGGACTTGCGCGACACCGAGGTCCAGCAGCCGAAGACTACGTCCACCTTGTCCTTGGTCAGCAGCTGGCGGGCCTTCTCGGCGAACAGCGGCCAGTTGGAGGCGGGGTCGACCACCACGGGTTCCAGCTTCTTGCCGTTGATGCCGCCCTTGGCGTTGATCTCGTCGATGGTCATGAGCGCCATGTCCTTGAGCGAGGTCTCGGAGATGGCCATGGTGCCGGACAGCGAATGCAGGATGCCGACCTTGATGGTCTCGGCGGCCTGCAGGGTGAAGGGGAACAGGCCGGTCAGTACCAGGGCGCTGGCGGCGAGGGTGGATTTCAGGAAGGGACGGCGTTTCATGTAAAGCCTCCTTGGCTGTCCATGCAATGACAGTGGGATGGGACCGAAATGGGGTCATCAGTACGGTCATCTGTACTGCTGTCAGTGCATTGGCAGCATCCGTGCCAACGGCGCTAAAGGTTTGATTTAGAGGGCTTTGCGGGATTCTTAGCAGGATTTCGGGAAAATCGCCGCGCTCCATTGCGGTGCGCGGCGACAAGCTGAACGGTCGGTCAGGTCACGGGTTGCACGCTTTCAGGGCGCCAGGTAGTTCTTCACCCCGGTGAAGATGATCTGGGCCGCGAGGGCGCAGACGAACAGGCCCATCAGGCGGCTGACGATCTGCAGGCCCTGCTCGCCGAGGATGCGTTCAATGCGGTTGGAGAGGTAGAGCACCACGCCGACAGTGACGCTGGCGAGGGCGATGGCGGCCAGGGCGGTGAGCTTGTCGTTCCAGTGGTGGTGCCCGGCGCCCATCACCAGCATGGCGCCGATGGTGCCGGGGCCGACGGTGAGGGGAATGGTCAGCGGCACGATGGTGACGTCCTGCTGCACGTTGTCCGACTGCACCGCCGGCTTGCCCTGGGCCATGCCGAGGGCGGAGATGAACAGCACGCTGCCGGCGCCGATGCGGAAGGCGTCGATGGTGATGCCGAAGACGTTGAAGATGCTCTGGCCGAACAGGTACAGCAGCACGCTGGCCACCAGGGTACCGAGGGCGACCTTCCAGGCCAGGCGCTTGCGCTCCTTGACCGTGTAGCCGCGGGTCAGGCCGATGAAGCAGGAAAGGACGAAGAAGGGGCTGTAGAGCACCAGCATCTTCAGGTACAGGCTGAACATCGTGGAGAGCATCGGACGGGCTCGTGATGGAGAGTGTTGTGAGTGTAGGAGCAGCCGAGGGTTGCGCCCGTTGATCCGGGTCGCCCTGGCGAGGGGCAATCATACGCCGGCACGCCGCCGGATGTGGGGGCGCGTCGTATCAGTGCGGAGCGGGCACAGGGCACAGTCCATGGCGTGGCAGACGCAGGGTGGGCGTGGGCTTCAGCCCACCGCTCTCCCGGAGCCAGGTACATTGGCATGCCAGGCCCGACCCCGCTTGGTGGATGAAAAGAGCGTCATCCACCCTACATAGCGGTCATGTCCGCGCGCGGGCGTGAGGCCTTCGTAGGGGCGACTTCAGTCGCCAAGCGGTGCGCAGCGCCGCCGCTCTTGTAGGAGCGAATTCATTCGCGATGGGAATCCCGGGCTGAAGCCCGGGCTACGGGGGATCAGGAATGCAGGGCGTCGTCGGGTTCGTGCTGGCGGCGCATTTCCTTTTCCGCGACCCAGTGCTCGATCAGCTCGCGCAGCTGGGAGAGCTCGACGGGCTTGGCCATGTGGCCGTCCATGCCGGCCTGGCGGGCGCGTTCCTTGTGCTCGGTGAGGATGTGCGCGGTGAGGGCCACCACCGGGGTGCGCGGGCGCTGCTCTTCGCTTTCCCAGTTGCGCAGCATCTCGGTGGCGGAGAAGCCGTCGAGCACCGGCATTTCGCAGTCCATCAGCACCAGGTCGTACTGCTGGTTCTTCATCGCGCTGAGGGCTTCCTCGCCGTTGCTGGCGGTGTCCGGTTGCAGGTTGAGCTTGCTGAGCATGCCGCGGATGACCTTGGTGGAGATGCTGTTGTCCTCGGCCACCAGGATGCGGAAGTCGTTGGGCACGTTGAGCGGGGTGCTGACCTGGGAGCCGGGCAGGGCTGCCGAGCCGCCGGCGGCGCGCTGGTTGAGCTCGTCGGCGAGGGTGGTCTTGAGGGTGTAGCCGGCCACCGGCTTGGCGAGGATGCGCTTGATGCCGGCGTTGCGGGCGATGATCTTGCTCGGCGCGTTGCTGATGCCGGTGAGCATGATGATCAGGATGTCGTGGTTGAGGCTCGGGTCTTCCTTGATCTTGGCGGCCAGCTGCATGCCGGTCATGCCGGGCATGTCCTGGTCCAGCAGCACCACGTCGAAGTATTCGCGCAGGTGCGCCTTGGTGCGCAGCAGGGCCAGGGCCTCCTTGCCAGAGGGCACGGCGCTGACCTGCAGGCCCCAGGCGCTGCACTGCTGCATCAGCACCTTGCGGCAGGTGTCGTTGTCGTCCACCACCAGCAGGCGTGCGCCCTGCAGGGGGCCGTCGAAGTCGGAGGCGGGCTGTTCCAGGCGTTCGCTTTCCAGGGGCAGGGTCAGCCACAGAGTGCTGCCCTGGTTGCCGCCGGTCTGCACGCCGAACTCGCCGTCCATCAGGCGCACCAGCTGGCGGGCGATGATCAGGCCCAGGCGGCCACCGAGCTTGGTGGCGGAGAGGAAGTCCTTGCTGTGCAGCTCGGCGTTGAGCAGGGCGTCCCGCTCGGCGGCTTCCAGGGGGCGGCCGCTGTCCTGCACGGCGATGCGCAGGCGCGGTTCGTTGCCGCTGGTGTCCAGGGCCACCACCAGCAGGATCTCGCCTTCGTCGGTCTGCTTGAAGGCGTTGTCCAGCAGGCTCAGCAGGGCCTGGCGCAGGCGCGTCGGGTCGCCGCTGATGACGCGCGGCACCTGAGGCTGCATGAAGCTAATGAGCTCGACCTTCTGCTGCTCGGCCTTGGCGCGGAAGATGTCCAGGCAGTCGTCGATCAGGGCGTTGAGGTCGAACTGCACGTCATCCAGCTCGATCTGCCCGGATTCCAGCTTGGAGATGTCGAGGATTTCGTTGATCAGGGTGAGCAGCTCGTTGCCGGAGCTGTGGATGGTCTGCACGTAGTCGCGTTGCTTGGCCGACAGCGGGGTGCCGAGCAGCAGCTCGGTCATGCCCAGAACGCCATTCATGGGGGTGCGGATCTCGTGGCTGATCTTGGCCAGGAACTCGCCCTTGGCCTTGAGCTCGGCGGAGCTGGCCGCCGCTTCACGGCTGACGCTGAAGTCGTCGAGGAGGATGCGTCGCTGGCGTTCGCTCATGGCGATGCTCATCAGCACGCCGCTGATGGCGGTCACCCCCAGCAGGCCGAAGGCCAGCCAGTCGGACTGCACCGACCAGTAGCCGAACAGCGCCGGCAGGGCGCTGATGAAGGCGACGCTGTAGACCAGCAGCGCCAGGGTGAACATGCGTGCCGGGCGGTAGCCGCGCCGCCAGTGGTGCAGCGAGACGAAGAGGATGCTCACGCCGGTGAGCGCCGCCATGGCGTAGACCAGTTGGTTGAACATCAGGTCGGTGGCGATCATCAGCAGCATGCCGATGACGCCGATGAGCACGATCTCGCCGACGAGCACGCCATTGAGCGGGGTGCTGGGGCAGACCTTGCGGAAGAAGCTGGCGGTGAAGAACAGCGCGCAGAGCATGGCCAGCAGCATCGACAGGTTGGCGATCTGCGGCTGCGCGCTCTGCCAGCTGTGCAGCCAGGGCGCGCTGATGCCCAGCAGGCTGAGGGCGGTGCCCACCAGGCACAGCTGGGTGGCGGCCAGCCACAGGCCGCTGGTGGCGCGGGCGTAGCCGAAGCGCAGGAGGTTGTGCACCACCAGCATCAGCAGGCTGCCGATGAGCACGCCGAAGAGCAGCGGGCGGCTGTCGTCGGCGGCCATGC
Organism: Aquipseudomonas alcaligenes MRY13-0052; assembly: GCA_000474255.1. Classification (GTDB taxonomy): domain Bacteria; phylum Pseudomonadota; class Gammaproteobacteria; order Pseudomonadales; family Pseudomonadaceae; genus Metapseudomonas; species Metapseudomonas solani. Next base: position 66,290 of record BATO01000025.1, read on the forward strand.
TCACCGCTGATTGCAGGGACACGGTGGGGCGCAGGGCGTGTTCGGAGGAGAGCCGCAGGTAGAGGTCCAGCGGCTCGCTGCGCATGGGCAGCGGCAGGAGGAAGTCCCGGCTGGGCAGCGGGCGGTCGCTGAAGGGCAGGCGGCTGCCGGTGCGGGTGTGGTCGATGAGCTCATCGCCACGGATCACATAGAGGTCGAGGAACGACAGGTAGGGCGCGAAGACCCGCAGCAGCTGTTCGTGATCGCCGGGGGGCAACTGGTAGTGCAGCCAGAGGGCGCTGTTGCCACCGGGGGTGTAGAGGCGTTCGAGGTCGACGGGGGTGAATTGCGAGGCGGACTGCTGGGCGCGGATGTCTTCGAGCTGCAGGCTGGCGGTGGGATCGAGCAGCATGCTCCAGTGCGCGCTATCCCTGGCTTGCGCCGATGGCAGGCAGAGCAGGGTCAGCAGCAGGCTGACGCTAAGACCGATGGCAATCCTGAGCCGGCGCACGGGCGAAGTCCCTTCGTGAGTGAGTGGCCGGATTATAGCCAAGCACCGGCCGGTGGAATATGACAAAGGCGGCCATATGGCCGCCTCTTCTGCAGGTTTACCGGTTTTTTACCTTCAACCTTCGCCGCGTTCGCGGGCGATGGCGCGGTAACCGATATCGGTGCGGTAGAAGCAGCCGTTCCAGCTGATCTTCTTCGCCAGGCGGTAGGCCTGCTGCTGGGCTTCGTGGACGCTCGGGCCGATGGCCGTGGCGCAGAGCACGCGGCCGCCGGCGGTGACCACCTGGCCATCCTTCAGCGCGGTGCCGGCGTGGAACACCTTGCCGTCCAGTTCGGCGGCGTCGGCCAGGCCTGAGATCACGTCACCCTTGGCGTAGTCGCCCGGGTAGCCGCCTGCGGCCAGTACCACGCCCACGGTGGGACGCGGGTCCCAGGTGGCTTCGACCTTGTCCAGGGCCTTGGCCAGGGCGGCTTCCACCAGCAGGACCAGGGACGACTCCAGGCGCACCATGATGGGCTGGGTTTCCGGGTCGCCGAAGCGGCAGTTGAACTCGATGACCTTGGGCTTGCCGGCCTTGTCGATCATCAGGCCGGCGTAGAGGAAGCCGGTGTAGACGTTGCCTTCCTCGGCCATGCCGCGGACGGTGGGGTAGATCACCTCGTCCATCACGCGCTGGTGCACGTCGGCGGTGACCACCGGTGCCGGGGAGTAGGCGCCCATGCCGCCGGTGTTGGGGCCGCTGTCGGCATCGCCAACGCGCTTGTGGTCCTGGCTGGTGGCCATGGGCAGTACGTTCTTGCCGTCGACCATGACGATGAAGCTGGCTTCCTCGCCGTCGAGGAACTCCTCGATCACCACGCGGGCACCGGCGTCGCCGAAGGCGTTGCCGGAGAGCATGTCGCGCACGGCGTCCTCGGCTTCGGCCAGGGTCATGGCGACGATCACGCCCTTGCCGGCGGCCAGGCCGTCGGCCTTGACCACGATCGGTGCGCCTTTCTCGCGCAGGTAGGCCAGGGCCGGCTCGACTTCGGTGAAGTTCTGGTAGTCGGCGGTGGGGATCTTGTGGCGCGCCAGGAAGTCCTTGGTGAAGGCTTTGGAGCCTTCCAGCTGCGCGGCGCCGGCGGTGGGGCCGAAGATGTCCAGGCCGCAGGAGCGGAACAGGTCCACCACGCCCTTCACCAGGGGGGCCTCGGGGCCGACGATGGTCAGCTGCACATTCTGGGCGGCGAAGTCGGCTAGTTGTTCGATGGCCAGTACGTCGATGGCGACGTTCTCGCACTTGGCTTCGGTGGCGGTGCCGGCGTTGCCCGGGGCCACGAAGACCTTGGCGACGCGGGGATCCTGGGCCACTTTCCAGGCCAGGGCGTGTTCACGACCGCCGCTGCCGATGATCAATACGTTCATATTCGATGCTCTCATCTGAAGAGCTGGAAGCTGGAAGCTGGAAGCTGGAAGCGCGTGGGCTTCAGGCTTCCAGCTTCGGGCTTCGAGCTATTAGTGCCTGAAATGACGCATGCCGGTGAAGACCATCGCAATCCCGGCCTCGTCGGCCGCGGCGATGACTTCGTTGTCACGCATGGAGCCACCCGGCTGGATCACCGCGGTGATGCCGGCCTTGGCGGCGTTGTCGATGCCGTCGCGGAAGGGGAAGAAGGCGTCCGAGGCCATGACCGCGCCCTTGACTTCCAGGCCCGCGTGCTCGGCCTTGATGGCGGCGATGCGGGCGGAGTTGACGCGGCTCATCTGGCCGGCGCCGACGCCGACGGTCTGGCGGTTCTTGGCGTAGACGATGGCGTTGGACTTGACGAACTTGGCCACTTTCCAGGCGAAGATCAGGTCGTGCACTTCCTGCTCGCTGGGCGCGCGCTGGGTGACGATCTTCAGGTCGTCGGCGGAGATCATACCGATGTCACGGCTCTGCACCAGCAGACCGCCGTTGACGCGCTTGAAGTCCCAGCCCGGGGCGCGGTCCTTCGGCCACTCGCCGCATTCCAGCAGGCGCACGTTGGCTTTGGCGGCGACCACGGCGCGGGCTTCGGCGGAGACCTTGGGCGCGATGATCACTTCGACGAACTGGCGCTCGACGATGGCCTTGGCGGTTTCGGCATCCAGCTCGCGGTTGAAGGCGATGATGCCGCCGAAGGCGGATTCGGTGTCGGTGGCGTAGGCCAGGTCGTAGGCCTTGCGGATGCCGCCTTCGGCGTCCGGTACCACGGCTACGCCGCAGGGGTTGGCGTGCTTGACGATGACGCAGGCCGGCTTGACGAAGCTCTTCACGCATTCCAGCGCGGCGTCGGTGTCGGCCACGTTGTTGAACGACAGTTCCTTGCCCTGCAGTTGCACGGCGGTGGAGATGCTCGCCTCGCCCTTCTTCGCTTCGACGTAGAAGGCCGCGCTCTGGTGCGGGTTCTCGCCGTAGCGCATTTCCTGCGCCTTGACGAACTGGCTGTTGAAGGTACGCGGGAAGGCGCTGCGCGCTTCGGTGGACAGGCTGTCGCGGGCCTGGTCGATGGTGCCCAGGTAGTTGGCGATCATGCCGTCGTAGGCACTGGTGTGCTCGAAGGCCTTGAGGGCCAGGTCGAAACGCTGGGCGTAGGTCAGGCCGCCGGCCTTGAGGCCTTCGAGGACGCTGGCGTAGTCGCCGGCGTTGACCACGATGGCGACGTCCTTGTGGTTCTTGGCGGCGCTGCGGACCATGGTCGGGCCGCCGATGTCGATGTTCTCGATGGCGTCGGCCAGGTCGCAGTCAGGCTTGGCGACGGTGGCTTCGAAGGGGTACAGGTTGACCGCGACCAGATCGATCGGCTTGATCCCGTGCTGCTCCATGACCGCGCCGTCGAGCGCGCGACGGCCGAGGATGCCGCCGTGGATCTTCGGGTGCAGGGTTTTCACCCGGCCGTCCATCATTTCCGGGAAGCCGGTGTAGTCGGCGACTTCCACCGCGGCGATGCCATTGTCCCGCAGCAGCTTGTAGGTGCCGCCGGTGGAGAGGATCTCGACGTTGAGGGCGACGAGTTCGCGGGCGAACTCGAGGATGCCGGTCTTGTCGGAGACGCTGATCAGTGCACGGCGAACGGGGAGGCGGGTGGTCTGGTCGGTCATTTCGATGTCCATCGGAGCAGGGAAATCAGTAAAAAAGGGCGGCCTTTGATGTTCTCGGGGGCCGCCCTTTCTTTATCGAATACGTGCTTTACAGGAGGTCGTACTGCTTGAGCTTCTTGCGCAAGGTGCCGCGGTTCAGGCCGAGCATCTCGGAAGCCTTGGTCTGGTTGCCCTTGACGTAGTTCATCACGGACTCCAGCAGCGGTGCCTCGACTTCGGAGAGCACCAGGTTGTAGACGTCCGTGACCGCGGCGCCCTCGAGATGGGCGAAGTAATTGTGCAAGGCCTTCTCGACACTGCCGCGCAAGGTCTGGCCTTCCGCGGTCGGTGTGGTCAGGTGCTGTTTAAGGTTGGCGTTGTCGCTCACGGGTGTTGCCCCATCAAAAAAATTCTCGGTCATCGTCGTCATGCGGCCTGTTCTCCGTCGTTGTGACGTTCGATGAAAAACTCTCGAACGTTGGCGCACTGCGCGTCCGTGGACTCCAAACGATTGAACTGGGCGCGAAACTCCCTGGCGCCCGGCAGGGTTGCGAGATACCAGCCGACATGCTTGCGGGCGATGCGTACGCCCATCAGGTCGCCGTAGAAGGCGTGCAATGCGGCCAGGTGCTCCAGCAGGATCTGTTCAATTTCCTTCAAGCCCGGGGCCGGCAGGAGTTCGCCGGTTTCCAGGTAGTGCGCGATCTCGCGGAATATCCAGGGTCGCCCCTGGGCCGCTCGACCGATCAGCAGGGCATCGGCGCCGGTGGCGTCGAGGACCTCTCTGGCCTTCTGTGGCGAGGTGATGTCGCCATTGGCGAAGACCGGGATCGACACCGACTGCTTGATCGCAGCGATGGTGTCGTACTCGGCTTCACCGGTGTACAGGTCGGCACGGGTGCGGCCATGCACGGCCAGCGCCTGTATTCCCGACTGTTCGGCGATCCTTGCCACGGCGATGCCGTTCTTGTTGTCCCGGTCCCAGCCGGTGCGGATCTTCAGGGTCACCGGCACGTCCACGGCGCCGACCACCGCTTCGAGGATCGCAGCCACCAGGGCCTCGTCCTTCATCAGCGCGGAGCCGGCGGCCTTGTTGCAGACCTTCTTCGCCGGGCAACCCATGTTGATGTCGATGATCTGCGCGCCGAGCGCCACATTGGCGACGGCGGCCTCGGCCAGCATCTGCGGATCGCCCCCGGCGATCTGCACCGAGCGCGGCTCCGGGTCGCCCTCGTGGAGCAGGCGCAGTTTCGACTTGCGGCTGTTCCACAGGCGCACGTCGCTGGTGACCATTTCGGAGACTACCAAGCCGGCGCCGAGGCGACGGCAAAGCAGACGAAACGGACGATCGGTCACTCCCGCCATGGGGGCGAGTATCACTTGATTGGGTAGTGCGTATGGGCCGATGCGTACCGCCGACATGGGTCTTCCCTGCCTGTGGGGCCGGATCTTGGTCTTCGAAAAAGGGTGGGCATGATACCCGCTCTCGATGACCGGATAAAGGTTGTTTTGAACAAATTCTGAACAGTGATGAGCTTATCGCCGAAGGTTCTGGCGAGGCCCTCCAGCGGCGAAAAGCCGCCGCTGGCGCTACTCGGGGGAGTGGAAGCTGAGACTGTAGTTCACAGCCTTGGTGCCTGGGTCGAGGATATCCAGGGAGATATGGATGGGCGTCTGCGGCGGCATTTCCGACTGCCCGGCAAGCTCGCCGGCGAGGTATTCGCCCGGCTTGAACCGACGACTGGCCAGAAGCTGGCCGTTGATGTCGGCGAAGCGCAGCTCCAGCAGCGGGAAGGGCTGGGAGAAGGGCGCGCGGTTGTAGAGGATGGCGTCCACCACCAGTGCGCCGGTGAAGTCCGGGTGGCTGCGCACCACCAGGTTGCTGCTCTTGATCAGGGCGATCTCGACCTTGGACGGCAGCTGGCAGCCGAGTTCCGGGCACAGCTGTTCGAACCAGGGGCGGTACTGGTCGGTGCGTGCCAGCTCGTCGAAGTGGTACCAGACGTATTGCCCGGCCAGGGCGATGGCGCCCAGCAGGTTCAGCGCCCCCCAGCCGATCCAGCGGCCCCAGGGTTTTTTCGGCTGTTGCCAGTCGAGCTGCAACGGCTCGTCGTCGATATCCAGCAGGTTGCCGCCACGCAGGCCCGGTTCGTTGCGCGGTGGCGTACGTGCCGGGGCGACCGGGGGCTCGTCGATCTCGTCGTCTTCTTCTTCGTCCGACACGCCGATTCGAGCGCGCGCGGGCTCGTCCGTCGGCTCGTCATCGCGATCGGCGGCGGGGCCGAAGGCCGGGGCCGGGTCATCGTCCAGGTCGTCGTTGAGGGACAGCGCCGGTTCCTTGCGCTGCGGCGCAGGGGGCTCGATGGTGGCGGGGCGCTCGGCCACGGCGGGCGGTGTAGGGCGCGGTGCGCTGGGCGCGGCGCGCGGCGCGTCCTCGCGCAACAGGGCCTCGGCCCAGCGCTCGTCATGCTTGTCGGTGGATTCCACGTGCTGGCCGTATGACTGCTCGC
>BATO01000024.1 GCA_000474255.1 Aquipseudomonas alcaligenes MRY13-0052
CTACGGCACGAGGCCAGCTCTGCACCGTAGCCCGGGAGTTGGCGCGGAGGCGTTCCCGGGCTGAAGCCCGGGCTACCGGCAGGGTTCGAACGGGGAAGGCACGGATGCAGGGTGCGCGGCGCCGCTCAACGGCCGCCGCGCAGGGTCTCCGACGGCAGGCAACCGTACTGGCGACGGTAGTGGGTGGCGAAGTGGCCGAAGCTGCTGACGCCATGGCGCAGGAGGATGTCGGTGACGCTGTCCTGCGCTCGCGCCTGCTGCAACGCCTCATGCACCAGCGCCAGGCGGCGGCTGCGCATGTAGTCGGTGGGGGTCTGCTTGAGGAAGTGGGCGAAGCCGTTCTGCAAGGTGCGGATGGACACCCCGGAAAGCTCGGCCAGGGTGGCCAGGGCGATGGGCTCGTCGAGGTGGCTTTCGATGTAGTCGCGGGCCTTGCGCACATGGAAGGGCATGGGCTGGCGGCGATCCTCGCGCAGCGCCTCGGAGTAGGTGTGCGGCAGCTGGGTGAGCAGCACCGAAAGCAGGTAATCCGACAGCCCGCTGCCCAGGGTCGGCGCCAGGTCCTCGACCATCGGCCCCTGGTGCAGGCGGCAGATGTACTCCAGCGTCTCGCGCACCGCCGCCATGCCCGGGTGCCCCGCCGCCACCTGGATGTCGAACAGCAGTGGCTGCTTCAACGGCCGCTCCAGCAGGCGCTGCAACTGACGCTCCAGGGCATCGCGCTCCACCCGCAGGATCAGGTTGCGGCACTCCTTGCCGATGCGGATCAGGCTGCGCTCGGAGGGCGAGGAAATGGTCAGGCTACCCCGGCGCATGGCCGCGCTTTGCGCGCCCAGGGTCACGGTGCCGGTGCCCTGCAGGGTGATGCGGATCAGGTAGTAGCTGGCGATATCGCCGGCATCGATCTCCACCTCCGCGCCGTAGTGCAGGTCGAACAGCGCCGAGCTGCCGAAGAACACGCCATAGAGCGCCGAATGCAGGGCATCCGCACGGGGCAGGTTCATCCGGTGCGGCCACAGGTAATGGCTGACCTTGTCGCGGACCTCACCGATACCAGCGGCGGGATTCAGCAGGCAATGGCGCTGCAGGAGGGATGCATCGTCGAGCATGGTGGCGGCCCCGTGATCAGTGCGGCACGCCCACTGCATGCACCGCAGAATTAGTGGAAAAGGAAAGCAATTTCCACGCCACGCACAGCAAATCTGCGCAGCCGGAACAGCGGCTGCGCCTGGCGCATAGAGCCCCGGGGGCCAAGGGCATAAAAAGACAGGGCGGGGCTCGCCGACAGCGGGTTCTGCCAGTTGGCGATGCATGAAAACAACAAAGGGCGCACCAGGGCGAGGCACATCGGTAACGTAGCCGTCACCGAACTACCCCGCTCCCTCCCACGCTGCCGCAGACCTCATCACCACCGCCTCGAGGGGCCGAACCGAATGACCAACCAGACACCCACCGACCTCACCCGCAAACGCTACGCCTACGAGTGGTACGTGGTCGCCATCTGCATGGTGGCCTACATCTTCTCCTTCGTTGACCGGCAGATCCTCGCGCTGATGATCGAGCCGATCAAACACGACCTGCAGCTCTCCGACACCCAGTTCAGCCTGCTCCACGGGCTGGCCTTCTCGCTGTTCTACGCCTTCATGGGCATGCCCATCGCGCTGCTCGCCGACCGCTTCTCGCGGCCGAAGATCATCGCCATCGGCGTCGCCTTCTGGAGCCTGGCCACCGCCGTGTGCGGGCTGAGCAAGAACTTCACCCAGATGTTCCTCGCCCGCATCGGCGTCGGCATCGGCGAAGCGGCGCTGTCGCCGGCCACCTACTCGATGCTCAGCGACATGTTCCCCCGCGAGAAGCTCGGCCGTGCCGTGGCCATCTACTCCATCGGCTCCTTCATTGGCGGCGGCGTGGCCTTCCTCATCGGCGGCTACGTGATCGACCTGCTGAAGAACCTCGACAGCGTGACCCTGCCGCTGCTGGGCAGCATGCGGCCCTGGCAGGTGACCTTCTTCCTGGTCGGCCTTCCCGGCCTCTTCGTCGCCCTGCTGATCGCCGCCACCGTGCGCGACCCGGCGCGCAAGGGCCTGAAGCTGGATGCCAACGGCCAGGTGCATAAGCCCAGCCTGGGCCAGGCCTTCGCCTTCCTCGGCCGCCACCGGCAGACCTTCACCTGCCACTACCTGGGCTTCTCCTTCTATGCCATGACGCTGTTCTGCATGCTCAGCTGGACCCCGGCCTTCTACATGCGCACCTTCGGCCTGGCGCCCAGCGAGGCCGGCTACATCCTCGGCCTGATCGTGCTGCTGGCCAACACCAGTGGCGTGCTCTGCGGCGGCTGGCTGATCGACTGGCTGGCCAAGCGCGGCTACAGCGACGCACCGATGCGCGCCGGGGTGATCGGCGCCATCGGCATGGCCCTGCCGGCGGTGCTGTTCACCCAGGTGGGCGAGTTGTGGCTGTCCCTGGCGCTGCTGGTGCCGGCGATGTTCTTCGCCTCCTTCCCCATGCCCGCCTCCACCGCGGCCATGCAGATCCTCCCGCCCAACCAGATGCGCGCCCAGGTCTCGGCGCTGTTCCTGCTCATCTCCAACCTCATCGGCCTGGGCCTGGGCACCACCCTGGTGGCGCTGCTCACCGACCGCCTGTTCCAGTCGCCCGCGCTGGTGGGCCACTCGGTCTCCCTGCTCAATGCTGGCGCCGTGCTGCTCACCCTGGGCCTGCTGATCAAGGGCTGCGGCCACTTCCGCCGCAGCCTGGAGCGTGAAAACCTCAGCTGAACCCCCACCGCCTCCCTGCCCCAACGGGCGCGCCGACGCCGCCAGGCGTTGCGCGCCCGCATCCCGCGCCCTGCCGAAGCTGACTTGCATCAAGGCAATGACGACAGCCAGTCGACAGCCTGCGCCCAACCCCCTATAAATCACCCCCACATCTTTGCAACAGCACGCAGTTACCCATGACCACCCCGAAAAAACGCCAAAGCCGCTACAACCCCGCCAGCGACAACTTCAGGAAGGAAGACTTTCCCTTCTACTGGCTGGCACGGGTGCACGGCCGCTACTCCATGGCCATGGAGAAAGCGCTGAAGAAGATCGACATGGACATCCCGCGCTGGCGCATCCTGTTCATCCTCAAGGAGAACGGCGAGTCGAGCATCTCGGAAATCTCCGAACACGCCATCGCCAAGCTCTCCACCGTCACCAAGATCGTCTACCGCATGAAGGCCGACGGCCTGGTGGACACCAACCCCTGCAGCAACGACGGCCGCGTCACCCAGGTCTCCATCACCGAAGCCGGCCGCCGCACCGCCGAACAGATCCAGGTCACCACCGCGCACATCTTCACCAACAGCTTCAAGGACCTCAGCGAAGCGCAGATCACCAAGCTCAACGGCACGCTGGAGAAGATCTTCAATAACCTGCCGGAGGATTGAGGGGCGCGCACCCTTCCCGCTCCGGGTCGTGATCGAGCGCAGGCGATCACCCTGAGAACCCCATACCAGGCACGTCGGCCTTTCATCCGGGCGCCTTTCCAATCAGCGATCCGTTGCCAACCTTGCTGCGCACACTCAAAGGCGCCGGTGGTGCCGGCCTCACGCTCTTCGCTCAATGGGTCGCACTGAGCGCGCGTAACCTCCCAGGTGCGCGCAGCACAGCCTACGGCGGAGCACCGAGCTCTTCGTAGGATGGCGTAGAGCGAAGCGAAACCCATGCTGTGGATGTACCAGGTGCCCAGCGAGACCCTGAAAGCACAGCTCTTTGCTTTGAATCCACAACAGCTAGAGCAGACACAGTCCATTCATTTGCCAAGCAACGCCCCGCCGCCGGCGACCCCGGACTGAAGTCCGGGCTACGGAACGGTGGAATCCGCTCACTTCACCTTCAGCACCTTGCGCTCCAGCGCCGGGTCGGCGTCGATCTCGGCGTTGGTGAAGGGCAGCTTCTGCCATTGCTGGCGGGCGAAGAGCTCGGTCTGGTCGCTGTGGTGCGGCGAGCCGGCTTCGCTGGACTGGGAGAAGGCCAGCAGCCCACGGGCTTGCGGGCCCTGGCCGTCGAAGGTGACCAGTTGCAGGTAGCTGGTGCCGCTGACCACTTCCAAGTGGTCGCCCTGCAGTTCGCTCTGCATGGCGTTGTAGACGCCGAAGTGGCCGTCGCCGCCGGGAATGCCGATGGCCCCCGAACGCTGGATGTCGCCCCAGCGGGCCTGTTCGGGCACGCCGGCCTTGGCCACTTCCTCACCGGCGGCAACCAGCGCCTGGATCACCTTGTCCTTGGCCGCCGGGTTCAGCCCGCGCGGGGTCACGGTCGGGCGTTGCGGGTCGAAGGGCTCGCGCCAGCCGTCCTCGATCTCGGCGAAGCCCTTCATGAAGTGCTGGAAGTGCAGGAAGCCGATGCTGCTGGCGAGGTTGGCCTTGCCATCCCAGGCGGCCAGCGCCTTGCAGGGCGCGGCCAGGGCGGCGTTGCCCGTCTCGGCCTGGCACAACTCCAGCAACCCGGGCAGCAGGTCGGTGGCCAGCGCCACTTCGTTGTCGGTGACCATCGCCCTGAGGAACTCGGCGCTCAGCGTCGCGTCGCCCTGCAGGCGGCCCAGGGCGAAGCGCGCGCGCGGCGACAGCTCACGCCCTTCGCGGTTGACCAGGGGCGAATAGCCGGCCAGCGGGCTGTCCGGGTTGCTCAGCCAGGCGCTGTCGTTGGAGTTCTGCACGAAGTCCTCGCGCTGCAGCACCGGCAGCTGGGCCGCCGGGGTGATGCCCGGCTGGGCGGCGCTGGCGTCGCGGGTCCATTCGCAGGCGCTGGTAGTGCCCTGCAGGGCCGGCAGGCCTTCGGCGGCCAGTTGCGGGATCACGCACTCCGCCAACTGCTTGGGCAGCAGGTGCGGCACCACGGACTGGTTCATGTACAGGGCCTTGCCGCTGGCGTCGGCGGCCAGGGTGTTGACCCAGGGGATGCCCTGGATCTTTGTCACGGCGGCACGCAGGGCATCGACGTCGCGGGCCTGGTTGATCGCGTACCACTGCTGCAGCACACGGGTGTTGCCGAGGTTGGCGTCCTTCAGCGCCCAGGCTTCGTCAGCGGTCCACTCCAGCATGCCCGGCCAGTTGAGCAGCGGACCGAAGCGCGACTCATAGAGGTCGTGGCTGCGCACCGAGAGCGTGCCGGCGGCGTCACGGACCTGCACCTGAAGGCGGGTCTTCTTCAGCTTCTCGGTACGGCCGTCGATGCGGTAGCGGGTCGGGTCCTTGGGGTCGAGTTCCAGGCGGTAGAGGGTGAAGTGCGCGGAGGTGTCGACGGTGTGGGTCCAGGCCAGCTGCTGGCCGAAGCCGATGTTGACCACCGGCAGGCCGGGCAGCGCGGCGCCCATCACGTCGAGCTTGCCGGGGATGGTCAGGTGCAGCTGCCAGAAGCGCAGTGCGCCGCTCCAGGGGAAGTGCGGGTTGGCCAGAAGCATGCCGCGCCCGTCGGCGCTGCGCTTGCTGCCCACGGCCACGGCGTTGCTGCCGCGCTCCAGGCGGAAGCCTTCGGTGCGCGCGGCGGTGTAGCCGGAGTCCAGCTGCGCCTGCTGGGCACCGGGCGGCGCGGCACCGATCAGCGCTTCGGCGAACTGGCCGGCACCGCCTTCCACCAGCAGGCGACGGGTCAGGCGCACCAGGTCGTCGGCATCGATGGGGCGCAGCCAGCCCTCGCCCAGGCAATGGGTGGTGCGCGCATCGGCTTCCTTCAGGTAGTGGTTGAAGCCGGCGGCGTAGCCGTCCAGCAGTTGGGCGACCTCGCGGGTCTGCGCCTTGCGGAAGGCGGCAATCGACGCCGGCTGGTTGAGCCAGGTGAAGAAGAAGTCGGACGGCAGGTTGTCGAGGTGGGCGGAAGACTGGCCCTCCGCGCCGAACCAGCGGGAGCGCTCGCCACGGGCGGTGACGATCTCCTCGGCCAGCAGGCAGGCGTTGTCGCGGGCATAGGCGTAGCCGATGCCGTAGCCAAGGCCGCGTTCGTCCGCCGCCTGGATGTGCGGGACGCCATGGGCGGTCCAGCGGATAAGCGTTTCTCGCGGCTTGGCGGCCGTATCGGCGGCCAGAACGGCAAAAGCCGGGCACAGCAACAGCGCTGCGACACCGGCAACAAGGCTACGCATGGGCATCGGGGGTTCTCGCAAGGAAGGGGGGAAACCGCGCCGGCGGGTGCCGGCGCGGATCAAACGGATCAGCTGGCGGCGGCCAGCGCCTGGACGACACCGCGCTCGGCACAGGAGCCAGGCTGGAGGTGGTCGTAGAGCGAGGCGGCGATCTCGTCGGCGCGGATCGGCAGCACCGACAGCAGGGTGTCGCTGAGGCCGTGGCTGGCCTGGCAGAAGCCCTGCATGTAGACGGCCGCCTGGCAGCGCTCGTCGGTGCGAACGCGGTAGTCGCGGCCCACCTCGAAGTCACCCATCCACTGGGCCAGAGGCTCCAGCAGGTGGCGGTGCACCTGGCGCTCATAGCCGGTGGCGAGCACCACGGCGTCGTAGCGCTGCACGCTCTGCTCGCCGCTGGCGTTGTTGCGCAGCACCAGTTCGATGCCATCGGCGCCGGCGGTGGCGCGCTCCACGGTGCTGAGGATGTGGAAGGCGTGGCGCTGGATGCCGGAGACCTTCTGGCGGTAGAAGATGCCGTAGATGCGCTCGATCAGATCGATGTCCACCACCGAGTAGTTGGTGTTGTGGTACTCGCGGATGAAGCGTTCACGCTCGGCGCCGGCCTGGTTGAAGATCAGGTCGGTGAACTCGGGGGAGAACACCTCGTTGACGAAGGGGCTGTCGTCCGCCGGCTTCAGCGCCGAGCCGCGCAGCACCATGTCCACCTGCACCGACGGGTAGCTGTCGTTGAGGTCGATGAAGGCCTCCGCCGCGCTCTGCCCGCCGCCGATGATGGCGATGCGCATCGGCTTGCCGCCGACGCAGGGCTGCTTGGCGATGCGCTCCAGGTATTGGGAGTGGTGGAAGACCCGGGCGTCGTCCTTGAGGTGGCGGAAGGCCTGGGGAATCCGCGCGGTGCCACCGGCGCTGACCACAACCGAGCGCGTGGCGCGGACATGGGTCTCGCCACCGGCATCGCGGGAGATCACCCGCAGCGCCTCGACGCGCTGGCCTTCCAGCACCGGCTCGATGGCCAGCACCTCTTCGCCGTAGCGGCTCTGCTCGATGAACTGCCCGGCCACCCAGCGCAGGTAGTCGTTGAACTCCATGCGGCAGGGGTAGAAGGTGCCGAGGTTGATGAAGTCCACCAGGCGGCCGTGCTGGTGCAGGTAGTTGACGAAGGAATAGGGGCTGGTGGGGTTGCGCAGGGACACCAGGTCCTTGAGGAAGGAGATCTGCAGCTCGCTCTGGGTCACCAGGGTGTTGCCGTGCCAGCGGTAGTCGGCCTGCTTGTCGAGGAACAGGGCATCCAGCGCCCCCTGCTTGCGGGCACGCTCCTGCAAGGCGATGGCCAGGGCCAGGTTGGAGGGGCCGAAACCAATGCCGATCAGGTCGTGGATAGCGGTGTTCAGGGGCTGAGTCATGTCCAGTGTCCTCTGGCGGCGCCCCCGCAAGGGCGGCTGTCATTCAATGACGGCCCCACTGGCCGCCTGTTGACTAGGAACGAGGACAGGGAAATGAAATTTAGCCGGCAGGCATTGCGCCCATCGGCCGATCAGCCGGCATCCCACTCACGCATGCGCAGGCGGCAGTGTTTCATGGCGTTGACGATGTGCTTCTCCACCAGGGGCTGGGAAACGCCCAGGCGCTCGGCGATCTCGTCATGGGAGAGCCCTTCCAGCCTGCGCAGCAAGAAGGCATCGCGACACAGCGCCGGCAGTTCGTCGAGGGCGCGCTGCAGCAAATCCAGGCGCTGGTCCTGGGCCAGGGAACTGTGGGGCGAGGGGGCGTGGTAGCGCTCTTCCTCGTCCAGCACGTCCAGCGGCTCGCTGCGGCGAATCGCGTTGCGGCGGTGCTCGTCGATCACCAGATTCAGCGCCGTTCGGTAGAGAAACGCACGGGGCGAATCGATCCGCTCTTGACTCGCGCGTTCCATCACCCGCAAATACGCGTCATGTGCCACATCCGCAGCTGCCTGCCGATCCCCCAGTTTTGCACTGAGGAAACGCACCAACTCGCGATAGTAGATTTCCAAGTCGCTCCCCCGGCGCCTAACGAATGCGGCGCATACACTTGAGCTGGATCAAGGCACACCCATTGGGTGATGCTGGCAGTCTGAAATTATTAAATTTATAATAATTCTCATCAAGATTCATGCCCCAGCGCGCCGCTTCACCGTGAATACAGAACTCGAATTCAGGCACAACCGGTAATCCTGATGAACAACGCTTCCTCGCAAACCCCAAGCGACCCACTGGTCGAGGTCGCCGCACACTGGTGCATGCGCCTGCACGCGGAGGATTGCACGGACGAGGAGCGCGCCCAGTTCAAGGCCTGGATCGAAGCCGACCCGAGCCATGCCCTCGAATACGCCGAGATGCTGGAGATCTGGGACCTGAGCGAGCACCTGCCGCCGACCCAGCCTTCGCCCCGCCTGCACATTCCCCGTCAGCTCCCGCCGCCACCGCCGACCCTCGCCCAGCTGCCGGTACGCCAGCGTCCGCGCGGTTTCATCCGTCGCCATGCACGCGCGCTGGCCCTGGCCCTGATCGCCGCGCCCCTGGCCGGCTACAGCGGCTGGCTGGCCGGCTGGGTGCCCGACAGCTACCAGCGCTACGAGGCCGAAAGCAGCATCCGCCGCGTCACCCTGCCCGACGGCAGCGACGTGGAGCTGAACCTGGCCACGCGCCTGAGCTACGCCAACTTCATCGACCGCCGCCGGGTCAGCCTGGACAGCGGCGAAGCCTACTTCCACGTCAGCCACGACAGTGCCCACCCCTTCGTGGTGCATGCCGGCGAAGGCTCGATCACCGTGACCGGCACCCGCTTCAACGTGTGGAAGTACCAGGACAACATCGTCGTCACCGTCACCGAAGGCTCGGTCAAGGTGCGCAGCGAGCAACGCGGCAACGACAGCAACCTGACCCCCGGCATGCAGGCCAGCTTCAAGGCCGGCGACATGAAGCCCCGGGTCGGCGCCGTGGACACCCAGCAGGCCCTGGCCTGGCGCGACGGCAAGCTGATCCTCGACGACCTGACCCTCGCCGAGGCGGTGCCGCTGATCAACCGCTACCTCGACGCGCCGCTGGTACTGGGCGACCAGGCCAGCGCCGACCAGCGCATCGGCGGCATCTACAGCACCCGCGACATCCGCAGCCTGGTCACCGCGCTGCCCCGCGTCCTGCCCATCAGCCTCGCCCAGCAGGCCGACGGCAGCACGCTGATCAGCAACCGCAAGATGCGTCTCTGAATCCGGGCGTCCGGGCCGCCAAGGACGCACCGCCCGGTAAATTTCCCCGCCCCTAGCTCGTTCAACTGGCAGCGCCCCTTCGGCTGCCGCACCGCGCCGGCCAGGGCCCCACCCAGAGCCGGACATCTCCATGAGCGCCCCACGACTTTCACGCCGCCTGATCCTCGCCCCGCTGCTGCTCGTCCCCCTCATCGCCCTGGCCGCCTGGAAGGCCCTGCCGGACGGCATCCACGAAGGCGACACCGTGCGCGTGGCGGTCACCAGCATCGAAAGCAGCGTCAGCGCCCTCGGCACCCTGCAGCCACGGCGCTACGTCGACGTCGGCGCCCAGGCGTCCGGACAGATCCAGAAGCTCCACGTGGAAGCCGGCGACACGGTCGAGGAAGGCCAGCTGCTGGTGGAAATCGACCCCTCCACCCAACAGGCACGGGTCGATGCCGGGCGCTCCTCCATCGACACCCTCAAGGCCCAGCTGGAAGAACAACGGGCCCAGCACGAACTGGCCCGGCAGCAGTACGCCCGCCAGCAGAAGCTCGCCGCCAGCGGCGCCACCCGTGACGAAGACCTGCAGGTGGCCCACGCCCAGCAGCGCTCCACCCAGGCGCGCATCGCCATGATCCAGGCGCAGATCCGCCAGGCCCAGGCCACACTGCGCAGCGACGAGGCCGAGCTCGGCTACACGCGCATCTACGCCCCTATCTCCGGCACCGTGGTCGCCGTCGACGCCCGCGTCGGCCAGACCCTCAACGCCCAGCAGCAGAC
The DNA here is from genome assembly GCA_000474255.1 of Aquipseudomonas alcaligenes MRY13-0052. GTDB lineage: Bacteria > Pseudomonadota > Gammaproteobacteria > Pseudomonadales > Pseudomonadaceae > Metapseudomonas > Metapseudomonas solani. Next base: position 10,115 of record BATO01000024.1, read on the forward strand.
GCCGCTGATCCTGCGCATCGCCAAGCTCTCGCCGATGACGGTCTGGGCCCAGGTGTCCGAAGCCGATATCGGCCGCGTGCGCCCCGGCATGCCCGCCTGGTTCACCACCCTCAGCGGCGAAGGCCGTCGCTGGGAAGCCCGCGTGCGCCAGGTGCTGCCCTTGCCGCCGCGCCCCCTCGACCAGCTCAGCCAGGGCGGCGGCAGCCCCACCGGCAGCGGCGGTCGCGTGGTGCTCTACACCGTGCTGCTGGACGTGGACAACCAGGACAACGCCCTGATGACCGAGATGACCGCCCAGGTCCACTTCGTTTCCCAGCGTGCCGAAAACACCCTCGCCGTGCCCATCGCCGCCCTGCGCGACGGCGACGCCGGCGGCGACATGGTGCTGGTGGTCGGTGCCCGTGGCGCCCTCGAGGAACGCCCGGTGCAGACCGGCGTGCGCGACCGCATGCAGGTCCAGGTGCTCTCCGGCCTGGCCGAGGGCGAGCGCCTGCTGATCGGCGAACCCGCCCAATGAAGGCCCTGCACGAACCCGCCCTGCTGGAACTGGTCGACGTCCGCAAACGCTACGGCGGCAACGGCACCCCGGAAGTCGAAGTGCTACGCGGCATCTCCCTGCGCATCGATGCCGGCGAATTCGTCGCCATCGTCGGCGCCTCGGGCTCCGGCAAATCCACCCTGATGAACATCCTCGGCTGCCTCGACCGCCCCAGCTCCGGCAGCTACCGCTTCGCCGGCCGCGACGTCGCCGCGCTGGATGTCGACGAGCTGGCCTGGCTGCGCCGCGAGGCCTTCGGCTTCGTGTTCCAGGGCTACCACCTCATTCCCTCCGCCTCGGCCCGCGAAAACGTCGAGATGCCGGCCATCTACGCCGGCACCCCCGGCCCAGAGCGCGCCGCCCGTGCTGCCGAGCTGCTGCAGCGCCTGGGCCTGGAAAGCCGCGCCGGCAACCGCCCGCACCAGCTGTCCGGCGGCCAGCAGCAACGCGTCTCCATCGCCCGCGCGCTGATGAACGGCGGCCACGTGATCCTCGCCGACGAACCCACCGGCGCCCTCGACAGCCAGAGCGGCATCGAGGTGATGAAGCTGCTCGACGAGCTTTCCGCCCAGGGCCACGCGGTGATCCTCATCACCCACGACCGCGAAGTGGCCGCCCGCGCCCAGCGCATCATCGAAGTGCGCGACGGCCACATCCTCAGTGACAGCGCCGACGGCCAGCTGCCCAGCGGCAACGCCGGCGCGCTGCCTGCCAGCCGCCTGCGCGAGCGCCTGGAAGAACGCCGCGAACTGCCCGCCGGCGCCTGGCGCGGTGAGCTGCTGGAAGCCCTGCGCGCCGCCTGGCGGGTGATGTGGGTGAACCGCTTCCGCACCGCCCTGACCCTGCTCGGCATCGTCATCGGCGTCGCCTCGGTGGTGGTCATGCTGGCCATCGGCGAAGGCAGCAAGCGCCAAGTGATGGCGCAGATGGGCGCCTTCGGCTCCAACATCATCTACCTCTCCGGTTTCTCGCCGAACCCACGCGTGCCCGAGGGCGTGGTCACCCTTGCCGACATCGCCGCGCTGTCCGGCCTGCCCCAGGTGCAGCGGATCATGCCGGTCACCGGCGGCGACACCCTGGTACGCCACGGCAACCTCGATTTCCAGGCCTACACCCGGGGCAACGGCATCGACTTCCCCAGCATCCTCAACTGGCCCGTCGCCGAAGGCGCCTTCTTCGACCAGGCCGACGAGGACAGCGCCGCCACCGTCGCGGTGATCGGCCAGAAGGTGCGCGACAAGCTGTTCGCCGGGCGCGACCCCATCGGCCAGCACATCCTCATCGAGAACGTGCCCTTCCAGGTGATCGGCACCCTGGTGGCCAAGGGCGCCAGTTCCGGCGACGAAGACGCCGACACCCAGATCGTCGTGCCCTACTCCACCGCCAGCATCCGCCTGTTCGGCAAGCCGGACCCGGACTTCGTCGTGGTCGCCGCCGCCGACGCCAGCCGCGTGCAACAGGCCGAAGCCGCCATCGACCGCCTGCTGCTGCGCCTGCACCGTGGCGTGCGCGACTTCGAGGTGACCAACAACGCCGCGCTGATCCAGGCCGAGGCCAGCACCCGCAACAGCCTCTCGCTGATGCTCGGTGCCATCGCCGCCATCTCCCTGCTGGTGGGCGGCATCGGCGTGATGAACATCATGCTCATGACCGTGCGCGAGCGGACCCGTGAAATCGGCATCCGCATGGCCACCGGCGCCCGCCAGCGCGACATCCTCCGCCAGTTCCTCACCGAGGCCACGCTGCTCTCGGTCACCGGCGGCATCGCCGGCATCGCCATCGCCCTGCTGGTGGGCGGCGCGCTGCTGCTGGCGGACGTCGCCATCGCCTTCTCCCTCACGGCCATGCTCGGCGCCTTCGGTTGCGCCCTGGCCACCGGCGTCGCCTTCGGCTTCATGCCGGCGCGCAAGGCGGCACGGCTCGACCCGGTAACCGCACTGAGCAGCCCATGACCGTATTCACGCCCCGCACCCTGCTGCCCCTGTGTCTCGCCCTCGGCGCCTGCGCCGGCACGGACAAGACACCCACCACCGGCATCGCGCCGCCCGCCCATTGGCAGGCCAGCACCGACCAGGGCCAGGCACGGGTTGCCGCCGACTGGTGGCGCGCCTTCGGCAGCCCTGAACTCAGCCAGTTGATCCAGCAGGCCCGCCAGGGCAGCTTCGACCTGGCCGCCGGCCGCGCGCGGGTGCGCCAGGCCAGCACGGCTGCGATCATCGCCGGCGCCCCGTTGCTGCCCGAGGTGAAGGCCGAACTCAGCGGCAGCTACCAGCAATTGCTGGGCGACAAGGGCTTCAGCGCCCTGGACGCCTCCTCCGACCAACCCCGCTTCGACACCTACGCCACCGGCCTCAGCGCCAGCTACGAGCTGGACTTCTGGGGCGGCAAGCGCGCCGCCCGCGACAGCGCCGTGCACGGCCTGGATGCGGCCCGCTTCGACCAGGCGACCCTGGAGCTGACCCTGCTCGCCGGCGTCGCCAGCAGCTACCTGCAGGTGCTGGCCCTGGACGAGCAACGGCGCATCGCCAAAAGCAACCTCGACAATGCCCGCCAGGTGCTGCAACTGGTGGATGCGCGCCAGGGCGCCGGCGCCGCCACGCAACTGGAGCTTGCCCAGCAGCGCAGCCTGGTGGCCGGCCGTGAACGCGCCCTGGAGCGCCTGCACCAGCAGGCCGGGGAAGCCCGCGTAGCCCTCGCCGCCCTGCTCGGCCAACCGGTACAAACCCTCAGCCTGAAGGGCGAGAAGCTGGGCGCCCTGCAATGGCCCGGCACCGGCGCCGGCCTGCCCAGCGAACTGCTCGGGCGCCGCCCCGACATCGCCGCCGCCGAAGCCCGCCTGGCCGCCGCCGATGCCAACGTGCGCGTCGCCCGCGCCGCGATGCTGCCGAGCCTGACCCTCAGCGCCAACCTCGGCACCGGTTCCGAGCAGTTCTCCGACGTGCTGCGCAACCCCTACTTCGGCGTCGCCGCCGGCCTCGCCGCGCCGATCTTCAATGCCGGCCGCCTCGACGCCAGCCACCAGCAGCGCCAGGCCCGCGAGGAAGAACTGCTGGCCAACTACCGCGCCGCCATCGTCGCCGCCTTCGGCGATGTAGAACGCGCCCTGCTGGCCATCGACGGCCTCGACCGCCAACGCCAATGGCAAGCCGAGGAGCTGGCCCAGGCGCAACGCGCCTTCGACCTCGCGGAAAACCGCTACCGCGCCGGCGCCGAAACCCTGCTCACCGTGCTGGAAACCCAACGCAGCCTCTACCAGGCCGAAGACGAAGCCGTGCAACTGCGCCTCGCCCGCCTGCAAGCCGCCGTCGGCCTCTACAAGGCCCTGGGTGGCGGCTGGACGCCAGAGGCCAATCAGTTGGCCGAACGCACCCCGGGCTGAAGCCCGGGCTACCCGGTACGCACCAGGTGCAGCATCGCCCGTGGGAGCGAATTCATTCGCGATTGGCAATGCACCACGCGCCGGGTTTCACCCGACCTACATCCCGCCTCACCCGCCATCGGTGTCGACCTGATGCCCCGCCTGGTGGAGGTAAAAAGCGACCTCCACCCTACGCTCCGGGGTACGCCCTGCCTGTAGGAACGAATTCATTCGTGATCGGCATTCAGGCACGCGCACAGGCCGATCCCGGCACGCTTGTGTAGGGGCGAATTCACTCGCCCAGCGGTGCGCAGCATCGCCCGTGGGAGCGAATTCATTCGCGATGCCCGACACGCGAGCCAAGGCCGGATCAGGCCTTGCCCGGCAACTTCAGGTTGCGCGCATACCAGGGCCGGCGCGGGGTGCGGCGCAGCAGGTCGCTGATATCGCCCTCATCACTGAAGGCGATGCGCAAGGCCAGCTTCATGGCTTCGATCTCCATCTCGCCCATTCCCCCACCGGCATCGCCGATGCCGCCGCAGCCATGGGTGCTCGGGCCGAGCCAGGGGTCGGGCACCTCCACCCAGCGCCCCGGCGCGAACCAGGAGACGCCGTTGATATCGCGGCGCTGCACCTCGCCCGGGTGGGCGCGCTCATGGGCGCGGTACCAGTCCTCGATGCGGTCGTCGATCCAGCCATGGAAGCGCCAGAACACCGGGTTCACATGGGAGGAAAACGGGTCGCCGAGATAATCGTTCTCGGCGCGGAACCAGCGCGCGGCGTAGTCGGCCGGGTCGCGGTCACCGGCCACCGGCATGCCGTTGGACGGGTCGCGGGTGACCGTGGCCCAGCGCATGTGCAGCCAGTCGTGGATGTTCAGCTCCACCTCGGAGCCGAACTCCGCCAGGGTCAGCCGGCTCAGGTAGTCCGGGTCCTGATACTGGGATTCCCACACCTGGAAGTTGCTGAAGAAGGTCTCGCCGGCCTTGATGCCGCGCAACCACTCGCTCAGTTCCTCGTCATCGGCCGCCAGCCAGGCCGGCGGCACCGAGTCGCCGTCGTGGTTCTCCTGGTAGCGGATGAACCCCAGGCGATCGTGCTCGACATAGGGCGACGGCAGCGGCAGGCGCTTCCAGTCCGGCAGGTCGGGCTGCAGGGTGCGCGCCTGACCGAGCATGTGCCGGTGCATGAAGAAGAAGTCCTCCCCCGAGCCATTGAGGTGCTTGCGCCGCCCCCGTGCGCCGCGTTCGGCGTCACGCGGGCCGGGTTGCCAGCCGGCGCCGCGCAGGGCATCGCGCTTGGCCTCGTCGAGGCGGTGCCATTTGTCCCGGGTGGCATGCCAGAGCTGGTGGAACAGTCGGTGTTCGGGAGAGACCAGCCAGCTCATCAGCGCCGGTGCCAGCGGGGTGACCTGGTGCGCCTCGGGGAAGGCACGCTTGGTGGCGACGAACTGGCTGTCCGGCTCGGGCATGTCCAGCGGCCGGTCGATACGGCGGATGCGCCCGGTCAGCGTCCCCGCCCCGGCATCACCCCAACTGCCCCAGACCTCGTCGAGAATCGCCTCCAGCTCATGGCTGGGCGCCGACTCGCCGGCCGGCACCAGGCGCCAGCGCAGCTTCCCGGCATCCGCCGCCACCAGCTCGCCCAGCACCCGGTAACGGGGCTCTTCGCCGCCACGCAGGCGCTCGCCCAGGTCGATGAAGCCGCGCAGGGAGCGCCCGGTGGGGCCGATATCGAGGAGCATCTGCACACCCTGCACGGGCAGGTCGTCCAGGCCGATGTCCATGCCGCTGAAACGCAGGTCCCAGATGCCACGCAGCTTCCCGGTGAGGCTCACGCCCTCGCCTGCGGCAGCCTCGACACTGGCCTCACCAGGCGTCTCCACCTGGTCCTTCTCCAGCTTGTCGTCGTGGTCCACCGGCTGGCGTGCGTACCACACCGCGGGCACTGCCGCCCCGACCACCGCCAGCCCCGCCATGAACCCACGCCTGGAAAACCTCATCGTCACATCCGTATCCGTGTCAGCCACTCCAGCTAGAACGAGAGGCCCTGATACAAATTTACTGCCCCCGCAGCGCTAAATTTCCCGCTGCCACCCTCGTTCCTCCGTGACAGGCGAACCCCGCAGCGGCGGGCGTCGCAAACGCAACGACCCTGGCAATCAACGGGATGGCAATGAACACGACCCGCTCCAGCAAGGCCCCCTACCTCGTCGCCCTGGCGCTCCTCCTCGCCCTTGTCGCAGCCGCGGCCTGGTACTTCTTCGTGCAGCGCCAACCCGAGGGCTACCCGAGGGAGGTGGTGAAGCACGCTGCCGAGCTGCAGGACCGCATCCTCTCCTTCGACAGCCACATCACCGTGCCGATGGATTTCGGCACCGAGGGCAAGGAAGCGGACAAGGACGGCGAAGGCCAGTTCGACCTGATCAAGGCCGGGCGCGGACGCCTCTCCGGTGCGGCGCTGACCATCTTCGGCTGGCCGGAGATCTGGAACGGCCCCAACGCCCCCCACCGCCCCACCGCCGCCTTCGTCGACGAGGCGCGTCACCAGCAGGAACTGCGCTACAAAATCATCAGCGGCATGGTGCGCGACTTCCCCAACCAGGTCGGCATCGCCTACACCCCGGCCGACTTCCGCCGCCTGCACGGCGAAGGCAAGTTCGCCATTTTCATCAGCATGCTCAACGCCTACCCCCTGGGCGACGACCTGGGCGCCCTGGACACCTGGGCCGCGCGCGGCATGCGCATGTTCGGCTTCAGCTACGTGGGCAACAACGCCTGGGCCGATTCCTCGCGCCCGCTGCCCTTCTTCAACGACAGCGCCGACGCCCTCGGCGGCCTCTCGCCCCTGGGTGAACAGGCGGTGGCGAGGCTCAATGACCTGGGCGTGATCATCGACGTGTCGCAGATGTCCACCCTGGCCCTGGAAGACGTCGCGCGCCTCAGCCGTGCCCCCATGGTCGCCTCCCACTCGGCGCCGCGCGCGCTGGTGGATATCCCGCGCAACCTCAGCGACCGCGAGCTGCAAACCATCAAGGACAGCGGCGGCGTGATCCAGGTGGTGGGCTTCCCCGCCTACCTCAAGCCCCTCAGCAAGCCGACCCTGGACAAGCTCAACGCCCTGCGCGCGCGCTTCGACCTGCAGCCGCTGGACGGCCTGGCCAATGCCCTGATGCCGGGTGACGCGATCATCTCCATCTGGCCCGAACAGCGCTTCGGCGAGTACGCCAGTTCGCTCTACGCCATCCTCGAAGAAGAGCCTCGCGCCAGCGTCAAGGAGCTGGTGGACGCCATCGACTACACCGTGCGCAAGGTCGGCATCGACCATGTCGGCATCTCTTCCGATTTCAACGACGGTGGCGGCGTCGACGGCTGGATGAACGTCGGCGAGTCGCGCAACCTCACCGCCGAACTGATCCAGCGCGGCTACTCCGACGCCGATATCGCCAAGCTCTGGGGCGGCAACTTCCTCCGCGTCTGGGAAGAGGTGCAACGCCGCGCCAAGCCGGCCGCCGCCAGCGCCGAGCAACCGCAAGCGGAGCGTGGCTGATGAGCGATCGCCGTACCTTCCTCAAGCAGGCCGGCCTGCTCGCTGCGGCCCTGCCCCTGGGTTCTACCCTCGCCGGCCACGCCCAGGCCGCCACGCCGCCAGCCAGCCCCGCCAAGGACAAATGGCAGGCGCTGCGCCAGCAGTTCGACCTGGACCCGGCCTACCTGCACTTCTGCAACTTCCTCCTCGCCTCCCACCCTCGCGTGGTGCGCGAGGCCATCGCCCACTTCCGCGCCCGCCTCGACCAGAACCCCGGCGAGATGCTCGACTGGGACCGCGAGGAACTCTGGGGCTACGAGAACGAAGTGCGCGCCTGGGCCGGCCGCTATTTCGGCGTGCAACCGAACCAGGTTGCCCTCACCGGCAGCACCACCGACGGCCTGTCGATGATCTACGGCGGCCTGCAGGTGGCACCGGGCAAGGAGATCCTGGTCAGCGCCCACGAGCACTACTCCACCAACGCCCGCCTGGACTACCGCGAGCAACTGATGGGCACCCGGGTGCGCCGCGTGCCGTTGTTCAAGGAGCCGCACAGCGCATCGGTGGACGAAATGCTCGGCAACATCCGCCAGGCCATCCGCCCCGAGACCCGCGTGCTGGGCATGACCTGGGTGCAATCCGGCAGCGGCGTGAAGCTGCCGGCGCGCGAGGTCGGCCAGCTGGTGAAGGAAGCCAACCAGGGCCGCGACGAAGCCGACCGCATCCTCTACGTGGTGGACGGCGTCCACGGCTTCGGCGTCGAGGACCTGAACTTCGCCGACTTCAACTGCGACTACTTCATCGCCGGCACCCACAAGTGGCTGTTCGGCCCGCGCGGCACCGGCGTCATCATCGCCCGTGAGGAAAAACCGCAGCCCTACCTGGTGCCTAGCGTGCCCACCTTCACCATGGGCGAGACCTTCGGCACCCTGATGACCCCCGGCGGCTACCACGCCTTCGACCATCGCCTGGCGGTGGGCAAGGCCTTCGAGCTGCACCTGGAGCTGGGCAAGGCCGATGTCCAGGCACGCATCCACCAGCTCAACAGCTACCTCAAGGACCGCCTCGCCGAGCACGCCAAGGTGCAGCTGGTCACGCCGCGCAGCCCCGCGCTGTCCTCGGGTTTCACCTTCTTCCGCGTCGAAGGCCGCGACTGCGACGCCGTGGCCCGCTACCTGCTGCAGCATAAGGTGATCAGCGACGCCGTGGACCGCGACGTCGGCCCGGTGGTGCGCCTGGCCCCCGGCCTGCTCAACGACGAAGCCGAGATCGACCGGGTGATGTACATCCTCGCCCCGCAGCTCGCCTGACCCTTTCGCCCTTCGAGAAAATCGCCATGCATGCACTCAAGCCCCTGGCCCTGGTGGCCACCCTTTTCGCCGCCGCGCCGGCCCTCGCCGCCGAGGCGCAGAAGCCCGGCAGCCTGTTCAAGGACTGCAAGGACTGCCCCGAAATGGTCGTGCTGCCCGCCGGCAGCTTCACCATGGGCGCCCCCGAGAGCGAACTCGGCCGCCAGCCCGACGAAGGCCCGCTGCACACCGTGACCTTCGCCAAGCCCTTCGCCATCAGCAAGTTCCAGGTGCTGGCCAAGGAGCTGCAGGCCTGGCAGCGCGAGGCCAAGGTCACCCTCCCCGACGGCGACGACCGCCCCGGGCGCCTGTGCAGCAACGGCAAGCCCAGCTACCCGCAAGGCCCTGAGCAGCCCGCCGTGTGCATCAGCTACGACGAGGTGAAGGCCTATGTCGCCTGGCTGTCGAAGAAGACCGGCAAGCACTACCGCATGCTCAGCGAATCCGAACGCGAGTACGCCGCCCGCGCCGGGAGCGAAGGCCCCTTCCCCTTCCCCCTCGACGAAGGCAAGGAGTACAGCATCGCCAAGCACGCCAACACCTACGGCGCCGCCGACGGCTACAACTTCACCTCCCCGGCGGGCACCTTCCCGGCCAACGCCTTCGGCGCCTACGACATGCACGGCAACGTCTACGAGTGGGTGGCCGACTGCCAGAACGATGACTACAAGGGCGCCCCCAGCGACGGCAGCCCCTGGATGGCCGGCAACTGCGAGTCACGCATGATCCGCGGCAACGACTACTCCGAAGCGCCGATCTTCTCCCGCTCCGGCAACCGCAACGACCGCGACCCCGCCACCCGTGGCGACTGGCTGGGCTTTCGCGTCGCCCGCGAGCTCTGAGTGGGCGACCGTGCGGGTTAAATCCGCTCCCCCACAGCTCGTCTTCTCTCTACACAGCCCCGCGCCCAATGCGCGGGGCTGCCTCCCATGCGGTGAACGAGGCCGATCATGACTTCAGCTCCACGCAGCGCCACCCGAGAACTCCTGAGCCTGATCAAGCCTTACCGCTCGACCATGTTCGCCTCGATCCTCTGCGGCATCCTCGGCGGCCTGAGCGTTACGGCGCTGCTGGCCACCGTCAACCAGGGCCTGCACAACGAGGCCGGCATCGACAGCCAGGTCGTGCTGGCCTTCGTCGGCCTCTGCGCCGTCGCCCTGCTGGCCAGCATCGCCGCCGACATCGGCAGCAACTCGGTGGGCCAGCGGGTCATCGCCCTGCTGCGCAAGGACCTCGGGGCCAAGGTGCTCTCCGCGCCGATCGAGCAGATCGAACGCTACCGCACCCACCGGCTCATCCCGGTGCTGACCCACGACGTCGACACCATCAGCGACTTCGCCTTCGCCTTCGCCCCCCTGGCCATCTCCATGACCGTGGTGCTCGGCTGCCTGGGCTACCTGGCGACGCTGTCGCTGCCCATCTTCACCCTCACGCTGCTGGCCATCGGCATCGGCTCGGCCGTGCAGTTCGTCGCGCAAAGCAAGGGGCTGCAAGGCTTCCATGCCGCCCGCGACGCCGAGGACAACCTGCAGAAGCACTACCAGGCGATCTCCGAAGGCGCCAAGGAACTGCGCATCCACCGGCCGCGCCGCCAGCGCATGCTCAAGGACAACATCCAGGGCACCGCCGATTTCATCTGCCAGACCCATATCCGCGCGATCAACATCTTCGTGATCGCCAAGAGCTTCGGCTCGATGCTGTTCTTCGTGGTCATCGGCCTGGCCCTGGCCATGCAGTCGATCTGGCCGAACGCCAACCCCGAGGTGATGAGCGGGTTCGTCCTGGTGCTGCTGTACATGAAGGGGCCGCTGGAGAACCTGATCGGCAACCTGCCCATCGTCGGCCGCGCGCAGATCGCCTTCCGCCGCATCGCCGATCTCTCGGAGCGTTTCTCCTCGCCGGAACCGCACCTGCTGCTGGAAACCCCGCCCCAGGCACCGCCCGCGCTGCACAGCCTGGAGTTGCGCAACGTCCACTACGCCTTCCCGGCCGTGGATGGCAACGCCCCGTTCACCCTCGGCCCGATCAACCTGGACGTCGGCGCCGGCGAGATCCTCTTCATCGTCGGCGAGAACGGTTGCGGCAAGACCACCCTGATCAAGCTGCTGCTGGGCCTCTACAGCCCGCAGCAGGGCGAGATACGGGTCAACGGCCAGGCGGTCGCCCCCGAGGGGCTGGACGAGTACCGGCAGATGTTCACCACGGTGTTCGCCGACTACTTCCTCTTCGAGGACGTGCTCTCGTCCGACCGCGCCATCCCCCAGGACGCCACGCAGTACCTGCAACGCCTGGAGATCGCCCACAAGGTCCGCGTGAAGGACGGGCGCTTCACCACCACCGACCTGTCCACCGGGCAACGCAAGCGCCTGGCCCTGGTCAACGCCTGGCTGGATGAACGCCCGGTGCTGGTGTTCGACGAATGGGCGGCGGACCAGGACCCGACCTTCCGCCGCATCTTCTACACCGAGCTGCTGCCGGACCTTAAGCGCATGGGCAAGACCATCGTCGTCATCTCCCACGACGACCGCTATTTCGACATTGCCGACCAACTGATCCGCCTGCAGACCGGCAAGGTCGTCAGCGACCAGCCCGCCCTCGCCTGACCCCGCCAGCGGCGGGCGCCTCGGCGCGCCCGCCCACCCCTCGTTCGCCGCCTCCGGGAAAGGTCGCCAGACGCCTAAATCCCACTCGCCAGCCTTCGTCTTCATGACAACGTTTGTTTTCAGCCGACGGCGACGAGATCGACAATGACGCAACTCCCCTCCCTGCCCGATGACGACCTGCTGGCCCTTCTTCTCGCCGACGAGGGCGAGCCGAGCGACGTCATCCGCCGCCTTCCCGAAGAAGGCCCCCGCCAGGTTTCTTTCGCCCAGCAACGCCTCTGGCTGCTGCAGCAGATCGACCCCCAAGGCTCCGCCTACAACCTGCCCCGTGCGTTCGTCATCCGTGGCCCGTTGCAACCGGCTCAGCTCGAAGCCGCGCTGGGCAAGGTCATGGAGCGGCACGACATCCTGCGTACCCGCTTCGAGGAAACCGACGGCGCACCCCGCCAGCAGGTGGTGCCCTCGACAGTGCCGCGACTGGAGGTCCGGGACCTCTCGGCGCTGACCGCCGACGAGCGCCAGGCGATGCTCGCGCGCTGCGTGGAGCAACAGGCCGGGGCCGCCTTCGACCTGAGCCAGGCGCCGCTGCTGCGCTGCATGCTGCTACGCATGGGCAGCGAGGAGCACGTGCTGCTTCTGACCCTGCACCACATCGTCTCCGATGCCTGGTCCAACCCGATCCTCATGCAGGACCTGGTGCAGGCCTATCTCCAGGCCGCCAATGGCGACCCGCGGCCGTTGCCGCGCCCGGCCATCCAGTACGCCGACTACGCCCACTGGCAGCGCGAGGTCTACCCGGGCACGCCCGCCTTCCACGACGCCCACCGCTACTGGAGCGAGCACCTGGGCACGGACATTCCCACGCTCGCGCTGCCCCTGGACCGGCTGCCGCAGCCCGGCGCTCCGGCCACCGCACGGCAACTGGCCCACGACCTGCCCGCCGCCCTGGTGCAACAGCTGCACGCGCGCTGCCGGGAACTGAGCCTCTCGCCCTTCGTGGTCCTGCTAGGCGCCTGGCAACTGCTGCTGGCCCGCTACAGCGGCCAGAGTGACTTCACCGTCGGCGTGCCCAACGCCGGCCGCAACCGCGCGGAAACCCAGGAACTGGTCGGCTGCTTCATCAACACCCAGGTGTACCGCGCCCGCCTCGATGCCGGGCAGACCGGGCAGGACTTCCTCCAGGCGTTGCGCCAGCAGTCCCTGGCAGCCATGGCCCATGCCGACTACCCCATCGAGTACCTGCTGGAAAGCCTCAACCTGCAGCGCAGCGCCGAAGGCAGCCCGCTGTTCCAGACGCTGATCAACTGGCGGGTCAGCGAGGCGAGCACCACCGCCCCGGCCATCGCCGGCCTGGCCATCGAAGCCCTGGGGGCCGGTGAACAGGACGCCAAGTTCGACCTGTCCCTGGATGTCGAATCCTCGCCGCACGGGCTGCACGCCACCCTGGAATACCGCGCCAGCGCATTCGACGCCGACACCGTCGCGCGTATCGCACGGCACTGGCAGCACCTGCTGCAACAACTGCTCGACCACCCCGAGCTGCCCCTCGGCATGCTGGCCACCCAGCCCGACGCAGAGCAGCAGGCGCGCCTCGCACAGAGCCGTGGCGCGGTCACCGCACCGACGCTGCAGGCCGTGCACCTGGCCATCGCCGCCCAGGCCAGCGCGACCCCCGACGCACCGGCCGTGCTGTTCGAACAGCGCACCCTCAGCTACGCCGAACTGGACCGCCTGGCCAACCGCCTGGCGCACCGCCTGGTCGCCCAGGGCGTGGGCGCGGACGTGCGCGTCGGCATCGCCCTGCCACGCAGCCCGGAGCTGGTCATCGCCCTGCTCGCCGTGCTCAAGGCCGGCGGCGCCTACGTGCCGCTGGACCCCAGCTACCCGCGCGACAGGCTGGCGTACATGATCGACGACAGCGCCATCGCCGTGTTGCTCACCCAGGCCCGGCTGAAGGGGCAACTGCCGATCCCCGAGGCGCTGCAGACCCTGGAGCTGGATGAAACCAGCCCGCTGTGGAGCGAGGGCCCGGACCACGCCCTCAACACTGCCGTGGAGGGCGACCAGCTCGCCTACATGATCTACACCTCCGGCTCCACCGGCCGCCCCAAGGGCGTGCAGGTGCGCCATGCCGGCCTGAGCAACCACATGCAGTGGATGCAGGGCGCGGTGCCCCTGGGCGCCGCTGACCGGGTGCTGCAGAAGACCGCCATCAGCTTCGATGCCTCGGTGTGGGAGTTCTGGCTGCCACTGCTGGGCGGCGCGCAACTGGTGCTGGGCTCCTCCGCGCTCGCCGACGACCTGTCGCTGCTGTGGCAGGAAGTCGCCGAACGGCGCATCACCCACCTGCAGATGGCGCCCTCGCTGCTGCGCGGCCTGCTGCCCCACAGCCTGGCCGGCCAGCTCGACTCGCTGCGCATGCTGCTGCTGGGCGGCGAGGCGCTGGACAACGCCCTGCTGCAGCAGGTCAGCCAGCAGTGGAGCGGCACGCTGGTCAACCTCTACGGCCCCACCGAAAGCACCATCGACGCCTGCGTGCACAGCATCGCCCTGCACCGCGACCAGCCCGGGCAGGACGCGGCAGCGCCGCCCATCGGCAGCCCCATCGACAACCTCACCGGCTACGTCCTCGACGCCAACCTGCAACCCTGCCCCATCGGCGTGCGCGGCGAGCTGTACATCGGCGGCGCCGGCCTGGCCCGGGGTTACCACGGCCAGCCCGGGCTCACCGCCGAGCGCTTCGTCGCCGACCCCTTCGGCCCCCCCGGCAGCCGCCTCTACCGCACCGGCGACCTGGCCCGCTACCGCCAGGACGGCCTCCTCGAATGCCTCGGGCGCACCGACCACCAGGTGAAGATCCGTGGCTTGCGCATCGAACTGGGTGAAATCGAAGCGGCCATCGCCCACCTGCCGCCCGTCCACGAAGCCGCCGTGCTCGCCGTGGACATGGCCGCCAGCCGCCAGTTGGTGGCCTACTGGAGCCCCCGTAAAGGCACCCCGGGTGACGAACAGACGCTGCGCGCGGAGCTGATGCAGGCCCTGGCGCAACGGCTTCCCGAACACATGGTGCCGGCGCACTGGGTGATGCTCGAACGCTTGCCGCTGACCCCCAATGGCAAGCTCGACCGTGCCGCGCTGCCGCGCCCCGATGCGAGCGCCCCGCAGCGCCAGTGGCAGGCACCGCAGAACGACCTGGAACGCCGCATCGCCGCCATCTTGCAGGAGGTGCTCAAGCGCGACCGCATCGGTATCGACGAGAACTTCTTCGAGCTCGGTGGCGACTCGATCCTCTCCATCCAGGTGGTCAGCCGGGCGCGCCAGCGCGACCTGCGCTTCACCCCCAAGGACATCTTCAACAACCAGACCATCCGTGGCCTGGCCACCGTCGCGCAGCCCCTGGAACACACCACGCTGCTGGCGGACCAGGGCCCGGCGACCGGCGAGGCGCCGCTGCTGCCCGTGCAGCACGCCTTCTTCGACCGTGACCTGCCCGAGCGCCAGCATTGGAACCAATCGGTGCTGCTGCAACCGGCCCAGCCGCTGGAGCCCGAGGTCCTGACCCGCGCCCTGCACGCGCTGGTCGCCCACCACGACGCCCTGCGCCTGCGCTTCGCCGAAGGTGAAAACGGCTGGAGTGCCCACTACAGCGACCTGCACGACGACCCGGAGCTGCTCTGGCGAAGCTCCCTGGCCACGCTGGCGGAACTGGAGCCCCTGGCGCAGCAGGCCCAGCGCAGCCTAGACCTGGCGCAGGGCCCCCTGCTCCGCGCCATGCTGGTGGAGTGCGCCGATGCGGGCCAGCGCCTGCTGGTGGTGATTCACCACCTGGTGGTCGATGGCGTGTCCTGGCGCATCCTCCTCGAAGACCTGCAAACGGCCTACCGCCAGGCCCGGGAGGGCAGCACCATCCAGCTGCCCGCCAAGACCAGTTCCTTCCGCCAATGGGGCGAGCGGCTCCAGGCCTACGCCCAGGCCCAAGCCGGCCAGGAACAGCCCTGGCTCGCCAGCCACGGCTGCAGCACCACGCTGCCCGGTGCCAGGGTCGATGCCAGCCTCTGCTCGCGCCACGCCGACACCGTCAGCATCGGCCTCGACCCGGCACTGACCAGCAAGCTGCTCAACAGCGCACCGGCGGCCTACCGCACGCGGATCAACGACCTGCTGCTCACCGCGCTGGCCAGGGCCGTATGCCGCTGGACCGGCGACGCCTCGACACTGGTCGAACTCGAAGGCCACGGCCGCGAAGACCTGTTCGACGACATCGACCTCACCCGCACCGTGGGCTGGTTCACCAGCCTGTACCCGGTGCAGCTGTCGCCGCAGGGGGACATGGGCGCGGCGATCAAGGCCATCAAGGAGCAACTGCGGGCGGTCAAGGACAATGGCGTCGCCTTCGGCGCGCTGCGCTACCTGGGCACCGCTGACACCCGCCAGACCCTCGCGGGCCTGCCCATCCCGCGCATCACCTTCAATTACCTGGGCCAGTTCGACGGCAGTTTCGACGACGCCTCCGGCGCCTTCCTGGCCCCCTGCGAAGGACCCACCGGCGACGAGCGTGACGCAGAAACGCCCCTGGGCAACTGGCTGACCATCAACGGCCAGGTGTTCGACAACCGCCTCAGCCTCAGCTGGACCTTCAGCCGCGAGATGTTCCAGCGCGAGGCCATCGAAGCCCTGGCCGCCGACTGCCTGGCCGAGATCGAGCAAATAGTCGAGCACTGCTGCACCGGCCGCGCCCTCGGGGTGACCCCCTCGGACTTCCCCCTGGCCAGGCTCAGCCAGGCCCAGCTGGACGCCCTGCAGATCGCCCCGGACGACATCGAAGACATCTACCCGCTGTCGCCGATGCAGGAAGGCCTGCTGGTGCACACGCTGCTGGAGAAGCACTCCGGGATCTACTTCATGCAGGAGTGCTATGTGATCCGCGAGGCGCTGGACTACGCAGAGTTCCGCACCGCCTGGCGCCAGGTGATCCAGCGCCATGAAGCGGTCCGCGCCTCGTTCGTGTGGAACACCGGCGGCGACCTGATGCAGGTGATTCGTCGCGCCCCCGAGGTGGATGTCGCACTGCTGGACCTCAGCCTGCTGCCCGAGGACGAAGCCAAGGCGCGCATCGAAACCCTGCTCGCTGCAGAACGCAAGGCCGGCTTCGACCTGGCCAGCGCACCGCCGATCCGCTTCCACCTGTTCCGGCTGCCCGACCAGAGCCACCTGTTCGTCATGAGCAACCACCACATCCTGCTGGACGCCTGGTGCCGCTCGCTGCTGATGGCCGACTTCTTCGAGATCTACCACGCGCGCCTGGAAGGCCGTCAGGAACACCTGCAGACGCCGTACCGCTTCCGTCACTTCATCGAGTGGCTGCAGCAGCAGGCACCCGACACCGCCGAAGCCTTCTGGCGTGAACAGCTCGAAGGTTTCGAGCAACCCACCGCCCTGCCCATGGACCGCCCGCCGGTTGGCGATCACGCCACCCATTCGGCCATCGACGACAACTACACCTGGCTGACCCTCGACGAAAGCCGCCTGCTGCAGGAGCGTGCCACCCAGCACCGCCTGACCCTGAACACCTTCGTCCAGGCGGCCTGGGCCCTCGCCCTGCACCACCACTCGCGGGCCCGCGACATCGTCTTCGGCGTGACCGTATCCGGCCGCCCGGCGCACATCCCGGAAATGCAGAGCACCGTGGGCCTGTTCATCAACAGCGTGCCCCTGCGCGTCGGCATTCCCGCGCCGCACCTGGGCACCGGCGTGCTGGAGTGGCTGCAGGGCATCCTCGCCAGCAACGTGGCGATGCGCGAGTACGACTACCTGCCGCTGGTGAAGATCCAGGCGTGCAGCGAGCTGCAAGCGGGTTTGTCGCTGTTCGACACCCTGTTCGTCTACGAGAACGCCCCCCTGGACGACTCGGTCGGCGAGGACGCGAAGAACCTCGGGGTGGCCGCCGAATCCTCGCGCACCCACACCAACTACCCGATCACCGCCGTCATCTACCCGGGCGAGCAGATGGGCCTGCACCTGTCCTATGACACGCGCTACTTCGACCGGCCGACCATGGACGCGCTGCTCGGGCGCTTCCGCAGCTTCCTGGTCGGCCTCGCCGGCTCGCTGGAGGGCCCGCTCGAAGCGCTGCTGGAGGCCGGCGACGATCTCGGCGAACAGACCCTGCGGCACAACCGCACCGAGGTCGGGCACGACCTGATGACGCCCTACGTGGCCCAGTTCGAAGCCCGTGTCGACCAGCACCCCGAGCGGGTGGCCGCCACCTGCGAGGCACGCAGCTGGACCTACGGCGAGCTGGACCAGCACGCCAACCGCCTGGGCCACCGGCTCATCGCCGAGGGCGTGGTGGCCGACCAGGCCGTCGCGCTGCTGGCCGACCGCGACCTCGAACTGCTGGGCATGATGATCGGCACCTTCAAGGCCGGCGCCGGCTACCTGCCCCTCGACCCGAGCCACCCGGACGAACGCCTCAGCGGCATCCTGCAACGCAGCGGCGCCCCCGCCCTGGTGTGCACGGCTGCCCACCGCCAGCGGGCCGAGGCACTGATCGCCGGCGCCGCGCGGGCCATCCGCCTGGTGGTCTGGGAAGAGCTGCAAGCGGGCGCCGATGATCAACGCCGCCCCGGCATCCACAGCGGGCCGCGCCACCTGGCCTATGTGATCTTCACCTCGGGCTCCACCGGGCAGCCCAAGGGCGTGATGGTCGAGCAGGCCGGCATGCTCAACAACCAGCTGAGCAAGGTGCCGTACCTGCACCTGGACGAGCACGACATCATTGCCCAGACCGCCTCCCAGGCGTTCGACATCTCCGTGTGGCAGTTCCTCACCGCGCCGCTGTACGGCGCCCAGGTGCGGATCTTCCCCGACGCCGTTTCCCGCCACCCCGGCGTGCTGCTGGAGCAGACCAGGGCGCAGCGCATCTCCGTGCTGGAAATCGTCCCGGCGCTGATCCAGGCGATGCTCGAAGAACCGCTCCAGGCCCTGCCCGACCTGCGCTGGCTGCTGCCCACGGGCGAGGCCCTGCCGGCCGAGACGGCCGCGGCCTGGCTGCGCCGCTACCCCGACATTCCCATGGTCAACGCCTACGGCCCCGCCGAGTGCTCGGACGACGTGGCGTTCTGGACCCTGACGCCCGAGTCCGCCCAGCGCCGCCAGGTGCCCATCGGCCACCCCACCGACAACAACCGCCTGTACCTGCTGGACGACTACCTGACCCTGGTGCCGGACGGCGCCACCGGCGAAATCTGCGTGGCCGGCATCGGCGTAGGCCGGGGCTACTGCGCCGACCCCGTGCGCACTGCCCTGCAGTTCGTGCCCAACCCCTTCGCCCTGGTGCCCGGCGAACGCCTCTACCGCACCGGCGACCTGGCCCGCCGGCGCAAGGACGACCACGCCCTCGAGTACATCGGCCGCGTCGACCACCAGGTGAAGATCCACGGCTTCCGTATCGAGCCCGGCGAGATCGAAGCCCGCATCGCCCAGTTCCCCGGCATCCGCGAAGCGGCGGTGCTGGTCTGCGACAGCGGGCGCGGCAAGCAGCTGGTGGCCTTCCTCACCCTGCACGAAGGCGCCGAGGCGCTGACCGAGGATGTCGAGCGCCTGCGCGCCTTCCTCAAGAGCCAGCTGCCCGCCTACATGGTGCCGCCGCTGTACCAGGTGCTTGAGCAGATGCCGCGCAATGCCAACGGCAAGCTCGACCGCAAGGTGCTGGCGACCCTGGAACTGCGCAGCGCCGCGCACCTGCACCGGGCACCGGAAGGCACCCTGCAGGAAGGCGTCGCCGCCATCTGGCGCGCCGTGCTGGGCATCGAGCAGGTCGGCCAGGACGACAACTTCTTCGCCCTGGGCGGCAACTCGCTGCTGGCCACCCAGGTGATTTCCCGGGTCCATCTGGAACTGAAGATCGAGGCGCCCCTGGCCAGCCTGTTCGAAAGCGCGACCTTCGAGGATTTCGCCGGCCAGCTCGCCGCCCAGCAGACCCCCACCACCGATTCTGACCTGAGTGATCTGTTCGATCTGCTCGATGTGCTGGAGACGCACTGATGCAAAGCAACTCCCTGTCCGCCCTGGTCGAACGCTTCATCAAGCTCCCCACCGAGCCGCGCAAGACGCTGTACCGGCAGATGAGCGACAAGGGCATCAGCCTGTCGCGCCTGCCCATCCCGGTCACCCGTGAGCAGTTCGAGCACCTGCCACTGTCCTTCGCCCAGGAGCGCCAGTGGTTCCTCTGGGAACTGGACCCCACCAGCACGGCCTACAACATGCCCCTGGCCCTGCGCCTGCGCGGCCCACTGGACCGCGCCGCCCTGCAGCACGGCTTCGACCGCCTGGTGGAGCGCCACGAGAGCCTGCGCACCCGCTTCTACGAGCACGATGCGCGGCGCTTCCAGCGCATCCACGCGGCAGCGCCCCTGGCCATCGTCGAAGAGACACTGCCAGCGGGCACCGACGAGGCCGCCCTGCATCGTCACCTCGAAGCGCTGATCGGCGAGCCGTTCGACCTGCTCGCCGATGAGCTGCTGCGGGTGCGCCTGATCCAGCTCGGCGAGCAGGACCACATCCTGCTGCTGGTGCAGCACCACATCATCTCCGACGCCTGGTCCATGCAGGTGATGGCCCAGGAACTGGTGCAGCTCTACAGCGCCCGGCACGCCGGCACGGCAGACGACCTCGCGCCGTTGCCCATCCAGTACGGCGACTACGCGGTGTGGCAGCGCCACTGGATGGAAGCCGGCGAGCGTGACCGCCAACTGAGCTGGTGGAAAGCCCAGCTCGGCGAACGCCAGCCCGTGCTGGAACTGCCCACCGACCACCCGCGCCCGGCCGTGCAAAGCACCCGGGGTGCCAGCTTCGAAGTGCCGCTGCACGCCACGCTGGCGCGACGCCTGCAAGCGCTCGCCCAGCAGGAAAACGCCACGCCCTTCATGCTCCTCCTGGCCTCCTTCCAGGCCCTGCTGCACCGCTACAGCGGCCAGCAGGAAATCCGCGTCGGCGTGCCCGTGGCCAACCGCCAGCGGGCGGAAGCCCAGCGGTTGATCGGCTTCTTCGTCAACACCCAGGTGCTCAATGCGCGCTTCGAGGAGACCCCCAGCTTCCGGGTGCTCCTGCAACAGGTACGGCAGATGGCCCTGGGCGCACAGACCCACCAGGACCTGCCCTTCGAGCAACTGGTGGAAGCGCTGCAACCCGAGCGCAGCCTCAGCCACACACCGCTGTTCCAGGTGATGTACAACCACCTGGAAGCGGAGCGCGGCACCGCAGCCCAAGGCTCTGGCGAGCTGCAAGTGGAGCCGGTATCACGGGAGGTGCGCACCGCCCAGTTCGACCTCACCCTCACCACCTTCGAATCGGCGGATGGCCTCTCTGCCAGCCTGGTGTACGCCACCGACCTGTTCGAGACGGCGACCATCGAACGCATGGCCGGCCACTGGCTGGGCCTGCTGGACGCGATGCTCGCCCAGCCCGACGCCCCCATCGCTGAGCTGCCGATGCTGTCCGTCGAGGAGCGCGAAGCCCAGCTGCAAGGCTGGAACGCAACCGCCACCGACTACCCGCTGACTACCCCGGTCCATCACCTGATCGAAGCCCAGGTGTTGCGCAATCCCGATGCGCCGGCCCTGGCCTTTGGCGCTGAGCAACTCAGCTACGCCGAACTCAACCGCCGCGCCAACCGCCTGGCCCACACGCTGATCGCCCAAGGCGTCGGCCCGGACAGCCTGGTGGGCATCGCCGTCGAGCGTTCCATCGAGATGGTCGTGGGCTTGCTGGCCATTCTCAAAGCCGGTGGCGCCTATGTGCCGCTGGACCCGGAATACCCGGCCGAACGCCTGGCCTACATGCTCGACGACAGCGCCGTGAAACTGTTGCTGAGCCAATCGCACCTCGACCTGCCGCTGGCCGAAGGTGTGCAGCGTATCGATCTGGATCAGGCGCTATTGGGCGACTTCCCGGAGACCAATCCAGAGGTTGTCGTTGATAGCGAAAACCTCGCCTATGTGATCTACACCTCCGGCTCCACCGGCAAGCCCAAGGGCGCCGGTAACCGCCATTCCGCCCTGACCAACCGGCTGTGCTGGATGCAACAGGCTTATGGCCTGAGCGGTGATGACTCTGTTTTGCAGAAAACCCCGTTCAGCTTCGATGTGTCGGTGTGGGAGTTCTTCTGGCCACTGATGACCGGAGCGCGCTTAGTGGTCGCGGCCCCTAGCGACCACCGTGACCCGGCCAAGCTGGTGGCGCTGATCGAGCAAGAGCGTGTCAGCACGCTGCACTTCGTGCCCTCGATGCTCCAAGCCTTCCTGCTCGACCCGCAGGTAGAGCGTTGCAGCAGCCTCAAACGCATTGTTTGCAGCGGTGAAGCCTTGCCAGTGGATGCGCAGCAACAGGTCTTTGCCCGACTGCCAAAGGCCGGTCTGTACAACCTCTATGGCCCCACCGAAGCGGCCATCGACGTGACCCACTGGACCTGCATCGACGAGGGTAAGGATGGCGTGCCGATTGGGCAGCCGATTGCCAACCTGGGTTGCTACATCCTCGATGCCAACCTGGAGCCAGTGCCTGTTGGCGTACTCGGCGAGCTGTACTTGGCTGGTGAAGGCCTGGCCCGTGGTTACCACCGTCGCCCGGCACTAACGGCTGAGCGTTTCGTTGCCAACCCCTTCGTGGCCGGCGAACGCATGTACCGCACCGGCGACCTGGCGCGCTATCGCCCAGACGGCGTGATCGAATACGCCGGCCGCATCGACCACCAAGTGAAGATCCGTGGCCTGCGCATCGAACTGGGCGAGATCGAAGCCCGTTTGATGGAACTGGCTGAAGTCCGCGAAGCCGTGGTGCTGGCCGTCGACCAGCGCCTGGTGGGCTACGTAGTGCCTGCTCAAGGCGATCTGGACACCGAATCGCTGGCCAGCCAGCTGCGCCAGGGACTGCCGGACTACATGGTCCCCGCCCAGTGGGTGCTGCTGGAGTCCATGCCCCTAAGCCCCAACGGCAAACTGGAGCGCAAGGCGCTGCCGCAACCCGAGGCTGGGCAATCGCGCAAGGAATACGTGGAACCCCAGGAAGGCCTGGAACGCCAGCTGGCAGATATCTGGCAGGCCCTGCTCGGTGTCGAGCGGGTCGGCCGTCATGACGGTTTCTTCGAGCTGGGCGGGCACTCCTTGCTGGCCACCCAGGTGGTGTCGCGCGCTCGGCAGCAGCTGCAGCGCGAGGTGTCGCTGCGCACCCTGTTCGAGCACCCGCAACTCAGCGAGTTCGCCCGCGCCATCGGGCAACCGCTGGTCCAGGCCGAGCCGCCGCTGCTGCCGATTTCCCGGGAACAGCCGCTACCGCTGTCCTATGCCCAGGAGCGCCAGTGGTTCCTCTGGCAACTGGAGCCGGAAAGCGCCGCGTACCACATCCCCTCGGCGCTGCGCCTGAAGGGCGAGCTGGATATTGCGGCCCTGGAACAAGCTTTCAGCGACCTGATCGCCCGGCATGAGTCGCTGCGCACGCACTTCGAGCAGCACCAGGACAAAACCGTCCAGATCATCTCGGCGCCCTACCCGCTTTCGATCGAGGTGGATCAGCTGCCGACCGACGCCACGGCCGACAGCTGGCTGCAGGCGGAAATCAGCCGCCCCTTCGACCTGCGCCAGGGTCCCCTGCTGCGTGCCCGCCTGCTGCGCCTGGACGGCCTTGACCATCTGCTGGCAGTGACCCTGCACCACATCGTTGCCGATGGCTGGTCCATGCAGCTGATGGTCGAGGAACTGGTTCGGCTCTACCACGGCCATTCGCAAGGGCAGGCCACCGCCTTGCCGGTGCTGCCGATCCAGTACGCCGACTATGCCGCGTGGCAACGCCAGTGGATGGACGCCGGCGAACGCGACAGGCAACTGGCCTACTGGACGGGCCAGCTCGGTGGCGAGCAACCCGTGCTCGAACTGCCGCTGGACCACCCGCGCCCAGCCGTCAGCCGGCACTTGGGTGCACGCCTGCCATTCGAAATCGGCAGCACGCTGACCACCCAGCTCAAGCAACTGGCCCGCCAGCACGACGTCACCCTGTTCACCCTGTTGCTGGCCTCCTTCCAGGCCCTGCTGCATCGCTACAGCCGGCAGACGGACATCCGCATCGGCGTGCCCATCGCCAACCGCAACCGCCTGGAAACCGAAGGCCTGATCGGCTTCTTCGTCAACACCCTGGTGCTGCGTGCCGAGCTGGATGGCCAGATGGCGCTGCCGGCCCTGCTCAAGCAGGCCAGGCAGGCCTTGCTCGCCGCCCAGGCGCACCAGGACCTGCCCTTCGAACAACTGGTGACCGCCCTCTCGCCGGAACGCAGCCTGGCCCACAGCCCGCTGTTCCAGGCGATGTACAACCACCAGACCGCCAGCGGCAGCGAGCGCGCACTGCCCGTGATCGCCGACCTGCAGGTGGAGGCCATGGGCTGGAGCAACCACACCGCCCAGTTCGACCTGACCCTGGACACCTTCGAGCATCAGGGCGCCGACGGCACCCTGCAGGCGATCCTCACCTACGCCACCGACCTGTTCGAAGCCGCCACCGTAGAGCGCCTGGCCGTCCACTGGCGCAACCTGCTCGCGGCCATGGTCGCCCACCCGAACCAGCGCCTGGCCGAGCTGCCGATGCTGTCGAACAGTGAGCAGCAAGCCAACCTGCAAGCCTGGAACCCCGCGCCTGCGCACTTCCCGGTGGATACCTGCCTGCACCAGCTGTTCGAACAGCGCGCCGCCGAGTCGCCGGATTCCATTGCCCTGAGCTTCGAGGGCCAGACCCTGGCCTATGGCGAGCTCAACCGCCGCGCCAACCGCCTGGCCCACCGCCTGATCGCCGAAGGCGTGCAGCCTGACAGCCTGGTCGGCCTGGCCGCCGGCCGTGGCCTGGACGTGATCGTTGGCCTGCTGGCCATCCTCAAGGCCGGCGGTGCCTATGTGCCCCTGGACCCGGCCTACCCGGAAGATCGCCTGGCCTTCCTGATCGAAGACAGTGGACTGCAATTGCTGCTGACCGAAGACAGTGCTCGTGAGCGTCTGGTCATTCCTGAGCAGGTCCGGGTTCTGTCCCTGGAGCCCGACGATGGCCAGGGTCGCGACGACAACCCCAATGTCGCCCTCAGCCCGGCCAACCTGGCCTATGTCATCTACACCTCCGGCTCCACCGGCCAGCCCAAGGGTGCGCTGCTCAGCCACGACAACGCCATGCGCCTGTTCACCGCCACCGACGCCTGGTTCAACTTCGGCCCCGAGGATGTCTGGAGCCTGTTCCACTCCTTCGCCTTCGACTTCTCGGTGTGGGAAATCTTTGGTGCGCTGCTGTACGGCGGTCGCCTGGTGATCGTCCCGCAGTGGGTGACTCGTTCGCCGGACGAGTTCCACGCATTGCTTTGCCGTGAAGGCGTCACGGTGCTGAACCAGACGCCGTCTGCGTTCAAGGCGCTGATGGGCGTGGCTTGCACCGCAAACGATCAGGCCTCGGCGCTGCGCTATGTGGTGTTCGGTGGTGAAGCACTGGAAGTAAAAGGCCTGGCGCCCTGGTTCGAACGCTTTGGCGACAGCGCACCGCGCCTGGTGAATATGTACGGCATCACCGAAACCACGGTGCATGTGACCTGGCGACCGCTGTCCCTTGACGACCTGCAACAGGGCGCCAGCAGCCCCATTGGTGAAGCCATCCCCGACCTGACCTGGTACCTGCTCGACGGCGCGCTTAACCCGGTGGCCCAGGGCTGCACCGGTGAGCTGTATGTCGGCGGCCCAGGCCTGGCTCGTGGCTACCTGAAGCGCCCCGGCCTGAGCGCCACGCGCTTTGTGCCGGACCCGTTCTCGGCGCAGGGCGAGCGGCTGTACCGCACCGGCGACCTGGCGCGCTACCGCAGCGACGGTGTGATCGAGTACATCGGCCGGCTGGACCAGCAGGTGAAGATCCGTGGCTTCCGTATCGAGCTGGGCGAGATCGAAGCGCAGTTGCTGGCGCACCCCTCGATTCGCGAGGCGGCGGTGCTGGCCCAGGACGGCAACGGCGGCCCGCAGCTGGTGGCCTACCTGGTGCACGGCAGTAGCCTCGACGAAGTCGCTCTGCGTGACGCGCTGAAGGCGCACCTGCGCGAACACCTGCCGGACTACATGGTGCCGGCGCACCTGCTGTTCCTCGACCACCTGCCCCTGACCACCAACGGCAAGCTCGACCGCAAGGCCCTGCCGGCGCTGGATGCCAGCGTGGTGCAAACCGCCTACGTGGCGCCGCGCAACGACCTCGAACGAGGCATCGCCGAGATCTGGCAGGACATCCTCAAGGTCGCGCGAATTGGCGTGATCGATAACTTCTTCGAGCTGGGCGGGGACTCCATCATCTCCATCCAGGTGGTGAGCCGGGCCCGCCAGGCGGGCATCCTGTTCACTCCGAAAGACCTGTTCCTGCACCAGAGCGTGCAGGAGCTAGCCGCCGTCGCGCGCCTCGGTGAAGCCCAGGTCATCGACCAGGGGCCGGTGCTCGGCGCGGTGGCCTTGCTGCCCATCCAGCAGACCTTCTTCGAGACCGCGATCCCGCAGCGCCATCACTGGAACCAGGCCGTTCTGCTGCGCCCGACGGCCCCGCTGCAGCCGGCGCTGCTGGAACAGGCACTGGCGGCCCTGCAGGTTCACCACGACGGCTTGCGCCAGTGCTTCACCCAGCAGGACGGCGCCTGGCAGGCCCAGGTGCTTGCGCCTAATGCCCTGCGCCCGGTGCTCTGGCACCGCCAACTGGCCACCGCCGATGAGCTCACGGCCCTGGCCGACCAGGCCCAGCGCAGCCTGGCCCTGGAATCGGCGGAGCTGGTCCGCGCCCTGCTGGTGGACATGCCCGATGGCAGCCAGCGGCTGCTGCTGGCCATCCACCACCTGGCAGTGGACGGTGTTTCCTGGCGCATCCTCTTCGAGGACCTGCAAACCCTCTATCGCCAGTTCGAGGCCGGGCAAGCTCCACGGCTGCCCGCCAAGACCAGTTCCACCAAGGCCTGGGCCGAGCGCCTGCACGGTTACGCCGCCAGCACCGCGCGCAGCGCTGCCCTGCCCTATTGGCTGGAGCAACTGGCCAAGGCCCCGATCGACCTGCCTTGCGACAACCCACAGGGCAGCCTGCGCAACAGCCAGGCCACGACCCTCAGCAGCCACCTCGACCAGGCCGCGACCCGGCGCCTGCTGCAGACCGCCCCGGCGGCCTACCGGACCCAGATCAACGACCTGCTGCTGACCGCCCTCGCCCGCGTCGTCGCCCGCTGGAGCGGCCACCAGGACGTGCTCGTGCAACTGGAAGGCCACGGCCGCGAGGACCTGTTCGACGACATCGACCTCACCCGCACCGTGGGCTGGTTCACCAGCCTGTTCCCGGTGAAGCTCAGCGTCGGCGGCGACCTCGCCGAGTCGATCAAGAGCGTCAAGGAAGCGCTGCGTGCCCTGCCCGACAAGGGCCTGTCGTTCGGCGCCCTGCGCCACCTCGGCGACGCCGAAACCCGCCAGCGCCTGGCCGCGCTGCCCACGCCGCGCATCACCTTCAACTACCTCGGCCAGTTCGATAACAGCTTCGACGATGCCGAAGGCGCCCTCTTCGTGCCGGCGCCGGAAGGCAGCGGCCAGGAGCAGAGCGAGGACGCGCCCCTGGGCAACTGGCTGACCCTCAACGGGCAGATCTACGGCGGCGAGCTGAACATCGGCTGGACCTTCAGCCAGGACCTGTACGACGACGCCACCATTGCGCGCCTGGCCGACGACTACAGCCGCGAGCTGCACGCACTGATCGACCATTGCTGCACGGCAGGCACCCGGGGCGCCACGCCATCGGACTTCCCCCTGGCCGGGCTGACCCAGGCACAGCTGGACAGGCTGCCGCTGGACCTGGCGGCCATCGAAGACATCTACCCGCTGTCGCCCATGCAGCAGGGCATGCTGTTCCATACCCTGGAAGCCTCGGAAGCGGCCTACTACATCAACCAGATGGCGGTGGACGTCGAAGGGCTGGATGCCGAGCGCTTCGTCGCCGCCTGGGACGCAGTGATCGCCCGCCACGAAATCCTCCGTACCGGCTTCTGGAGCGAGAGCCACCTAGCCCAGCCGCTGCAGGTGGTCTATCGCAGCGCCCGCCTGCCGGTGTCGCTGCTGGACTGGAGCCAGCGCCAGGTAGCGCCCGAAGCGCTGCAGGCCCTGGCCGAGGAAGAGGCCGCCCGGGGCTTCGACCTGCTGCACGCGCCGCTGATGCGCCTGACCCTGGTCACACTGGGCGAGGGCCGCGCACACCTGATCTGGACCAGCCACCACATCCTCATGGACGGCTGGAGCAACTCGCGCCTGCTGGGCGAGGTGCTGGAAACCTACAACGGCCTGGAGCCGGCGCCGCGCCGTGGTCGCTACCGCGACTACATCGCCTGGCTGCAGGCCCAGCCCGGCGAGCCCCTGGAAACCTTCTGGCGGCAGAAGCTGCAGGCCCTCGAAGGGCCGACCCTGCTCGCCGACCACCTGGCGCCGCGCCCCGACGCCAACGGCGTTGGCCACCAGGCGCTGTACCTGCATTGGGACCGCGACGCCACGCAGCACCTGCGCGAGCAGGCCCAGCGCCTGCGGGTCACCCCCAACACCCTGATCCAGGCCGCCTGGCTGTTGCTGCTGCAACGCTGCACGGGGCAATCCACGGTGTGCTTCGGTGCCACAGTGGCCGGCCGCCCCACCAGCCTGCCCGGCGCCGACGAGATGCTCGGGCTGTTCATCAACACCCTGCCGATCATCCAGACGCCCAGCCCCGAGCACTCGGTGCGCCAGTGGCTGGAGCAGCTGCAGGGCTACAACGTGGAAGTCCGCGAGCGCGAACACACCCCGCTGGCCGAGCTGCAACGCTGGTCCGGCCAGGGTGGCCAGGCGCTGTTCGACAGCATCATCGTGTTCGAGAACTACCCGGTGGACGAACGCCTGCAGGAGGCGGAGCAAGAGCACCTGCGCTTTGGCAAGGTCGCCGGCCGCGATGTGACCAACTTCGCCATGGACCTGGCGGTCCACCTCGAAGACACCTTCAGCATCGAGTTCCTCTACCTGCGCAACGCCTTCACCGAAGGCGCCGTCCAGCTCATCCGCAGCAGCTTCGAAACCCTGCTGCGGGCGCTGCTGGAACAGCCGGACGCCCGCATCGGCAGCCTGCCGATGCTGCCCCCGGCGGAGCAGGCGCTGCTCGACGAACAGAATCACTTCCTGCCCTCCACCGCCCAGCCGCTGCTGGCGGAGCAGATCCGCCGGCACGCCCTGGTGCAGCCCGAGGCGCTCGCGGCGGTGTGCGCCGAACAGCGCCTGAGCTTTGCCGAACTGGAGCAGCGCGCCAGCCAACTGGCCGCCGAGCTGAGCCACCGCGGCGTCGGCCCGGAGAGCATCGTCGGTGTCGCCCTGGAACGCTCGGTGGACACCCTGGTAGCCTTCTACGCGGTGATGAAGACCGGGGCAGCCTACGTCCCGATGGACATCGAGCACCCCGCCGAGCGCCTGCGCTGGGTGGTGGAGGATGCCGCCATGTGCCTGCTGATCAGCACGCGCCCGCTGTGCACCCGCTTCGACGACTTCTGGGAAACGCCGCTGCTGCTGCTGGACGAGCCGCTGCCCGCGCGTGCCGTCGCCGAGCTGCCGGTGCATGCCGAGGGTGGCCACCTGGCCTACCTGATCTACACCTCCGGCTCCACCGGCAAGCCCAAGGGCGTGGCGGTGGCCCACGAGGCCATCCGCATGCACTGCCAGGCCATCGGCGAACTGTACGAGATGACCCCGCAGACCCGTGAGCTGCTGTTCATGTCCTTTGCCTTCGACGGCGCCCAGGAGCGCTGGCTGACCACCCTATCCCACGGGGGTTGCCTGGTGATCCGTGACAACCGCCTGTGGACCGCCGAGGAAACCTGGCAGGCCCTGCACGAACAGCGCATCGACATCGCCTGCTTCCCGCCCGCCTACCTGCAACAGCTGGCCGAATACGCCCAGACCCAGGAGCAATCGCCACCACCGGTGCGGGTCTACTGCTTCGGTGGCGACGCCGTGGCCGAGGCCAACTTCGAGCGGGTCAAGCGCGCCCTGAAACCGGTCACCCTGACCAATGGCTACGGCCCCACCGAAACGGTGGTCACCCCGATGCTGTGGAAGACCGCTGCCAGCGGCACCTGCGGCGCCCGCTACGCACCCATCGGCTCGCGGGTCGGCCAGCGCAGCCTCTATGTGCTGGACAGCCACCTCAACCCGGTGCCGCGAGGCGTCGCCGGCGAGCTGTACATCGGGGGCGAAGGCCTCGCCCGCGGCTACCACCAGCGCCCGGGGCTCACCGCCGAACGCTTCGTCGCCGACCCCTTCTCCGCCGGCGGCCGCCTGTACCGCAGCGGTGACTGGGTGCGCCAGCGCGCCGATGGCGTCATCGACTACCTCGGCCGCCTGGACAACCAGATCAAGATCCGTGGCTTCCGTATCGAGCCCGGCGAGATCGAGGCACGCCTGCGGGCCCTGCCCGGCATCCAGGATACGGTGGTGGTCGCCCGCGAGGTCAACGGCAGCCAGCAGTTGATCGGCTACGTGGCCAGCGCCAGCGGCGTGCAGGGCGACACCCTGCGCGTAGCACTGCAGGGTGACCTGCCGGAATACATGGTGCCGGTGCACATCGTCAGCCTGCCGGCACTGCCGCTCAACGCCAACGGCAAGGTCGACCGCAATGCGCTGCCGGCTCCGGAGCTCAAGGTGCGCACCTTCGTCGCCCCGCGCAACGAGGTGGAACGGCACCTGGCGGCCATCTGGCAAGAGGTGCTGGAAATCGAGCAAGTCGGGGTGACGGACAACTTCTTCGAACTCGGCGGCGACTCGCTGCGCATCCTCAAGGTGCTGTCGAAGCTGCGCGCCCGTCCCGAGCTCGGCCTCACCCTGAAGCTGCGCGACATGATCGGCAAGCCCACCATCGCCGAGCTGTCCGGCTACGACGACGAGGTGCGCGAGCTGGACCCGCTGCTGCCCCTCAATGCACCCGCCCAGGGCGACGTGGCGCTGTTCTGCCTGCACGCGGGCTTCGGCACCGTGTTCGACTACGAGCCCCTCGCCCGGCGCCTCGAAGGCCGCTGCAGCGTCTACGGCATCCAGTGCCGCATGCTGCTGGACCGCACCTGGGAAGACCGCTCGCTGGAAGCCATGGCCATCGACTACACCCGCTTCATCCGCCAGAAGCAGGCCCACGGCCCCTACCGGCTGCTGGGCTGGTCGCTGGGCGGTGCGCTGGCCTTGCTGGTGGCCCAGGAACTGGAGCGCCAGGGGCAGGAGGTCGAACTGCTCGGCCTGGTGGACTGCTTCACCCCGGTCGACTCCCACGAGGACGGCAACGAGGGCTGGGAGAGCGAACTGAGCGCCTTCCTCGCCACCCTGCTGGGCGTGCCCCGGGAAGCATTGCCGGACCAGCCACTGCCACCCGGCAGTGACGCCCGCGACGTGCGCCAGTGGATTGCCGACGCCCAGGCCGCCGTGGGTGCGGATGCCAACGGCGCGGCCATCACCGCCGAGGAGCTGGCCCATACCTTCCTCGCGGCGATGAAGCTCAAGGCCCTGTCGCTGGCCTGGAAGCAGGTGCCGAGCCTGGACGCCCAGCCCAGTTGCTGGTGGGCGGTGCAGGAGCGCAGCGCCGATCAGCAACGCACCTTGCAGGGGTACTTCCCCGAGGCCCGCGAGCACCGGCAAGTGAGTGCGGGGCACTACGACATCCTGCGCCACGCCGGCTTCCTGCACGACATCACCGACAGGGTGCTGGACAGCGAATCGGTAGCCGGTTAGCCCGGGGCCCCGGCAACGGGGCCCCTTCTTCTCTTCACGCCTGCAGACAATAAGGAATACCCATGTCCCTGGACCCGAATCTCGAAGCCTTCCTGGAGTTGGCCGAATTGGGACGCTTGAGCGGCAAGAGCCGCCCCATGCATGAACTCAGCGTCGAACAGGCGCGCCAGGAGTTCTCCAACACCTCGCACGTGCTCGACCCCGACCCGCCGAGTTCGGTCGCGGTAACGCCGCTGAGCATCCCCACCCGGGACGGCGCCACGCTGCAGGCACGGCTCTACCGCGCTTCCGGCCAGCAAGGGCAGGCACTGCCGACCATCCTCTACTTCCACGGCGGTGGCTACGTGGTGGGCGACCTGGACTCACACGACCCGGTGTGCCGCCGCCTGGCTGCCAGTGGGCGCTTTGCGGTGCTGGCCCCGACCTACCGCCGCGCCCCCGAGGCGCCCTTCCCGACCGCCGCCAATGACGCCAGCGACTGCGCCAACTGGCTGGTGGAGCAGGCCCAGGCCCTGGGCCTGGCCGAGCGATTCGCCGTGGCCGGCGACAGCGTCGGCGCCACCCTGGCCACCGTGCTGGCGGCCGAAGCGGTGATCACCCCGGAGCAGCAGAAGCTGCGGCCCTTCGCCCAGTTGCTGTTCTACCCGGTGACCGACATCAGCCGGCAGCGCGACTCCCACCGCCGCTACGCCGAGGGCTACCTGCTGGAAACCCTGACCCTGGAGTGGTTCTACCAGCACTACTGCACCGCCGAGCAACGCCTGGACTGGCGCGCCTCCCCCCTGCTCGCCCCGGTCACCGCGCCCCTGGCGCCGACCTACCTGTCGCTGGCCGAGTACGACCCGCTGGTGGATGAAGGCCAGGCCTACGCCGAGCACCTGCGCCAGGGCGGCACCGAGGTCACCCCGGTCCTGGAGCGTGGTTTCACCCACGACTTCCTGCGCATGTCCGGCATCACCGACGAGGTGGCCTCGATCTACCGCAATGCGGAACAATGGCTGCTCGCGCGTTGACCCTCCCGCCGAATCGTCCTCGGTAACCCACCTCCGTGCCATTCCTGGGCTGAAGCCCGGGCTACGGTGCCAAGGCCTGGGCTCGTGTAGGGTGTGCTGCGCGCACCGACGCTCGGTGTTTCAGGCAAGGTCCTGAGTCTCCTGATACATCCACCGCATGGGTTTCGCTTCGCTCTACGCCATCCTACGAGAGCCGCCATCCACGACGCGCGCGTCCGACGGGGAACGCCTCCGCCTCGTCAAACGGCGCGGCAATGCAAAAGGCCCATGCTTGCGCATGGGCCTTTTGGTCTTGTGATCGTCCGGGATCGCTGGAGCCTGGTGTCTCGTCGCCCAGGGGCCGGGTTCAGAAGAACTCGCCGCGCAGGGTCAGCATGAAGTTGCGTGGTGCACCGTAGTAGTTGCCGTATTCGGAGGTACCCACGGTTTCGTAGTAGCGGCGGTCGAACAGGTTGTTGCCGTTGACGGCCACCGTCCAGTTGTCGTCCACCTTGTATTCGACCATCGCGCCATACACGGCGTAACCGCTCTGGGTGAAATCGTAGGGCGTCTCGTTGATCGGATTGCCCACGGAGTCGAAGTCATACGCCATGCCGGACACGTAGTTGGTGCTCTGCACCTCGACGCCGCCGCCCACGCGCCATTTCTCGAACTCGCCCGGCAGGGTGTAGACGGTCCACAGCTTGGCCAGGTGGCGCGGGGTAATGCTGGTGTAGTCGCTTTTTTCGGTCTGGTTGTCGGTGAGGTTGAGGGTGTAGCCCGCGATCACTTCCCAGCCGGGGGTGATTTCACCGGTGGCTTCCAGGTCGATGCCCTTGCTGATGATCTTGCCCTGGCCGATGAAGCAGCAGCTGCCGCTGTAGCTGTCCGGCGGCCGACGATAGGCGGGGTCGCTCATCGCCTCGTTCAGGCGCTTGGTATAGAACAGCGCGCCGGAGAGGTTCAGGCGGCCGTCGAAGAGCTCGCCCTTTAGGCCCATTTCATAGGTCTTGCCGGTCATGGGCTCCACGACATCGGGATTACCGACCGGTCCTTTACGCTTCTGCGCCTGGGGCTTGAAGATCTCGGCGTAGCTGACGTAGGCCGACCACTCGTCATCCAGCGCATAGATCAGGCCACCAAAGGGCACCAGCTTGGTGGGCTCGCGGTAGCGGGTCGAAGGCTGGTAGTTCCAGACCCCTGCGGTCTTGATCTGGTAGTCCTGCTCGTACTTGTAGCGCTGTGCGCGGGCACCGAGCACCAGCTTCAGCGGGTCGGTCAGCTGCAGGCGCAGGGTGGAATAGACACCGTACTGTTCGCGGGTGTTGGGGCTGTAGTCGCGCCAGTAGTCGTGGTCGGTGGCGTTGGTCGGCAGCGGCGATGCACCGGGGTTCCACAGGTCGATGTAGCCGCCCTTGCCGAGCATGCCGTCGGCGGCGCGCCAGCGGCTGGTCACCTTCTGGTAGTCGGCGCCCACCAGCAGTTCGTGCTGGCGGCCGAAAGCATCGAACTTGCCACTGAGGTTCGTATCGAAGACCGACTGTTTGCTCCAGGAGGAGACGTAGCTGCCCCACCAGTAGGGGCCGATGTTGGTGGTCTCGTCCACCGAACCGTAGGGGATGATGCCCTCGGTGTCGGACTTGTTGTAGGTGTAGGTGTAACTGGTGTTGAGCTTCCAATCCTCCGACAGGTAGTGGTCGATCTTGAAGAAGACCTCCTCGTCGTAGCCGTCCATGTACGCCTGGCCGGTGGTGTACCAGGTGTGGCGCGGCAGGTGCAGGTCGCCACCACGGGAGTAGCGCGGCAGGCCGTCGCCGGTGCCGTTCTCGTGGGTCCGCGCGTAGCTGGCGCCGAAGGTCACCATGGTGTCCGGGGTGACATCCGCCTCCAGCACGCCGTAGAAGAAGGGCTCTTCGGTGCTGCGGTTGTCCATGAAGTACTGGCGGTCCTCGTAGGACACCACGGCGCGACCGCGCAGCTTGCCGTCGAAGCCCAGCGGGCCGGTGATGTCCGCTTCGGTGCGGTAGTTGTCCCAGCTACCGGCGGAGGCGTTGAACTTCAGCTGGTACTGGTCCAGCGGGCGCTTGCGCACCAGGTTGATGATGCCGCCCGGGTCACCGGTGCCGCCCAGCAGGCCGGAGGAGCCACGCAGGACCTCGATGTGATCGTACTCGGCCAGGTTGTACAGCTTGTTGCCGTAGAAGGTGCCGACCCCGGAGCCGATGTCCATGGGCGCTGCGCCATCGATCTGCACGTTGTCGATGCCGAAGCCACGGGAAGCCAGCTTGGGCAGGCGGTAGGTGCCGTTCTTGACGGTGATGCCGGGCGTCATCTTCATCGCCTCGGACAGCGTGGTCATGCGCCGGTCTTCGATCAGCTGGCTGCTGATCACCGACACCGACTGCGGGGTCTCCTTGAGGCTGGTGGGCGTCTTGGAGCCCACGCTGGTGAGGCCGGTGGTGTAGGAACCGGAGTTCTCGGTGGCCTCGCCCATGCCCTGGCCGGAGATGAAGGTGGCGCCCAGGTCCAGGGCGCTGCTCTCATCGGCGGTGCTGGTGAGGAGCACCGTGTTGTTCTCGATGCGGTAGTTGACGCCCGCGCCCTTGAGCAGGGTTTCCAGCGCGGTTTCGACTTCCATGTTGCCGTTCACCGCCGTCGACAGCTTGCCCCGGACGAGGTCGGAGCTGTAGAGGATCTGCACGCCCGCCTGCTCGCTGAGCGCGGCCAGGGCACGGTCCAGCGACTGGGCCGGAATGTTCAGTTGCTTGGGCGCTGCACTCACCGGCCCACCCAGGACCGCCCCCAGCACCATCGCCGAGAACAGCGCGCTCAGTGGCCGCCGCGAGGCATAGGGCAATCTCCCTGAACGTCGTTCAACATCGTACTTCTGCATGCTTTACCGTCCTGTTGTGAGAGTGCGACGCCACTTCGCTGGTGAAGCGCCGCTGATCGGATGTGCCCTGCCGACTGCGTCCATGGGAATGCGGTGATGGATGAGGGCACTTACAGGACGAATAGCGATAAAAAAATTTAACCGAACGGTGAACCCAGGTACATCGAATCAGTCAAAGGCCGCCTTTCGGCAGCCCGATCTGCACCCGCCTGTAGGAGCGAATTCATTCGCGATGGAGTATCCGTCCATTCGCAGCCCTGTGCCTGCGGCGGGTCTTTCGCGGCTGAAGCCGCTCCCACAGGGGTTGTGTGAGCCTGTGGGTCGGGTGCAAATCCGGTGATGGGTTTCGCTGCGCTCTACACCATCCTACGAATGTGCCGGCGGGTGGCGTTTGCGTTTAGCCCAGCCGCTGAGCTGGCCGGGGTGGATGACGCTCTTTTATCCACCAGGCGATGTCGAGCCCCGCACCGTGCCCCCGCCTGGTGGAATTCATTCGCGATGGCGTATCCGGCCATCCTCAGCCCTGTGCCGACAGCGGGTCTTTCGCGGCTGAAGCCGCTTCTACAGGGGTTGTGTGAGTCTGTGGATCGGGTGCAAATCCGGTGATGGGTTTCGCTTCGCTCTACACCATCCTACGAGTGTGCCGGCGGGTGGAATTTACGTTTGGCCCAGCCGCTGAGCTGGCCGGGGTGTAGGGTGGATGACGCTCTTTTCATCCACCAGGCGATGTCGAGCCCCGCACCGTGCCCCGCCTGGTGGGGAATTTATTCGCGATGGAGTATCCGTCCATTCGCAGCCCTGTGCCTGCGGCGAGTCTTTCGCGGCTGAAGCCGCTCCTACAGGGGTTGTGTGAGCCTGTGGGTCGGGTGCAAAGAGTTCGCTGCGCTTGCGGAGCGCCGCCCGACGCCTCCTGCAAAAGCAGCCACCGCACACAGGATGCAAAACGCCCGGCCTGGAAGCCGGGCGTCGTCACCGTATCGGTTGCCTTATCAGGTGGTCTGCAACTGACGGGCCTTTTCCAGCAGCGCCGCGCGCTCCTCGGGGCTGAGGGCGTCTAGGCGCAGGCGCGCCTGGGCCAGCTTGAGCAACTGCCCCGGTATCGTTTCGAGGGCGCGCAAGGCCTGCGCCAATGCCGCCGGCGTCGGGTTGTCGAAGACGATGCCGGGGTTGGCCTCGCATTGCAGCAGCTTGCGGATGCCGGCCACCAGCTTGATCACCAGCAGGGAATGCCCGCCACGGGCGAAGAAGTCCTGGTCCATGCTCAGCCGCTCGAGCCCCAGCAGCTGGGCCATGCGCGTGGACAGCAGTTCTTCCAGGGCATCCTGCGGGGCCACGAAGTCCCGTGGCGCCAGCTGCAACTCACGGGCCTGCAAGGCCTGCCGGTCGATCTTGCCGTTGGCCAGGCGCGGCATGGCCGCCAGCACCTGCACATGGGCCGGTAACATCGATTCGGGCAGGTGCGCACGCAGCGCGGTGCGCACCTCGCTGGCGTAATCCTCCGCCACTGCGCCCTGCACCACGACGAACGCCACCAGCTCCGCCGCCTCGCCCGGGTTGCGCACCACCACCGCGGCCTCGGTGATGGATGGCAACAGCAACAGCGCCTGCTCGGTTTCGGCCGGTTCCACCCGATGGCCACGGATCTTCACCTGCTGGTCCTTGCGGCCGTATAGCTGGATGCCGCCATCCGGGCGGTAGCGCGCCAGGTCGCCACTGCGGTAGAGCACCTGCCCCTCGTCGAAGGGATCGGCGACGAACGCCTGGCGTTGCTCGACAGTGGCATTCAGGTAGCCGCGGCTGACCTGCTGCCCGCCGATGTACAGCTCGCCGAGCACGCCCACCGCCACCGGCTGGCGCTGCTCATCCAGCACATGCACCCGGTTGTTCGCCAGCACCCGGGTCAGCGGGATGCCCAGCTCGCCCAGGTCCGCCTCGGTCACGGGGTGGACGAGCACGCCCACGGTGGTTTCGGTCGGCCCGTAGTGGTTGAACAGCCGGCAGTCGGGGCGGATGCCCAGCACCCGTGCGGCCAGGGCCGGCGGCAGTGCCTCGCCACCCAGCACCAGGGTCTGCGGAACGACCGGGCTCTCCGTGTCCAGCAACGCGGCCAGGTGGGAGGGCACGATCTTCAGGCAGTCGATGCGCTGGGATGCGAGGTAGCCGGCAAATGCAGCGGGGTTCTGCAGGGTCGGGTCATCCGCCACATGCAGGGTCGCGCCGTTGTAGAGCGCGCCGAACAGCGCGGTATTGCCCAGGTCGGCCGAAACGGTGGACGCCAGGGCGACCTGGCGGCAGCCATCAAGGGCCATCGCCTCGCTGGCGGCAACGGTGTAGTTGAAGAGGTTTCGGTGCTCGATCACCACGCCCTTGGGCGCCCCGGTGCTGCCGGAGGTGAAGAGCACATAGGCGACCTCGTTGCCCGCCGTCGGGTGGGCCTCGAATACCGCTGCCGAGGCTGCGTCGGGAGTACCCAGCTGCACCTGCAATGCCGGCACGCCTGCCACCTCGGCGAGCGCCGTTGCGGTCAGCACCAGACGCGCGCCGGCCTGTTCCAGCACCTGCGCCTGGCGGGTCGCCGGCCAGTGCGGGTCCATGGGCACGTAGGCGGCGCCGACACGCCAGGTCGCCAGCAGGGCCACCACCCAGGCAATCGACCGGGGCAAGGCCAGCGCCACCCGGTCACCCGGCTCGACGCCGCTATGGCCCAGCCGCTGGCCCAGGTACTGCACCTGGGTGTCCAGCTCGCGCCAGGTGAGTGCCTGGCCGCCTTCGGTGATCGCCAGGGCGTCCGGCGTGACCACGGCCCAGTGGGCAATGCGCTGGGGCAGCAGGCCATCGGCCTCCCCCAGCGCCTGTGGCGGCGGGTTGATCGCCAGCAGCTGTCGCCGCACCGGCTCGCTCAGGGGCGGCAGGGTCGCCAGCTCAGGGTCGCCCGCCAGCATGGCCTGCAGCAGGCCCTGGTATTGGTCCAGCAACCCGTGCATGGCGGTGCGGCTGTAAAGGTCGGTGCGGTAGTTCAGGGCCAGCCCGACGGGTGCGTCCCCGGCGCGCAGCACCTGCAGATGGAGGTCGAAGTCCGGCGCCTGCTCGGCCACGGCCGTGGCCCGCCAGGTGGCGCCCTCGATGACCCGTTCCGGCAGCACCGGGCCGCAGGCGAATCCGCAGGGTGTCTCGGGCACGACCTGGCCGCTG
The DNA here is from genome assembly GCA_000474255.1 of Aquipseudomonas alcaligenes MRY13-0052. Lineage (GTDB taxonomy): Bacteria > Pseudomonadota > Gammaproteobacteria > Pseudomonadales > Pseudomonadaceae > Metapseudomonas > Metapseudomonas solani. The sequence goes on from BATO01000024.1 coordinate 48,370, forward strand.
CCGCCCACCCAGTACTCCTGCCAGGTGTCGTGCTGCTCCAGGCAGCTCGCCAGCTCGGCGCAGACCTTGCGCAGGCGCACATCCCCACCAAGGTCCAGGCGGATGGGCAGGGTCCGCTGCAGGACGCCAGGCGCCTCAGCGAAGAATTCGTAGGTTTCACGGGCATCGTGCCGCCAGGCCACCAGGCAGGCGGTGCGACCGCTCAGGCGCGACAGCAGCGCCCACCAGCCCGCCTGCAGGAGCGATGCGGGTGACTGCCCATCGGCCTGTGCCCGGCTCTCCAGCGCAGCCAGCAATGCCGGCTCGAGGGGCAGCTCGACCCGCTCGGCACGCTGGGGGAATGCGCCGCCGTTACGGCGGTACGGCAGGTCGGGGGATGCGCCCTCGCCCTGCAGATGACTCGCCCAATAGCGCTTGCCGTCGGCGGCGTCTTCGTCCACCGCCACTTCGGCGTGCCATTCCAGGTACTGCTGGAAGCAGACCGGTTCATCGTCATCGGCGGCGCCTGTCGGCAGCCCCTGGTAGGCATCGAACAGGGCTTCGCAGAGGAGCCCCATGCTGCGGGCGTCGACGATAAAGCGCGCGACGCCCAGGCTCAGGCGCCAGCCGCCGGTTTCCAGGTGCTGCAACAGGCCACCCAGATGGACCCCGGCCCTGATTTGATGGGGCGCATTGGCCCAGCCGTCGAAGCCTGCCGCCAGCGCTGCCGGCGAGCCGGGCTCGGCCAGCACCTGCAAGGGGAAGCCACCGCCCTCGCCCGCCAGCTGGCGCCGGCCGTTGTAGCCGGGCACCTGGCCAATGCGCGTGGCGAGCACGGGGAAGCGCTGCACCAGCCCGTCCAGCGCGGCCTGCAGGCGAGCCAGGTCCAGCTCGCTGGGGATGTTCACCTGCAGCAGGTGCGCCACCTCGGCCCAGGTACCCCCGAGTTCGGTCCTTTCCAGCAGGCGCTGCTGCTCCGGCAGCAAGGGGAACCCGGTGCTGATTGCGTCCATGCTCATGCCTCCACCTCGTTTGTTTCCGTGTTCGCCTGCGCCCCGGACGGCTGTTCGAGTTCGCGGCGATCGAACATTTCACTCATGGCGACCACGATCTTCCGCGGCCCCTCGAAGGGGTCGCGGGCGTGGGCCGCCAGCATGTTGTCGAGCAGCAGGACATCGCCCTTCTGCCAGCCCGGGCGCACGGCGCAGGCTTCGTAGAGTTCACCGACCTGCTGCATGATCGCGTCGCTGATCGGCGAGCCGTCGCCGAAGTAGACATGCCGAGGCATGCGCTCCAGGCCGAACATGGCCAGGAGGTCATCACGGACATCGGCGTCCAGGCAGTGGATGTGATGGAGCTGGACCTGGTTGAAGAAGCTTTTCTCCCCCGTCACCGGGTGGCGGATGATCGCCGGGCACGGCGTGCGGATCTGCAGCCCGTCGTTCTCCAGCCACGACCACTGGATGCCGGCAACGCTGCAACGCGCCTCGACCTCCGCCCGCACCTCGGTCTTGAAGAAGTGCTGCCAGGGCACGTCCAGGTCGCTGCTGAAGGTGCGCACGTAGAGCAGCCCCTTGCGTTCGAACTGGTCACGCAGGGCCTCGGGCATCTGCCGATACATCTGCCGGCAGTCGACGATGGGCGTGGCGCCGCCGATGGGCGATGGCAGCTCGCAGAAGAACAGCTGCTTGCGCGGCCAGCGGTCCTGGTGCGAACCCTCGTTGTGGAACAGGATCATCTTCTGCTCGGGATAGGGCGTGGAGCGGTAGGTGTTCTTGCCGCCCTCCTTCTTCGGCAGGTCGCCGTACTGGCCGTAGAGCCCGGGCTGCACCGCCTCGGCGAAGGCTTCGAAATCGTGGATGTCGCGCAGGGCGAAGCCACGGAACAGGATCGAGGCGTGGCGGGCCAGCTTCGCTTCCAGCAACGGCCGGTTGGCCTTCGCCCAGTCGACCAGGTCGATGCCCGGGTCGCTGGGTTCCATCATCAATGGGAAATCCTGCCCGGGCACCACGAGGGTTTCCCGGATCGGGCCCTGGGCTTTCGCCGGGGTTCCGCCCTGGGCCTTCTTGAGGAACTTGCCCAGCTTGTCCGCCTTGTTGCGAACCGGCACCTCGGCGCTGGCCGCAGTGTGAATTGGCATGTCGATATCCTCCGATCTGATATTCGGGTCGCCCACGATCTGTTTAAGAATTCCGATCCAGACGCTTAGCAGGGCGTCGATGCGCTGCACGTCGAACAGCTCGCTGGCGAACTGCCAGGTGCCCTGCAGGCCGTCTTCGGCGGCCTCCACGAACAGCGCCATGTCGAACTTGGAATAGGCGGTCGCCGACTCGATCGGCTCGATCCGCAGCCCCGCGACAGCGCGGCGCTGCAGCGGCAGGTCGCTCATCACGAAGAGCACCTGGACCAGCGGGTTGGCGCCCTTGTGGCGCGGCGCGGCAGCTGCCTCGACGATCATGTCGAAGGGCAGGTCCTGGTGCTCGAAGGCGTTGAGTGCGGCCTGCCGGGTGTCGCCGAGGAAGGCCGAGAACGGCTGCGCGGCGGTATAGCGGGAGCGCACGGGCAGCACGTTGACGAAGAAGCCGATCAGGGCTTCCAGCTCCACCTGGCCACGCCCGGCCACGTCCACGCCGATGACGATGTCGTCGCTGGCGCCAATGCGGTGCAGCATGACCTGGAACGCCGCCAGCAGAACGTTGTAGAGCGTGGTGCCCTGGCTGCGGGCCAGCTCGTGCAAGCCACGACCAAGGGCCGGTTCGATCACGAACGACACTTCACGCCCCGCCAGGGAGGCATTGGCCGGTCGCGGCCGGTCGCTCGGCAGGGCCAGCAACCCGGAGCTGCCGGCCAGGTTCACGGCCCAGAAATCGGCCTGGACCTGCAAGGCACCACTGCGTTCGAGGTCTTGCTGCCAGGCGGCGAAGTCGGCGTATTGCAGGGGCAGCTCCGGCAGTGGCGCCGGGTCGTTCTCACGCAGGCGGCTGTAGATCTCCATCACCTCGCCAGCCAGGATCGACAGGGACCAGCCATCGGAAATGATGTGGTGCATGGCGAACAGCAACACGTGCTCCTCGGCATCGAGGCGCAGCAGCCGGGCCCGCAGCAACGGCGCGCTCAACAGGCTGATGGGGCTTTGCGCGTTGTCTTCCACCGCTGCAGCCACCCTGGCGTCGCGCTCATCGCGAGGCAGCGTGGACAGGTCGAGCAACGGCAGCTCGATGGCGAGGTGTTCGCTGATGATGGCGAGGGGGTCGCCCTCGTCATCGGCCACATAGGCCGTGCGCAGGATTTCGTGGCGGCGGATGACCTCATTCAGCGCCTGGGCGAGCAACGGCGCCTGCAGCTCGCCACCCAGGCGCAGGGCCATCGGCATGCCGTAGGCACCACTGGCGGAGAACTGCTCGATCATCCACAGCCGGCGTTGCGCCAGTGACAGCGTGGCCGCACCGGTGCGTCGGGTCACCAGCGGCTGGGCACGGGCCCGTGCGGCGTCCGGCTGTGCTGCGCGGCTGCGCAGGCGTTCGCCCAGGGCGCTGAGCACCGGTGCCTCGAAGAGGTCGCGCAGGCTCACCGGTTGCTCGATGCAGCGACGCAGGCGCGCCACCACCTGGGTGGCCAGCAGCGAGTGGCCGCCCAGCTCGAAGAAGTGGTCACCACGGCCAACCCGCTCCAGCCCGAGGACGTCCTGCCAGACATCGGCCAGGCGCGCCTCCAGCTCATCGGCCGGCGCTTCGAAGCGCTGTTGTTGCGAGGCGGCGTCGGGGGCCGGCAAGGCCTTGCGGTCCAGCTTGCCGTTGGGGCTCAGGGGGAAGCTTTCCAGCAGCACCAGGCAACCGGGGACCATGTAGTCCGGCAGCTGCGCCTTGAGCCGCTCACCCACCGCTGCGCGCCAGCGGCCCTGCTCGTCGCCATCGGCAGCCAGCAAGCCCGGTTCCTGCGGCACCACGTAGCCGACGATCTGCAGGCCGTTGGCACCCGGCAGGGCCAGCACCACGGCGTCGCGCACGCTGTCCTGTTCCAGCAGGCGCGCTTCGATCTCGCCCAGTTCGATGCGGAAGCCACGGATCTTCACCTGATGGTCGACGCGGCCGACGTACTCGATTTCGCCCTCGGCGTTGTAGCGCGCCAGGTCGCCGGTGCGGTACAGGCGGGCACCCGGTTCGCTGGCGAAGGGGTCGGGGATGAAGCGCTCGGCGGTCAGGCCCGGGCGGTTGAAGTAACCCCGTGCCAGCAGCTCGCCGCCGATCACCAGCTCGCCGATCATGCCGACCGGCGCGGGCAAGCCCACTTCGTCCAGCAGGTAGATGCTGCGCCCGGGCAGCACCCGGCCAATGGGCAGGGTCAGCGGCAACGGCCGTGCCTCGCTGACATAGGGCGCGCAATCCAGGGTGGTGGCGGTGACGGTGGCCTCGGTGGGGCCGTAGGTGTTGAGCAGGCGGATAGCGCCCAGCCCCGCCTGGCGCCAGGCCGACAGCCCTTCCGGCGGCATGGCCTCGCCACCGCTGTGGACCTGGCGCAGCGCGCCGTAGCTGCGCGGGCCGACCTCGGCGAAGTCGCGGGCGATCATGCTCCAGTAGGCGGTGGTGAGGTCGACGACGCTGATGCGTTTGTCCAGCAGCTCGCGGTAGAAGGTTTCGCTGTCCCAGATCTCGCTGCCGCGCAGCACCACCGCCGCCCCACAGATCAGCGCGGGGTAGAGCTGCTCGACGAAGCCGTCGAAGTTGAAGGTGGAGAACTGCAGCACCCGGTCTTCCGCACCGAGGTCGAAGAAGTCCAGGGCCACCCAGGCATGCCGGGCCAGGGCCTGATGGCTGATGCCCACGCCCTTGGGCCGGCCCGTCGAGCCCGAGGTGAACATGACGTAGGCCAGGTTATGCGGGTGCAGGTGCACCTGCGGGTCGCTGCTGTCGAGGCCTTGCCAGGCATCGTCGCGGTCCAGGCACAGGCGCGGCAGGCCGGCGGGAATCGGCAGGGTGTCCAGCAATGGCTGCTGGGTCAGGACCAGTGCCGCGCCGCTGTCTTCGATCATGCACAGCAGGCGGTCGGCCGGGTAGCCCGGGTCCAGCGGCACATAGGCGCCGCCGGCCTTGAGCACCGCCAGCAGGCCGATCACCAGGTCGAGCCCGCGCTCCACGGCGAGGCCGACCCGCACATCCGGCCCCACGCCCAGCGCCATCAGGTGCCGGGCCAGGCGGTTGGCACGGGCGTTGAGCTCGGCATAGGACAACTGGCGGCTCTCGAACAGCAGCGCCGCGGCGGTCGGCGTGGTGCCGGCCTGGTCCTCGAACAGCTGGTGCACGAAGCGCTCGCTGGGGTAATCCAGGGTGGCGCTGCTCCATTGCCCGACCAGTTGCTGCCGCTCGCCGGCATCCAGGTAGTCCAGGCTGCCCAGCGCGGCCTGGGGTTGCGCGGCCATCAGCCCGATCAGGCTCGACAGGTGGCCCGCCAGGCGCTGCACCACCGCCTCGGTGAAGTGCGCCTTGTCGTAGCTGAACTCCAGGACCAGGCCGTCTTCCAGGCTGACGCTCAGGGTCAGCGGGTAGTTGGTGCGCTCGTGGTTGGCCACCTCGCCGAAGCGCACCCCCTGGGGGGCGCCTTGCTGCAGCGCGGCGGACATGGGGTAGTTCTCGAACACCATCAGGGTGTCGAACAGGCTCTCACCGCCCTGCCCCGCCCAGCGCTGGATTTCGTACAGGGGCGTGTGCTCGTGGTCGCGCAGCTCCAGGTTGAGCGCCTGCACCTGCTCCAGCCAGTGCGTCACGCTCTGCTGCGGTGCCGGCGCAGCGATCACCGGCAGCGTGTTGATGAACAGGCCGACCTGCTCTTCGATGCCCGGCAGCTCCGCCGGGCGACCGGCGACCGTTGCACCGAATGCCACCGTCGTTTGCCCCGTGTAGCGCTGCAGCAGCAGCAACCAGGCGGCTTGCACCAGGGTGTTGAGGGTGACCTTGGCGTGTCGGGCCGCCTCTTGCAGCCCGTGGCTGCGGGCAGGGTCGAACTGCACACGGTGGTCGCCGTAGCCACTGGCGGCCAACGGCATGGGGTTGGCCCTGGCCAGGCGGGTCGGCTCCTCCAGGGTCGCCAGCAGGGGGCGCCAGAACTGCTCGCTGGCCTGGGCGTCACGCTGTTGCAACCAACCGATGTAGTCGGCGTAGCGCCCTGCGCGGCCGGGCAGCGGCTGGCCGGCGTAATGCTGCAGCACCTCGCCCAGCAGCAGGGACAGGCTCCAGCCGTCCACCAGGATGTGGTGATGGGTCAGGACCAGGTGGCAACGGCCTTCCGCCAGTTGCACCAGCTTGATCCGCAGCAGCGGCGCGCTGCTCAGTTCGAAGCCGCGGTTGCGCTCGTCATCCGCCAGGGCATCCAGTGCCTGGGCGCTGTCCGCCTGCGCCCGCCAGTCGAGCACCTCGAAGGGCATGTCCACGCGGCGCTGGACGATCTGCAGCGGCTTCTCCATGTCGGCTTGCCAGAGAAACGCACTGCGCAGCACGTCGTGACGGTCCATCGCGTGCTGCCAGGCATCGCGGAAGCGCTGCGGCTCCAGGCCCTCGGCATCCACGCGCAGCTGGTTGACGTACTCCGCGCGCGATTCCTGGTAGAGGCTGTGGAACAGCATGCCCTGCTGCATCGGCGACAGCGGGTAGATGTCCTGCAGCTGCGCCACCGGGCCCGGCAGGGCATCCAGCTGCTGCTGGGTGAGCGGCATCAGCGGGAAGTCGGACGGCGTCACGCCCTGCTCGCCACTGGCGCAGCAATGCTCGACCAGTGCGCGCAGTTCGTGGGCGAAGTCATCGGCCAGCGCCTGAACCGTCGCCGCGTCGAAGCACTCATTGCTGTAGCACCAGTCGATGGCCAACTGGCCGTCGTAGACCTGCCCGTTCAGCACCAGGCCGTTGGGCAGCGGCGCCTCCAGGCTTTGCTCGCGCCCGGCGGGCTCCTTGGCCGGCACGAACAGGCCGCCCTCGGCAGCGAAGCTGCCATCGAGCTGGCCCAGGTAGTTGAAGGTGACGCTCGGTGCCGGCAGGGCCGCCATCCGTGCCGGCACCTCGCCCGCCCCCAGGTAGCGCAGGGCGGTGAAGCCAACGCCGCCGTCCGGGACGCTGCGCAGGTCTTCCTTGATGCGCTTGATCGAGTCGCCCAGGCTGCCCTGCGGGTGCAGGTGCACGGGGAAGAAGCTGGTGAACCAGCCCAGGGTCTGGCTGACGTCGAGCACGTCGCCCAGGTCCTCGCGACCGTGCCCTTCGAGCTGCACCAGGGCCGAGAGGTTGCCGGTCCAACGGCAAAGCACCCGGGCCAGCGCCGTGAGCAGCAAATCATTGATGCGCGTGCGATAGGCCGCCGGCGCGTCCTGCAGCAGGCGGCGGGTGGTGTCCTTGTCCAGGCGCGCGTTGGCATGGGCCGCCTGGCGGTAGGTGGCGCGCCCTTCGCGCTGCTGCGGCAAGCCGGGTTGGGCATCGCCCAGGTAGGCCTGCCAGAACTCGAATTCAGCCTCGGCGTCCGCACGGGTGGCATGGGCCTGCAGCCGCTCAGCCCAGGCCTTGACCGACGCACCCTTCGGCGCGAAGACAGGGGCCTCGCCACGGGCGGCTTGGGCATAGGCCTGTTGCAGGTCGTCGAACAGCACCCGCCACGACACGCCGTCCACGGCCAGGTGGTGGATCACCACCAGCAACCGCTGGCCGGCGTCGCCCATGTCGACCAGCACCACGCGCAGCAAGGGCCCGTGCTCCAGATCCAGGCTGCCCTGCACCTCATCGCACAGCGCCGCCAACTGCGCCGGTTCGGCCAATTGACGCTGCGCCAGCACCGGTTCGCCGGCGGGCGCCGCGAAGTGCGCCTGCCAAACGCCGGAAACCTGGGTGAACCTGAGGCGCAGCGCGTCGTGCCGCTGCACCAGGGCGCCCAGCGCCTGCTCCAGCACATCGGCCTGCAGGGGCTGCGCGGGATGCAGCAGCACCGATTGGTTCCAATGGTGGGCATCCGGCCATTGGGCGTCGAAGAACATCCTCTGCGCCGGCAACAGCGGGGTGCTACCGGTCAGGGGGCCCTGCTCCACCGTTGCCGGGCCGTTATCGTGGCGGGCGACGGCCGCCAGGGCCTCGATGGTCTGATGCTGGAACAGGTCCTTGGGGCTGATGAGGATGCCCTTTTGCCGGGCCCGGCTGACGACCTGGATGGAGACGATGGAGTCGCCGCCCAGTTCGAAGAAATTGTCCTGCGCACCCACCTGCGCAACACCCAGAATCTCCTGCCAGATCGCAGCCAGGTGCTGCTGCGTCGCGGTGGCTGGCGCCACATAGGCCTTGCGCGACTGCCCGGCTTCCGGCTGTGGCAGCGCCTTGCGCTCCAGCTTGCCGTTGGGACTTAGCGGCATGGCATCCAGCAGCACCCACTGGGCTGGGACCATATAGTCCGGCAGCCCCTGGCGCAGCTGACTGGCCAGTTGTTCGGTGTCCAGATCGACCTGCGCCGGGACCACATAGCCAACAAGGCGCTGGTCGACCGCCAGCACCACGGCTTCGCGGACTTCAGCCAGTTCCATCAAACGGGCTTCGATCTCGCCCAGTTCGATGCGCAGGCCACGGATTTTCACTTGATGGTCGATACGGCCGGCGTATTCGATCACGCCGTCCGGGCGATAACGCGCCAGGTCGCCGGTGCGGTACATGCGTTCGCCGGCTACGAAGGGGTTGGCAACGAAACGCTCAGCCGTGAGTGCTGGGCGACGGTGGTAACCCCGGGCCAGGCCCTCGCCGGCCAGGTACAGCTCACCCAGTACACCCACCGGCACTGGTTCCAGATTGCTGTCGAGGATGTAGCAACCGAGGTTGGCAATCGGCTGGCCGATGGGCACACCGTCTTTGCCTTCATCGCGGCAGGTCCAGTGGGTGACGTCGATAGCCGCTTCAGTGGGGCCATAGAGGTTGTACAAACCAGCTTGCGGCAGGCGTGCAAACACTTGCTGCTGCGCATCCACCGGCAGGGCTTCACCACTGCAAATGATGCGTTTGAGGTTGCTGCAACGCTCTACCTGCGGGTCCAGCAGGAAGGCCTGCAGCATCGAAGGCACGAAGTGCAGCGTGGTGATGTTTTCCTGCTCGATCAGGCTTACCAGCTTGGCCGGGTCGCGGTGATCACCGGGAGCAGCGACGACCAAACGAGCGCCCGTCATCAGTGGCCAGAAGAATTCCCACACCGACACATCGAAGCTGAACGGCGTCTTTTGCAGCACGCTGTCGCTGGCATCCAGACCATAAGCCTGCTGCATCCAGCACAGACGGTTGGTCAGGGCGGAATGACGGTTGCCAGCGCCCTTGGGTTTACCGGTGGAGCCGGAGGTGTAGATCACATAGGCGAGGTTTTCAGCATCGAGCACGACACCGGGGTTGGTCTCCGGGAAGTCACCCGGTAGCGGCTGATCCAGATCGATACGCTGCACACCTGCGGCCAGCGGCAAGTCGAGATGTGATTGGCTCAGCAGCAGTTTCACGGCGCTGTCGTCGAGCATGTAGGCCAGACGCTCGGCGGGGTACTCCGGGTCCAGGGGCACATAGGCGCCACCGGCCTTGAGAATGGCCAGCAGCCCCACGACCATTTCGATGGAACGTTCAACGGCGATGCCCACCAGGCTGTCCGGCCCCACGCCACGAGCGATCAGCGCGTGAGCCAGGCGGTTGGCGCGGCGGTTGAGTTCGGCGTAGCTGAGCGTTTCAGCGCCAAAGGCCAGGGCCAGCGCATCGGGATTGCACAACACCTGGGCTTCGATCAGGTGGTGGACCGGGGTGCCCAGCGGGTACTCGGTGGCGGTGGCGTTCCAGCCGTGCAGCTGGGTTTCGCGCTCCTCGATGGACAGCATCGGCAGTGCAGCGATGGGTGCATCGGGTTGGGCGAGGATGGCTTCCAGCAGGCCCAGCCAGTGACCGGCCATGCGCGCGATGGTTGCAGCCTCGAACAGGTCGGTGGCGTACACCAGGGTGGCGCTCAGGCCGTCGCCTTCATCACAGGTTTCCAGGGTCAGGTCCAGCTGCGCGGTGCCGCTGTCCCAGGTCAGGCTTTCCACCGTCAGGCCGGGCAAGCCGGCAAGTGCGCCGCCCTTGGCCTGGTGGTTGTACATCACCTGGAACAGAGGGTTGTGACTGAGGCTGCGCTCGGGTTGCAGCGCCTCCACCAGTTGTTCGAAGGGCAGGTCCTGGTAGGCCTGCGCTTCCAGCCCCATCTGTTGCAGTTGCTGCAGCAATTCGCTGAAGCGGGTGTGGCCATGCATCACGCCCTGGAACACCTGGGTGTTGATGAACAGCCCGATCAGCCGCTCGCTTTCCCGGCGGTTGCGGTTGGCCATGGGCACACCCACGCGCACCTCGGCCTGGCCGCTGTAGCGGTGCAGCAGCACCTGGAACGACGCCAGGAGCAGCGAGAACAGCGTGGTGTCCTGGCTACGAGCGAGCGCCTTCAGGGCAGCGGCCAGCCGGGCCGGCAGCGGAATGTCGAAACGGGCGCCACGGTGGCTCTGCACCGGGGGGCGCGCATGGTCGGTGGGCAGTTCGAGCAGCGCCCGGCCTTCACCGAGGCGCTCCTTCCACCAGCCCAGCTGGCGCTCGCGCTCACCGGCTTCCAGCCATTGGCGCTGCCAGGCGGCGTAGTCGCGGAACTGGATCGGCAAGGGCTCCAGCTGCGCAGTGGTGTGTTCGACGGCGGCTTTGTAGAGCGCCAGCAGGTCATCGACCATCACGCCCATGGACCAGCCATCGGTGATGCTGTGATGGAGCACCACCACCAGCACCTGCTCCGCCTCTCCCGTGCACACCAGTGCCGCGCGGATCAGCGGGCCCTTTTCGAGATCGAAGGGTTCGAGGATGCGCGCTTCCAGGTAGTCGTTCAGCACGTGTTCTTGCCCTGCCCCGGCCTGCAGGCGGGTGACGTCCAGGGTGAAGTCGAGCGCCTCTTCGATCTGCTGGTGGACCTCGCCGTCTTCTTCGACGAAGCGGGTGCGCAGGCTTTCATGACGGTCGATAAGCCCATGGAAGGCCTGTTCCAGCGCGCCGGCATCTACCGCGCCCTGGAGTCGCAGCACCACCGGAATGTGGTAGGCGGCGCTGTGCGGGTCGAGCTTCCAGAGGAACCATTGCCGCTGCTGCGCATAGGACAGCCCATGGCGGCCGCGCTCGCAGGCCGGGACGATGGGCAGGCGCGCCACGTCGATGCCCATCTGGCCCAGCTTGGCGAAGAACTGCCGACGCTTGCCGGCGTCCAGGCCACGCAGGCGCTCGATCAGTTCCTCAGCGCGGATATCCCGTGCGGCGCCTTGCTTAAGCATCATCTTTCTCCAGTTCGTCCAGCGCGTCGAAAATCATGTCGTACTCGTCATCCAGCCCACCCTTGCCCTGCTGGGACTCCAGATAGGCCGCCAGCTCGGCCAGGGTCCGCGCCAGGTAGAAGTCACGCAGGGGCACCTCGATGCCCAGGTCGTCGCGCAGCCGCGAAGACAGCATGACCAGTTGCAGGGAGTGGCCTCCCAGCTCGAAGAAGTTGTCGTGGCGGCCCACCCGTTCCAGGCCCAGCAGGGCCTGCCAGATGTCTGCCAGGCGCTGTTCCAACTCGCTTGCGGGCGCCTCATAGGCGCGCTGCTGCAGGGCAGCATCCAGTGCCGGCAGGGCCTTGCGGTCGAGCTTGCCGTTGGTGGTCAGGGGCAGGTGGTCGAGGAACAGCAGGTGCGCCGGCACCATGTAGTCCGGCAGGTGTTCGCGCAGGTGCGCCTTCAGCGCGTCACGCAGAGCGACTTCGTCGAGGCTACTGCCGTGCACCAGGTAGGCCACCAGCTGCGGGCCGCCATTGCCGTCCTGGGCCAGCACCGCGGCTTCGCGGATCGCTTTGTGTGCCAGCAGCTGCGCCTCGATCTCGCCCAGCTCGATGCGGAAGCCGCGGATCTTCACCTGCTGGTCCAGGCGGCCGATGTACTCGATCACGCCGTCACTGCGGTAGCGCGCCAGGTCACCGGTGCGGTACAGCCGCTCGCCGAGACTGGAGAACGGGTCCGGCACGAAGCGCGTGGCGCTCAATGCAGGGCGCTTCAGGTAGCCGCGAGCCAGGCCCGGGCCGCCAACGTAGAGCTCACCGGTGCAGCCTTGAGCCACCGGGTTAAGCGCGCCGTCGAGCAGGTACCAGGTGAGGTCAGGGATGGCTTCACCAATGGGGCTGCTGGCGCCCTGTTGCAGGTCGTCAAGGGACAGCGGTCGCCAGGTCACATGCACCGTGGTTTCGGTGATGCCGTACATATTCACCAGGCGCGGTGCGCTGTCGCCAAAGCGTTCGAACCAGGGCGCCAGGCCTTTTACTTCCAGTGCTTCACCGCCGAACACCACATAGCGCAGAGCCGAGGCCTGATCGTTTGCCGTGCAAGCCACGCCCATCAGCGCCTTGAACGCCGAGGGCGTCTGGTTCAGCACGGTGACGCCTTCGCGGCAGAGCAGCGTGTGGAACTCGTCCGGCGAGCGGGTCACCCACTGCGGCACGATCACCAGACGGCCGCCATAGAGCAGCGCGCCAAAGATTTCCCACACCGAGAAGTCGAAGGCGAAGGAATGGAACAGGCTCCAGACATCCTGCGGCCCGAAGTTGAACCAGGCATCGGTGGCGGTGAACAGGCGCATGGCGTTGGCATGGCTGAGCAGTGCGCCCTTGGGCTGGCCGGTGGAGCCGGAGGTGTAGATGACATAGGCCAGGTTGGCGGGGCTGAGGGCGACATTGGGGTTGTCGTCGCGACCCTGGCCATCGTCGGGCTCCAGGGGCAGGACACGGACCTGTTCAGGAATGATCAGGCGCTCGCGAGCGCTGTCTTCGGCCAGCAGCAATTGCAGTCCACTGTCTTCGATCAGGAAGGCCAGGCGATCTTCCGGGTAGGCCGGGTCGAGGGGCACATAGGCACCGCCAGCCTTGAGAATGGCCAGCAAGCCGACGATCACTTCCAGGCCACGACCGGCAGCCAGGCCGACCAGGCTGTCGGGTCGCACGCCTTCAGCAATCAGGCGGTGGGCCAGGCGGTTGGCACGGCGATTGAGCTCGCCATAGGCCAGGGTCTGGCCCTCGAAGCTCAGGGCAATGGAATCCGGCGACTCGGCGGCGCGCTGTTCGAACAGCTGGTGCAGGCAGGTATCCACCGGGAAGTGCGCAGGCGCGGGGTTCCAGGCTTGCAGGTTGGCTTGCTGCTCACTGTTCGACAGCATCGGCAGCTCGGCCAGGCGCTGGTTCGGGTGGGCGACCATGGCGGTGAGCAGGTTGCGCCAGTGGTCGGCCAGGCGCTCCACGGTGGCGGCTTCGAACAGGTCGGTGGCGTAGGTGAAGATCGCCTGCAGGCCTGCGCCGTCGACGATATCCAGGCTCAGGTCGAACTGCGCGTCGCGGCCGTCCACGGCAATCTGTTCGAAGGCCAGCCCCGGCAGTTCGGGCCGTTGTGCGTAGAGGTCATGCTGGTAGTTGAACAGCACCTCGAATAGCGGGCTGCGGCCCAGGCTGCGCTCGGGCTGCAAGGCTTCGACGAGCTGCTCGAATGGCAGGTCCTGGTTGGCCTGGGCATCCAGCGTGGTCTGCCGGGCCTGTTGCAGAAGCTGGCTGAAGGTCGACTGTTCGTCCACCTGCGCCGTGAGCACCTGGGTATTCACGAAGAAGCCGATCAGGCCTTCGGTTTCCAGGCGGTTGCGGTTGGCGATGGGCACGCCGATGCGGATATCGCCCTGGCCGCTGTAGCGCGCCAACAGCACCTGGAAGGCCACCAGCAGGAGCATGAACGGCGTGCCGCCCTGCTCCCGGGCACAGGTACGGATCGAGTGTGCGAACGCGTCGCCAAGGTCCAGGTCCAGGCGGGCTGCCCGTCTGTTGCGCTCAGCGGGGCGCGCATGGTCGGTGGGCAGCTCCAGCGTCGGGGCCTGCCCACCCAGTTGCGCCACCCAGTAATCCAGTTGGCGACGGCGCGCCTCGGAGTCCATCCACTGGCGCTGCCAGGCGGCGTAGTCGGCGTACTGGATAACCAGCGGCGGCAAGGCAACGGCCTCACCACGGCGGCCAGCGGCGTAGAGCGCCAGCAGTTCATCCACCATTACCCGCATCGACCAGGCATCGGACACGATGTGGTGCTGGGTCAGCAGCAGCACGTGCTCATCCGCTGCCAGGCGCCACACATGCACCCGCAGCAGCGGGCCCTGGCGCAGGTCGAAGGTCCGGCGCGCTTCCTGGGCGATGGCGTTGTCCAGCGCTGCAGGGGCCAGTGCCTCCACCACCAGGGAGACCGCCTGCGGCGCGTCCACCACCTGCCAGAGGTGCTCACCCTCTTGAACGAAGCGGGTGCGCAGTGATTCATGCCGGGCGATCAGGTCGCTGAAGGCCCGTTCCAGGGCATCAATATCCAGTTCGCCCTTCAGGCGCAGCGCCGAGGGGATGTGGTACGCGGCGCTTTCCGGCTCCAGTTGCCAGAGGAACCACTGGCGCTCCTGGGCATAAGACAAGGGCAGCGGCTGCTCCCGGGAGATCGGCAGCAGCGGCGGCTCGGCCTGGGCCAGCGGTTGCTCGATAGCGCGGGCGAACTCGCTCAATTGCGGGTGTTCGAACAGCGTGCGCAACGACACCTCGCGCTGCAGCTGCAGCCGCGCCCGCGACACCACCTGGGTGGCCAGCAACGAGTGGCCGCCCAGCTCGAAGAAACCATCATGACGGCCGACCCGCTCGACACCGAGCAGGGCCTGCCAGATATCCGCCAGCTGGCGCTCCAGACCGTCCTGGGGTTCCACGTATTCCTTGCGCGACTGCCCGGCCTCGGGCTGCGGCAGCGCCTTGCGCTCCAGCTTGCCGTTGGGGCTCAGGGGCATCGCGTCCAGCAGCACCCACTGGGCGGGAACCATGTAATCCGGCAGCCCTTGGCGCAGCTGGCTGGCCAGTTGCTCAGTGTCCAGATCGTCTTGAGCAGGCACCACATAGCCAACAAGGCGCTGGTCGACCGCCAGCACCACGGCTTCGCGGACTTCAGCCAGTTCCATCAAACGGGCTTCGATTTCGCCCAGTTCGATGCGCAGGCCACGGATTTTCACCTGGTGGTCGATTCGGCCGGCGTATTCGATCACGCCATCCGGGCGATACCGCGCCAGGTCGCCGGTGCGGTACATGCGTTCGCCGGCCACGAAGGGGTTGGCAACGAAGCGCTCGGCGGTCAGCGCTGGGCGACGGTGGTAACCCCGGGCCAGGCCTTCACCGGCCAGGTACAGCTCGCCGAGCACACCAACAGGCACTGGCTCCAGATTGCTGTCGAGGATGTAGCAACCGAGGTTGGCGATCGGCTGGCCGATGGGCACACCGTCTTTGCCTTCATCGCGGCAGGTCCAGTGGGTGACGTCGATGGCCGCTTCGGTGGGGCCATAGAGGTTGTACAGGCCGGCTTGCGGCAGGCGGGCGAACACCTGCTGCTGGGCATCCACCGGCAGCGCTTCACCGCTGCAGACGATGCGTTTGAGGCTGCTGCAACGCTCTACCTGCGGGTCGAGCAGGAAGGCTTGGAGCATCGAGGGCACGAAGTGCAGCGTGGTGATGTTTTCCTGCTCGATCAGCGCCACCAGCTTGGCCGGGTCACGGTGGTCGCCAGGAGCAGCCACGACCAGACGAGCGCCGGTCATCAGCGGCCAGAAGAACTCCCAGACCGATACGTCGAAGCTGAAGGGGGTCTTTTGCAGAACGGTGTCATCACCGTTAAGGCCATAGGCCTGCTGCATCCAGCACAGCCGGTTGGTCAGGGCGGAATGACGGTTGCCAGCGCCCTTGGGCTTGCCGGTGGAGCCGGAGGTGTAGATCACATAGGCGAGGTTTTCAGCATCGAGCACGACACCGGGGTTGTGCTCTGGGAAGTCACTCAGTAATTCCTGATCCAGATCGATACGCTGCACACCTGCCGCCAGCGGCAGGTCGAGGTGCGATTGGCTCAGCAGCAGTTTCACGGCGCTGTCGTCGAGCATGTAGGCCAGGCGCTCGGCGGGGTATTCCGGGCCCAGCGGCACATAGGCGCCGCCAGATTTGAGAATCGCCAGCAGCCCAACCACCATTTCGATGGAGCGCTCGACGGCGATGCCCACCAGGCTGTCCGGGCCGACGCCACGGGCGATCAGCGCGTGGGCCAGGCGGTTGGCGCGGCGGTTGAGTTCGGCGTAGCTGAGCGCTTCAGCGCCAAAGGCCAGGGCCGGGGCTTCCGGGTTGTGCAACACCTGGGCTTCGATCAGGTGATGGACCGGAGTATTAAGCGGGTAATCGGTGGCGGTGGCGTTCCAGCCGTGCAGCTGGGTTTCGCGCTCCTCGACGGACAGCATCGGCAGCTCAGCGATGGGTGCATCGGGCTGGGCGAGGATGGCCTCCAGCAGGCCCAGCCAGTGGCCGGCCATGCGCGCGATGGTCGCGGCCTCGAACAGGTCGGTGGCGTAGGTCAGCGCGGCGTGCAGTTGGCCGCCCTTTTCGTAGGTATCCAGGCTGAGGTCGAACTGGGCCGTGCGGCTGCGCCAGTCGAGTGGCGCGAAGCGCAGGCCTCCCACCGCGCCCATGGCCTCGATATCCGCGACGTTCGGCTGGTGGTTGAACATCACCTGGAACAGCGGTGCATGGCTGAGGTTGCGCGCCACGCCCAGGTCTTCCACCAGGCGCTCGAAGGGCAGTTCCTGGTGAGCCTGGGCGCCGAGCACGCATTCTCGGACCTGGGCCAGGAGCGCCTGCACCTGCAAGCCCGGCTCGAAGTGGGCAGGCAGCACCTGGGTGTTGACGAAGAGGCCGATCAGCCCCTCCACTTCGGCACGGTTGCGATTGGCGATGGGCACGCCGATACGCAGGTCGGCCTGGCCGCTGTAGCGCTGCAGCAGCACCTCGAAGCCCGCCAGCAACAGCATGAAGAGGGTCAGCCCCTGCTCCCGGGCGGCGCTGCGCAGGGCTTCGGCCAGGGGCGCCGGGACGGTGAATTCATGGCGGTGGCCACGGTAGCTGGCACGGGCCGGGCGCGGGTGGTCGGTGGGCAGCTCCAGCACCGGCTGCTGGCCACCCAGGGCGGCACGCCAGTACGCCAGCTGGCGCTCCTGCTCGCCGGCCTCCAGCCAGCTGCGCTGCCACAGGCCGTAGTCGGCGTACTGGATGGGCAGCGCCGGCAAGCCGGCCTCGCGCCCCTCGACGTCGGCGGCATAGAGGTGGCCGAGCTCGTCGATCAGGATATTCATCGACCAGCCATCGGAGACGATGTGGTGCAGGGTCAGCAGCAGCACGTGCTGCTCAGCCTCCAGGCGGATCAGCCTTACCCGCAACAGCGGCCCCTGTTCCAGATCGAACGGGCGCAAGGATTCGGCCAGGGCCTCCTGACGCAGATGTTCTTCCCGGGCGTGCTCGGCCCAGGCACTGCAATCCTCGAACGCCACGACCAGCGGTTGCTGCAAGGGGCGCAGCTGCAGCGTCTCGTCGGCCGCGTCGAACACCGTGCGCAACGAGGCATGCCGCGCCACCAGGCCGGCGAAGGCACGCTCCAGCGCGGCCCTGTCCAGGGGGCCATTCAGGCGCACTGCGCTGGGCAGGTTATAGGCGCCGCTTTGCGGGTCCAGCTGCCAGAGGAACCACATGCGCTGCTGCGCATAGGACGGGCGCAGACTGTCGGCATGCTCGACGCCAGCGGGAATCGGGAAGACCGAGAAGTCGATCCCTTCGCCGCGCAGGCTCTCCAGGAACATCCGGCGTTTTTCCAGAGGCAGCTCGATAAAACGGCGGGCGAGTTTCAGGGAGTCTTCTGCGTTCATCTGTCTTTTCCGTACACGTGGGCAGCACGCATTGAGTGCTCGATTGCTCAAGGAGAACGGACGGCAGGCGCGGAAAATTACCTAGGTGACATCGGCACCGGATAGCGGATGGCAGCCGACCCGGACTGGGCAAAACGCAGTCCGGCAAGGCCTGCCAGGAGGCCACCCGTACCGGGGCCATAAATTTTGCGCGCTCTCGCTCGTTCATAGAGGAGCGCCGCCTCCAGGCAACGAACAGCGAAGCGTCGCCTTCCTCCAGGAACAGTCCCGACCCATGCCGAAGAAGTCCCGCTCCCGCCTCTGGTTTCTCGTTCACAGCTGGCTGGCCATGCCCATCTGGTGCTTCATGCTGATCGTCTGCGTGACCGGCACCCTGGCGGTGGTGAGCCAGGAGCTGGTGTGGCTGGCCAAGCCGGAGGTGCGTGCGAGCAAGACGGATGCCGGGCAGCAGCGCATGGGCTACGACCAGATCGTTTCGCACCTCCACTCCGCCCAGCCCGAGGCCGTGATCAGCGCGATCCGCCGGCCGGGCGAGGACCACTTCGCCTTGCTGGTGGATGTCAGCTACCCCGACACCAGCGTGGCCACGCTCTATGTGAACCCGTATACGGGGGCGATCCAGGGGCGCAGCTCGAGCTTCGACTTCCGCCAGTTCACCCGCGCCCTACATGGCTGGTGGCTGGTGCCGTTCAGCAACGGCTACAGCTGGGGCTGGTACCTGGTGTCGCTGCTGGGCCTGCCGATGCTGGCGTCGCTGGTCACCGGCCTGGTGGTCTACAAGCGCTTCTGGAAGGGTTTCCTGACGCCGCGCCTGCGCTTCGACCAGGGCGCGCGCATCTTCTGGGGGGACTTTCACCGCCTGAGCGGCATCTGGTCGATCTGGTTCATCGCGGTGATCGCCATCACCGGCCTGTGGTTCCTGGTCCAGGCGATTCTTTCCGACAACCACATCACCCTGTCCAGCGAGGGCATACCGCCGGTGCTCGCCCGTGATGCCGTACCCATCGCCACACCGGGCAAACCCGTGGCGCGGATCGAACTGGAGCGTGCCGTGGCCATCGCCAGCCAGACCATTCCTTCGCTGGAAGCCGAGGCGCTGTACTTCCCCGAAGACGCCTACAGCGCCCTGTACATCTACGGCAGCAGCAACTACCCACTGATGTACCAATCGGTGGCCCTGAACCCCTTCGATGGCCAGGTGGTGGCGGTACGCAGGCTGGGGGACCGCTCGCCCCTGGAGTTCATCACCGAGTCGATGCACCCGCTGCACACCGGCGACTTCGGTGGTCTCTGGAGCAAGCTGATCTGGTTCGCCTTCGGCCTGATCCTCAGCCTGATGGTGCTCAGCGGCTTCCTGATCTGGAGCAAGCGCACCGCCCAGGCGACCCTGGCACTGGTGAAGCGCAACCAGCGCCTGGCCAGCATCCAGGCGACGCGGGAACAACAGGTGCTCTGCGGGGAATAGCGCGCAGTCAGATGGCTTCGGCGCCGGACCAGCGCTCGGCGAACCCGTCCAGCTGCTGGCCGAGGTAGGCGAGCACGTCGGCTTGCCGGTCGCGGATGAAGCGATGGTCGCCCTCGAAGAGCCGGAGGTGCAGCCTGCCGACGGTCTCTTCGCTCCAGGCCTTGAGCTGCGCCTTGCGCGGGCCGTCGTCCACCCCGGCAAGCACATGGATGGGGCAACTCAGCGGCGTGCGCGGCTGGTGCCGGTAGCTCGTGCACCCCGACCGGGCGGCGCACAGGGCCGGCCGCTGAGCGCCTTCGGACACGCGCCGCCAGCATTCGAGGCTTTGTTCGTATTCAGCCCAGCGTGAAGGCGCCACCGAACCCAGGGCGAACAGGCCCAGCGCGGCGCGCGCACCCCGCTCACGCAGGGCATAGAGCATTTCGCAGGCCAGCACCGCGCCGAAGCCGTGCCCGACCACCGCATAGGGCATACGCCGCACATCCAGCTCCAGCCCGCGCGCCAGGTGCCTCGCGACAGCAGTCGGAGCGGCAATGGGCAACGCCTGCACCTCGGGCAGTGGCAAGGGGCGCACCTGCACCCAGGCCGGCAGGCAGGCACCCCAGGCGAGGTAGTCCGCTGTGCCGGCGCCAGGACAGGCGACACAGAACAGTTGCATCGCGGGCGTCATTCAGCCCGCTGCCGGGCCAGCCATCCGTGCACACAGGGCAAGGGACGGAAGGTCATCGCGATCAGGTACGGAACTCATTGTTTCGACTCGTCAGGAACAAGATGGCCGCAGCGCTTCCCGGGGAAGCGCTGCGGCCTGGTGTGGCCAGGGCGTGTGACTCAGGCCGGTTCGACGAGGGCAGCCGCCAGCGCTCGGGCAAAGCGGCGGGCGACTTCATCCACCTGCTCGGCGGTGATGATCAGCGGCGGCAGGAAGCGCACCACGCTGCCATGGCGGCCACCCAGTTCGAGGATCAGCCCGCGCTTCAGACACTGCGCCTGCAGACGCGAGGCCAGGGCGCTGTAGGTGGGCGGGTGGCCGAGGGCGTCCGGCGTGCCGGACGGGTCCACCAGCTCGACGCCGAGCATCAGGCCGCGACCACGGATGTCGCCCAGTTGCGGGTAGTCGCGCTGCAGCTCGCGCAGGTGGCCCACCAGGCGCTCGCCCATGGCGGCGGCGTGGCCGGGGATGTCGTGCTCCTTGAGGTAGCGCAACACCGCCGAGCCGGCAGCCATGGCCATCTGGTTGCCACGGAAGGTGCCGGCGTGGGCGCCCGGACCCCAGACGTCGAGCCATTCGCGATAGACCATCACCGCCAGCGGCAGGCTGCCACCGATGGCCTTGGACAGCACCACCACGTCGGGGATGATGCCGGCGTGCTCGAAGGCGAACATCCTGCCGGTGCGGCCGAAGCCGCTCTGGATCTCGTCGACGATCAGCGCCACGCCGGCCTTCTCGGTGATGCGGCGCAGGCCGCGCAGCCACTCGATGTCCGCCGGCACCACGCCGCCCTCCCCCTGTACCGCTTCGACGATCACGGCGGCGGGCAGCAACACGCCGGCCTCCGGGTCACTGAGCAGGTTCTCCAGGTAGTGCAGGTTGGCGCGTACACCGGCTTCGCCACCGATGCCGAAGGGGCAGCGGTAATCGTAGGGATAGGGGGCGAACTGCACGCCGTTGCCCAGCACCGCGCCCAGGGCCTTCTTCGGCCCGAGGTTGCCCATCAGCCCCAGGGCGCCCTGGCTCATGCCGTGGTAGCCGCCCTGGAACGAGAGGATGGTGCTGCGCCCGGTGGCGGTGCGCACCAGCTTCAGCGCGGCTTCCACGGCGTCGGTGCCGGTGGGGCCGCAGAACTGGATCTTCGCCTCGCGGGCCAGGCCCTCGGGCAGCAGGCCGAAGAGGTCCTGGACGAACTGATCCTTCACCGGGGTGGTGAGGTCCAGGGTGTGCAGCGGCAGCTCGTCGGCGAGCACCTGGCGGATGGCGTCGATCACCACCGGGTGGTTGTGACCCAGGGCCAGGGTGCCGGCACCGGCGAGGCAATCGATGAAGGTGCGGCCTTCCACGTCCTCGACATAGAGCCCGCGCGCGCGCTTGAGCGCCAGGGGAATGCGCCGGGGATAGCTGCGGGCATTGGACTCCTGCTGCTTCTGGCGGGCCAGCAGCGGCGATTCCTCGAACTGGTAGAGCGTCTCTTCTTCAGCGGCCAGCGGCAGGCTGGCATTGAGGCTGGTAGCGGCTTGCATCCTTCGACCCTCGATAAAGTGGCATCAAGCTCCGGGCCGTGCGCTTGTGGCGCTTCTCGGCCTTGTGCAGAGGAGACGATGGGCGACGGTGGGGATTTAGACGCAATGCGTGAAGCGATATGCAGCGCAAGATAAACTTCGCAGCCCTGCACACTCCCGGCTGGCTGCACGCTGAATGGAATCGAATCTGGACCGCTCCCTGGTGGAGGAACTGCTGGCCGCGCCCAGCCTGATGCGCCAGCACCTTCTGCACGCCTTGGCCACCCCTGTGGAGGTGCTGGAATTTCGCACCCAGGATGAAGGCCTCTGTGACGCCAGGCTCTATCACTGCGGCAAGGCGCAGGCCGCAACGCCCGCCCAGGCCCTGATCGCACTGCTCAATCGCGAGCTGCACCAGGTGGAAGAATGGGCGCTGGAGGAGACGACTCCCGAGCATGTCGGAGACCTGATGGAGCGCTGGCTGCTCCCGGAGCTCGCCAACGCCCAGCCCACTGGCGTCGATATCGACAAGGCGACCCTGGAGATCACCAGCCTGGGGAGCACCATCCGCAGCGCCATCCTGGCGCGGCATGCCGACCCGGCACGCCCTTATCACAGTGACCGCTGGGGCATCTTCCGCGACGGCCAGCCGCAACCGCTGGACACCCCGATCCTCCCCGAACCGTTGATCGCGCCAGCGCTGGCCTTGCAGGACAGCTGGAACGAGAAGCTCTATTTCTGCGAAACCCGCGACACCTGGCTGCTCTACAGCTGGGCAACAGGAGCCTGAGGCGATGAAGGTCTATCTGGACGACGAACGCACCACCCCCGACGGCTGGGTCCGCACCTGGTGGCCGGATGAGGTGATCGCGCTGTTGAAGACGGGCCAGGTCAGCGAACTCAGCCTGGACCACGACCTGGGCGACGACGAACGCGGCACCGGCTACGACGTAATCCTGTGGATCGAGGAAGCCGTCGCCCTGCACGGCTTCGTGCCGCCACGCATCCACGTGCATTCGGCCAATTCCTCGGCGGCGCTGAAGATGCAGGCCGGGGTCCGCGCCATCGAAGCCCTGGCCCGGCGCAACCGCCAGCCCTGGGCCGGGTGACTCGACGTCGGACTGAAGGCAGGTGCAGGAGCGCCTTTCTGATCTAGTCTCTTGCAGCATTCATCAGGGAGGAACGCCCATGCCAAGAGGCCCGCAGAAAACCAAGAGCAAGCTGAGAGTCCATATCGACCCCGTCTCCGGAGACGTCAAGGTGACCGGCCGCCCGGAGTGGACCACCAACGCCAAGCGCATAAAGGTCAACCAGCGCTCGAGCCAGGGCGACATCGAGGACAGGCGCCACATGGTGCATTGGAGCCAGTCGATCAGGAAGAACGCCGAGCGTGTCTTCAGTGCCATCAACCAGGCGTACGGATCGGATGCCAAGAAGCTCTACGACGTGCTGGTCGAGCCCTTGCAGTCGCGGAACCTCAAGCGCATCCCCAAGAACAGCAAGGATGTGATGCTCTATATCGCCAAGTACCTGAACAGCGCGCCGGTGAACCTGGTGGCGGGCCGGGCCGATACCAACAAGGCCATCGAGATCGTGCGCAAGAACCTCGATCTCTTCGCCACCTACCTGCGCGAAAGCCATACGGACAGCGACACCGACCCGGCTTCAACGACCAACCACCAGCGCATGCAGGCGTGCAGGGCCAAGGCCCGGGAGCTGCTGCCGGTCGGCGACAAGAGCAGCGACATCAAGGCCCAGGTCAGCAAGATCCACAAGCAGCTGATCGCTCATATCGATGGCATCGAGTCACCCGCCGAACTCTGGTCGCTGCTGTTCGACCTGCGCTATTCGGTGACCTTCGACATCTCGCCGATGGCCCAGCGCCAGGCGACCGAGAAGATGCTCAGCTGGGAGCGGATGATGCTCTCGTCCACCTACATGCCGGCGAAAGACCAGCTCGAGCGGCTGGTCTCGCTCGCGGACGCCTGAGCAGGGAGCGCGATAGCCGGCCCCGCTCGGGTAGACCCAACACCAGGCCGCGAAGGGTGCACGGCCGATAGCGGCGGCAACGCGCGCCCCTCCCCCTCAATCGGCTCGGTAACGCCCCACGAGCCGTTGCAAGCCACCGGCCATGTCCCCCAGGCGCTGGGTGATGTCGCTGGCGGTGCGCGAGCCGGCGGCGGTCTGTTCGGCGATGGCGGCGATCTGGTGCACGTTGGCGTTGATGGATTCGCAGACCTGGGTCTGCTCCTCCGCTGCGGCGGCGATCTGCGCGTTCATGCCGTTGATGGTGGTGGTGGCCTCGCCGATTTCCTCCAGCGCCTGGCCGACCCGGCCCACCTCCACCACGGCGCGGGCGCTGCCGCCCCGGATCTGGCCGATGGCGGCTATGGCCTCGCGAGCGCCGGCCTGCAGGCGGCCGATCATTTCCTGGATTTCCGCCGTACTGCTCTGGGTGCGCCCCGCCAGCGTGCGCACCTCATCGGCGACGACCGCGAAGCCGCGCCCCTGGTCACCGGCACGCGCGGCTTCGATGGCGGCGTTGAGCGCCAGCAGGTTGGTCTGCTCGGCGACGCCGTGGATCACATCCAGCACGCCGCCGATGCCCTCGGACTCGCTGCCCAGCCGGCGGATGATCTCGACCCCGCTTTCCACCTGCCCCTCCAGCCCGTCGATCACCTCGGCGGCGCTGCGCACCAAGCCCTGCGCGCCCTGTACCTGGTCCTCCGCGGCCTGGGCCGCCTGCGCCGCGCCAGCCGCACTGCTGGCGACCTGCAGGGCCGCCGCCGACATCTGCTCCATGGCGGTGGCCAACTGGTCGCTCTCCACGTGCTGGCTGGCGATGCCCTGGCCGGTCTGCTCCAT
>BATO01000023.1 GCA_000474255.1 Aquipseudomonas alcaligenes MRY13-0052
GCCGGGGGACATAGGTGACAGGTGTCGGGAGACATAGGTAACGCATTTAGGCTTACGGAATCCTTCGAAGAGGAGTTCGAGCGATGCCGTGGCAGGAGTGCACCACCATGTCGATACGACGTGAATTCGTACTGTTGGCCCAACACCCGCAGAGCAACATCCGGGAGCTCTGTCGACGCTACGGCATCAGCCCCAAGACGGCTTACAAATGGCTGGAGCGATATCAAGAACTGGGGGATTCCGGCCTGCAGGATCAGTCCCGTCGTCCGCTGACGAGTCCTGGACGCAGCAGCGCCGAGCTGGAGCGAGAGGTGGTGCGCCTGCATCACCAATTCCCTTATTGGGGCGCTCGCAAGCTGCTCCATCTGTTGCCAAAGGCCATGGATCGCCCTCATCACAGCACCCTCGATGCGATTCTTCGGCGCCATGGCTGCCAGGTGCGCTATCACGCCGAAGACGCCCAGGCACCGGCCACCCAACGCTTCGAGCACAAGCAACCCAACGAGCTCTGGCAGATCGACTTCAAGGGCAACTTCCATCTTTCGGACCGCAACTCACCACGTTGTCACCCGCTGACGGTGCTCGATGACCATTCACGCTTTGCGCTCTGCCTGGAGGGCTGTGAAGGGGAGCGCCTGGAACTGGTTCGCCCCAAGCTGGCCGCGGTTTTCCGTCGCTATGGGCTGCCATGCCGGATAACGGCCGACAACGGCCCGCCCTGGGGCTCAAACATCGAGGGCGGCCTATATGCGATGGAGGTCTGGCTGATGCGCCTAGGCATCGACGTCAGTCATAGCCGCCCTTACCACCCACAGACCCAAGGCAAGCTTGAGCGTTTCCATCAAACCCTCAAGCGTGAGCTGCTGCATCGCAGCTTCAGTGACATGGAGCACTGCCAGCGCGTGATGGACCAATGGCGAGACCAGTACAACCAACAACGACCTCACGAGGCACTGGGCCAGTTACCACCGATATCGCGCTATCAGCCAAGCCTAAGGGCGTACCCGGAGCGATTGCCGGAAGTCGAGTACGAGCCGGAGGACAAGGTGCTCAAGGTAGGGGGACCCGGACAGGTGCAATTCAAAGGGAAAAGCCGGTTCGTCGGTGGTGGGTTATTGGGCGAGCGAATCGCAATACGCCCCACCGGTGTGGATGGTGTCTACGATGTGATTTTCATCCATAAGACAATCCGCCAGTTCGACCTGAGAGAGAAGAAGTAACGACCAGCAACCCGTTACCCATGTCCCCCGACAAGCGTTACCCATGTATCCCGGCTAAACACACGGCACACCCTACGGCACGAGCCCATCCTGTCGGGTCCTTAGCTCGAATCGCCACAGACAGAGCCAACCACCCAACCACCGCCCATAAAAAAGCCCCGCTATTGCGGGGCTTTTTCGTCAGGCGCTGATCAGTCTTCGCGGTAGCGGCGCAGCTTCAGGGACTTGCCCGCGACGCGGGTGTCCTTGAGTTTGCCCAGCAGGCGATCCAGGCCGTCTTCCGGCAGCTCAATCAGGCTGAAGGTCTCGCGGATCTGGATGCGACCGATGGCGTCACGTGCCAGACCACCCTCGTTGAGGATGGCGCCGAGCAGGTTCTTCGCGGCGATGCCGTCGCGGGTCCCCAGCGCGGTGCGGCAACGCACGCGGCCTTCGGTCAGCGGCAGCGGAGCACGACGCTCGCGGTACTCGCCACGCTCACCCGAGGAACGCTCGCCATCACGCTCGCGACGCTCACGCGGCTGCGAGGCGCTCGGCACCAGCGGCTGCTCGCGCTCGACGTCGGCGAGGTTCAGCGCCTGGCCATTGGTGGCCTTGCGCAGCAGGGCTGCGGCCAGGGCACGCGGGCTGCAACCGATGTCGGCGATCAGGCGATCCAGCAGCTCACCATGGGTGGCTTCTGCATCGGCCACCAGGGGCGCGAGGCCGGTGGTCAGCTTCTTGATGCGCGCATCCAGCACTTGCTGGGCGTTGGGCAGGCGTACTTCGGCGACCTTCTGGTTGGTCACGCGCTCGATCACCTGCAGCATGCGGCGCTCGCGCGGGGTAACCAGCAGCAGGGCACGGCCTTCGCGACCGGCACGACCGGTACGGCCGATACGGTGCACGTAGGACTCGGGGTCGTACGGCATGTCCACGTTCAGTACGTGGGTGATGCGTGGTACGTCGATACCACGGGCAGCGACGTCGGTGGCGACGACGATGTCCAGGCGACCGTCCTTGAGGGACTCGATCACGCGCTCACGCTGGTTCTGGGCGATGTCGCCGTTCAGCGCGGCAGCCTTGTAGCCCTTGGCTTCCAGGGCGGAGGCCAGGTCCAGGGTGGCCTGCTTGGTGCGCACGAAGGCGATCAGGGCGTCGAATTCCTCGACTTCCAGCAGGCGCAGCACGGCACCGACCTTCTGGTCGGCGTGGACCATCAGGTGAGCCTGCTCGATGCGGGCCACGGTCTGGGTCTTGGCGGCGATCTTGACGTGCTGCGGCTCTTTCAGGTGACGCTCGGCGATCGAACGGATCGACGGCGGCAGGGTGGCGGAGAACAGCACGCTCTGACGGCTTTCCGGCAGGGCCTGGAAGATCACTTCCAGGTCGTCCATGAAGCCGAGCTTGAGCATTTCGTCCGCTTCGTCCAGTACCAGCTGCTGCACGGTGGTGAGCATCTGGTCGTCACGGCGCAGGTGGTCGCACAGGCGGCCGGGGGTGGCCACGATGACCTGGGCGCCCTGGCGCAGGGCCTTGAGCTGCGGGCCCATGGGCGCGCCGCCGTATACGGCGACCACACTCAGGCCGGGCATCTGCTTGGCGTAGGTTTCGAAAGCGGTGGCGACTTGCAGTGCGAGCTCGCGGGTCGGTGCCAGGATCAGCGCCTGCGGCTCACGTTTGGCCGGATCGATACGGGAAAGGATGGGCAGCGCGAAGGCTGCGGTCTTGCCGGTACCGGTCTGGGCCTGGCCAATCATGTCGTGACCGGCGAGGATCACCGGAATCGACTGGGCCTGGATGGGGGATGGCTCTTCATAGCCCACTGCCGTGATGGCGGAGAGAACATTGGGATGAAGTCCGAGCGCGGCGAATCCGCCGATATCCTGGGTCATGGGTCTGCCTCATGTGCATCCGCAAAGACCCAAATCCCAGAGCTGCATATGCCGAAAGACCTTGTGGGTCACCCTGGCAGCCTGGGAGAGAATTTGCGAGTTGCTTATTGATATGGATGTAACGTCAAGGGTAGTCCGCGTAGCGGACGGTGCAGCCGAAGGCGAATGCCTCGAAAAATGCAGTTCCTGAACGGGGCCAGTTAAGGCCGGCGCGAATCATACCGGAAAAAGCTGACCGCCGTGCGGGTTTTTCACACGTTCGTCATCAACGCCGCCGGACGGTCATTCCCTCGTGGACAAGGGCCGGCGCTCCGGCTATATCCTCCATGCCCCCGCCCCTCCCACGCCAAAGGACCCACCCCATGACCCAAGCCACCCCTGGCCGCGTAAGCCGTGAGAAACGCGGCCACGTCCTGCTGCTCGGACTGGACCGCACCGCCAAGCGCAACGCCTTCGACCAGGCGATGCTCGACGACCTGGTCACGGCGCTGGGCGAGTACGAGCGTGACGACGAGGCGCGCTGCGCACTGGTGTTCGCCCATGGCGAGCACTTCACTGCGGGGCTGGACTTGGCCAATGTCGCCGAAACCTTCAGGAATGGCTGGCAACTGCCCGATGGTGCGGTCGACCCCTGGGGCACCTTCGGCGGCAAGCGCCTGTCCAAGCCGCTGATCCTGGCGGTGCAGGGCTACTGCTTCACCATCGGCATCGAGCTGATGCTGGCTGCCGACATCAACCTGTGCGCCAGCAACACCCGTTTCGCCCAGATGGAAGTGCAACGCGGCATCTTCCCCTTCGCCGGCGCCACCCTGCGCCTGCACCAGGCCGCTGGCTGGGGCAATGCCATGCGCTGGCTGCTGACCGGCGACGAATTCGACGCCCACGAGGCCTACCGCCTGGGCCTGGTGCAAGAGGTGCTGGCCAGTGAAGAACTGATGCCCCGCGCACTCTGGCTGGCCGAACGGGTTGCCGCCCAGGCGCCCCTCGGCATCCAGGCCACCCTCGCCTCCGCGCGCCAGACGGTGAGCGAAGGCGAAGAAGCAGCCGCCCGCAACCTGTCCGTGGTCGCCAAGCGCCTGTTGGGCTCCGAAGATGCCCAGGAAGGCGTCCGGGCAATGCTCGAACGCCGCCCGGGCGAGTTCAAGGGGCGCTGAAGCTGTCGGGCATCACGCTGGTGCTGCTGCCGGGCATGGACGGCAGCGGCGAGCTGTTCGCCCCATTGATCCAGGCACTGGGTGCCGACCTGCACACCCAGGTCGTACGCTACCCGCCGGAACAACCGCTGGGTTATGGGCCATTGATAGAGCAGGTCCGGCAGCAGCTGCCCGCTGGCCGGCCATTCATCCTGCTCGGCGAATCCTTCTCCGGGCCCATTGCCGTCAGCCTCGCAGCCGAACGCCCGGCCGGGCTGCTGGGCCTGGTGCTTTGCTGCACCTTTATCCGCAACCCTCGCCCAGGCCTGGCCTGGCTGAGCGGCCTGGTGCCGCTGGTGTCTCCCCGGCTGGCGCCCCGAGCCCTGCTGAGCCAATTGCTGCTCGGCAGGTTCGCCACCCCGGCGCTGGACCAGGCCCTGGCCGGTGCATTGGCCCCCTTGTCATCGGCTACCCTGCAAGCCCGGCTGCGGGCGGTGCTGGAGGTGGATGCCACCGCGCACCTGCAACAGATCCAGGTGCCGCTGCTTTATCTACAGGCGACGGCCGATCGGCTGGTGCCGGCGGACGCCGCGCGCCTCATCGAACGCTATTCAGGGGACTTTCAATGCCTGCAGCTGGAGGCCCCGCACTGCCTGCTGCAAGCACGCCCCCACGAAGCAGCCCACGCGCTGGAGCGCTTCGCGAAGACGGTCAGCACTGTTCAGAGCGATCAGGTCGCCGGGCGCAGCACATCCAGCAGGGGTTGCAGGGAGTAGCCCAGGCGCGGCGCCAGGGCCTCGCAACGGGCGGTGAGCGTACGGATGTCGAGCTGCTGCTCGAGATCGGCGGGGACGATAAGGATGACGTTGCCCTCCTTCACCGGGCACTCCCAGTAATGCCGGTGGTACAGCCCGCGCAGCAGAGCCGCGCCGAGCGGGCGACCGTCATTGCCGGCCCATTGGTTGATCACCAGCCAGCCACCGGGATTCAGGCGCTTCTGGCAGTTTTCAAGGAAGCGCCAGGCCAGGTGGCCCACGCCCGGCCCCGTGTCGGTGTAGAGGTCGACGAAGATCAGGTCGGCGGTCTCGGCGGTTTCCAGCAGCTCCAGGGCATCGCCGATACGCACGGTGAGGCGCGGGTCGTCGTCGAGACCGAGGTATTCCATGGCCAGGCGCGGCACGTCCGGGCGCAGTTCCACCACCTCGACGTCGTCCAGTGGCAGGAACTTCATGCACGCCTGGGTCAGGGTGCCGGCGCCCAGGCCGAGGAACAGCGCGCTTTCCGGGTACTCGTGGCACAGCGCACCCAGCAGCATGGCGCGGGTGTAGTCGTACTCCAGCCAGGCGGGATCGGCCGTGAAGACGCAGCTCTGCTCCACCGCCTCGCCGAATTCGAGAAACCGGTAGTCACCCACCTCAAGCACGCGGATGACGCCGAACTCGTCATGCACCTCTGCCAGCAAACGCTCCTCGCGCATCACCACTCCCCAATCCGCCCCGTGACATTTCGCACCAGGGGCACGCCACAAAGGCGCCGTTTGCCATTGAAGCGAGGTGCCCTCACCTCGCCATAATCCGGGCATGCCGCAGGCCTCGCCAGGGGCTGCCCGAAAAAACCCGAGAAGAATAACAGCCAAGAGGTGCATCCCACTCATGTACGCCATCATCGGCGCCGGCCCCATGGGCCTTTGCGCGGCCCGCCAGTTGCAGAAGCATGGAATCCCCTTCGTCGGCTTCGAGCTGCACGAGGACGTCGGCGGGCTCTGGGACATCGACAACCCCCACAGCACCATGTACGAGTCCGCGCACCTGATCTCCTCCAAACGCACCACCGAGTTCAGCGAGTTCCCCATGGCCGACGACGTGGCGCCCTACCCGCACCACAGCGAGATGCGCCGCTATTTCCGTGATTACGCCCAGCACTTCGGCCTGCGCGCGCACTACCAGTTCGGCACCCGCGTGGAATCCCTGGAACGCCGGGAAAAGGGCTGGAAGCTCACCAGCGAGCGCAACGGCGAACGCCGCGAGTGGCTGGTGGACGGCGTGCTCATCGCCAACGGCACGCTGCACGCGCCCAACCAGCCGGAGCTGCCCGGCCGCTTCGACGGCGAGCTGCTGCACTCCGCCGACTACCGCTCCCCGGCCCTGTTCGAGGGCAAGCGGGTGCTGGTGATCGGCTGCGGCAACTCGGCCTGCGACATCGCCGTCGACGCCGTGCACCGCGCCCGCTCGGTCGATATCTCGGTACGCCGTGGCTACTACTTCCTGCCCAAGTTCCTCCTCGGCCGCCCCATCGACACCTTCGGCGGCGCGGTGAAGCTGCCACGCCCGCTCAAGCAGCGCATCGACGGCGCCCTGATCCGCGCCCTCATCGGCAAGCCCTCCGACTACGGCCTGCCCGACCCGGACTACCGCCTCTACGAATCCCACCCGGTGGTGAACTCCCTGGTGCTGCACCACCTCGGCCACGGGGACATCAGGGCGCGGCCCGACCTGGCCAGCGTCGAAGGCCGCCAGGTGGTGTTCTGCGACGGCAGCCGGGCGGACTACGACCTGATCCTCCAGGCCACGGGCTACAAGCTGGACTACCCCTTCATCGCCCGCGAGGAGCTGAACTGGCCCGAGCGCGCCGGGGCCCCGCAGCTGTACCTGAACATCTTCCATCCGCAGTACGACGACCTGTTCATGATGGGCATGGTGGAAGCCTCCGGCCTCGGCTGGCAGGGCCGCGCCGAGCAGGCCGAGCTGGTGGCGCTGTTCATCCGCCAGTGCCGGGCCGGCAGCGCCTCGGCCGAGCGTTTTCGCCGCCTCAAGGCCGAGCGCGCCGGGCAGCGCCTGGACGGCGGCTACGCCTACCTGGAGCTGGAGCGCATGGCCTACTACGTGCACAAGGACAGCTACCGCAGCAGCGTGAAACGGCATATCGACGAGCTGCGCCGCGACCTGCGCGAACAGCCCGCCGGCATCAGCGCCCTGGCCTGAGGTGGCGGGCGACCCCTGGCTCTGGCTGGGCCTGTTCATCCTCTTCGCCTATGGCCTGGAAGCCGTCACCGGCTTCGGCAGCACGGTGGTGGCCCTGTCTCTCGGCGCCCTGCTGCTGCCGATCGGCCAGTTACTGCCGGTGCTGGTGCCGCTGAACCTGCTGATGAGCGGCTACCTGGCCTGGCGCTACCGGCACCTGGCCGACGGGCCGCTGCTGCTGGGCGGCATCCTCCCCGCGATGCTCGCCGGCACCCTGCTCGGCTACGCCCTGCTGCCCTGGCTCGAGGGGGCCGCGCTGAAGCAGGGCTTCGGCGTGTTGATCCTCTGGTTCGCCTTGCGCGAGCTGTGGCGCCAGCGCCATGAACGGCCACGGGGCCATTCACCCGCCTGGATGACCCGCCTGCAGATCGGTGCCGGCGGCATCTGCCATGGCCTGTTCGCCTCGGGCGGCCCGCTGCTGGTCTACGCCCTGGCCGGCACGCCGCTGTGCAAGGCGCGCCTGCGGGCCACCCTGGCCTGCGTCTGGCTCAGCCTCAACGGCCTGCTCAGCCTGGCCTTCCTGGTGGATGGCCGCCTGGCTCCTGCCCTGCCCCACCTGGCGCTCTACCTGCCCCTGCTGGTGCTGGGCGTGGCGGCGGGAGAATGGCTGCACCACCGCGTGGCCGAGCGGCACTTCCGCATCCTCACCTACCTGCTGCTGTGCCTCTGTGGCGTGCTGCTGGCCTGGCACGCCTGAAGCACCGCCAGGCGCTGGCAGCGCGGGGCCTTTCGGTTACCATGCGCCATCCGCCACACAGCCCTGATCGAGACCCTGATGAGCAACTTGTCGTCCAGCGCAGACTGGAGCCCGGAAAGCTGGAGAACCAAGCCGATCCTGCAACAACCGACCTACCCGGACGCCGCGCGCCTGGCCAAGGTCGAGCAGACCCTGGCCAGCTACCCGCCCCTGGTGTTCGCCGGTGAGGCGCGCGAGCTGCGCCGCCAGTTCAGCGAAGTGACCGAAGGCCGCGCCTTCCTCCTCCAGGGTGGCGATTGCGCGGAAAGCTTCGCCGAGTTCTCCGCCGCGAAGATCCGCGACACCTTCAAGGTGTTGCTGCAGATGGCCATCGTCATGACCTTCGCCGCCGGCTGCCCGGTGGTGAAGGTGGGGCGCATGGCCGGCCAGTTCGCCAAGCCGCGCTCGGCCGATGACGAAACCATCAATGGCGTCACCCTGCCCGCCTACCGCGGCGACATCGTCAACGGCATCGGCTTCGACCCGGCCAGCCGGATTCCCGACCCGGAGCGCCTGCTGCAGGCCTACCATCAGTCCACCGCCAGCCTCAACCTGCTGCGCGCCTTCGCCCAGGGCGGCTTCGCCGATGTGCACCAGGTGCACCAGTGGAACCTCGACTTCATCGCCAACTCGGCGCTGACCGAGAAGTACAGCCAGCTCGCCGACCGCATCGACGAGACCCTGGCCTTCATGCGCGCCTGTGGCCTGGACACCGCCCCGCAACTGCGCGAGGCCAGCTTCTTCACCGCCCACGAGGCGCTGCTGCTGAACTACGAGCAGGCCTTCGTGCGCCGCGACAGCCTCACTGGCGGCTGGTACGACTGCTCCGCGCACATGCTCTGGATCGGCGACCGCACCCGCCAGCTGGACGGCGCCCATGTCGAGTTCCTGCGGGGTGTCGGCAACCCCATCGGCGTGAAGGTGGGGCCGAGCATGCCCAGCGAGGACCTGATCCGCCTGATCGACACCCTCAACCCGGACAACGACCCGGGCCGCCTCAACCTCATCGTGCGCATGGGCGCCGAGAAGGTTGGCGAGCACCTGCCTCGGCTGATCCGCACCGTGCAGGCCGAAGGCCGCAAGGTGCTGTGGAGTTCGGACCCGATGCACGGCAACACCATCAAGGCGTCCAGCGGCTACAAGACCCGCGACTTCGCCATCATCCTGTCCGAGGTGAAGCAGTTCTTCCAGGTGCACCAGGCCGAAGGCAGCCACGCTGGTGGCATCCACATCGAGATGACCGGGCAGAACGTCACCGAGTGCATCGGCGGCGCCCGCCCCATCACCGAGGACGGCCTCTCCGACCGCTACCACACCCACTGCGACCCGCGCCTCAACGCCGACCAGTCGCTGGAGCTGGCCTTCCTCATCGCCGAGACCCTGAAACAGGTCCGCCGCTGACGGCACGGCCTTCAGAAACGACGAAGCCCCGCCAATGCGGGGCTTCGTGTTTTCAGCGGGCTCAGGCGGCTATGAACAGCTCGCCGATGCGCTGCTGGGCGCCTTTGATGGCGTTGGCGCGGGGGTCTTCGCCGTAGGCCAGGCCTTCGGCGCGGACGATCTCGATATCGGTGATGCCGAGGAAGCCCAGCACCTGCAGCAGGTAAGCCTCATGGGCCTGGCCGCTGGCCTGGCCGGCGTGGATACCACCGGCGGTGGAAACGATCACCACCTTCTTGCCACCGGCAAGGCCCTTGGGGCCGTTCTCGTCGTAGGCGAAGGTTTTGCCGGCGACGGCGATGCGGTCGATCCAGGCCTTGAGCTGGGTCGGCACGGTGAAGTTGTACATGGGCGCACCGATGACGATGGCGTCGGCGGCGAGGAACTCTTCGAGGGTTTCCTCGGCCAGATTCACTTCAGCCTTCTGCGCGGCGTCACGCAGTTCCGCCGGGGTGCCGCCGGCCACCAGGCTGGCTGCGGAAAGGTGGGCATAGGCGTCGGTGGCAAGGTCGCGGTAGCTGACCTGGGCGGCGGGCTCGGCGGCCTGCCAGGCCTGAACCACGGCACCGCTCAGTTGGCGGGAGGCGGAGGCGTCGCCGAGGATGCTGGAGTCAAGGTGCAGAAGCTTCATGGGTATCCCCTGATTTGGCGATCACCGGATGTGATCGAAGTGAGGAGAATCCTATCCATGAAGCGAAACCCTGATTAGTCGGCAAAAATGCGATGCACCGTCTCATCGGTAGGACGAACCTACGGATCATCGTGCCGAGGTCTGCAGGTCGCTCAGGGTCTGGGTGAAGAAGCGCACCGCCTCGGCATTCAGCTGACGGTGGATGGCGACCCGGTCGACACCCTCGGCGTCCTGGCACAGCTGCGGCAACATGGCGTCCATCTCGGCCGAGCACGGCGCCATGAACACGAAGTGCCCCGCCCCTGGAAGCAGGCGGAAATCCGGCGGGTTCGGCAGCCTGCGCTGCAGGGCCCCGGCGTTCTGCTCCAGCTGCAGGGTGCGGTCGTCGTCGCCGGAATAGAGCAGCACCGGCACCTGCACCGGCTCCAGTTCCTTGCGGCCGAACATCAGGCCCAGCGGGGCCATCAGCATCAGCGCACTAACCCGGGAATCGGCGATGGCTTCGAGGTCGTCGCGGTCGGAAATCAGCTCGCCGGCATGGCCGCAGGCGTCATCGTCGTCCGGCCACTGCCGGCAGTAGGCACGCAGGCGCTCGGGTTCGGGCTGGGCGCCGGCGAGAATCAGAGCCGTCTCGCCGCCGGCCGAGTAGCCGATCACGCCGACCCGCTCGGTGTCCAGGCTGCCGGCCAGCAGTGCGTCCTGCTCGGCGGCGTCTATCGCGGCGGTCAGCTGCAGCGGGCGCCCATAGAGGTTGCTCAGGGTGCCGCTGCGGCTCTGATCCTTGTAGTTGTCGCCGGTGTGCAGCACCGCCAGCACGACGAAACCGCGCCGCGCCAGGGCGGTGGCGAGGTCGTGATGGGCCAGTGGCGAACCGCCGTTGCCGTGGGAGAGCAGCACCAGGGGGAAATGGCCGGTGGCGATGGGCGCATCCATGCCGGCATCGACCTGGTAGAAGCCAAGCTCGGTGCGGGTCGGCTCGCCGGATGCAGGATAGAAGGCGACGGCACTCATCTCGCGCTGCCCGTCCACCGGGTCGGCGAGAACCAGGCGGTGCACGCCCACCGCTTGCGCGCCGAATGCGGGGAGGGTCGCCAGCAGCGACGCCAGGGCCAGTACTGCAGAAAGACGAACCAACATGGTGCTCACCTTCCGTTCCAGGTTCAGGAATCGGGCGTGCCTGCCATCAATTGCGCCTTGCTTCGTTCCTTGAGCCGGCAGCGCCGACGGCCTATCCGCCGGCGCCACATGCATTGCATGGATCACGCCACAAGTCGTGGCGCGGGAGGGGCGATCAGACGCCGCCGAGGAAATCCATCTTGCCGATCTTCACGCCGTTGTGGCGCAGGATGTTGTAGGCGGTGGTGATGTGGAAATAGAAGTTCGGCAGGGAGAAATTGAGCAGGAAGGCCTGCCCTGGGAAGCTCACCTCGCTGCCACGCATCTTCAGCACCACGGTGCGGCCCTCGCTGCCATCTATCTGCTCCGGGCGGATTTCCTGGATGAAGCCGAGGGTGCGGGCGATGCGCTCCTGCAGCTCCGGGAAGCTCGCTTCGGTATCGGCGTAGGGCGGCACCTCCAGCTGCGCCAGGCGCGCTGCGCAGCCCTTCACCGAGTCGGTGGCGATCTGCACCTGGCGCACCAGGGGGAACATGTCCGGCGCCAGGCGCGAGTTGAGGAACACGGCCGGCTCTATGCCCTGCGCCTCGGCGTGGGCAGCGGCCTTGTCGAGGATGGTGGACAGGTTGCCGAGCATGCGGGTGAAGACAGGAATGGAAGCCTCGTACATGGACAAGGACATGGGTGCTGACTCCGTGATGGCAGGGGGATGGACCGGGCGAAGGTGCCGGTCGCCGCTCCACGATACACCCGCAGCGGGCGGCTTGTGCAGGCCTGCGAGATTGTCCCGCTGACGAAATCCGTGGCGCCGGAATCAGCGCCGATGCCATAGTTCGTCCCCTCTACAGGACAATCCCCATGCAAGACCTCAACGACCTCTTCTACTTCGCCAAAGTCGTCGAACACGGCGGCTTCGCGGCCGCCGGGCGCCTGCTGGGCATTCCCAAGTCGCGCCTGTCGCGCCGCATCGCCGAACTGGAAACCCGCCTGGGCGCCCGCCTGCTGCAACGCACCACGCGCAAGCTGGCCCTGACCGATGTCGGCGAGCGCTACCTGCGCCATTGCCAGGCGATGCTGCTGGAGGCCGAGCAGGCCGACGAAGCCGTGGCTTCGCTGACCAGCGAACCGCGCGGGCGCATCCGCGTCTCCTGCCCCACCGAGGTGGCACGCATGCGCCTGCGCCATGTGTTCCCCAGCTTCCTCCAGCGCTACCCGCAGGTGCAGCTGGAAGTCATGCTGAGCAACCGGCGCATCGACCTGGTCAACGAAGGCGTCGATGTGGCGCTGCGGGTGCGCGAGCAGGACGACGAAGACCCGTCGCTGATCTGCCGCCAACTGAGCCCCGCCCGCGCCATGCTGGTGTGCGCACCGAGCCTGCTCGAGGGCGTGACCCTGAACGGCCCGGACGACCTCCAGCAACTGCCGGCCCTCGGCGCCCTGGAGACCGACCGCCGCCTGCACTACCTGCTGCGCGACAGCCGTGGCAACCGCCGCGACATCGTCCTGGAAGCACGCCTGAGCATCGAGGACTTCGAGATCCGCAAGCTCGCCGCGCTGCAAGGCCTGGGCATGACCATGCTGCCGCAGATGAACTGCCAGCAGGAGCTGGAAGCCGGCACCCTGGTTCGCCTGCTGCCGGGCTGGGAGTTGCCGGGCGGCAACCTGCAAGCGGTCTACACCCACCGGCGCGGCATGCTGCCGGCGGTGCGCGCCTGGATCGAGCACCTGGCCGAGGCCTGCCAGGCCGAGGGGCTGCAGCCCATCTGAGGCTTGCGAAGAATAGTTAGCTAGCTTTCATTCACCGCATGACTGAGTGATGATGGCGCTCTTCCCCAGCCCCAGCCGGACAAGCCCCATGAGTGCCGCCGAGCAGTCTGCGACCGCCACCACCTTGCAGATCGTCTCCATCGTCTTCTTCACCTTCATCAGCTTCCTCTGCATCGGCCTGCCGCTGGCCGTACTCCCGGGCTACGTACACAACGACCTCGGCTACGGCTCGGTACTGGCGGGCATCGTCATCAGCACCCAATACGCCTCCACCCTGCTCTCGCGGCCCATGTCCGGCGCCGTAGCCGACCGCCAGGGGCCCAAGCGCGCCGTGCTCTACGGGCTTGCCGGCTGCGCACTGAGCGGCGTGCTGACCCTGGCGTCCACCTCGCTGCAGCAGTTCCCCACCCTGAGCATGACGCTGCTGCTGGCCGGGCGCGTCGCCCTCGGCGTTGCCCAGGGCCTGGTGGGCACCGGTTCCATCAGTTGGGGCATCGGCCGCGTCGGCGCCGAGAACACCGCGCGGGTCATCTCCTGGAATGGCATCGCCTCCTATGGCGCCGTGGCCCTGGGCGCGCCACTGGGGGTGCTGATGGTGGGCAGCGTGGGGCTGTGGAGCATGGGCGCGCTGATCGGCCTGCTCGGGCTCGGCGCCCTGGCGCTGGCCTGGAACAAGGAGGCGGCCCCCATCGTCCAGGGCGTGCGCCTGCCATTCCGCAACGTCTTCATGCGCATCGCCCCCAACGGCACGGCGCTGGCCCTGGGCTCCATCGGTTTCGGCACCCTGGCCACCTTCGTCACCCTCTATTACGCGAGCCGTGGCTGGGATGGCGCGGCCTGGTGCCTGACCGCCTTCGGTTGTGCCTTCATCGGTGCGCGGCTGCTCTTCGCCGGGGCCATCAACAGCCGTGGCGGCTACCGCGTGGCCATCGCCTGCCTGGGTATCGAGAGCCTCGGCCTGCTCCTGCTGTGGCTGGCCCCCCAGCCCTGGCTGACCCTGTGCGGCGCGGCGCTGACCGGCTTCGGCCTGTCGCTGGTGTACCCGGCGCTGGGCGTGGAGGCCATCTCGCGCATTCCCGCCTCCAGCCGCAGTTCGGCCCTGGGTGCCTATGCGGTGTTCTTCGACCTCGCGCTGGGCATCGCCGGCCCCCTGATGGGCGCCATCGCCACGGGATTCGGCTTCGGCTCCATCTTCATGGTTGCCGCCGGCATGGCGCTCGTGGGTATGCTGCTCAGCTTCTACCTGCTGCGTATCGACGAACGCAGCGGGCCCACCCCCGCCCCGTGAAGGAACGCCCATGACCGCCGACGAGATCGCCGCTTTCTGCCTGCAATTGCCGGGCGCCCGTGAAGACCTCAAATGGGGCAGCAACCGGGTGTTCTCGGTGGCCGAGAACAAGATGTTCGCCATCCTCGACTTCCTCGGCAGCGACCTGGCCTTCAAGGTGGACGCCGACCTGTTCCTCGGCCATGTCGACCGCCCCGGTATCCGCCCGGCGCCCTACCTCGCCCGCGCCCACTGGATCACCCTGGCCATGCCACCTTCGGTGGGCGCCGAGGAGCTCCGCTCGCTGCTCACCCGCTCCCACCAACTGGTGGTGGCCAAGCTGCCCAAGTACAAGCGCGCCGGCCTGCTGCTGGACTGACTGCGACAATCCGTCCGCTGCACGGGGGCCTTCGCCGTTATATCGTCCGCGTCAAACCAACAACAAGGACGTCACCATGCCTGCGCGCCTGTCCGCGCTTCTCGCCCTTGTCGCCTTCGGCGGCTATACCCTCTATGTCATGGCCATCAGCGAACAACCGCTCCTGGAGTTCGGAGCCCAGTTGATGAGCCGCCCGGATACCGCCCAGGTAGTGATCGACCTCTACCTCGCCTGCGGCCTGATCGGCATCTGGATGTACCAGGACAACCGCCGCCAGGGGCGTGGGCTGCTCTATCTGCTGCCCTTCTACCTGGTCACGGCAGTATTCGCCTCCATCGGCCCGCTGCTCTACCTGGCACTGCGCAGGCCCACCAACCGGAAAACCGACGATGGAAGCCACCGCGCTGTGGCAGCACCTGTGGAATAGCTGGGCACCGACCCCAGGGCTTGAGCACCTGCGCCTTGAAGGCCGGCGCGCGGGCAGCGTCCTGCTGGCCTTCGACGAACAGGGCTGCCCCTACCGCCTGGGCTATCGGCTGGAGTACAGCCAGCACTGGCGGCCACGCCACCTGCACGTCCGCGTCGACGACGAGCGCGGCACCCGCGAGCTACGCCTGCATTGCAACCGCAGCGGCGAATGGCGGGATGGCGCGGGCACCCCACTGCCGCAGCTAAGCGGCTGCCTGGACCTCGACCTCTGGCCCACGCCCTTCACCAACAGCCCGGCGATCTGGCGCCTGGACCTGGCCCAGGACCAACGCGAAGAGATCGCCGTCGCCTACATCGAGGCGCCGAGCCTCGACCTGCAAGTGATGCGCCAGGCCTATACACGGCTGGACGCGCGCCACCTGCTGTACCAGAACCTGGATGGCGATGGCTTTCATGCTGTACTCACGCTTGGCGATGACGGGCTGGTGGAAGACTACCCGGGCCTGTTCCGCCGGCTGCGCCGATGGGCGCAACAGGGCCCGCCACCGCCGAAGGCTCTGGAACGCGATTTACGTGAAAAATCCCGCTCATGAGTTGTAAAGTTTTAGATACACTTCACAAAAAATTTCGGCTCAACTTTGGTGCATCCACGCCGATACGCGCTCTAAGCCTTGCGGAAGAACACTATGAGAAACAATCAGCCAGTCACTCAGCGCGAACGTACTTTCCCTCCCCAGCAACGTCTGATCTCCACGACGGACAGCAAGGGCGTGATCACCTATTGCAACGAAGCCTTCACCGATATCAGCGGCTACAGCCGCGACGAATTGATCCGTTCGCCGCATAACCTGGTGCGCCACCCGGACGTTCCGCCCGCCGTCTTCGCCCATATGTGGGCGACGCTGAAGAAGGGCCGCCCCTGGATGGGCATCGTCAAGAACCGCTGCAAGAACGGCGATCACTACTGGGTCAACGCCTACGTGACGCCGATCTTTGAAGGCAGCCAGGTGGTCGGCTACGAATCGGTGCGGGTCAAGCCCACCGCCGAGCAGGTACGCCGCGCCGAAGCGCTGTACCAGCGCATCAATGCCGGCAAGTCGGCCATTCCCAGCCGCGATCGCTGGCTGCCCATCGTGCAGGACTGGCTGCCCTTCATCCTCATCAGCCAGATCGGCTTCATGATCGGCGCCTGGCTCAACTCGCACTGGGGCTTCCTCCTCGCCGCGCTGCTGTCCGTGCCTCTGGGCCTCAGCGGCCTGGCCTGGCAGAACCGCGGCATCAAGCGCCTGCTGCGCCTGGCCGAGCAGACCACCTCGGACCCGCTGATCGCGCAGATGTACACCGACAGCCGCGGCGCCCAGGCCCGCCTGGAGATGTCCATCCTCAGCCAGGAAGCGCGCCTGAAAACCTGCCTGACCCGCCTGCAGGACACCGCCGAGCACCTCACCGAGCAGGCCCGCCAGGCCGACGTCCTGGCCCACAACAGCTCCGAAGGGCTGGAGCGCCAGCGGGTGGAAACCGAACAGGTGGCCACTGCGGTGAACCAGATGGCCTCCACCACCCAGGAAGTCGCCAGCAACGTGCAGCGCACCGCCGACGCCACCCAGGAAGCCAACCGCCTCACCGGCCAGGGCCGCAGCATCACCGCCGAAACCCGCGAAGCCATCCAGCGCCTGTCGCGCGCCGTGGGGGAAACCGGCGAGACCGTCACCCGCCTGGCCCAGGACAGCAACGAGATCGGCGGTGTGGTCGATGTAATCAAGGGCATCGCCGACCAGACCAACCTGCTGGCGCTCAACGCCGCCATCGAAGCGGCACGTGCCGGCGAGATGGGCCGTGGCTTCGCCGTGGTCGCTGATGAAGTACGCCAGCTGGCGCAGCGCACCGCCGAATCCACCGGGCAGATCCACCAGCTCATCGCCCAGCTGCAGAAGACCGCCGAGGAGGCCGTGCGCACCATGGAGGCCGGTCGCCGCCAGGCCGACGAGGGCGTGGAACGTGTTCTGCAAGCCGACCAGGCCCTGGTGGGCATCAGCGAGGCGGTGGCCAACATCACCCAGATGACCGACCAGATCGCCGCCGCCACCGAGGAACAGAGCGCCGTGGCCGAGCAGATCAACCAGAGCATCAGCAGCATCGCCCAGCTCGCCGACCAGACCTCCGGCGAAGCCCAGCGCACCGTACTGCTCAGCGAAGAGCTCACCACCACCGCGCAAGGCCAGTACTCGCTGGTGGACCGCTTCAACCGCTGAGTCAGCGGGCATGAAAAAGGGCGCCAGGGGGCGCCCTTTTCCTTTGCCTGCCGGTTCACTCCATGATCAGGTTCATCACCAGGTGGACCATCAGCTCCTTCTGTCGCGGATCGCTCTGGGCCACCAACAGGGCGATGGCCGCGAGGGCGTTGTCGTTGATCTTCAGTTCGCCATCCGTCTTCAGGTGATGTCGGTTTCGCCTCAGGAACCAGATGAACAAGAAGGCTCCGATGCGCTTGTTGCCATCGGTGAAGGGGTGGTTCTTGATCACCATGTACAGCAGGTTGGCCGCCTGCTCCTCGATGCTCGGGTAAAGGAACTGCCCGCCGAAGGACTGCACGATATTGCCCAGCAGCCCCTCGAAGCTGTCGTCCTTCGGCTGGCCGAACAGCTCGCTGGCCTCCCCCCTGTGCATCAGGTCGGCCTTCAGCGCGGCGATGCATTCGGCGGCCTCGCCCGGCTCGATCACATAGCGGATGTCTTCGGTGAAACCATCGCGGGCAAGGCGTTCGCCGTCGAACTGGTTGAGCAGCACGAAGGTACGCGCATACCCGGCGATGACGCTCACCAAACCACGCGCCTCGGTCAGGCTGGCCCGATCCACCAGGCCGTCACGGAACAGCGTCAGGGTCCTCTGCAACTGCCCGATACGCGCCTGCTGCGCCTCCAGCCTTCGCCGGTTGAGGCTGTAGCCCTGGAGCAGGAGCTCCTTGAGCACGCCGTTGGCCCAGATGCGGAAACGCGTGCCCTGCCTTGAGTTGACGCGATAACCAACCGAGATGATCGCATCGAGGTTGTAGTGTTTCAGACGGCGAGTGACGTCCCGCTGCCCTTCCCGGCGAACAACCGAGTATTACTCGGCAGTTGCCAGCTCCTCCAACTCCCCTGTCTGGTAGATGTTCTTGAGGTGCAGCCCAACGTTGTCCGAGCTCGTATCGAACAGCTCCGCCATCTGCCGCTGGGTCAGCCAGACGGTCTCCCCCTCCATGCGTACCTCGGTAACGCTTTCCCCTTCCCGCTGGTAGATCAGGATCGGCAGGGCTTCCTGCAAGGCATCCATATCGTCGCCCTTCCTTGTGGTGATGGACTCCGCAGTCTGCTTGCACCCTGCCGGGTGCGTGGCTCGCCGGCCTGTCAGGAACGTCCCTGTTCTGGCGTCCTGGCTCCGACACCACTCAGTTGGACAGGGAGGTCGCCCGCTTCCGCCCCGATTGCCGGTGCAGCCCTGCGCAGGACCAACAGGTAGGCGATGGAGAGCAGCGCCAGGAACGGCACACCGAATACCAGGGTCATGCGGAACGCCGGCACGAAGGCCGTGGTGACCAGGACCGCCAGCACCAGGACCAGGCCCAGCAGCGTTCCATAGGGGAAGCCCCACATGCGAAAGGCCAACGGTGCATTGCCCAGGCGCTGGTGATAGCGGCGGAAGCGGTAGTGGGTGAGGAAAATCATCATCCAGGCGAAGAGCGCGCCGAAGATGGAGATGGCCATCATCAGCATGAAGGACTGCTCGG
Source organism: Aquipseudomonas alcaligenes MRY13-0052 (assembly GCA_000474255.1). Lineage (GTDB taxonomy): Bacteria > Pseudomonadota > Gammaproteobacteria > Pseudomonadales > Pseudomonadaceae > Metapseudomonas > Metapseudomonas solani. The sequence goes on from BATO01000023.1 coordinate 18,779, forward strand.
GGAATACCAGGTTGACCAAGGTCGCCAGGGCGATGCCGGTGCAGGAGAGCGCCAGGGCGTTCAGCGGCACTCCGGCCTCGCTCAGCCGGCCCATCGCCTTGAGTGCGTGGCCCGCGCGGGACAGGCTGAACATCATCCGCGTGGTGGTGTACAGCTGGCTGTTCATGGCCGAGAGCGCCGCCACCAGGATCACGAAGTTGATCAAGCCCGTGGCACCCGGAATCCCGACCTGTGCCATGACGCTGACGAAGGGGCTCTGCGCGCCCTGTCCGGACTGGTGCCAGGGCACCATGGCGAGGATCAGCGCGAGGGTGAGCAGGTAGAACACCACCAGCCGCACCATGGTCACCTTGAAGGCCTTCTTCACCGCCTGCTCGGGGTGTTCCGCCTCGCCGGCAGCCACGGCGATCATCTCGATGCTGAGGTAGCTGAAGATGGCGATGATCACCGCGATCCATACGCCCGAAATGCCGTTGGGCATGAAGCCGCCGTGCTCGACGTAGTGGTGGAAGCCGTACTCCGGGTTCTGCCCACCGAATACCAGCCAGGCCCCCAGCAGGATGAAGGCGAGGATGGCGCTGATCTTGATGGCCGAGAACCAGTACTCGAAGTGGCCGAACGCCTTGACGCTGATTGCGTTGGTGAAGATCAGCACCGAGGAGAACAGCAGGATCCACACCCACCCGGCCACGTCGGGGAACCAGTGCTTCATGTACATCGCGATGGCGGTGACCTCCGTTCCCACCGCCAGGACAATGGACGCCCAGTAGGCGTAGCGCACCAGGAACCCCGCCAGCGGGCTGATGTAGAACTCGGCGTAGGCACCGAAGGAGCCGGAGGTGGGATGGGCCACGGTCATCTCCGCCAGGCACCCCATCAACAGCAGCGCGATCAAGGCGCCGAGGGCATAGCTGACGAGCACCCCGGGGCCGGCGAAGCCGATGGCGAAGCTGCTCCCCATGAACAGCCCGGTGCCGATGGCACCCCCGATGGCGATCATGCTCATCTGCGCCGAAGTGAGCTGGCGCTTGAGGCCCTGCTCGCGGGCCGCGATGGCGGCGAATCCAGTCTTGGTGGTCATTTCGTGCCTCGTCCTTATTGTCGTTATGCAGGCGTCAGAGAAGTTGCAGCGGGTATTCGATGATCACCCGCAGTTCGTTGTTGTCTGCGGTATCGGCACGGGCCACCTGCTCGGTTGAGCGGATGCTGGCCTGGCGCAGGCGCACGGACAGGTCCTTGGCCGAGCCGGACTGCACGACGTAGCGCAACTCGATGTCCCGCTCCCAGCGCTTGCCGGCCTCGCCGTAACGCTGGTAGGAGCCCGGCCCCTTGTGATGGCTGTCGTCGATGTGGTCACCGCGGATGTAGCGGGTCATGAAGCCCAGGCCGGGTACGCCGAACAGCGCCAGGTCGAGGTCGTAGCGCAGTTGCCAGGAGCGCTCGTTGGGGGCGTTGAAGTCGAGCACCTGCACCGAGTTGGCGAGGTAGATCGATGTGCCGGGCTGGCGATCGAAGCCCAGGTAGTCGAATGGCTCGTCGCCGCTTACCCGCTGATGCGCCAGGGTCAGGGCATGGGCGCCCTGGCTGTAGCGTGCGGAAGCGGACCAGGCGGTGGTGTCGATCCCGCCCGCCAGTCGCCGCCCCTGGCCACGGGTGCGATAGAGGTTGAAGTCGAAGGTCAGGGTACGCGCTTCATCCAGCCCCACGCGGTGGTTGGCTCCCAGGTAGTGCTGGCGCCAGACGTCTTCGAACCTCGAGGTGTAGGCGGACAGCCCGGTGCCTTCCGCCGGGGTCCAGTCGAAGCCGGCGTAGTCGACCCGACGCGTTTCCACCTGGGCGAACAGGGCCTTGAGTGCGCCGTCGCCATTGGTGGAGTTGCCGTCGTTGCCGGCGGTGAAGTGACCGGCCTCCAGCAACAGGTCGTCGCGTTCGCGACTGGCCAGCGAGAAGCCGATGGCCATCGGCGCGAACAGCCGTGCGTTGCCGGTGCCGAACACCGGGTTCATCGGTGCCTGGCTGCCGTATTTCAGCTCGCTGCGCGAGATACGCAGCTTCAGCGCCGCGCCGACCTCGCTGTAGTCGTCTTCAGGCCGCCCGGCGGAGTCCAGGGGCAGCAGGTCGGTGCCGGTGCGGGCACGGTTGCTGTCGAGCTTGAGCCCGAGGCTGGCGTACGCATCGACACCGAGGCCCACCGTTCCCCGGGTATAGCCGGAGCTGTAGTCCAGTTGCATGCCATGGGCCCACTCCTCCCGGTAGTTCTGCCCACCGGGGTTGTTGAGCATGTTGCGGTGGAAGTAGAAGTTGCGCTGGGTCAGGACCAGCCGGCTGTCCTCCAGGAAGCCTTCGGCCGGCTCCCCGGACATCGCCTGGAGGCTGAGGGATGCACAGAGCAAGGCACACGCCATTGGGAAACGGGATTTCATCATCATCGACCTCTTCTTGTGGTTATGGGCTCGAGGCTGGGCGCCCTCCCCGGGCGCCCGGTTGGGTTCAGGTCACCTGCTTGCGGGTCATGAAGCGCTCTGCGCGCCAGGCATCGCTGTCGAGCACGTCAACGAGCGCCTCGGCGGCATCCCAGACATCGGTGAAGCCGGTGTAGAGCGGGGTGAAGCCGAAGCGCATGATCCGCGGCTCGCGGTAGTCGCCGATGACGCCACGGTCGATGAGCGCCTGGATCACGGCGTAGCCCTCGGGGTGCTCGAAGCTCACGTGGCTGCCGCGGCGGGCGTGTTCCAGCGGCGTCACCAGGGTCAGCGGGTGCTCGCCACAACGGGCGCGGACGCGTTCGATGAAGAGGTCGGTCAGTGCCAGGGACTTCTCCCGCAGGGCCTGCATGTCGGTCTTCTCGAAGGCCTCCAGGCCGCACTCCACCATGGCGAGGGAGGTGATCGGCTGGGTGCCGCAGAGGTAGCGGCCTATCCCCGGGGCCGGCTCGTAGCGGGCCTCCATGCCGAACTGGCGGACATGGCCCCACCAGCCCGTGAGCGGCTGCCAGACCAGCTCGCGCAGGTGCGGGGCGACCCAGACGAAGGCCGGCGAGCCTGGGCCGCCGTTGAGGTACTTGTAGGTGCAACCGATGGCGTAGTCGGCGCCGGAACCCTTGAGGTCGACCGGCACCGCGCCGGCCGAATGGCAGAGGTCCCAGATGGTCAGCGCACCGCACTCGTGTGCCAGCGCCGTGAGCGCGGCCATGTCGTGGAGGTGGCCGGTCTTGTAGTTCACCTGGGTGATCAGCGCGACGGCGGTGTCGGTGCCGATGGCCGCGGGCAACTCCTCCGGTGCATCCACCAGGCGCAGGCTGTAACCCTGCTGAAGCATGTCGGCGAGGCCTTCGACCATGTAGATGTCGGTGGGGAAGTTACTGCGTTCGGTGACGATCACCTTGCGCGACGGGTCGCGATCGGCCTGCACACGAAGCGCTGCCACCAGCACCTTGAAGAGGTTGATGGATGTGGTGTCGGTGATGACCACCTCGTCCTCGCCCGCGCCGATCAGGCGAGCCAGCCGGTTGCCCAGGCGCTCCGGCAACGCGCGCCAGCCGGCGCTGTTCCAGCTGCCGATCAGCCCTTCGCCCCACTCCTTCTCCACCACTTCGCGAGCCCTCTGCAGCGCGGGCCTCGGCCGGGCGCCGAGGGAGTTGCCGTCGAGGTAGATCACGCCTTCGGGCAGGACGAATTCTTCGCGCAAGGGGCCGAGGGGGTCGCGGGCATCGAGGGCCAGGCAGTCTTCTCTTGTAGTCATGTCGATTCCTAGGCAGGCAGGCGACGCAGCACGGCGCGAACCGGGCTGGCATCGAGATGGGTGAATTTGAGCGGGAGGGCGATCAGTTCGTAGTCGCCCGGAGCGACGTCATCGAGCAGCAGGCCTTCGAGGATCGCCATGCGCCAACGGCGAACGGCCTGGTGCGCATCGAGCGTCTTGCTGTCCTGGGGGTCCAGCGACGGCGTGTCGCTACCCACCAGGCGCACACCGTGGCGGGCCAGCAGTTCGACGGCCAGCGGATCGATGGCCGCGAAGGCCTCGGGCCAGCTGTCGAGAGGCGCTTGCCGCCAGGTGCGGATCAGGACCCGGGGCGGCAACTGGTGAAGATGCGGTTCCAGTTGCGCAGGCCGTACCAGGCCGCCGGCATCCAGGCAGTGGATGACCCGGCAAGGGCCGAGGTAGGGCGCCAGGTCGACGTCCCCGATCGCCGCACCGGACGCGTCGTAGTGCAGCGGTGCATCGGCATGGGCGCCCGTGTGGGGCGACAGGGTGATGCGCCCCACGTTGACCGGGCAGTGCTCGTCGATGTGCCAGCAGCGTTCCTCCTGGAAGGGCGTATCGCCCGGCCAGGTTGGCGTGCTGGCGTCTAGCGGTGGACTGATGTCCCAGAGGGACTGGCCGTCTTGCATGATCGGACTCCCGTGAAAGGAGGATGATCATGGGTCAGGGGCCGAAGAATGTTCGTGCTATCTTCGTCCCGAAAACGGCACTTATTCGAAGATAATTTCGCCAGACAACAGTTCACTGAAAGAATATTCAATGACCCTGGATACTACCGATCTGCGCCTCCTCCTCTGCCTCCAGCAGAACGGACGCATCAGCAACCAGGAACTGGCGGAGAAGGTCGCGCTCTCGCCCTCAGCCTGCTTGCGTCGGCTACGCAACCTGGAAGACGGTGGAGTGATCCGCGGCTATCGACCGCTGCTGGATGCCGAGCGCCTGGGAATCGAGCTGGATGCCCTGGTGCACCTTTCCATGCGCCAGGACGAGGATGGCTGGCACGAGCGCTTCATGGAGCAGGTACAGAGCTGGCCCGAGGTGGTGAGCGCCTTCATCGTCACCGGCCACAGCAACTATGTGCTGCGGGTCCAGGCGCGCAACCTGAAACAGTTCTCCGACTTCATCGTCAACCGCCTGAACCGCGCCCGGGGCGTCACCGACATCCGCTCCGAGATCATCCTGCAGCAGATCAAGGATGGCGGCGGCGTGCTCGACCTGCTCGTCGCGCGAAAGTAGCGCGCACTCAACTCGCCAGGAAGGCCGCCACGGCATCCGCAGCGCCGTCCATGTGCTGCTCGTGGGTCAGGCCCGACGCCTTGAGGGGCTTGAGGTCATGGTCGCCTGCGACAAGCCAGTGCAGATGGATCGACGGGGATAACGCGTAGCCGGTGACGGCAGGGCGGTCGCCAAGGGCATCACGCTCGCCCTGGATGATCAGGGTCGGGGTCTTCAGTTCGGCCAGGTGCGCGACCCTCGGCTTCTCCGGTTTGCCGGCGGCATAGAAGGGATAACCCAGGCAGACCAGCGCATCCGCGCCCAGCTCGTCGGCCAGCAGGCTGGCCATGCGACCGCCCATGGATTTGCCACCGATGGCCAATTGCCCCGTGACGTGCTGTCGCACCTCGGCATGCACGGCACGCCAGTGATCGAGCAATTGCCCCTGGGGATTCGGCGGGCGCTTGCGCCCATCCTCACGCCGCGCAGCCATGTAGGGAAACTCGAAACGAACCACCGCAATGCCGCGCGCGGCAAGCTTTTGCGCCATTTCGTCCATGAAGGCGCTGTCCATCGGCGCCCCCGCGCCATGGGCCAGCACCAATGTGCTTTCGATAGGGCCCGAAGGCCGGTTCCACAACAACATAGGGAAATCTCCGGTGGACGGCGTCCGTTGATCCAAATCAATAGGACTTGAAGGGGCTTTCACCATGCTTCGCACGCAATTCCAAGAAACCGTGTACGGAAGCCCACAAACATGAACACAGCAGTCAGTACCGCCTACAACTACAAGGTGGTCCGCCAGTTCGCCATTATGACGGTGGTCTGGGGAATCGTCGGGATGGGGCTCGGCGTTCTCATAGCTGCCCAGCTAGCCTGGCCGGAGCTCAACTTCAACCTGCCCTGGACCAGCTTTGGGCGCTTGCGACCCTTGCACACCAACGCGGTGATCTTCGCGTTCGGTGGTTGCGCATTGTTCGCCACCTCCTACTACGCCGTCCAACGCACCTGCCAGACCCGCCTGGTCTCGGACAAACTCGCTGCCTTCACCTTCTGGGGTTGGCAACTGGTGATCGTCCTGGCCGCCGTAAGCCTGCCGCTGGGCTTCACCAGCTCCAAGGAATACGCCGAGCTGGAATGGCCGATCGACCTTCTCATCACCATCGTCTGGGTCAGCTACGCCGCCGTGTTCTTCGGCACGGTGATGAAGCGCAAGACCAAGCACATCTACGTCGGTAACTGGTTCTTCGGTGGCTTCATCCTCACCGTGGCCATCCTCCACGTGGTGAACAACCTGGAGATCCCGGTCACCCTGACCAAGTCCTACTCGCTCTATGCGGGTGCGACCGATGCGATGATCCAGTGGTGGTACGGCCACAACGCCGTGGGCTTCTTCCTGACCGCCGGCTTCCTGGGGATGATGTATTACTTCGTTCCGAAGCAGGCCGGTCGCCCGGTCTACTCCTACCGCCTGTCCATCGTCCACTTCTGGGCGCTGATCGCGGTCTACATCTGGGCCGGCCCGCACCACCTGCACTACACCGCGCTGCCGGACTGGGCGCAGAGCCTGGGCATGGTGATGTCGCTGATTCTGCTGGCTCCGAGCTGGGGCGGCATGATCAACGGCATGATGACCCTGTCGGGCGCCTGGCATAAGCTGCGCGACGATCCGATCCTGCGCTTCCTGGTGGTCTCCCTGGCCTTCTACGGCATGTCCACCTTCGAAGGCCCGATGATGGCCATCAAGACCGTCAACGCCCTCTCCCACTACACCGACTGGACCATCGGCCACGTACATGCCGGTGCCCTCGGCTGGGTCGCCATGGTGTCCATCGGCTCGCTGTATCACCTGATCCCGAAGGTCTTCGGTCGCGAGCAGATGCACAGCGTCGGCCTGATCAACGCCCACTTCTGGCTGGCCACCATCGGCACCGTTCTCTACATCGCCTCGATGTGGGTCAACGGCATCGCCCAGGGCCTGATGTGGCGCGCAGTGAACGAGGACGGCACCCTGACCTACTCCTTCGTCGAAGCGCTTGAAGCCAGCCACCCCGGCTTCGTGGTGCGCATGATCGGCGGCGCGATCTTCCTCAGCGGCATGCTCCTCATGGCTTACAACACCTGGCGCACCGTGAAGGCTGCCAAGCCGGCCGAATACGACGCCATCGCCCAGATCGCCTGAGGAATCGATAGATGAAAAAGCATGAAGTCATCGAGAAAAACGTCGGCCTGATGGCGTTGTTCATGATCCTGGCAGTCAGCATCGGCGGCCTGGTACAGATCGTCCCGCTGTTCTTCCAGGACGTCACCAACACCCCGGTCGAAGGCATGAAGCCCTACACCGCGCTGCAACTGGAAGGTCGCGACATCTACATCCGTGAAGGCTGCGTAGGCTGCCACTCGCAGATGATCCGTCCGTTCCGCGCCGAGACCGAGCGTTACGGCCACTACTCCGTCGCTGGCGAAAGCGTCTGGGACCACCCCTTCCTGTGGGGTTCCAAACGTACCGGCCCGGACCTGGCCCGTGTCGGCGCCCGCTACTCGGACGACTGGCACCGCGCGCACCTCTACAACCCGCGCAACGTGGTGCCGGAGTCGAAGATGCCGGCCTACCCGTGGCTGGTGGAGAACAAGCTCGACGGCAAGGACACCGCCGCCAAGCTCAGCGCCATGAAGACCCTGGGCGTGCCCTACACCGACGAGGACATCGCCGGTGCCTCCGAGGCGGTCAAGGACAAGACCGAGATGGACGCCCTGGTCGCCTACCTGCAGGTGCTCGGCACCAGCCTGAAGACCAAGAGGTAAGGCGCCATGGACGTTGGAATACTGCGCGGCCTCGGCACCTTGCTGGTGCTGGTCGCGATGATCGGGGTGTTCTGCTGGGCCTACAGCGGCCGGCGCAAGGCTGACTTCGAGCAAGCCGCGCTGCTGCCTTTCGGTGATGACGCCGAGCCCAGCCTGCAAGACCGGAATGTTTCTAGGAGCACACACGAATGACCACTTTCTGGAGCTGGTACATAACCCTGCTCACCCTCTTCACCCTGGTGGCGCTGCTCTGGCTGGTGTTCGCCACCCGCAAGGGCGAGGCCAAGGGCACGGTCGACAAGACCATGGGCCATGCCTTCGACGGTATCGAGGAGTACGACAACCCGCTGCCCAAATGGTGGTTCATGCTGTTCGTGGGCACCATCGTCTTCGCCATCGGCTACATGGTGCTCTACCCCGGCCTGGGCAACTGGACCGGCCTGTTCCCCGGCTACGAAGGTGGCTGGACCCAGGAGAAGCAGTGGCAGCGTGAAGTGGACAAGGCCAACGCACAGTACGGCCCGATCTTCGCCAAGTACTCGGCCATGTCGCTGGAAGCCGTCGCCCAGGATCCGCAAGCCATGAAAATGGGCGGCCGCCTGTTCGCCACCTACTGCTCCATCTGCCACGGCTCGGACGCCAAGGGCGCAGTGGGCTTCCCCAACCTGGCTGACAGCAGCTGGCGGTGGGGCGGCGACGCCGAAACCATCAAGGCCACCATCCTCCACGGTCGCATGGCTGCCATGCCGGCCTGGGGTGAAGTGCTGGGTGATGAAGGCGTGAAGAACGTTGCAGCCTATGTTCGCCAGGACCTGGCCGGCCTGAAGCTGCCGGACGATGTGAAAGCCGACGTGGAAGCCGGTAAAGCCATGTTCGCCACCACCTGCACCGCCTGCCACGGTCAAGAAGGCCACGGCACTGCAGCCATGGGTGCTCCGGACCTGACCCAACCGGCCGCCTGGATCTACGGCTCCAGCCTGGCCCAGCTGCAACAGACCATCCGCTACGGCCGCAACGGCCAGATGCCTGCCCAGGAGCAATACCTCGGTCAGGACAAGGTGCACATCCTTGCCGCCTACGTGTACAGCCTGTCCCGCAAGGACGGCGAGAAAGTAGCCAGCGAGTGATCCGAACCGGCGACGCAAGGAGGCGTCGCCACACCGGCCGGACCGAAAGGCACCGGACGGAGCCGCGCAAAGGCAGCCCAACGCAAGACGGGCAACACGGACACAAGGATGTGTCCACCCCTCCCCAGCCCCTCCTTATATATAGTGCGACCCAATGTCGCACCTCTCCCGACCAGCTGCCTTCCCCCCCAAAGCTCATCGTCTACGCTGCTGAATAGTCCTCATCGGTCATGAGGACAAGGCGGTTCCCCCTCCTCGCCCCCGGCTCGAAGTGCTCCATCAGACCCCGGGCGACCCGGCTGGAATCCTTGCCCCGAGGGCTCTGAAAGGGTGATTGTGTCGGCATGTGTCGTTGCAATGACTACCCTCTTTCTCCATACTGCCGCCGCTTTTTTGTCCCCCGAAAAACTCCATTAACCGTGGAACCCCTAGCATGAGCACAGCAATCAGTCAGACTGCTTATAACTATAAGGTGGTCCGCCAGTTCGCCGTTATGACGGTGATCTGGGGGGTCATTGGGATGGGTCTAGGCGTGTTCATCGCCGCACAACTCGTGTGGCCGGAACTCAACCTGAACCTTCCGTGGACCAGCTTCGGCCGTCTGCGCCCCTTGCATACCAACGCGGTGATCTTCGCCTTCGGTGGTTGCGCCCTGTTCGCCACGTCCTACTACGTGGTGCAACGTACCTGCCAGGCCCGGCTGATTTCCGATGGATTGGCAGCCTTCACGTTCTGGGGCTGGCAAGCCGTGATCGTGCTGGCAGTGATCACACTGCCCCTGGGTTACACCTCCTCCAAGGAATACGCTGAGCTCGAGTGGCCGATCGACATCCTCCTGGGGATCGTCTGGGTCACTTACGCAATCGTGTTCTTCGGCACCATCGTCAAGCGCAAGACCAAGCACATCTATGTGGGCAACTGGTTCTTCGGCGCCTTCATCCTGGTGACTGCACTGCTGCACATCGTCAACAGCGCGGAAATCCCGGTCTACGCCTTCAAGTCGTACTCCGTGTACGCCGGCGCGACCGACGCGATGATCCAGTGGTGGTACGGCCACAACGCCGTGGGCTTCTTCCTGACCACCGGCTTCCTGGGGATGATGTACTACTTCGTTCCGAAACAGGCCGAGCGTCCGATCTACTCGTATCGCCTGTCCATCGTGCACTTCTGGGCGCTGATCACCCTGTACATCTGGGCCGGTCCGCACCACCTGCACTACACCGCTCTGCCGGATTGGGCCCAGTCCCTGGGCATGGCGATGTCCCTGATTCTGCTGGCTCCGAGCTGGGGCGGCATGATCAACGGCATGATGAGCCTGTCGGGCGCCTGGCATAAGCTGCGCAGCGACCCCATCCTGCGCTTCCTGGTGGTTTCCCTGGCCTTCTACGGCATGTCCACCTTCGAAGGCCCGATGATGGCGATCAAGACCGTCAACGCCCTCTCCCACTACACCGACTGGACCATCGGCCACGTACACGCCGGCGCCCTCGGCTGGGTAGCGATGATCTCCATCGGTTCGCTGTATCACCTGATTCCGAAGGTCTTCGGTCGCGAGCAGATGCACAGCGTCGGTCTGATCAACGCCCACTTCTGGCTGGCCACCATCGGTACCGTTCTCTACATCGCCTCGATGTGGGTCAACGGCATCACCCAAGGCCTGATGTGGCGTGCGGTCAACGAAGACGGCACCCTCACCTACTCCTTCGTCGAAGCTCTGGAAGCCAGCCATGCCGGTTACCTGGTACGCATGATCGGCGGCGCGTTCTTCGTCACCGGCATGCTGCTGATGGCCTACAACACCTGGCGCACCGTGCGTGCAGCCAAGCCGTCCGAATACGAAGCCGCTGCCCAGATCCCGCAAGGAGCTCACTAATGAAGCAACACGAATTAGTCGAGAAGAACGTAGGTCTGCTGGCGCTGTTCATGGTCATCGCCGTGAGCATCGGTGGTCTGGTGCAGATCGTTCCGCTGTTCTTCCAGGACGTCACCAACACCCCGGTCGAAGGCATGAAGCCGCGCACCGCGCTGGAACTTGAAGGCCGTGACATCTACATCCGCGAAGGCTGCGTAGGCTGCCACTCGCAGATGGTCCGTCCGTTCCGTGCCGAGACCGAGCGTTACGGCCACTACTCCGTCGCCGGCGAAAGCGTCTGGGACCACCCCTTCCTGTGGGGTTCCAAGCGTACCGGTCCGGACCTGGCCCGCGTAGGCGGCCGCTACTCCGACGACTGGCACCGCGCGCACCTGTACAACCCGCGCAACGTGGTTCCGGAATCGAAGATGCCGTCCTACCCGTGGCTGGTGGAGAACAAACTCGACGGCAAGCACACTGCCGCCAAGATGGAAGCTCTCCGTACCGTAGGCGTGCCCTACACCGACGATGACATCGCCGGCGCCAAAGACGCAGTCAAGGGCAAGACCGAGATGGACGCGCTGGTCGCGTTCCTTCAAGGCCTTGGCACCTCGATCAAGAACAAACGGTAAGCATGATGGATATCCAGACTCTCCGCGGGCTGGGAACCATCCTGGTGTTCGTCGCCTTCATCGGCGTCGTGCTCTGGGCGTACAACAGCAAGCGCAAAGACAGCTTCGACGAAGCTGCCAACCTGCCCTTCGCAGACGACAAGCCAGCGAACACCAAGAGCGACGAAGAAGCTTCTAGGAGTAAGAGCGAATGACCACGTTCTGGAGTTGGTACGTAACCCTGCTCACCAGCGCCACACTGGTGGCGCTGACCGTGCTGATCTTTGCCACCCGCAAAGGCCAGCGCCAGGAAAGCACCGAAGAAACCGTCGGCCACGCCTTCGACGGTATCGAGGAATATGACAACCCGCTGCCCAAGTGGTGGTTCATGCTGTTCGTCGGCACCCTGATTTTCGCCGTCGGCTACCTGGTCCTGTACCCGGGCATGGGCAACTGGAAAGGCATCTTCCCCGGCTACAGCACAGTCACCGAAGGCAAGCCCTTCGCTGACGGCCAGCCCGGCTGGACCGGTGTTCACCAGTGGGAAAAGGAAATGGACAAGGCCGACAAGCAATACGGCCCGCTGTTCCAGAAGTACGCTGCCATGCCGATCGAGGAAGTGGCCCAGGACGAGAAAGCCCTGAAAATGGGTGGTCGTCTGTTCGCTTCCAACTGCTCGGTCTGCCACGGCTCCGACGCCAAGGGCTCCTATGGTTTCCCGAACCTGACCGACGCCGACTGGCGCTGGGGCGGTGAGGCCGAAACCATCAAGGCCACCATCCTTGGCGGCCGCCACGGCATCATGCCCGCCTGGGGCGAAGTCATCGGCGAACAAGGCGTACGTGATGTCGCCGCCTTCGTCCGCGTGACCCTGGATGGCCGCGACCTGCCGAAGGACGCCAACGCCAATCCGGAAGCCGGCAAGGCGATCTTCGCTGCCAACTGCGTGGCGTGCCACGGTCCGGAAGGCAAGGGCACCCCGGCAATGGGCGCGCCGAACCTGACCCACCCGGGCGCGTTCATCTACGGCAGCAGCTTCGCTCAGTTGCAGCAGACCATTCGTTACGGCCGCCAGGGCACCATGCCGGCTCAGGAAGAACACCTGGGCAACGACAAGGTTCACCTGCTTGCCGCCTACGTCTACAGTCTGTCGCACAAGAACGCCGCAGAGACCGAAAGCAAGTAACGCCGAGCCTGCCATGCGCGACGCACTGTCGCACATGGCAGGCTGCTATGAGGCGTACCATATGCGGCAGGCAAAAAAGATCCCGTTCGGCACGCACTGATCGGGGCAAGCCCCAACCGTCGTGGTACGAGTAGATGAGCGAACAGATCCCCGTCCAGAACATTACCCCTCCCCCGGCCAAGAGCGGTGCCAACACCGACCTCTACGCCAGCCGTGAAAAGATCTACACCCGCGCCTTCACCGGCATCTTCCGCAACCTGCGCATGGCAGGCGGCGCCCTCCTCTTCCTGCTCTACTTCGGTACCGTCTGGCTGAGCTGGAACGACCGGCAAGCCGTCTGGTGGAACCTCCCCGAGCGCAAGTTCTACATTTTCGGCGCCACCTTCTGGCCCCAGGACTTCGTCCTGCTGTCGTGGCTCCTGATCATCTGCGCCTTCGGCCTGTTCTTCATCACCGTCTTCGCCGGTCGCGTCTGGTGCGGCTATACCTGCCCGCAGAGCGTCTGGACCTGGATCTTCATGTGGTGCGAGAAGGTCACCGAAGGCGACCGCAACCAGCGCATGAAGCTGGACAAGACGCCCATGAGCGGCGCCAAGCTCATGCGCAAATCCGCCAAGCACAGCCTCTGGCTGCTGATCGGTTTCGTCACCGGCGTCACCTTCGTCGGCTACTTCACCCCCATCCGCGAACTGGTGATCGACCTCTTCACCGGCAACGCCGATGGCTGGGCCTATTTCTGGGTCGGCTTCTTCACCCTGGCCACCTACGGCAACGCGGGCTGGCTGCGCGAGCAGGTGTGCATCTACATGTGCCCCTATGCCCGCTTCCAGAGCGTGATGTTCGACAAGGACACCCTGATCGTCTCCTACGATCCGCGCCGCGGCGAATCCCGTGGCCCGCGCAAGAAAAACGTCGACTACAAGGCCCAGGGCCTTGGTGATTGCATCGACTGCACCATGTGCGTCCAGGTCTGCCCCACCGGCATCGACATCCGCGACGGCCTGCAGATCGAGTGCATCGGCTGCGCCGCCTGCATCGACGCCTGCGACAGCATCATGGAGAAGATGAACTATCCCAAGGGGCTGATCAGCTACACGACTGAACACAACCTGAACGGGCAGCAAACCAAGCTCATGCGCCCACGGCTGATCGGGTACGCTGCCGCGCTCGTTGCGATGATCGGCCTGTTCGGTTACGCCGTCGCCGCCCGCTCGCTGGTGGAACTGGACGTGATCAAGGACCGCGTCCTGTACCGCGAGAACGAGCAGGGTCGCATCGAGAACGTCTACACCCTGAAGATCATGAACAAGGCCCAGAAGGACCAGGTCTTCACCATCGAAGCCGAAGGCCTCGACGGCCTCGTCTACGAAGGCAAGACCCAGGTCAGGACGGAAGCGGGCGAAGTGCTCTCGGTGCCGGTGGAACTGTCCATCGACCCGGAGAAACTCCCCTCCAGCACCAACAACATTCTCTTCCGGGTCCGCTCGGTCGATGACGCCAGCATCACCACCGACGCCGACAGCCGCTTCATCGGCCCCAGCGTCCGCTGAACAACGAGATCCCCATGCAGTCCGAATCTCCCGCAAGCCCCTGGTACAAGCAACCCTGGCCCTGGTTCATCCTCGGCATCCTCGGCACCTCGGTGGTGCTGGGCACCACGATGCTGGTGATCGCCATCCAGAACCCGCCGAGCCTGGTGGTCGACAACTACTACGACGTCGGCAAGGGCATCAACACCTCGCTGGAGCGCGAGGAGTTGGCCAAGCGCCTCGGCATGAAGGCCCAGGTACGCCTGGATGACCAGAGCGGCGTGGTCCAGGTCAACCTGACCGGCAACAGCCACCCGCAACAGCTGGTGCTCAGCCTGCTCTCCCCCACCCAGCAGGAGAAGGACCGCCGCATCGTGCTGCAACCGCAGTCCGGTGACCTGTACAGCGGCCACCTGGAAGACTCGGTCAGCGGCCGCCGCTTCGTCGAGCTGATCGGCCAGGAAGATGGCCAGGACTGGCGCCTGTTCGAGGAAGAAACCCTCGAGAACGGCAGCGTGACCCTGCTGGGCGAATAAGCCAGGCCCCATGCCCGCGCCCCTATCCTGCTACCACTGCGGCCTGCCGGTGCCCTCCGGCAGCCCCTACGAGGCCCGCGTACTCGGTGAGACGCGGGCCATGTGCTGCCCGGGTTGCCAGGCCGTGGCCGAAGCCATAGTCGCCGGCGGCCTGGAAGGCTACTACCGCCACCGCAGCGAAACCGCCTCCAACCCCGAAGCCCTGCCCAGCGCACTCCCCGACGAACTGGCCCTGTTCGACCGCGAGGACGTGCAGCGCCCCTTCGTCCAGCACCAGGGCGAACTCAGCGAAACCAGCCTGCTGATCGAAGGCATCAGCTGCGCCGCCTGCGGCTGGCTGATCGAACGGCACCTGCGCACCCTGCCCGGGGTGGACGAGGCACGCCTCAACCTGTCCAACCACCGCCTGCACGTGCGTTGGTCCGACAGCCAGCTGCCCCTCAGCGAGCTGCTCAAGGAACTGCGCCGCATCGGCTACGCCGGCCACCCCTACAAGGCCGATGACGCCGCCGAGCGCCTGGCCGCCGAGAACAAACGCGCCATGCGCCAGCTCGGCGTCGCCGGCCTGCTGTGGATGCAGGTGATGATGGCGGCCATGGCCACCTGGCCCGAGTTCAACATCGACCTGAGCCCGGAGCTGGACAAGATCCTGCGCTGGGTCAGCCTGTTCCTCACCACGCCTATCGTCTTCTACTGCTGCGGCCAGTTCTTCCGTGGCGCCCTGCGTGACCTGCGCACCCGCCACCTGAGCATGGACGTCTCGGTGTCCCTGGCCATCGGCGGGGCCTATGCCGCCGGCATCTGGTCCACCGTCACCGGCATCGGCGAGCTGTACTTCGACGCCGTCGGCATGTTCGCCCTGTTCCTTCTCGCCGGCCGCTACCTGGAGCGCCGCGCCCGTGAGCGCACCGCTGCCGCCACCGCGCAACTGGTCAACCTGCTGCCCGCCTCCTGCCTGCGCCTGGACGCCAGTGGCCAGAGCCAGCGCATCCTCCTCGGCGAGCTGGCCGTGGGCGATCGCGTCCTGGTCCCACCGGGCGCACTGATGCCGGCGGACGGCCTGATCCTCGAAGGCCAGTCCAGCGTCGACGAATCCCTGCTCACCGGTGAATACCTGCCCCTGCCTCGCGGGCGCGGCGACGCCGTCACCGCCGGCACGCTCAACGTCGAAGGCCCGCTCACCCTCGAAGTGCAGGCACTCGGCGACCAGACCCGCCTCTCCGCCATCGTGCGCCTGCTGGAACGCGCCCAGGCGGACAAACCGCGCCTCGCCGAACTGGCCGACAAGGTCGCGCAGTGGTTCCTGATCATCGTGCTGCTGGCCGCCGCCATCGTCGGCCTGGCCTGGTGGCAGATCGACCCGTCGCGGGCCTTCTGGATCGTCCTCTCGCTGCTGGTCGCCACCTGCCCCTGCGCCCTCGCCCTGGCCACGCCCACCGCACTCACCACCGCCACCGGCAGCCTGCACAAACTCGGCCTGCTGCTGACCCGTGGCCACGTGCTGGAGGGGCTGAACCAGATCGACACGGTGATCTTCGACAAGACCGGCACCCTCACCGAAGGCCGCCTCACCCTCAGCGCCATCCACCCCCTGGGCCCGCTCGACAACGACGCCTGCCTGGCCCTGGCCGCCGCGTTGGAGAACCGTTCGGAGCACCCCATCGCCCGCGCCTTCGGCCGCGCACCACGCCCCGCCGAACAGGTGGAGAACGTCCCCGGCAAGGGCCTCGAAGGCCTTGTCGACGGCCAGCGCCTGCGCATCGGCCAGGCTGCGTTCGTGGCCGAGCTGGGCGGCTGGGCCGAGCCGGAGATTCCCGGCAGCAACGGCCAGTGGCTGCTGCTCGGCAATGAACAGGGCCCGCTGGCCTGGCTGGTGCTGGATGACCGCCTGCGCGAAGACGCCCCGCTGCTGCTCGATGCCTGCCG
Source organism: Aquipseudomonas alcaligenes MRY13-0052 (assembly GCA_000474255.1). Taxonomy (GTDB): domain Bacteria; phylum Pseudomonadota; class Gammaproteobacteria; order Pseudomonadales; family Pseudomonadaceae; genus Metapseudomonas; species Metapseudomonas solani. The sequence goes on from BATO01000023.1 coordinate 35,328, forward strand.
CGCCCGTGGCTGGCAGGTGATGCTGCTCTCCGGCGACAGCTCACCCATGGTCGGCGAGATCGCCCGTCGCCTCGGCATCGACGACGCCCGTGGCGGCCTCAGCCCCGACGCCAAGCTCGATGTGCTGCGCGACCTGCACCAGCAGGGCCGCCGCGTGCTGATGCTGGGCGACGGCGTCAACGACGTACCAGTCCTGGCCGGCGCCGACATCAGCGTCGCCATGGGCAGCGCCACCGACCTGGCCAAGACCAGCGCCGACGCCGTACTGCTCTCCAACCGCCTGGAAAGCCTCGTGCAGGCCCTCTCGGTGGCCGGTCGCACGCGCCGCATCATCATCCAGAACCTGGCCTGGGCGACCCTGTACAATGGCCTGGTTCTGCCCTTCGCGGCGCTGGGCTGGGTCACTCCGGTCTGGGCCGCATTCGGCATGTCGGTCAGCTCGCTGCTGGTGGTGATCAACGCCCTGCGGCTGGCCAGAAGCTAGAGGCCGGTCGGGGCGCCCTCCCCTTCCGGCCTATCGCCCAGGCTCCATAACGAGATTTCCCGATGCCTGCGTTATACATCCTGATACCCGTCGCCATCGGCCTGGTCGGCTTCGCCATCTGGCTGTTCTTCTGGGCCGTGGACAGCGGCCAGTACGACGACCTCGACGGCCCCGCCCACAGCATCCTCTTCGACGACGAAGACCCGGGCCACAAGGCCGGCATCGCCGAGGCCGACGAAAGCGAGGGCGAGGGCAAGAACGAGGAAAGCCCCGACGACGAGGACAAGCGCAGTGCTTGAACTGGCACCCCTGCTGGTTTCGGCGCTGATCCTCGGCCTGCTGGGCGGCGGCCACTGCATCGGCATGTGCGGCGGCCTGATGGGCGCCCTGACCCTGGCCATCCCGCCGGAGCAACGCGCCCGGCGCTTCCGCCTGCTGATCGCCTACAACCTCGGCCGCATCCTCAGCTACACCACCGCCGGCCTGCTCATCGGCCTGGCCGGCTGGGCCGTGGCCAGCAGCCCGGCGGCCATGGTGCTGCGGGTGATCGCAGCACTGCTGCTGATCACCATGGGGCTCTACCTGGCAGGCTGGTGGAGCGGCCTGACCCGTATCGAAGCGCTGGGGCGCGGCCTCTGGCGTCACATCCAGCCGGTGGCGAGCAAGCTGCTGCCGGTCTCTACACTGCCCCGCGCCCTGCTGCTCGGCGCCCTCTGGGGCTGGCTGCCCTGCGGCCTGGTCTATAGCACCCTGCTGTGGGCGGCCAGCCAGGGCTCGGCCAGTGAAAGCGCCCTGCTGATGCTGGCCTTCGGCCTCGGCACCTGGCCGGTGCTGCTGGCCACCGGCCTCGCCGCCGAACGCATCACCGCTCTGCTGCGCAAACGCGGCATCCGCATCGCCGGCGGCCTGCTGGTGATCCTCTTCGGCATCTGGACCCTGCCCGGCCCGCACCAGCATTGGCTGATGGGGCACTGACAGCGAAGCTGGAAGCTGGAAGCTGGAAGCTGGAAGCTGGAAGCTGGAAGCTGGAAGCTGGAAAGTCTGGCGCGGCGAGTTGTGGGGTCGAGCATCGATTCGAGCGCATGAGCAGCCACCGGGCCCCGGCGCTGCGACAGCATGACCCAGGTCAAGAAGCGCCGGTCAGGCGGCACCTAGACTGCCGAGCACTGACTGCTGAACCTGGAATGCCCGCATGCTCGACGATATTCGCTGGGACTCCGGCCTGATCCGCCGTTACGACGCCGCAGGCCCTCGTTACACCTCCTACCCGACCGCCGTGCAATTCAACGAGCGCATCGGCTCCTTCGACCTGCTTCACGCGCTGCGCGACAGCCGCAAGGCCCTGCGCCCGGTCTCGCTTTATGTGCATGTGCCGTTCTGCGCGAACATCTGCTACTACTGCGCCTGCAACAAGGTCATCACCAAGGATCGCGGCCGCGCCCTGCCCTACCTGGAAAAGCTCGAGCGCGAGATCGAACTGATCGCCTGCCACCTCGACCCGCAACAGAAGGTCGAGCAACTGCACTTCGGCGGTGGCACGCCGACCTTCCTCAGCCACGACGAACTGCGCCGCCTCATGGGGCACCTGCGCCAGCACTTCAGCCTGCTCGATGACGATTCGGGGGATTACGGCATCGAGATCGACCCGCGTGAAGCGGACTGGTCGACCATGGGGCTGCTGCGCGAGCTGGGCTTCAACCGCGTCAGCCTGGGCGTGCAGGACCTCGACCCGGTGGTGCAGCGCGCCGTCAATCGGCTGCAGAGCCTGGAGGAGACCCGCGCCATCGTCGAAGCGGCGCGCACGCTGCAGTTCCGCTCGGTGAACATCGACCTGATCTACGGCCTGCCCCGGCAGACGCCGGAAAGCTTCGCGCGCACCGTGGCCGAAGTCATCGCCCTGCAGCCGGACCGGCTCTCGGTGTTCAACTATGCGCACCTGCCGGAACGCTTCATGCCCCAGCGGCGCATCAAGACCGAGGAGCTGCCGAGCCCAGCGCAGAAGCTGGAGATGCTCCAGCGCAGCATCGAACAGCTGACCAGCGCCGGGTACCGCTACATCGGCATGGACCACTTCGCCCTGCCCGACGACGAACTGGCCATCGCCCAGGAAGACGGCCGCCTGCAACGCAACTTCCAGGGCTACACCACCCATGGGCACTGCGACCTGATCGGCCTCGGCGTCTCCGCCATCAGCCAGATCGGCGACCTTTACTGCCAGAACGACGCCAACATCGCCACTTACCAGGAAAAGCTGCAAAACGGCCTGCTCGCCACCCGACGCGGCCTCGCCTGCATCGAGGACGACCGCATCCGCCGGGCGGTGATCCAGCAGTTGATCTGCGAATTCGAGCTGGATTTCCAGTCGATCGAAGCGCTCTTCAACATCGAATTCAGGGGGTATTTCGCGGATATCTGGCCGCAGCTGGAGCAGATGTCCGCCGATGGCCTGATCACCCTCAGCGAGCGCGGCATCGACATCCTGCCGCCCGGGCGCCTGCTGGTGCGCTCGGTGTGCATGCTCTTCGACCACTACCTGACGCCAGAGACCACCCAGCGTTTCTCCCGGGTGATCTGAGGGGCATCACTTCATCAGCAACTGGGCGGCCTCGAGCATCTGCTCGCCGCTCAGGCCTGCGTCGCGCATGGCCTTCATCAGGCTGGCGGTGGCCTGGGAAATGGCGCCGTTGAGGCTGGAAATCTCGCTTTGCAGGCCTTCCATGCTGCGTAGGCGGGCTTCCTCGTCCAGGCTCTGGTCGGTGGCGATCGACTGGAGCTCGGCCATCTTCTCGCGCAGGTCTTCCTTCAGCTTGCGAATCATCTTGAGGATCTGCTTGATGGTGTCCGGCAGGCTGCTCTCGTCGATGTCCTGATTCTTTTTCGCCTCGTCGGCCCGCGCCTTGCCCGCTTCGGACAGGCTCACGCGGATGCCCACGTGGCCGATACGGTCGTCGAGGCCGCCGTCGGCACTCTCTTCACCCTGCCCGGCATCCCTGGCCTCATCACCACGCGCAGCCGCGAAACGCTGGCCGATCTGCGGCCAGCCGGAAACGTCTACTCTCATGATCGCTCGCTCCATTGGGATCAATATCGAGATATCGACTGCGCAACGAAGAACTTGAATACGTTTCCTTCGGCCTTTTCCTAGCCCTGAGCGCGCCCCATGCGTTACCCTTACGCCCATTGTGTGTTTGCTTTTGCAAGGGATCCGTGGATGTCCGAGATCATCAAGGTACGCAACCTGCCTCAGGCACATTGCAAGGACTGCAGCCTCGCCGCCCTTTGCCTGCCCCTGTCGCTGAACATGGAAGACATGGACTCGCTGGACGAAATCGTCAAGCGCGGTCGTCCGCTGAAGAAAGGGGACTACCTGTTCCGCCAGGGCGACACCTTCGAGTCCGTTTTCGCCGTACGTTCCGGTGCGCTGAAAACCTTCGGTGTCACCGATGCCGGCGAAGAGCAGATCACCGGCTTCCACCTGCCCAGCGAGCTGGTCGGCCTCTCCGGCATGGACACCGAGCTCTACCCGGTATCCGCCCAGGCACTGGAAACCACCTCGGTCTGCGAAATTCCCTTCGAGCGCCTCGACGAGCTCTCCGTCCAGCTGCCGCAACTGCGTCGCCAGTTGATGCGCGTCATGAGCCGCGAAATCCGTGACGACCAGCAGATGATGCTGCTGCTCTCCAAGAAAACCGCCGACGAGCGCATCGCCACCTTCCTGGTGAACCTCTCCGCGCGCTTCCGTGCCCGCGGTTTCTCGGCCAACCAATTCCGCCTGGCCATGTCGCGCAATGAGATCGGCAACTACCTGGGCCTTGCGGTCGAGACCGTCTCCCGCGTGTTCACCCGCTTCCAGCAGAGCAACCTGATCGCCGCCGAAGGCAAGGAAGTGCACATCCTCGATCCCATCGAGCTCTGCGCCCTCGCTGGCGGCAGCATCGAAGACTGATCCCCGCGCCGGCCGCTCGGCCGGCGCTCTCCCCTCTCTCCAGGTTCCGCACCATGATTTTCGACGAATTCGATATCAAGACCCTGATCCGCCCGGTGGTGGACTTCCCCAAGCCCGGCGTGGTCTTCCGCGATATCACCCCGCTGTTCCAGTCCCCCCGCGCCCTGCGCCTGGTGGTGGACAGCTTCATCCAGCGCTACGTCGAAGCCGAGTTCAGCCACATCGCCGCCATGGACGCCCGCGGCTTCCTGATCGGCTCCATCGTCGCCTATGAGCTGAACAAGCCGCTGGTGCTGTTCCGCAAGCAGGGCAAGCTGCCCGCCGACGTACTCGCCCAAGGCTACCAGACCGAGTACGGCGAAGCCTTCCTCGAAGTGCACAGCGACAGCCTCTGCGACGGCGACAAGGTCCTGATCTTCGATGACCTGATCGCCACCGGCGGCACCCTGCTGGCCGCCACCGCCCTGGTCCGCCGCATGGGCGCCAGCGTGTTCGAGGCCGCCGCCATCATCGACCTGCCGGAACTCGGCGGTTCCCAGCGCCTGCAGGACATTGGCATCCCCACCTTCTCGCTCACCGCCTTCGCCCTCGACGAGAAGTGATCTGTCGGGGCCCGCACGCCGGGCCCCAATCCCCTCCCAAAGTCTGAACCCATGGCATTTGCGCCAGGCTTGCGGCCGCCCGCGCGAAACCGGGGCGAGCCACTGGCCGGTCGGGCCATGGCGGGCAATCATGGCGACTCCTGCGTACAACAAGAGGTCGCCATGAACCCTCGCAGCAAGCTCTCCGACTGCTTCAGCCGTGAAGAAATCCAGCGCCTGAGCCAGCGCTCCGACGCCGCCGGCTGGTGGGCCGTCGGCTCCACCTGGGCGATCATCGCCGCCACCTTCGCCGTACTCGCCCTCTGGCCCAACCCGGTGACCTTCGTCCTCGCCCTGGTCATCCTCGGCGGCCGCCAGCTGGCCCTGGCCATCCTCATGCACGAAGCCGCCCACAGCACGCTGTTCCGCACCCGCTGGCTGAACGACCGCCTTACCGACTGGCTCTGCGCGCGGGTCATCTGGGTCGACGTCGCCCGCTACCGCAAGCACCACATCCGCCACCACGCCCACACCGGCACCGATGAGGACCCGGACTGGAGCCTGTCGCGCCCCTTCCCCACCCGCCGCGCCTCGCTGCTGCGCAAGTTCGCCCGCGACCTGTCCGGCATCAGCGGCCTGCGCCGGCTGCTGGGCCAACTGCTGATGGACCTGGGCGTGCTGGAGTACACCGTGGCCGCCGAGGTCACCCGGCGCCCCCGGGGCGATCGCCGCTGGCACCACTACCTCGCCGAAGGCGCCCGCAACATGGGCCCCATGCTCCTGGCCAATGCCGCGCTGGCGGGAATCCTGGCCGCTTGCGGCGAGTTCTGGCTGTTCGGCGTCTGGTGGCTGGCCAACCTCACCACCTACAGCCTGTTCATGCGCATCCGCTCCCTGGCCGAGCACGCCTGCACCGAGCGCGGCCGCGACATGCTGCGCAACACCCGCACCACCCATGCCGGCTGGCTGGCGCGGGCCACCGTCGCGCCGCTGCGGGTGAACTACCACATCGAGCACCACCTGATGGCGGCCCTGCCCTGGTTCCGCCTGGCCGAAGCCCACCGATTGCTGCGCCAGCGCGGCCTGGTGCCGACTCCTCCCGGGTATCTGGAGGTGCTGCGCCGGGTCAGCGAGACGGCCACAAAATAGCCATAACCCGCCGAAAGTTGGTCGGTGGGAGCGTGCGAAAACTGCGTTAATCCTCAACAGTTACATCGTTCGATGGCACGGTCAGCCGTGTCAGCAAGAGCCAGACAACAACAAGGGACGGCTCCCAACCACGAGGATTGCCCAATGACCGCCAGCGCCGCCGCCAACCTGCCCAAGGCCAATTTTCCCGTCCGTCGCATGGACTTCAGCTTCGACTCCACCCAGAAATACTGGTGGAGCGGCGATCCCTTCATGAGCCACTTCATGAACAACCTGTCGTCGCTCTTCCCCTATGGCGAGAAGTTCTTCGTCGACAGCGTGCGCGGCGTGCGCGACCAGATCAGCGACCCGCAGCTGCAGAAGGACATCAGCGCCTTCATCGGCCAGGAAGCCATGCACTCCAAGGAACACGCCACCTACAACGACTACTACGCCGCCCACGGCATCGACCTGGAGCGCCTGGAACTGCGCATCAAGGTGCTGCTGGAGTGGGTCACCCGCTTCACCACCAAGAAGCAGCGCCTGGCCGCCACCTGTGCCCTGGAACACTTCACCGCGACCATGGCCGAGCAACTGCTGCGCCGCGAAGACCTCAGCACGCAGATGGACGACCAGAAGATGTACCAGCTGTGGATGTGGCACGCGATCGAAGAGAACGAGCACAAGGCCGTGTGCTACGACGCCTACATGGCGGTTGGCGGCGGCTACTTCGAGCGCACCATCACCATGGCCCTGACCACCGTGATGTTCATCGGCGTGATCGGCGCCTTCCAACTGCACCTGCTGCGCAAGGACGGCCAACTGTTCAACCTGCGCAGCTGGGGCCGTGGCCTGAAGACCCTGTTCAGCCTGCGCACCGGCTACTTCCCGCGCATGATCAAGCCCTACCTGGACTACTACCGCCCCGGCTTCCACCCCTTCGACCATGAAACCAAGGCGCTGGAACAACGCTGGAAGGAGCGCCTCGGCTTCAACGGCTGAGTGATTCACGCCCAACGAAAAGCCCGGCAATCGCCGGGCTTTTTATTTGGCTCAGGCGCTGCGCGAGGTGGCGCGGGTGCTTTTCTTCTTGCTCTGCAGCAGGTGCGAGAACACCGCGTGCAGGTCATCGGAGGCGGTCTCGCCTTCGAGGTTGAGCTTGGCGTCGACGCTGTCCATGTGGCGCATCATCAGGTCGACCGCGACCTCGACGTTGTGCGACTCGATGGCGTCGATGACCTTGTCATGCTCCTCGTCCGAGCAGTGGGTGCGGCTGTTGCTCTCGTAGAGGGCGATGATCAGCGAGGTCTGCGAGATCAGGCTGCGCAGGAAGCCCAGCAGGGTGAAGTTGCCGGCGGCCTCGGCCAGTTTCAGATGGAACTCGCCGGACAGGCGGATGCCCATGCCGCGGTCACCACGGGCGAAGCATTCGCGCTCCTCGATGACCATCTGGCGCAGGCCGGCGATCTGTTCGGGGGTGGCGTTGACGCAGGCCAGTTCGGTGATGGCGCGCTCGATCATGCGACGGGCATAGAAGATCTGCCGCGCCTCCTCGGCACCGGGGCTGGCCACGACGGCGCCACGGTTGGGACGCAGCAGCACCACGCCTTCATGGGCGAGGCGCGACAGGGCGCGACGGATGATGGTGCGGCTGACGCCGAAGATCTCACCCAGGGCTTCTTCGCTCAGCTTGGTGGCCGGGGCCAGGCGCTGTTCGAGGATGGCTTCGAAGATGTGTGCATAGACGACTTCGTCCTGGGTGCCATTGCGCGTGCCTTTGGCGGCACGCGGCGGCTTCTTCAAACTGTGTTCAACGTCGTTCATGGGGGCCCACGTAGAAGGTTTCGAAAGCGGCAATAGGGCTGACACTACGCCGAGTCGGCATCGTATTGCCAGCCTCCGGCGGGGAAAGCCTCGGAAAAATGTGCGCATTGTACACAATCTGACCGAACAAAAGCAGTGCCGCCCCGCTCAACCTCACCTCTACAGGGCCCTGGAGCCCTCCGGTAGCTCCAGGCGCAACCCCATGCGCCGCCCCTCGCTCACCAGATGGTCACGCATCAGCGAGGACGCCAGCAGGCTGTCCCGTCGGCGGATGGCCTGCACCAGCGCTTCGTGCTCGCGCACCCGCTCCTGCAGCTCGTCGCCACGCTGGCGCAGCAAGGCATCGCTGCGGGCCAGGGCGTCACCTGCCTGGGTCACCAGGGACTGGAAGATGGGGTTGGTGGTCAGCGAACCGAGCAATTGATGGAAGCCTATATAGGCCTCGACGAAGGCATCCATGTCGTCATCCTCGGCGGCATCGCGCAGGTCCATCAGGCGCAGGCGCAGGCGGTCCAGGTCGCTTGATGCGATGGATTGCGCCACCAGGCCGACGATGAAGGGTTCCAGCGCATAGCGCAGCTGGATCACATCCTCGATGCTGTGGTCCCGGGGCGCCGTGATGGCGTGCTCTGTCGCCTCCCGCCCCAGCACCTGCACGCCCTTGCCGGGCAGCGAGCGGACCATGCCGAGGGTTTCCAGCACCGTTACCGCCTCGCGCAGGCAGGGCCGGCTGATGCCCAGTTGCTCGGCCAGCTCTCGCTGGCCCGGGAGCATCTCGCCGACGGGCCAGCGCCCCTGCTCGATGGACTCGCGCAGGGACTGGACGATGGAACCCACCAGGGTCGATGAGCTGTTCACTGTGATTTCCTCCTTGTGAAACCAGGCCGAGCCGGATCGGGCCGCAGCATCATGCAGCCCGCCAGCACCGTTCTCAATCCGCCGTGGTACTCACACCACTGCGATCCTTGAAGGCGAAACCCTGTTCGCCGGCCAGCACGCTGCGGGCGCGGCCCAGGTCGATGTCCTTCTCCCAGCGGGCGATGGCCACGGTGGCGATACAGTTGCCGATCAGGTTGGTCAGCGCCCGGCCGATGCCCATGAACCAGTCCACCGACAACACCAGCACCAGGCCTACAACGGGTATGGCCGGTACGGCCGCGAGCGTGGCGGCCAGGATCACCAGGGCCGAACCTGGAATGCCGTGGGCGCCCTTGGAGGTCACCAGGGACACCAGCAGGATGGTGATCAGGTCATTCATCGCTAGCGGCGTACCGGTGGCATGGGCGATGAAGACGATGGCCAGGGTCAGGTAGATGGAGAAGCCGTCCAGGTTGAAGGAATAGCCGGTGGGGATCACCAGGCCCACCGTGGAGCTGCGGATGCCCAGGTGCTCCAGCTTGCGCATGATCTGCGGCAGCACCGCATCCGAGGAGGCGGTGCCGAGGACGATCAGCAACTCCTCGCGCAGGTAGCCGAGGAACGGCCACAGGCGCAGCCCGGAAACCCGCAGCACGGTGCTCAGTACCAGCAGCACGAACACCGCGCAGGTGGCGTAGAACACCACCACCAGCCCGCCCAGGTGGCGCAGCGAATCCACGCCGTACTTGCTGGTGGTGAAGGCGATGGCGCCGAACACGCCGATGGGCGCCAGGCGCACGATCATGCCCATGATGCGGAAGATCACATGGGTCATCTCGTTGATCAGCCGGGCCACGCCCGAGGCGGCCTCGCCCACCTGGTTCAGCGCACAGCCGAACAGCACCGAGAACAGCAGCACCTGGAGAATGTCGTTGCTGGCGAAGGCGCCGACGACGGAGGCCGGGATCAGCCCCATGACGAAGTCCACCGGCCCGTGCAGGTCGCCGGTGCGCGAGGTGTAGAGCGCAGCGTCTCCGGCCGGCAACTGGCCGAGGTCGATATTGGCGCCCACGCCCAGCCCGCCGCCATAGGCCACCAGCAGGCCGATCAGCAGCGCCACCGTGGTCAGCACCTCGAAATACACCACCGCTTTGAAGCCGATGCGGCCGACCTTCTTCAGGTCACCCGCCCCGGAAATGCCGCTCACCACCACGCAGAACACGATCAGCGCGATGAGCATCTTGATCAGCTTGATGAAGCCGTCGCCCAAGGGCTTGAGCTGCGCGGAGAACTCGGGGAAGCCGATACCGCAGAGGATACCGATGACCAGGCCGATGACGACCTGCAGGAATATCGAGCGCGAGCACCACTTGAGCATGGGGGAATCTCCGTTGCGGTGCCCCCGGAGCGCTGGCGTGGCTACGCCCTTGTACGAGATCCGGAGGCTTTGTTGTTGTGGTCTTACCGGTCAGTCCAGCACGCGCAGTCTATGCCCCCAAAAAGCTGCACACAAGCCGACAAACATTAATTGACTTTTTTGTACACAAACACATAATCCGACTGCGTACTTTTTGACCCAAAAGTCAGAAATCTCGCACTGCCCCGTGAGGCTCCAAACCTCAGGCTTTTCGCTGCGCAAGGGACCCAGGTAACCAGCCGGCCGAAACAGCTAAAAACAACTAAATGAGAGGTACCTGCTGTGGAAAGCACCAAACAACAAGAACAAGGAACGTATGCTGCGAGCCCTCCCGCCAAAGGCCTGCTTGAACGCCTCTTCAAGCTGACCGAACACCGCACCACCGTGAGAACCGAGCTGGCCGCCGGCCTCACCACCTTCATCACCATGGCCTACATCATCTTCGTAAACCCCAACATCATGGCGGACGCCGGCATCGATCACGGTGCGGCATTCGTGGCCACCTGCCTGGCCGCGGCATTCGGCTGCTTCCTGATGGGCCTCTACGCCAACTGGCCGGTCGGCCTGGCACCGGGCATGGGCCTCAACGCCTTCTTCACCTACACCGTGGTCAACACCATGGGCTACAGCTGGCAGATCGCCCTCGGCGCGGTGTTCCTGTCCGGCGTGCTGTTCATGATCCTGACCTTCTCGCGCATCCGCGAATGGCTGCTCAACAGCATCCCCAGCAGCCTGCGCTTCGCCATGGGCGCGGGGGTCGGATTGTTCCTCGGGCTCATCGGTCTGAAGACCGCCGGCATCGTGGTACCGAACTCCAGCACCCTGGTGCACATCGGTGACCTGACCTCCCCCGCTCCCCTGCTGGCAGCCATCTGCTTCCTGATGATCGCGGTCCTGGAATATCGCCGCGTGTTCGGCGGCATCCTGATCAGCATCCTCACCGTCACCCTGATCGGCGTCGGCCTGGGCATCGTCAAGTTCGGCGGCGTCTTCTCCATGCCGCCGAGCCTGGCGCCCACCTTCATGGCGATGGACATCACCGGCGCGTTCGACGTGACCATGATCAGCGTGATCCTGGCCTTCCTCTTCGTGCACATGTTCGACACCGCCGGCACCCTGATGGGCGTGGCCCAGCGCGCGAACCTGGTGAAGGAAGACGGCCGCATCGAGAACCTGTCGAAAGCCATGAAGGCCGATAGCGCCTCCAGCGTGTTCGGCGGCGTGCTCGGCGTACCGCCGGTCACCAGCTACGTGGAAAGCGCCGCGGGCGTCGCCGCAGGCGGCCGCACCGGTCTGACCGCCGTCACCGTCGGCATCCTCTTCGTCGCCGCCATGTTCTTCGCCCCGCTGGCCGGCATGATCCCTGCGTACGCCACCTCCGGCGCGCTGATCTACGTCGCCATGCTGATGATGGGCGGCATGGCCCACATCGACTGGGACGAGCACACCGAAACCATCCCCGCGATCGTCACCGTCATCATGATGCCGCTGACCTTCTCGGTCGCCGACGGTATCGCCCTGGGCTTCGTGACCTACGTGGTGATGAAGGCCTGCACCGGCAAATACCGCGAGGTATCGCCCAGCCTGTATGCACTTTGCGCCATCTTCGTCGCCAAGTTCATTTTCCTGTAAGCTCGCCCCGCAACACCCCAAGGCCCTGGCGCTGAAGCGCCAGGGCCTTTTCATTTCCCGGAGACGAGCGAATGAGCCTGGAAACCTGGCTGCTGTTCAGCAGCGCCGCGCTGGTGGTGATCCTGATCCCCGGCCCCCTGTCCCTGCTGATGGTCAGCAACAGCCTCAACTACGGCATCCGCCGCTCTCTGCCCGCCTTCCTCGGTGGCGTAAGCGCCGCCACCGGCCTGCTCGCCGCCTCCGCGCTCGGCCTCGGCGCCCTGCTGCTGGCCTCCGAGCAACTGTTCAGCGCACTCAAGCTGGTGGGCGCGCTCTACCTCTTCTACCTCGCCTGGCAGAGCTGGAAGCAATCGCGCAACGCCGCCAAACCGGTGGCGACCGAGGAGCAACCGGTCAACCCGGGCTTCCGCGCCCTCTACTGGAAAGCCTTCGGCCTCGCCGCCAGCAACCCCAAGGACATCCTCTTCTTCGCCGCCTTCCTGCCCCAGTTCATCAGCGCCGACCGCCCGCTGCTGGGCCAGCTCTCGGTGATGATCGCCACCTGGGCCGTGCTGGACCTCGCCTGCAAGCTCTTCTACGGCCTCAGCGCCCACGCCGCCGCCCGCTACCTGCGTTCCGGCCAGGACCAGGCCTGGTTCAACCGCGTCAGCGCCGGGCTGTTCGGCGCAGCGGGGACAGCGGCGCTGATCTCGCGCTGACGCCTTCCGCCGGCTCGACAAGGGCGGATTTCCGCCATAAACACCCAGAAGCGTGGCGGTTTCCCGCCATGAATTCCCCGCAGCGCTCGCAAGCGCTGCTCCGCAGGACCCAGAATCCGTGCCTCAACGCGCCTGGTACGGGTCTTGCCATTGCATCGCCAACGAGCCGACAAGAACAAGACTGGCCGTGATTCAGGTACTGACCGCTTTCCCCCTGGTCAGCGCCTAGACTTGCTCTTGTCAGCCGTAGTAGCGCTACCCGCGCATGGATCTGCTTACAACTACAAGAGGAAGTCCCATGTTCAAACCCACGCTAAAAGCTCTCGCCTGTGCACTCGCCCTGGGTGCCGCCAGCCTGGCGCATGCTGCCGATCCCATCGTCATCAAGTTCTCCCACGTCGTCGCCGAACACACGCCCAAGGGCCAGGGCGCGCTGCTATTCAAGAAGCTCGCGGAAGAACGCCTGCCCGGCAAGGTCAAGGTCGAGGTCTACCCGAACTCCTCGCTCTTCGGCGACGGCAAGGAAATGGAAGCGCTGCTGCTCGGCGACGTGCAGATGATCGCGCCCTCCCTGGCCAAGTTCGAGCAGTACACCAAGCAGGTGCAGCTGTTCGACCTGCCCTTCCTGTTCAACGACATCCAGGCCGTCGACCGCTTCCAGCTCAGCCCCGAGGGCCAGGGCCTGCTGAAGTCCATGGAGAGCAAGAACATCACCGGGCTGGGTTACTGGCACAACGGCATGAAGCAGCTCTCGGCCAACAAGCCCCTGCGCGAGCCCAAGGACGCCCGCGGCCTGAAGTTCCGCGTGCAGGCTTCCGCCGTGCTCGAGGAGCAGTTCAAGGCCGTACGCGCCAACCCGCGCAAGATGAGCTTCGCCGAGGTCTATCAAGGCCTGCAGACTGGCGTGGTCAACGGCGCCGAGAACCCCTGGTCGAACATCTACTCGCAGAAGATGCATGAAGTGCAGAAGTACATCACCGAATCCAACCACGGTGTGCTCGACTACATGCTGATCACCAACACCAAGTTCTGGAACGGCCTGCCGCCGGATGTACGCAGCGAGCTGGAGAAGATCACCCAGGAAGTCACCGCCGAGGTGAACAAGCAGGCCGAAGCCCTCAACCAGGGTGACAAGCAGCGCATCATCGAAGCCAAGACCAGCGAGATCATCGAACTCACCCCCGAGCAGCGCACCGAATGGCGCGACGCCATGAAGCCGGTGTGGAAGAAGTTCGAAGGCGAGATCGGCGCCGACCTGATCAAGGCCGCCGAAGCGGCCAACCAGGCTCAGTAACCGCCAGCCGGCGCGGGCCCACCGCGCCGGCACTGCCTCCAGCCATCGGGAGACACCATCCATGAACGCCCTAAGGCGCGTCTGGGACCACTTCGAGGAAGGCTTCATCGCCTTCCTCCTGGCGGCCATGACGCTGGTCACCTTCGTCTACGTGATCCTCAACAACCTCTACACCCTCTTCTACAACCTCGCCGACCGCTGGGAAGGTGCCAGCGAAAGCCTCTTCGCCATCGGCGACAGCATCATGGGCATGGCCCAGGCCATGACCTGGAGCACCTCGCTGACCAAGGCCCTGTTCGCCTGGCTGATCTTCTTCGGTCTTTCCTACGGCGTACGTACCGCCGGCCACATTGGCGTCGACGCCCTGGTCAAGCTCGCCCCGCGCAAGGTGCAACGCATCATCGGCGTCATCGCCTGCCTCTGCTGCCTGGCCTACGCCGGCCTGCTGGGCGTGGCCAGCTTCGAGTGGGTGCAGACCCTGTTCACCGCCGCCATAGGCGCCGAAGACCTCGGCCACTACGGCGTCATGCAATGGCAGATCGGCCTGATCGTGCCGCTGGGCTTCGCCATGGTCTTCATCCGCTACGGCGAAATCCTCGTGCGCCTGCTGCAGAACCGGCAGACCGGTCTCGGCCTGGCCGATGAAGCCGCCGACGCCCTGAAACTCACCGAGCTCGAGGAAGGCAAGCAATGACCATCCTGTTCCTCTTCCTCCTGCTGTTCCTGCTGATGTTCATCGGCGTACCCATCGCCATCTCCCTGGGCCTCGCCGGCTCGCTGACCATCATGCTGTTCAGCCCCGACTCGGTGCGCTCGCTGGCCATCAAGCTGTTCGAGACCTCCGAGCACTACACCCTGCTGGCCATCCCCTTCTTCCTGCTGGCCGGCGCCTTCATGACCACCGGCGGCGTGGCCAAGCGCCTGATCGACTTCGCCAACGCCTGCGTCGGCCACATCCGCGGTGGCCTCGCCATCGCCGCAGTACTGGCCTGCATGCTGTTCGCCGCCCTCTCCGGCTCCAGCCCCGCCACCGTGGCCGCTGTGGGTTCCATCGCCATCGCCGGCATGGTGCGCTCCGGCTACCCGCAGGCGTTCGGCGCCGGCATCGTGTGCAACGCAGGCACCCTGGGCATCCTCATCCCGCCGTCCATCGTCATGGTGGTCTACGCCGCCGCCACCGAAACTTCGGTGGGCAAGCTGTTCATGGCGGGCGTCGTCCCCGGTCTTCTACTTGGCCTGGTGCTGATGGTGGCGATCTACATCATCGCGGTGAAGAAGAACCTGCCTGCCATGCCCCGCGCCACCTTCCGCGAATGGCTCAGCGCCGCGCGCAAGGCGATCTGGGGGCTGCTGCTGATGGTGATCATCCTCGGCGGCATCTACTCCGGCATGTTCACCCCCACCGAAGCCGCTGCCGTCGCCGCCGTCTACTCGGCCTTCATCGCCCTGTTCGTCTACAAGGACATGAAGCTCAGCGAAGCGCCCAAGGTGCTGCTGGAGTCGGGCAAGCTGTCGATCATGCTGATGTTCATCATCGCCAACGCCATGCTCTTCGCCCACGTGCTGACCACCGAGCAACTGCCCCAGCAGATCACCGCCTGGGTCATCGAAGCGGGGCTCACCCCCTTCTTGTTCCTGCTCATGGTCAACATCGTGCTGCTGGTGGCCGGCGCCTTCATGGAGCCCTCGGCGATCATCCTGATCCTCGCGCCCATCCTCTTCCCCATCGCCATGAAGCTGGGCATCGACCCGATCCACCTCGGCATCATCATGGTCGTCAACATGGAGATCGGCCTGATCACCCCACCCGTGGGGCTCAACCTCTTCGTCACCTCCGCGGTGACCGGCATGCCGCTGACCTCCACCATCCGCGCCGCCATGCCCTGGCTGATGATCCTGCTCGCCTTCCTGATCCTCATCACCTACGTGCCCTGGATCTCCCTGGCACTGCCCAACTGGCTGGGTATGAGCTGACTGTTCGCAGATGCAAAAAAGCCCGGCTTAGTGCCGGGCTTTTTTATGGTGGCGTAAAGACTTAGCTGCTAGCACTAATTAGACGCTACTCGGCTGTCTCCTGCAGCCCCAAATAGGACCGCATACTATCGAGCGACAGAACAGAGAAATCGGAAGGACAGTCCTCCATGCGATCACCACTATCGCCTACTAAATAACTAATGCAAGAATCTGAGCTGAGTTATGACCGAAAGCATTTATCATGACCAACATCACCGCTTTCAGCTCAAAAGCGCTTTTATAGGCCACTAATTTCTCGCAATAGCTAACATACCCGCAACACCCCACTGTTAAATCAAAAAGGCATGCCCACTATTGATTAACAAGCCGCCTAAACTCATCCAATACGCCACAGATCAAATCAATTCGATAATCGCTCTCTAATCGAATCTTTGCCTTAGCCAAAATCAAATTCAATTTATCTTTTGGATAAATATCCGAAATTATATTCAAATCTTGCATTGTCGTATCAATCAGATTTTTCAGCTCTTGCAAAATTTCAGTCTTTACCAAACCTGCGTCCAAATGCAAATCTATGCAACCTGGACCGTCAAACATAATAGAGTCGCTCCAGACATCAAAAAGACCAATCAAAAGCGCCGAACCAGTAGACCTACCTTTCTCCATTAGCAAATAACAAGCTACGGACAGATCCAAGTCATAAACACGAATACTTTTACCTTGAAATTCAATAATTGAATATGCCACACAGCACCTTTACTCAACATATAATAGGTGTCGATTTCACTCTACACCCTATCAATCAGTCCAATAGATCCTCAAGCATATCCCGATCAAAATAGAGCATCTCGGGAAATTTGGCATCGTTTTCAAATACGAGTGCGTGCCCTTCGTGCTTCTGCAAAAATGCTTGAAGTGCAAGCCACGCCCGCCCCCCATCAATCCACCCCCCTTCTCTTTCAGAGAGAATCCCCTGCAAAAACAGCCTATCCCCTTTTGCAATCTTCTTACCAAAGCTCAAACAAACCTCACAATCTTTACAGCAGATACCATAATAAACACCCATTACACACCCCTAACAAGAAACTGAAGAACGCCACTATCAGCAATAGCAAACACATACTTTAAATTAGATCACCTAGCAGCGACATTACTCAGAGCACGCTCCACATAAGCACGAACAGCGTCACTAGGGAAAACAATGCGGAGTAACAGGCAGGATAGCGAACACACTACCAGTATTGGAATCGAGATTTGTACTAAATACTAGACAGGATCAAAATTAAAGGGGGACAGCAAAGATTCGTGCATGGCTTCTTTTGGCAGTTGACTACCAATAGTGCACATGTAAATCAAACAATACCAAACAAACACCATTCCCCACCCGAGCTTGAGCAGAAACCATTTACGGACATTTTAACTAAACCTCTCTACGAACAACGAGCCGACTCCTTTCGATCGATCACGTACATCCCGAGGCGTCCGGACGAACCAACCATTGAGCGACTGTGCAGAGGCGAACTCATGACCGCCGCGCTGGCGCAGTAGCAGTTTCTGCTCTTCGGCAGCGATATAGGCATCCGACCAGATACCCACGACACCGATCAGATAACTGGTGCCAGAAGTGGCGGTAGGTTCGTAGGAGGCAGGTACCGATGAGGTGGGCATGCTGTAGCAGCCCCCCAGACTGAAAAGGGCAAGAGCGATAAAGAATTTCTGGAGCATTAGGCGACCGATAACGAAGAAAGAAGTGGCTTTCCCGACCGGGTAATGGCCGGAAGCAAAATATCTGAGGGGAGTGACGCCAGCACCGTAACCTGTGCCGGCGCTATCGACTTAACGTCAGTCCTTTGCTTTCAGCAGGACATACGCCTCACCGCCACTTCGGTCATGAGCGAGGATAAAAACCTGGCCGCCGAGCGTGACCATGGAAGGAGCGGTTTGCGCAACCGGAGTGCCTGACAGACCACGAGCAGAGTCCAGCAATTGCCGGGTAAGGCTCTCGTCCCGCTGCGAAGGCGTGGTCACAGCACACTCCTTCCCTGCCTGGATCTGGACACTCATGCTCTTGTCAGCGTTGAAGCCCGCCATCATAAAGCCCATATCGGTAACTTCGACACCAAATGTCTTGGCGACCACTGCGGCCTGAGAGAAGTCGGGCGCAGTCTTCAGGCAGATATCACGGAAGGCCTGAATAGCAGCAGAAGGAGCTTCATTAGAAGCAACTGGAGAAGTCGTTGTATTATTATTGGAACAGGCAGCCATAAGAGCCACGGTCACGATAAGAAAAGTACGCTTCATATTTTCCCTAACACCTTTTCATTGCAGCTTGGCCAGATCACAAACCTAGTAGACGCCCTAAAAATCCTAATCATTTAAGTATCTATCTGCCTTGACCCGCCCCACGACGAAACCAAACAGAGCAACTATCCATCTAACTTAAGCGACATAGCTGCCTGTATAATTCTTTTACTTTTAGCACCAAGAAACATATCCACCTACTTTAGAAATCATATCTAGCCCCAACCCAACAGAACAATAACCACTTTATTCAAAATAAAAATAATCTTCATTATCGTCGCACACCCTTTTAACACCAGATACCACTCCACCCCCCCCTACATAAACCCAACCTTCACTAACGGGATCTGGAATATAACACTCAACCCCCAAAGTAGAAGATGCAGAAACTATTTTCCCCTTTAGCTCCGCAGCACTCATCTCACATCTAAATAGCTGCAGTAACATAGCAGCCTCCCCATGGACATACGAAAAAATACATAAACATCTGCAATTGGACAAATCCAATGCGCCCGCCTTCTCATAAAACTCAGCATCCTGACAAACAACAACCTCATCCACAGACACGCCCACAACCAGAGCCATGAAAGCCCTTAGTTCTTGGAGAGAAATTCTATACTTCAACAAAAAATCAATCATTATTTATAGCCCTCCAAACCTTTAGGGCCTCAGCCCTTGCTTGGTCGTCGATCTTCATACTCCTCAAAATCTCGTCTGCTCTGGGTGAGTTGCCAAATTTATTCAGAACACCCAGAGCCTTATACCCCCCCCGGTCCAACAAATAAAGGCCAGGCCCAGAGATTGGGTAAAGAGTTCCGTCATGCGCACCATATACCCTGTCATTAATAATGAAATTATCTCCAACTTTCTGGGCTTGCCCTGCACGAATTGCAGTTACATCTGCATTTAGATCAACTACAGATCTATCTACCACCGTATTCTTATCCTTAGCGAGCGACCCCTGCGTCACCTTGTCAGCATAATGGCGCGTGTTAGGGGCTTTTAGAGAGACCAACTCTTTTATTACTGTTCCATCGGGATTTACCGCGCAATTTCCTCCCTTGCAAGCCGGCTCTTTACATGGCCCTGAATTATGCACCCATGTCTTAAGGCTACCTACATAGAACGTATGACCTATATCCACTGTCAGGTTATACGTAGTCCCCCGAGGCTTGTCCAACTCGATGGACTCAACTGCGATAGTGGCATTGTTGCTTCTACCATCACTCAACGACTGTAGCTGATCGCCAGGGCTAAGGTTGATCAGGGGGATAAAGTCATGCCGCGCCGGGACATAGAACGGGTGGCTATCTGTTACCAATAGAGTATCGACGCCCGCCCCATCAATAGACTTAATTTTTAAACGATAGATAGCCTGATCTGTTCGTACATGGGTGGCAGTAACGGCAGCAGCAAATGGTTCGCCACCTTTTTCAGGCTTACTCCAGACAATGTCCCCAACCTTGAGAGTCTCAATGGCTTTATCGCCTTCGGGAGTCGAAACCATTGTGCCTGCGGCGAAGCAGCAAGGCCCTGGCTTTTCAGTTTGATGCCCTGCCACATCTCTAGAGCCAGGCTGTATAGGACCGCTTCCGTCCTTAGTCGGATGAGGCGATGAGCCTTTAGCCACACTAATTTTTTTCAGAGAGCCCGGACCTATCCCCCCCAAGGCAATATCAATCAGGAACTCGGCACCTATAACATAGGTGTTCCCATCAAGCTCCGATTTTCCTTGCTGGTAGTCCTGTTTTGCCTGGTCATGGCTGCCCTTGAGTTCACTATCGGTTGGCCTCACTAAAGGATCGGCAGCGCCAATCGCAAGCTCTTCTTTGATTTCGGCGATTTTGTCTCCAAAGAACCAGTTAACCGCCACACTGCTGGCTACTCCCAGCGCTGCTTTGACCGGTCCCATGAGAGCCTGGATTGCAAGCATCGCAGCTTGGGCTTCAGCGACAGGTAACTTGTCCAACTGCTGTTTCAAGAAGGTTGCATGATCAAGAAGCAGCTCTCCTTTTGTTTGCACATCAAACGAGTCGCCTTCACCTAGAGTCAAGACTCCAGCACTGCTTACCTTGCATGATCCAGCAGCCTCACACTTTGCGACGACCAAATCGAAGTCATTACTCCGCACCAAGAACAGCTTCAGCGATTCGACCACATCACTATTCGGTAGTCTCATCTCCTCAACAGAAATACCATTCCTGACAGCATTCTTCGCAATCAAGAGAGCCTGCTCATCACCAAAGGCCTCACGAAGATTCGCAGGAACCTGATCCATCCCTACTCGCTGCGCCTGAATCTCACGACGTATGTCCTCAACAGCGTTCAAGGAACCCTTGTAGAGGCGCTCGGCCATCTCCTTGTTCCCACCGATTTTATCTTTATAGGCCGTCAGCTCATCCTTCCAGTTACTGAGCGTATTAACATCGGAAACAGCATCGATTGATGACTTACTTGCATAGATATCTGTCCTGTCTTCCTTGTCCCTAGTGATCTCATATGCACGACCAATATCTCGATTCAAGCCAACAGTTGAATCGCCACCAGTCGAAGAGTCACTTCTAACCTTAAGCTCACCCTCTCCAACTGTGGCCCTGACGATCTGCTCACGGTCTTTCCGATAGTCATAACCACTGACGTTCCAGTTGCTATCACCCGATTTATCACCTTGGCTTTTGTCCACCACTGCGGAAGTTGCTGCTTCTTTACCATCTGCGGAGGCAGGCTTACTGGCCTCATTGGTAGACCAACTGTAGGAGCCGCCGCCGTTGATGTACCAAGCGTGCTCCTTGTCACTACCCTTGATATCCCGGAAGCCGAGCGTGTCGGTATCGAGCTGCAACTTTCCGCTATCCGACGCAATCAAAGCGCCGTCGAGTTGGGTGTGTTCCTCGGTCCGAATATCCAGTTGGTCACGAGCAACGATGCTAGTTTGATCCTGCACCCAGTTGGTGGAGCCACTGGTCTTTCCAACTCCGAGAGAGCCGCTTACGCTAGCGGTCTGATAGCCAATGCTTACCGTGAGACTGGCATCCAACTCCTTTCCGCTCACTTTGCCGGTATCCGGTAAAGATGAAACGGTCAGATCCCGCCCTACCTTCCCTTTTACGTTTTCGCCATCCAGATGTGCGCCGGCCACCGTGGTATCGCGACCGCTTTCGAAATTCAGGTTCTTACCGGCGTAGAAATAAGCGTCCTGCTGCTTTTGAGCATCCCGATCAAGTCGTCCTTTGCCAATATCCACACTGCCGTACAGAGAGACGAAATCGCTTCCACCCAGCGCAACACCAATCTCACCACCACCACTCTTGCGACGGGTTTCCTGATCGGATGCGTTTTGCGCAGCCCTAATCTCAAGATCATTCCCAGCCTTCAGATTGATGTCGCGCTCAGCCTGAACATGCGTACCAGTTGCCTTCAGGTCGTTGCGGGCCTCGATATTGATATCCCGCTCCGCAGAGAGACTCGCTGGCAAGGATGTGCCATCGATACCAGTTTCCTTATTAGTCCCATGACTGGCACCCGCCCCCATACGAGCGCTGTTGAAGGTCGTCCCGCCGTTCAGACCAGATTGGCTAATGTAAGACTCACTGCTACCGCCTTGAGCGCCACGAGCCACATCCAAGGTGACATCATCACCTTGGATGTTGATGTCCCGGCCTGCCCCTATTTGAGTTCCACGGGCAGTAACATTGTTCTCTGCCGAGAGGTTCACGTCTCGGCCAGCACTCAACGTCGACGGGCGATTGGAGACGCTCTCCTCGAATGTGGTGCTTTTGGTGCCTGCATTCCCGAGATGTACGCCCCCTGACGGGCCAGACACGAACTGGGTAATGGCATCAGCGGTTTTAAGCACGCTGGAGCCTTGGCTGATCGCGTTATCGCCTTTACCAGTTCCGTTGATTGCGTCGAGGGTATTGCCGTAGTTGTGGCTGACATTGACCGTCAACCCGCTGCGGTCCCTGCTCTCGATTTCCTCGCGGGTATAGCGCTCCTCGCTGGCGTCCAGATTGATATCGCGCCCGGCCTTCAGGTTGATATCGCGCTCTGCACCAATGTCGGAACCACGCTGGTTGATGTCACGCCCAGCACTCACATCGGCGTTATTTCCAGCCTGGACTACGCTAGCTGCCGCGGTTTGCTGCGAGGTATTGGTGATTTCTTTCAGTGCTTCTTTGCCGATGAAGCCCGAGAAGCCATTGCGATCACTGTCAATCGCGATACCACTTCTGCGCTCACGCTCCCAAGATGAATTGGCTGCGCTGCTCTGGCCGGCCACCACATTCACGTCACGGCCAGCATCGAGCAACACGTTTCGACCTGCAGCCACACCGCTGCCAACGATATTGATGTCCTGCTTGGCTTCCAGCGTCGCATCCCGGTCCGCATACACCTGGCTGCCAACACTGGTACTGCTCTGCGCCTCGCGACCGGCCTCCTTGGCCGAAGAGATCGACAGGAAGCCGCCCGATGTGGAGAGGCCGACCTTCTTCTTGTATTCCTTGGTGAGGCTGTACGCCGTGTCGTTGGCGGAAACGAGGTTGATGTCGCCGGTGTCCTTCACCAGCCCGGCACGCAATTCCACGTCATTACCCGCGCTGGCTTCACTGGCGCGCAGGCGGATGTCGTTACCCGCCGCGATCACGACATCGTTGCCAGCCTCCAGCTCACTGGCGACCTGGGTCGCGCTGGTCTTGAGCTGGCTCTTGCCGCTCTTCGACATGCCGAGGAAACCGGACTTGGTCTTCTTGCTGTAGGAGCCATGCTCCTCGACTCCGGACAGGACCGCCACATCGCCGGTCGCACCGACCAGCAGGTCATTGCCTGCATGCAGCTCGCTACCGATCACGGTGACGTTGCGCCCACCGTCGATGTTCAGGCTGCCATCAGCCGCCTTGCTGGTGTTGAGGGTGAGATCGCCACCCGCCTCGACCACGGACGCAATATTGGTGCTGTCGTAGCTTTCCCGTTGCTCGGTCTTCTTGCGCCCGAAGGAACCCTTGCTCTTCTTGAAGTAGAAGCTGGCGTCCTCATCCTTCGCGGAAAGCAGGTTCGTGTCCCGCTCGGCATCCAGGGCCACATCCTTCGCGCCCTTGATCTGGCTGGCGACCAGTGTCAAGTCCTGGCCTGCCTCGACGGAGATATCACCACCCGCCTGAACGACGGACGCCTGCTGACGAATCTGATCGTTGCTGCTCTGGACCTTCTTGCTCCGGGAAGCACGATGGGTCTCATTGGCGGCCGACTCGATGCTGACATCGCGCCCTGCGATCAGCGCCAACTCCTGTCCAGCCGTCACCTTGCTGGCGACTATCCCCAGGTCCTGGCCCGCTTCGGCACGGAGTGCGCCACCGATTTGTACGTCGCTGCCGTGCTGGGTGACCTGCGACTGGGTCGCATGGGACTTCTTGTACCGGGCATCAGCACTGTCCACCTCAGCGACCGCACCGATTGTGAGGTCACGCCCGGCGCTCAGGTTAGCGTCGCCTCCAGCCTTGAGCACACCCCCCAGATTGTTCAGGTCACGGCCCGCGTCCAGATCGAGGCTGTTGGTCGCTTCGATCCTCGCCGCGCTATCAACCGACGCCTGGCTCCAGCTGAAACGCCCGCTGTGCTCGGTGTAGCCGACGGAGCGCTCGTTGGTGATATCGCCCTTGACGGCCGCGACGCTGACGTCCTTGCCGTTGATGATGCCGCCCTGGGCATTGCGGATGCTGTCGGTGGCCAGCAGCGCCAAGCGGTCGCCGGCCTGGATCAGGCCCCTGTTATCGATGTTTTCGGCGCTGGCCTGAAGACCAGCGCTGGCACGCAGGGTGCCCTTGTTGGCGAGGTCGCCGCCACTGATCAGGCTGACGTCGCGCCCCTGGATCAGCGCGCCGGTGGGTGCGAGGCGATTGTTAGCCTGGGCCAGGTAGAGCACCGGCACCAGCACCTTCTCGCCATTCACTACCTGTTCCTGCATCCACACGATGTCGTGGGTCAGGGCTGCGACTTGCTCGGAGGTCAGGGCCACGCCCGGGGCAAGGTTCAGCGCGCTCTTGCTGGCGATGGCGTTGTCCATCAGGTAGCGGTACATGGCCTCGTCGCTGTCCAGGCCGGCGATCAGGCGCTGGCCGGTACGGGCAATGACGGCTTCGCGGATCATGCGCTGCTCGTAGAGGCCATCACCCAGGCGCTTCTGCGCCTGGTCGGGGTCGAAGCCGAGACGGCCCAGCAGGTAGTCGGAACTGAGGAAGTTCTTCAGGTTGGCGAAGGCCGGGTTGGTCTCCACCAGGTAGCGGTGGCTGGGGTTGTTGCTGACCTGGAACAGGCCGTTCTGGCCCTGGGGCAGGCTGAAGCCTGGCAGGGCCAGCGGATCAACCGACTGCTGGTGGCTATCCGGCGCCAATTGGGCATTGAGGGTAGCGACCGGCTTGGCATCGCTGCTTACAGCGGTCTGGCCGACTCGGCTTGCGCCACGGTCGATCTGCTCGCCCGGACGCAGCAGGCCGTTCTCGATCGTCTGGGTGCCCTTGATATCGACACGCCCGGCAGCCTGGACCACCGCGTTGGCGACGTCGCCACCACCTGAGGTCTGGGAGACGCTGGAATTGCGCACGCTGCCGATGGCGATGGCACCGAGCGGCATGGCCGCCGGGTTGTAGTTCGGCGAGTTGGGGTCGTTGTAGTCGTTGTAGCGGCCGATGTTGGCGATGAAGCCGTAATACTCGCTCTCACTTTTGGTGTAGATGTAGTAGTCGTAGTAGCGCTTCTCGCCACCAGCTGCACCGGTATTGAGGAAGTTGCGGGTGTCGAGGCTGATGTCGCCACCGGCAGATACGGTGCTGAAGCGGTTATCGAAATCCCCACCGACGAAGGTCAGGTCGCCGCCAGCGATGAGGCTGGCGCGCGCCGAATCCTGGGTGATCTTGAGACCGAACTCCTCCTCCACCACATAGGAGGCTTCGCAATGCTTGCCCTTGCAGTTGTCGGTACCGGTAAGGGTGATGCGGCCGCTGGTCTGGCTGATGGTGGAGGCGAAGACATCCTTGCGGTTGATCAGTGAGACCACGTCCAACCGCATGTTGCCCGCACTTTCCACGGTGCCGGAACGGTTCTCCAGCAACGCCATCTGCCCATTCGCATCGTCCTTCGCCGCGCTCAGTGCGCCCAGGCTGTAGATGTCGCCCTTGAGGTTGGTGAGGCTGTTGGCGCGCAGGGCCATGTCGGCGCCGCTGAAGACCAGGCCCTGGTTGAGCAGGGTCGGGGCTTCGATGCGCAGCTTCTGCGCGGCGCCAAGAGTGCCGCGGTTGTCGAGGCTGGCGACGATCAGCAGGGTATCGCCCACGGTGCTGATAGTGCCGGCGTTGACCAGGCTGCTGCCGAGGCGGAACTCGCCCTTGCCGCCGCTGCGCAGTTGCGCGCCCTGGCCGAGTTCGGCATTGGCGGCGCTGAAGGTCAGGTCGCCCAGGCTCTTCAGGCTGCCGTTGCCCTGGTAGCGGCCGGTGAGGGCCAATTGCAGCTTGCCTTCGGTTTCGATGGCGCCGTCGTTGGTCCAGTCGCCACCGCTGGCGGTGATGTCGTCGATGGACACCAGCTTGCCGCTGGCGGTCTGGGTGAAGGTGCCGACCTTGAGGTCCAGGCGCTGGGCCTGCAGCAGGCTGCTGTTGGTCCAGTCGGCGACGTCGAGGCTGAGCACGCCGTTGGTGATGAAGCTGCCGCCAGCCTGCCCGGCATCGGCCAGGCTGAGGGCGAAGCCCTGGGTACCGACATGGCGCAGGGTGCCCTGCTGGTTGCTGAGGCTGGCGCTGGTGAGGCTGAAGCCGGCGTTGCCGATTTCCACCAAGCCGCCGTCGTTGTCGAAGCGGCCGCCGATGGCGAAAGTGCTGGTGCCGGTGCTGCCAAGTGCGCGCAGCTTGCCGCCGGCGTTGCTGGCGGAGCCGATGTCGAGGGCGAGGGTCTTGCTGGCTTCGATCAGGCCACCGTCGTTGGCGAGCTTGCCGGTCAGGGTGAGGCTGGCGCTGTCGCCGCCGAGGGTGCCGCCCTGGTTGCGCAGGCTGTCGGCATCGACCGTCACCGCCTTTTTGGCCAGGAGTTGGCCGCCGTCGTTGATGACCTCGCCGCGCTTGATGCCGAGGTCGCCCTGGGTGGCGACGATCTGGCCCTGGCCGTTATCCAGGCGGGTGGTGCTGGTGAGCTCGACGTTGTCGCCCTGGATGCGACCCTGGCCGTTGCCGAGGCTGTCGACGGTGGCGGTGAGGGCGCCGCCCTGGGCATTGAGGCGGCCTTGCTGGTTGAGCAGGTCGCCGGCCGCGAGGGTCAGCTTGCCGTCGCCGGCGAGGACCTTGCCGCTGCGGTTGTCCAGGCGAGTGCTGGCGGTGGCCTTGAGCTCACCGCTGTCGGCCTGGAGGGTACCGCCCTGGTTGTCCAGCACGGCGGTGGTGAGGGTCAGGCCGTCAGCCTTGGAGAGGATCAGGCCGTCGCCGAGGTTCTTCACCTCGTCGGTGACGGTAACGGTCAGCGCCTTGTTGGCGGCCAGGGTGCCACCGCTGTTGTCCAGCAGCTTGCCGTCTACCTTCAGGTCCTGCCGGCCGATGAGTTGGCCCCTCTGGTTTTCCAGGGTCTGGGCCTTCACCTGGGCGGAGCCGGCGGCGACCAGTTGCGCGCCCTGGTTGTCGAGCGTCGCCAGGTCGGTGGTGAGGGTGCCCTGGGCCAGCACCTTGCCGCGGTTGGTCAGGGTGCCGCCCTGGATGTCGAGGACGCTGGCGGTGTTGGCGCCGCCGTCGGCGCGCACGCCGGCTTCCAGGTTGCCGTGGTTGTCGATGCGCGCGGCGTTCAGGCTCAGGTCGCCGGCAGCCGCCAGGCTTTCCTTCACCTCGACCGTGCCGCCGCTGATGACGCTGGCCTTGCCGCCGGCGTAGGCGCTGCGGGTCAGGTCGACATCGGTGGCCTTGAGGGCGATGTCGCCGCTGGCGGCAGTACGCGCCAGGGTCAGCTTGCCGTTGGCATCGATCTGGATGTCGCCGCCGCTGGCGGCCATGTCGCCAGCGAGTTTCACGCCCACGCCCTGCTCGGTGCCCACCAGGCGGATGGCGCCGGCGTACATGCCGCCGAGGGCGGAGCTGTCGATGGCCAGTTGCGGCTTGGTGCTGCCGTCGTCGGTCTTGGCAGTGGCGGCCAGGGTGGCGGCGTCCACCTCATTGCGGCCGGTGACCATGGCCAGTTGCTTGGCGTGCAGCTCGGCGTTGATCTGCGCGCTGCGGGTGATCAGCTCGAACTGGTCGACATTGCCGGCGTTGAGGCCGGCGCCCTCGATGGCGATGGCGCCGCCGTCCACGTCGTAGCGGTCGAGGCGGCCGTTCTCCACCACCGGCTTGCCGGTGCTCAGGGTGACCTTGGGCGTATTGATGAAGCCGCAGCCGTCACAGGTGATGCCGTGGGGGTTGGCGACTATGACGTGGGCGCCCTGCCCGGCCACCTCGGTGTAGCCCTTGAGCTGGCTGGGGCTGCCGCCGTTGACCTCGTTGAGGATGAGGCCGGCGGCGCGGCCGTTGAGGTTGGCGTTGCCGATGATGTAGCCGCCGAGCTGAGTGTTCTGCAGTTTGTCGGTGGCGTTGTTGAGGATCAGCCCCTGCTGGCCGACGTTGTAGTCGGTGAAGCGGTTGTGGGACAGGCCGTTGGCGTTGGGCGTGGCGATGTTGACCACCGGCACGCCGTTGCCGGCACTGCCGATGCTGGTGTTGCCACCCGCGGCCGCATCCACCGCCAGGTCGGCGGCGGTGGAGACGATGGGGTTGAGGAACATCACGCCGACGAGGAGGGTGGCGATGTTCTGGAAGAAGGGGCTGCGAACGTCCATGTACTGGAACTCCGGGCGAAGCTGAAATCAGAAGAAGAGGTCGAAGCGGAAGTACACCGGGTGCTCCTGGCGCGTGATGGCGTCAGGGCGTTCCAGGGACCGCGCGAAGGTGACCGAGGCGGCCAGGTGCTGGCCCCGGGCGCTGAACTCGAAGGCGTTGCCGCTGAGGCGGCCGCTCTGGCCGGGGTTGTAGCGATCGCCGTGGATCACTCCCAGGTCGTAGGCGAAGGCGGCACCGTATTCCTGCACGAAGGGCTGCAGCGCCGCCCAGGTCACCGGCCGGCGCCAGCGCAGCTGGTTACGCCAGTAGGCGCCGGTGTCGCCGGAGAGGGATTGCTCCTTGAAGCCGCGCACCGAGCTGAGGCCGCCGACGCTGATGCGCTGCGGGCTGTAGAGCACGTCTTCGCTGTGCTGGCCGTTGACCAGGCTGTCGACGCTGAAGGATTCCCCCAGCAGTTGGAAGGACTGCAGGTAGCTGGCGGTGAGGCTGTACTTGTTGTAGCGGGCCTCGGGCGAGTAGTGGAACGGTGTGCGATCGTGCTGGGCATCGAAGGCGCCGATGCCACGCTGCCAGCCGACATCGACGTTGACGAAGGCATTGCCGATGCGCCGGCCATGGTTGAAGCCCAGCTGGGATTCGGTCAGGCGCGGGCTGGAGTTGCCGAGCAGGCTGTTTTCCACGTAGTTGCGCGTTTCCAGGTGGGCGATGCCGAGGCTGGCGGCGGTCTTGCTGACGCTGTCGCGGTGCAGCACGCGCTCGGCGCGCAACTGGTGGTTCTTGCTCTCGCCGTCGGTGCCGAAGGCGAAGCCATCGCCCTGGTTACGGGTGCGGTAGTAGCTCTGGCTGTAGGCGTAGCTGAAGTTCCACCAGCCGTAGGGCAGGTTGTAGAGGAAGCTCTGGTTGGCCGAGTGCTTCCAGTGGTCGCTGGCCAGGTCGCCGCCGCCGCGCAGGCTGAGCTGGTCGGCCAGGCCGAAGGGGCTGTCCCAATCGAGGCTGGCGCCCCACTGCTGCTCGCCGGTGCTGCGCTGGCCGTCGTTGTGACGGTTCAGGCCCACGCGCCAGGGCTTGCTCGGCTCGCCCTTGAGCTGCACGCGGCTGCCGCCCACGTCCGCGCCGGGCACCAGCTCCAGTTGCGCGGGGCGCGACGGCAGGCGGTTGATCTGGTCCACCAGCTGTTCCATTTCGCGCAGGTCGAGCACTTCGCCGTTGCGGGCGGGCGACGCCATGGCCAGTTCGCGGTCACTGGCGATGGCCGAACTGTCGAGGCCTTCGAGCTTGCCTTCGACCACGATGACGTCCAGCTCGCCGTCGGCCAGGTCCTGCTGCGGCAGGTAGGCGCGCGAAGTGACGTAGCCCTTGTCGATGTAGTGCTGGGTGATGGCCTTGAGCAGCTCGTTGAGGCGCCCGCTGTCCAGGCACTGGTTTTCGAAGGGCTTGAGCAGCTCGCGCTGGCGCGACGCGGAAATCAGGCTGGCGCCCTGCAGGCGGATGCTGCGGATGTCGAAGCACGGCCCCTGGCTGGCGGGGGTGCTGGGCTGGACGGGAGCCTCGCGGCCGGGCAATTGCTGGAGGTCCTGCAGGCGCTTGCGCTGTTCTTCGAGGATGCGGTCCTGGCGCTCGCGGATCAGGTCGCGGTCACCCGCGAAGGGCGCACCGGGGCTGTCAGCGGCAAAAACAGAAAAAGCGGGGAAAAGCAGGCAGAAGCCCGCAGCGAAAGACTGCAGACGCATTGCGACCGTCCTTGGAATAGTGGCATCTCGACATCGGGGCGGCATTTTTATGGCGCCGGGAACTTTGCTCAAGCCCTTTCCCGACCAAATGCGAACCACTCGTCAGAGAGGGGGCGAAATGCCATCACCCTGGTACGGAAGTGCCATACCCCGCAGTCCAGACAGGACTCTCCCGTCTAGCTCCATGCTGACAGGCACCAAATCGCAGGCAAAAAAAAGCCCGCAGTGTGGACGGGCTGGGAAAAAGGACTCGCTGATGAGTCAGGGGGTAAGACGGGTACTAGCTACCGCGGTAGGTGGAGTAGCTGTAGGGGGAGATCAGCAGCGGCACATGGTAGTGGTCCTGCTCGGCACTGATGCCGAAGCGCAGCACGACCACGTCGAGGAAGGCCTGCTCGGGCAGTTTCACGCCACGCTTGCGGTAATAGTCGCCCGCATGGAAGTGCAGCTGATAGACGCCGGTGGCGTAGCTCTCGCCCTGCAGCAGGGGAGCATCGCAACGGCCGTCGTCGTTGGTGGTGGTGCGGGTGATCAGCTCCATGCCGCCGTTCTCGACGCGGTAGAGCTCGATGCTGATGTCGCTGCCAGGGCAACCGTGGGCGGCATCCAGTACGTGGGTGGTCAATCGTCCCATTGCTTTCCGGGCTCCCGCTGCAGTCGTCGACCCGCGGTTGCCACGCCTCCTCTTCTCGTTGAATTCGGTGCATCCAGGGTGCCTACCGCCCTATGAAAGGGCATCCAAAGCACCGCGATGCGACAAATATAAGACATTATTCTTCAGAATTGTACACAATTATTCGAGAATTTTTCCCACCTCCATAAGAGCTCGGGCAGCTGGCACCATTTTGATGCATACCTCCACCCGACAAGGGTTTTATTGCAAAGAGCTGACCAATCAGGCAAGTTTTTTGCAAACCTGCAGAACGTCGACTTGGGCAAATATTCGATTTACAAAACGCAACGACATTTGTATACAATCACCCATCGCGTTCGCGCAGCCACGGCTCCGCGAACCCTCAATAGACAAGAAGGAATCCAGTAGTGAGCCTCGACTACCCCCGCGACCTGATCGGCTACGGCAGCAATCCCCCGCATCCGCACTGGCCGGGTGAGGCTCGCGTCGCCCTTTCCTTCGTCCTCAACTACGAGGAAGGCGGCGAACGCAACATCCTTCATGGCGACAAGGAATCCGAAGCCTTCCTCTCCGAGATGGTCGCGGCGCAGCCCCTGCAGGGCGCGCGCAACATGAGCATGGAATCTCTCTACGAGTACGGTAGCCGCGTCGGCGTCTGGCGCCTGCTCAACCTGTTCAAGAAGCACGACATCCCGCTGACCATCTTCGCCGTCGCCATGGCCGCCCAGCGTCACCCGGACGCCATCCGCGCCATGGTCGAGGCCGGCCACGAGATCTGCAGCCACGGCTACCGCTGGATCGACTACCAGTACATGAGCGAGGAGCAGGAGCGCGAGCACATGCTCGAGGCCATCCGCATCCTCACCGAACTGACCGGCGAGCGCCCCGTAGGCTGGTACACCGGCCGCACCGGCCCGAACACCCGCCGCCTGGTGATGGAAGAAGGTGGCTTCCTCTACGACTCCGATACCTACGATGACGACCTGCCCTACTGGGACCCGGCCAGCACCGTGGAGAAGCCGCACCTGGTCATCCCCTACACCCTCGACACCAACGACATGCGCTTCACCCAGGTGCAGGGCTTCAACAAGGGCGACGACTTCTACGAATACCTGAAGGACGCCTTCGACGTGCTCTACGCCGAAGGCGCCGCCGGCGCGCCGAAGATGTTGTCCATCGGCATGCACTGCCGCCTGCTGGGCCGCCCCGCGCGCCTCGCCGCCCTGGCCCGCTTCATCGAATACGTGAAGAGCCACGACAAGGTCTGGTTCGCCCGCCGCGTGGACATCGCCCGCCACTGGCACACCACCCACCCTTTCCAAGGCAACGCCCAATGAGCAGCTTCCAGAAGATCACCCCGTCCAGCCTGTCCCGCGATGCCTTCGTCAGCGCCTTCGCCGACATCTACGAGCATTCGCCCTGGGTCGCCGAGAAGGCCTACGACCTCGGCCTGGACGCCAGCGTCGACCAGATCGACGGCCTGCACCAGCGCATGTCCGACATCCTCCTCAGCGCCAGCCACGACGCCCAGCTGGCCCTGATCAACGCTCACCCGGACCTGGCAGGCAAGGCCGCCGTCCGTGGCGAACTGACCGAAGCCAGCACCAGCGAACAGGCCGGTGCCGGCATCCACGAATGCACGGCTGAAGAGTTCTCGCGCTTCACCGAGCTGAACGACGCCTACAAGGCCAAGTTCGGGTTCCCTTTCATCATGGCGGTGAAGGGCAGCAATCGGCACCAGATCCTGGCGGCCTTCGAGGAGCGCATCCACAACTCCCCCGAAGCCGAGTTCAGCCGGGCCCTGGCCGAGATCAACAAGATCGCGCTGTTCCGCCTGCAGCAGATGTAACCCCAGCTGCACGCACGCCGCACCACGTAATGCCCCAGTTCCAAGGCAGACCGTAATGAAGAGCTACGCAGTACCCTTCGAAAAGTACGTCAACCTCGCCGATGCCCGCCTCGGGACCCGAGCACTCTCGGTCACCGACGACTGGTTCGCTGACGTCAACCGCCTGTTCCAGCCGACCGCGGCCGTCTGGAAGGAAGGCGTGTTCGACGACAACGGCAAGTGGATGGACGGCTGGGAATCCCGCCGCAAGCGTTTCGAAGGTTACGACCATGCCGTGATCCGCCTGGGTGTACCGGGCTCGATCAAGGGCGTGGACATCGACACCAGCTTCTTCACCGGCAACTACCCGCCGTCCGCGTCCCTCGAAGGCTGCTTCGTGGCCAACGGCGACCCGGACGAGAACACCCAGTGGAGCGACGTGCTCGGCGCCGTGGAGCTCAAGGGCGACAGCCAACACTACCACGCGATCGACAACGACCAGGCCTTCACCCACCTGCGTTTCAACATCTACCCCGATGGTGGTGTGGCGCGCCTGCGCGTATACGGCGTGCCCCATCGCGACTGGAGCGCGGTCGGCGACAACGAGCAGCTCGACCTCGCCGCCGCCCTCAATGGCGGCCGCGCGCTGGCCTGCTCCGACGAGCACTTCGGCCGCATGGGCAACATCCTCAACCCGGGCCGTGGCATCAACATGGGTGACGGCTGGGAAACCGCCCGCCGCCGCACGCCTGGCAACGATTGGGTGATAGTCGCCCTCGGTCACCCCGGCGAGATCGAGCGCATCGTGGTCGACACCCTGCACTTCAAGGGCAACTACCCCGACAGCTGCTCGATCCAGGCAGCCTTCGTCAAAGGCGGCACCGACAGCCAGATCGAGACCCAGAGCCTGTTCTGGCGCGAGCTGCTGCCGAGCCAGAAGCTCTCGATGCACACCGAGCACGAATACACCGAACAGATCCGGGCCCTCGGCCCCGTCACCCACGTACGCCTGAACGTGTTTCCGGACGGAGGCGTCAGCCGCCTGCGCCTGTTCGGCAAGGTGGCCAGTTAACGCCGGACAGCTTCCGGCAACCCCCGTCACCGTGGCGGGGCGACAGTAAGGATAAGAAGAACAGCATGCGCACTCTCAAGATCGAGCCCCTGACCAAAGAAGCCTTTGCCGCGTTCGGTGACGTCATCGAAACCGAAGGCAGCGAATTCTTCATGATCAACAACGGCTCCACCCGCCGTTACCACAAGCTGGCCACCGTCGAAACGGCCCAGCCGGACGACAAGGCGATCATCAGCATCTTCAGCGCCGAATCCCTGGAGATGCCCCGCCCCATCAGCATGCTTGAACGACATCCGCAGGGCAGCCAGGCCTTCATACCGCTGCTCGGCAACCCCTTTCTGGTCGTGGTCGCGCCCGTTGGCGATGCACCTGTACCGGGTCTGGTCCGTGCTTTCCTCACCAATGGCAAGCAGGGCGTTAATTACCATCGCGGCGTTTGGCACCACCCGGTGCTGACGATCGAAAAGCGGGATGACTTCCTGGTGGTTGATCGCAGTGGTTCTGGCAACAACTGCGATGAGCATTACTTCACCGAGGACGAACAGCTCTTCCTCGACCCCCACCACTAATAAGAGAAGCCCAGCGATCGCCGTGCCGATCGTTCGGGAAAGAGGTACGTACTGTGGAAGCACATCTGACCGAATGGCTGAACCTGAGCATTCGCTGGGTTCACATGATCACCGGTATCGCCTGGATCGGCGCATCGTTCTATTTCGTCTGGCTGGAGAACAACCTCAACCGCAAGGCCCCGCGCGACGGGCTGGCCGGTGACCTGTGGGCGATCCACGGGGGTGGCATCTACCACCTGGAGAAATACAAGCTCGCCCCGCCGAAAATGCCGGACAACCTGCACTGGTTCAAATGGGAAGCCTATTTCACCTGGCTGTCGGGCGTCGCCCTGCTGACCGTGGTGTTCTACCTGAACCCGACCCTGTACCTGATCGCCCCCGGCCTGGACCTCGCCCCTGCGGCAGCCATCGCCATCGGCGTGGGTTCGCTGATCGCCGGCTGGTTCATCTACGACCTGCTGTGCGACTCGCCCCTGGGCAAGCAACCCGCCCTCCTCGGCCTGATCCTCTTCGTGCTGGTGATCGGCGCGGCATGGGGCTTCACCCAGGTGTTCAGCGGTCGTGGTGCCTACATCCACGTCGGCGCGCTGATCGGCACCATCATGGTCGGCAACGTGTTCCGCATCATCATGCCGGCACAGCGTGCACTGGTTAAGGCGATCGAAGAGAACCGCACCCCGGACCCGGCCCTGCCGGCCAAGGGCCTGCTGCGCTCGCGCCACAACAACTACTTCACCCTGCCGGTGCTGTTCATCATGATCAGCAACCACTTCCCGAGCACCTACGGCAGCAAGTACAACTGGCTGATCCTGGCCGGGATCGCGGTGATCGCCGTTCTCGTGCGCCACTACTTCAACACCCGCCACGAGAGCAACAAGTTCGCCTGGACCCTCCCGGCCGGCGCACTGGGCATGATCTGCCTGGCCTTCGTCA
Organism: Aquipseudomonas alcaligenes MRY13-0052; assembly: GCA_000474255.1. GTDB lineage: Bacteria > Pseudomonadota > Gammaproteobacteria > Pseudomonadales > Pseudomonadaceae > Metapseudomonas > Metapseudomonas solani. The sequence goes on from BATO01000023.1 coordinate 70,070, forward strand.
CCTCGCCGAACTACAAGGCCGCCACCGCGCCCACCGCCAACGTCGCCCCGGTCACCGCACCGGCCAAGACCGAAGCCGCAGCGCCGGCAGCCACCACCGAAGCCAGCAAGCCCGCTGAGCAGGCCCAGGCTCCGGCCCAGCCCGCCACCGAGCAGGCGCCCGCTACCGCCCAGGCCAATACCGGCAGCGCGGACTTCGACAAGGTCCACAGCGTGATCCAGGAACGCTGCTCCGTCTGCCATTCCGCCACCCCCACCAGCCCCCTGTTCACGGCGGCTCCGGGTGGCGTGATGTTCGACACTCCGCAGCAGATCCAGGCCCTCGCGCCGAAGATCCAGGCTCAGGCCGTCGCCACCCAGATCATGCCGCTGGGCAACATCACCCAGATGACCCAGGCCGAGCGTGACCTGATCGGCTCCTGGATCGCCCAGGGCGCCAAGACCAACTGATCTCGACCACGACGGGCCGCATCCCCAAGCTGCAGCCCGTGTTTCAAGCCTGCCCCAGGCAGGCTTTTTTTATCGTCTTCCGGCACGGCGTTCCGGTGCACCTCCAGCATCAGGCCCTGCCATTTGTTCCGCGTGCCCCCATCCACCGCCCACAGCTGGGCCTGGATGGCAGAAACATGAATACCAGGATCGCAGCCGGCCTTTGCCGGCTGCGGCCTATAAGGCTCAACAAAAACAAAAGCGCCAGAGGTGTTGCATGACCAAGCTGACCGAGCCCGAGCTCGCCATTCCGCCCGCCGATCAACGCCTGCCTTTGCTGCAACTCCTGCTCGTCGGCATCCAGCACGTGTTGCTGATGTACGGCGGCGCCGTGGCCGTACCACTGATCGTCGGCCAGGCGGCCGGCCTGTCCCGCGAGGAAATCGCCTTCCTGATCAACGCCGACCTGCTGGTCGCCGGTATCGCCACCCTGGTGCAGTCGCTCGGCATCGGCCCGGTGGGCATCCGCATGCCGGTGATGATGGGCGCGAGCTTTGCCGCCGTCGGCAGCATGGTGGTGATGGCCGGCATGCCCGGCGTCGGCCTGCAGGGTATTTTCGGCGCGACCATCGCAGCCGGCTTCTTCGGCCTGCTGCTGGCCCCCTTCATGGCGCGCATCGTGCGCTTCTTCCCGCCGCTGGTGACCGGCACGGTGATCACCTCCATCGGCCTCACCCTCTTCCCCGTGGCGGTGAACTGGGCCGGCGGCGGCAGCAAGGCGGTGCAGTTCGGCGCCCTGGAATACCTGGCGGTGGCGGCCCTGGTGCTCGGCATCATCCTGCTGGTGAACCGCTTCATGCGCGGCTTCTGGGTCAACGTCTCGGTGCTGATCGGCATGGCCGTGGGCTACCTGGTCGCCGGCGGCATGGGCATGGTCGACCTTGCCGGCCTGGAGCAGGCGCCCGGGTTCCAGGTGGTCACCCCGCTGCACTTCGGCATGCCCAAGTTCGAGCTGGCCCCGGTGCTGTCCATGTGCCTGGTGGTGGTGATCATCTTCGTCGAGTCCACCGGCATGTTCCTCGCCCTGGGCAAGATCACCGGCCGCGAGGTCTGCCCGAAAGCCCTGCGCCGTGGCCTGCTGTGCGACGCCGGCGCGTCCTTCTTCGCCGGCTTCTTCAACACCTTCACCCACTCTTCCTTCGCCCAGAACATCGGCCTGGTACAGATGACCGGCGTGCGCAGCCGCTACGTCACCGCCGTCGCCGGCCTGTTTCTGATCACCCTCAGCCTGCTGCCCAAGGCCGCCTTCCTGGTGGCCTCCATTCCGCCTGCGGTCCTGGGCGGTGCGGGCCTGGCGATGTTCGGCATGGTCGCCGCCACCGGCATCAAGATCCTCCACGAAGCGGACATCACCGACCGCCGCAACCAGTTGCTGGTGGCCGTGAGCATGGGCATGGGCATGGCGCCGGTGGTGCGCCCCGAATTCTTCGCCCACCTGCCCCACTGGATGGAACCCATCACCCACAGCGGCATCGCCATGGCCACCGTCAGTGCCCTGGTGCTCAACATCCTGTTCAACATCCTGGGTGAGAAGGAACGCAGCCATCACTGCGCCGCCCACTGAGTTTTGCTCCCACCTGAATGCACCCACCCGGTGAGGACAGGAACTACAGCCCGCCTACAAAGCGGGCTTTTTTATGGGCATCCGCCTCCGAACGGAACGGCGAGGCACGTAGGGGCGTCGTGCAGGGATTGCGTGCTTTACAGGGCGTTCGGGGGAGGCCCGTGGCGAGTCGATCGGTCGTAGGCAAAGCGACCGATTTTATGTACACAATTTTGATTTATTTTGTTACCCAGCTTGTAAACAGGATGCTATATTCGCAAAACCTGACCCGCAGTTCAGTTTCCGAACGCGAGGCAGCCAGCGGGACGGCTGTAACCCGCAAGCCCACGACCTACAAAAACAACAGGCAGGCTTTGAACGATGAACGCATCCGCCCAGACCGGCACATCCGGCGCCGTCCGCCGCCCGGACCGCGACATGTCCACTGTCCTGCCCTCCCCGTTCACGACATTCCCCACCGAGGCCTTCCCCCACGAGGCCCGGCGCATATCGCACGACGCAGCCGAACAGCCCAGCGCTGAAGATCGCCCGTCGCCGCCCTGGAATCCGAAGACCGACCGCGTCGTCATGCCGAGCTGACGCCAGGACGGCCAACCCGGAATCCCTCCACGCCTCCAGCAAGACCGCCCTGCTCCGTCGGGCGGCTTCCTGCCGGCTGCGTAGAGGCCAACCTGAAGCCCTGAAAAATAAGGAAAACCGCATGAACCTGAAGCATCTGCCTCATTGCATCGCCCTTACCGCAGGCCTCCTGGCGGGAGGGCAGGCCATGGCCGACGGCCCGCTGCTGTGGCAGAACAACAGCGTCACCTACCTGTATGGCAAGGATTTCAAGGTCAACCCGGAAATCCAGCAGACCTTCACCTTCGAGCACGCCAGTGGCTGGACCTGGGGCGACCTGTTCATCTTCGCCGACCAGATCAACTACAACGGCAAGGCCGACGCCAACGCGGGCAACAACACCTACTACGGTGAGATCTCC
>BATO01000022.1 GCA_000474255.1 Aquipseudomonas alcaligenes MRY13-0052
GATCCTGTTGAGGAAAGGGGCCCTTCGGGGCCCCTTTTCTTTTGGTTGGTCAAAAGTTGACACCTTTCCGGCGCATCCGTACAATCACGCCTCCTTTTAACGGGCGTAGTCCGTCCGTTGGGGAAGCAGAGATAGAGTCTGAGGTCAAAATGCAAAACCAACAAATCCGTATTCGGTTGAAGGCTTTTGACCATCGCCTGATCGATCAATCCACCCAGGAAATCGTGGAAACCGCGAAACGTACTGGTGCTCAGGTGCGTGGTCCGATTCCTCTGCCTACTCGCAAAGAGCGGTACACCGTTCTGATTTCTCCGCACGTCAACAAAGACGCGCGCGATCAGTACGAAATTCGTACCCACAAGCGTGTTCTGGACATCGTCCAGCCGACGGATAAAACCGTCGATGCGCTGATGAAGCTCGACCTTGCGGCAGGCGTGGAAGTGCAGATCAGCCTCGGCTAATAACCTTCGGGTTCTTAGTCGTGTAACGCTCTGAAATGGGCGGCCATAGCGGGTGAAAGCCCCGTACACTCATGAGGTTTACAACATGACTATTGGTGTAGTCGGTCGTAAGTGCGGCATGACCCGCATTTTCACCGAAGAAGGTGTCTCCATTCCGGTTACGGTCATTGAGATCGAGCCGAATCGTGTCACCCAGTTCAAAACTGAAGAAAGCGATGGCTATCGTGCAGTGCAAGTCACTGTCGGTGAGCGTCGCGCTTCGCGCGTGACCGCCGCTCAGGCTGGTCATTTCGCCAAGGCAAACGTTGCCGCTGGCCGCAGTGTCTGGGAATTCCGTCTCGAAGACGGCGAATACCAGGCTGGCGATCAGATCACTGCCGAAGTTTTCCAGGCTGGTCAACTGGTCGACGTTACCGGTCAGTCGAAAGGTAAAGGCTACGCCGGTACCATCAAGCGCTGGAATTTCCGTGGTCAAGACAATACCCACGGTAACTCCGTTTCCCACCGCGCCCCGGGCTCCATTGGCCAGTGCCAGACTCCTGGTCGTGTCTTCAAGGGCAAGAAAATGTCCGGTCATCTGGGCGCTGAGCGCGTGACCGTGCAGTCCCTGGAAGTTGTGCGTGTCGATGCAGAACGTAATCTGCTGCTGGTTAAGGGTGCCGTTCCCGGCGCTACCGGCGGTGATGTCGTTGTGCGTCCGGCTGCCAAGGCTCGCGGTTAAGAGGGGAAGCTGAGATGCAATTGAATGTAAATGGCGCTCAAGCTATCGAAGTTGATGAGCGCACTTTTGGCGGCGAGTTCAACGAGACCCTGGTTCACCAGGCTGTCGTCGCCTACATGGCTGGTGGTCGTCAGGGCACTCGTGCTCAGAAGACCCGTTCCGAAGTGTCCGGTGGCGGCAAGAAGCCCTGGCGTCAGAAGGGCACCGGTCGTGCTCGTGCTGGCACCATCCGCAGCCCCATCTGGCGTTCCGGTGGTACCACTTTTGCTGCCAAGCCGCAGGACCACTCCCAGAAGCTCAACAAGAAGATGTATCGCGCAGCTCTGCGCTCCATCCTCTCCGAGCTGGTTCGTCAGGACCGTCTGATCGTGGTTGCCGACTTCGCAGTTGAAGCGCCGAAAACCAAGGATCTGCTGGGCAAGCTGAATGGCCTGGGTCTGACTGACGTCCTCATCGTTTCCGATGATGTCGATCAGAACCTGTACCTGGCTGCTCGCAACCTGCCGCATGTTGATGTTCGTGACGTGCAAGGTTCCGACCCGGTAAGCCTGATCGCCTACGACAAGGTGTTGATCACCGTGTCCGCCGTGAAGAAATTCGAGGAGCTGCTGGGATGAACCAGGAACGCGTATTCAAAGTGTTGGTTGGTCCGCACATCTCCGAGAAGGCTACCGTCCTGGCGGATGGCAAAAGCCAATTCGTTTTCAAGGTTGCCACTGATGCAACCAAGCTGGAAATCAAGAAGGCCGTAGAAAGCCTGTTCAGCGTGAAGGTAGAAGCTGTCCGCACTGTCAACGTACAGGGCAAGACCAAGCGTACCGCTCGCGGCCTGGGCAAGCGCAACGACTGGAAAAAGGCGTACATCGCCCTCCAGCCGGGCCAAGATCTCGATTTCGCCAGCAGCGCTGAGTAAAGGGGTGCATCATGGCAATCGTTAAATGCAAACCGACTTCCGCAGGCCGCCGTTTCGTGGTCAAGGTTGTCAACCAAGAGCTGCACAAGGGCGCCCCCTACGCACCGCTGGTTGAGAAAAAGTCGAAGTCCGGTGGTCGTAACAACAACGGCCGCATCACCACTCGCCACATCGGCGGTGGTCACAAGCAGCACTATCGTCTGGTCGACTTCCGTCGCAACAAGGATGGCATTCCTGCCACCGTTGAGCGCATCGAATACGATCCGAACCGTACTGCTCACATCGCTCTGCTGAAGTATGCCGACGGCGAACGTCGCTACATCATCGCGCCGAAAGGCGTGAGCGCTGGCGACCAGCTGATCTCTGGTGCTCACGCGCCGATCAAGCCGGGCAACAGCCTGCAGCTGCGTAACATCCCGGTTGGTAGCACCGTTCACGGTGTTGAGCTGAAGCCGGGTAAAGGTGCTCAGATCGCTCGTTCCGCTGGTGCTTCGGCTCAGCTGGTCGCTCGTGAAGGTGCCTATGTAACCCTGCGTCTTCGCTCCGGCGAAATGCGCAAAGTACTGGCTGAGTGCCGTGCGACCCTGGGCGAAGTCTCGAACTCCGAGCACAGCCTGCGTTCGCTGGGTAAAGCTGGTGCCAAGCGCTGGCGTGGCGTTCGCCCGACCGTTCGTGGTGTTGCCATGAACCCGGTCGACCACCCGCATGGTGGTGGTGAAGGTCGTACCTCTGGTGGTCGTCATCCGGTGTCTCCGTGGGGCTTCCCGACCAAGGGCGCGAAGACCCGTGCGAACAAACGCACCGACAATATGATTGTCCGTCGCCGTAAATAATCGAGGATACGACAGTGCCGCGTTCTCTGAAAAAAGGTCCTTTTATCGATCTTCACCTACTGAAGAAGATCGAAGTAGCGGTAGAAAAGAACGATCGCAAACCGGTGAAAACCTGGTCGCGCCGTTCCATCGTTCTGCCGCAGATGGTTGGTCTGACCATCGCTGTACACAATGGCCGTCAACATGTACCCGTTCTCGTGAACGAAGACATGGTCGGTCACAAACTGGGCGAGTTCGCCGCTACCCGCACCTATCGCGGGCATGCAGCTGACAAGAAAGCCAAGCGTTAAGGGGTAAGGAACGATGGAAGTAGCCGCTAAGCTGTCGGGCGCTCGAATCTCCGCCCAGAAAGCCCGCTTGGTCGCCGACCAGATCCGCGGGAAGAAGGTGGGCGAAGCGCTCAACCTGTTGACCTTCAGCAGCAAAAAAGCCGCTGAGATCATGAAGAAAGTGCTCGAATCGGCCGTGGCCAACGCCGAGCACAACGAAGGCGCAGACGTGGACGATCTCAAAGTCTCCACCGTTTTCGTCAACGAAGGGCGTTCGCTGAAGCGCATCATGCCGCGTGCCAAAGGCCGCGCTGATCGCATCGTCAAGCGGTCTTGCCATATCACTGTCAAGGTTGCGGACAAGTAACGGAGTCGATCAGATGGGTCAGAAAGTACATCCCACTGGCATTCGCCTGGGAATCGTCAAGGAGCACACCTCCGTTTGGTACGCAGATAAGCGCACTTATGCCGACTATCTGTTTGCCGACCTGAAGGTTCGTGAGTACCTCCAAGACAAACTAAAAAGCGCGTCCGTAAGCCGTATCGATATTCATCGCCCGGCTCAAACCGCACGCATCACCATCCACACCGCTCGTCCCGGCATCGTGATCGGCAAGAAAGGTGAAGATGTTGAGAAGCTGCGTCAGGACCTGACCAAGCAAATGGGTGTGCCCGTGCACATCAACATCGAAGAGATCCGCAAGCCGGAGCTCGACGGTATGCTGGTTGCGCAGAGCGTAGCTCAGCAGCTGGAGCGTCGCGTTATGTTCCGTCGCGCCATGAAGCGCGCTGTACAGAACGCCATGCGCATTGGTGCCAAGGGCATCAAGATCCAGGTAAGCGGTCGTCTTGGCGGTGCTGAAATCGCTCGTACCGAATGGTACCGCGAAGGTCGTGTGCCCCTGCACACCCTGCGTGCCGACATCGACTATGCAACCTACGAAGCGCACACCACCTACGGTGTGATCGGTGTGAAGGTTTGGATCTTCAAAGGCGAGGTCATTGGTGGCCGCCAGGAAGAGCTCAAGCCCCAAGCGCCCGCTCCTCGTAAAAAAGCTGCTAAGTAAGGAGTACGCAAAATGCTGCAACCTAAGCGTACAAAATTCCGCAAGCAGATGACTGGTCACAACCGTGGCCTGGCTCAGCGCGGTAGCAAGGTCAGCTTCGGCGAATTCGCCCTGAAAGCTGTCGCTCGTGGTCGTCTCACTGCTCGTCAGATCGAGTCCGCACGTCGTGCGCTCACCCGTCACGTTAAGCGTGGCGGCAAGATCTGGATCCGTGTGTTCCCCGACAAGCCCATCTCCAAAAAGCCTCTCGAGGTTCGTATGGGTAAAGGGAAGGGCGCCGTCGAGTACTGGGTAGCCCAGATTCAACCGGGCAAAGTCCTGTACGAGATCGAGGGTGTTTCCGAAGAGCTGGCGCGTGAGGCATTCGCCCTGGCTGCTGCAAAGCTGCCGCTCGCCACCTCCTTTGTTAAGCGGACGGTGATGTGATGAAAGCGAATGAACTTCGTGAAAAATCCGTACAGCAGCTGAACGAGCAACTGCTCGGCCTGCTGCGCGACCAGTTCAACCTGCGTATGCAGAAAGCAACTGGCCAGTTGGGGCAGTCTCACCTGCTCTCGCAAGTGAAGCGCGACATCGCTCGCGTCAAGACTGTGCTGAACCAGCAGGCAGGTAAGTAATCATGGCTGAAGCTCAGAAAACTGTCCGTACGCTGACCGGTCGTGTCGTCAGCGACAAGATGGACAAAACCATCACCGTCCTGATCGAGCGTCGCGTAAAGCACCCGATCTACGGTAAATACGTGAAGCGCTCGACCAAGCTGCATGCTCACGACGAAACCAACCAGTGCCGTATCGGCGACAAGGTCACCATCCGCGAGACCCGTCCGCTGGCCAAGACCAAGTCCTGGGCACTGGTGGAAGTCGTAGAACGTGCCGTGGAAGTCTAAGGACTAAGGGTCGGAGAAAGATATGATTCAGACTCAATCCATGCTCGACGTCGCTGACAACAGCGGTGCTCGTCGCGTTATGTGCATCAAGGTCCTGGGTGGTTCGCACCGTCGTTATGCCGGTATCGGCGACATCATCAAGGTCACCGTCAAGGAAGCGATTCCGCGCGGCAAAGTGAAGAAAGGCCAGGTAATGACCGCTGTTGTGGTCCGTACCAAGCACGGCGTACGCCGTCCTGACGGCTCGATCATTCGCTTCGATGGCAACGCTGCTGTTCTGCTGAACAACAAGCAAGAGCCCATCGGTACCCGTATCTTCGGGCCCGTGACCCGTGAACTTCGTTCCGAGAAGTTCATGAAGATCGTCTCGCTCGCCCCCGAAGTGCTGTAAGGAGAAGCCGTCATGCAAAAGATTCGTCGTGACGACGAGATCATCGTCATCGCCGGCAAAGACAAGGGCAAGCGTGGCAAGGTGCTCAAGGTTCTCACTGACGACCGTCTGGTCGTTGGTGGGATCAACCTGGTGAAGCGCCACACCAAGCCGAACCCCATGTCCGGTGTACAGGGCGGTATCGTCGAGAAGGAGGCGCCTCTGCACGTCTCCAACGTCGCCATCTTCAATGCTGAAACCAACAAGGCTGATCGCGTTGGTTTCAAAGTAGAAGACGGTAAGAAAATTCGTGTCTTCAAGTCGACCCAAAAAGCGGTTGATGCTTGAGCACTGCTAGGTAGAAGACCATGGCACGACTAAAAGAGATTTATCGGAAAGAAATCGCGCCCAAGCTGAAAGAAGAGCTTCAGCTTTCCAACGTGATGGAAGTTCCGCGCATTACCAAGATCACCCTGAACATGGGTCTGGGCGAAGCGATCGGCGACAAGAAAGTCATCGAACACGCTGTAGCTGATCTTGAGAAGATCACCGGTCAGAAGGTCGTTGTGACCTACGCCAAGAAATCCGTTGCGGGCTTCAAAGTCCGTGAAGGTTGGCCGATCGGTGTCAAGGTAACCCTGCGCCGCGATCGTATGTACGAGTTCCTGGATCGTCTGCTGGCCATCTCCCTGCCGCGCGTGCGTGACTTCCGCGGCCTGAATGCCAAGTCCTTCGACGGTCGTGGCAACTACAGCATGGGCGTGAAAGAGCAGATCATCTTCCCGGAAATCGATTACGACAAAATCGATGCACTGCGCGGTCTGGACATTACCCTGACCACCACTGCCCGTAACGATGATGAAGGTCGTGCCCTGCTGCGCGCCTTCAACTTCCCGTTCCGCAACTGATTGGAGTAGGAACATGGCCAAACAGAGCATGAAGAACCGTGAGCTGAAGCGTCAGCAAACGGTTGCGAAGTTCGCTAAGAAGCGCGCTGAGCTGAAAGCTACCATTGCCAACCCGAACTCCACTCCGGAAGCTCGTTGGGAAGCCCAGGTAGCTCTGCAGAAGCAGCCCCGTGATGCAAGCGCCTCGCGCCTGCGTAACCGCTGCCGCATCACCGGTCGTCCGCACGGCGTTTACCGCAAGTTCGGCCTCGGCCGTAACAAGCTGCGTGAAGCCGCCATGCGTGGTGACGTTCCCGGCCTGGTCAAAGCCAGCTGGTAATGTCGCTCTGGATGTCGGGATGCAAGTCCCGGCCTCCGCCGAGTGGTATCAATCAAGCCCCTTTTGGGGCTTGATTCGTTTTTGATCAATCTCTAGAATATTCGGCTCGCCGGAGTCAGGCCTTGTTTGCCTGCGCTTTGTCGCGATTCTAGTCGCAAGGCTATTTCTTTTGTATTTAGGAGCAACTAGCCCATGAGTATGCAGGACCCGTTAGCGGACATGCTAACTCGTATCCGTAATGCCCAGATGGCTGAAAAGTCTGTCGTAAGCATGCCGTCCTCCAAACTGAAGGTGGCAGTGGCCAGCGTTCTCAAGAACGAAGGCTACATCACGGGATACCAGATCAGCAGTGACATCAAGCCTCTGCTGTCTATCGAGCTGAAGTACTTCGAAGGCCGTCCGGTCATCGAGGAACTCAAGCGCGTAAGTCGTCCTGGCCTGCGCCAGTACAAATCCGTCGATCAGCTGCCGAAAGTTCGTGGCGGCCTGGGCGTATCGATCGTTTCCACCAACAAAGGTGTGATGACTGATCGTGCTGCTCGCGCTGCTGGCGTTGGTGGCGAAGTGCTTTGCACTGTGTTCTAAGGGGGGATAAGCATGTCTCGCGTTGCTAAGAACCCCGTCAAGCTGCCCGCTGGCGTCGAAATCAAGATCGCCGGTCAGCAGCTTTCGGTGAAGGGTGCCAAGGGCGCTCTCGAACTGAACGTGCATCCGTCCGTGGAAGTTCTGCAGGAAGCTGGTGAGCTGCGTTTCGCTGCTCGCAACGGCGACCAACAGAACAGGGCCATGGCCGGTACCACCCGTGCGCTGGTCAACAACATGGTAGTCGGCGTCAGCCAAGGCTTCGAGCGCAAGCTCCAGCTGGTGGGCGTTGGTTACAAGGCGCAAGCCAAAGGTCAAGTGCTGTCCCTGGCTTTAGGCTTCTCGCACCCGGTGGATTACGAACTGCCGCAAGGCGTTACCGCCGAAACCCCCAGCCAGACCGATATCCTGATCAAAGGTATCGACAAGCAGCTGGTTGGTCAGGTGGCGGCCGAGATTCGCGACTTCCGTCCGCCGGAGCCTTACAAAGGCAAAGGTGTGCGTTACGCCGACGAAGTCGTCCGTCGTAAAGAAGCTAAGAAGAAGTAGGGCATAGCAAATGAGCGTAAAGAAAGAAACTCGTCTGCGTCGCGCTCGCAAGGCACGCCTGAAAATGCGCGAGCTGGAAACCGTACGCCTCTGCGTGTATCGCTCTTCCCAGCACATCTACGCCCAGGTCATTTCGGCCGACGGCGCCAAGGTTCTGGCCACCGCCTCGACCCTGGACAAAGAACTGCGTGACGGCGCCACCGGCAACGTCGACGCGGCCAAGAAGGTTGGTCAACTGGTTGCCGAGCGTGCGAAAGCAGCTGGTGTCACTCAGGTGGCGTTCGATCGTTCTGGCTTCAAGTACCACGGCCGCGTCAAGGCGCTGGCTGATGCTGCTCGTGAAGGCGGGCTGGAGTTCTAAGTTATGGCAAATAACGAGCAAAAGCGCGACGAAGGCTACATCGAGAAGCTGGTTCAGGTTAATCGCGTTGCCAAGACCGTTAAAGGCGGCCGTATCTTCACCTTCACCGCGCTGACCGTGGTAGGTGATGGTAAAGGTCGTGTTGGCTTCGGTCGCGGTAAGTCCCGCGAAGTGCCGGCCGCTATCCAGAAAGCGATGGAAGCAGCTCGCCGCAACATGATCCAGGTAGACCTGAACGGCACCACCCTGCAGTACCCCGTCAAGTCCGCTCATGGCGCCTCCAAGGTGTACATGCAGCCGGCTTCCGAAGGTACCGGTATCATCGCCGGCGGCGCCATGCGCGCTGTCCTGGAAGTGGCTGGTGTGCAGAACGTTCTGGCCAAATGCTACGGCTCGACCAATCCGGTGAACGTGGTTTACGCCACCTTCAAGGGTCTGAAGAACATGCAGTCCCCGGAGTCCGTTGCAGCCAAGCGTGGTAAGAGCGTCGAGGAGATTCTCTAATCATGGCAACTGTCAAAGTAACGCTGATCAAGAGCGTTAGCGGCCGTCTGGCTAACCACAAAGCTTGCGTCAAGGGTCTCGGCCTGCGTCGCATTGGTCACACCGTCGAAGTTCAGGACACCCCTGAAAATCGCGGCATGATCAACAAGGCTTACTACCTTCTGCGCGTCGAGGGTTAATCCATGAAACTGAACGATCTGCGTTCCGCGCCGGGTGCCCGTCGCGAGAAGCACCGTCCGGGCCGTGGTATCGGTAGCGGTTTGGGCAAGACTGGTGGCCGTGGTCACAAAGGTCAGACCTCCCGCTCCGGTGGCACCATCGCTCCGGGCTTCGAAGGCGGTCAACAGCCGCTGCATCGCCGTCTGCCGAAGTTCGGCTTCGTTTCCCTGAAAGCCATGGATCGCGCAGAAGTGCGCACTTCCGAACTGGCCAAGGTTGAAGGCGATGTCGTATCCCTGCAGTCGCTGAAGGATGCCAACGTGATTAACCAGAACGTACAGCGTGTGAAAATCATGCTGTCGGGCGACGTTACTCGCGCAGTCACCCTGAAAGGTATCGCCGTCACCAAGGGTGCGCGTGCGGCTATCGAAGCAGCTGGCGGTAAGTTCGAGGACTAAATGGCTAAGCAAGGTGCTCTCTCCGCGCTCAGCAATGGCGGGTTATCCGAGCTCTGGGCTCGACTGCGTTTCCTGTTCCTGGCGATCATCGTCTACCGGATTGGCGCGCACATTCCAGTGCCCGGGATAAACCCTGACCGGCTGGCCGAGCTGTTCCGGCAGAACGAGGGGACCATTCTTAGCCTGTTCAACATGTTTTCCGGCGGCGCGCTGGAGCGCATGAGCATTTTTGCGCTGGGGATCATGCCGTACATCTCGGCGTCGATCATCATGCAGCTCATGACCGCTATCAGCCCGCAGCTGGAGCAGTTGAAGAAGGAAGGTGAAGCTGGCCGTCGCAAGATCAGCCAGTACACCCGCTACGGCACTGTAGTCCTGGCACTGGTGCAGGCGGTCGGCATGTCCGTCGGTCTCGCCAGTCAGGGCGTCGCTTTCTCGACTGATTTCGGCTTCTACTTCGTGGCTGTCACCACCTTCGTGGCTGGTGCGATGTTCATGATGTGGCTTGGCGAGCAGATCACCGAGCGCGGTGTCGGCAACGGTATCTCGATGCTGATTTTTGCAGGCATCGTGGCCGGTCTTCCGAGAGCGATAGGGCAGTCTTTCGAGTCTGCACGTCAGGGCGATATCAACATTTTCGCCCTCGTCGCCATCGGTTTGCTGGCGGTAGCGATCATCGGTTTCGTGGTGTTCATTGAGCGTGGCCAGCGTCGCATTGCGGTGCACTACGCCAAGCGTCAGCAGGGCCGCAAGGTCTTCGCTGCGCAGACCAGCCACCTGCCGCTGAAGGTGAACATGGCGGGCGTAATCCCGGCCATTTTCGCCAGCAGCATCCTGCTGTTCCCGGCTTCGCTGGGAGCCTGGTTCGGTCAGTCCGAAAAAATGGGCTGGCTCCAGGACCTGTCGCAGGCGATCGCCCCCGGTCAGCCGTTGAACATTCTGCTGTTTAGTGCAGGGATCGTTTTCTTCTGCTTCTTCTACACAGCGCTGATGTTCAACCCGAAAGACGTGGCGGAGAACCTGAAGAAGTCCGGTGCCTTTATTCCGGGTATCCGTCCGGGTGAGCAGTCTGCACGCTATATCGATGGCGTACTGACCCGCTTGACCATGTTCGGTGCTCTGTACATGACGGCTGTTTGCCTGCTTCCCCAGTTCCTTGTGGTTGCAGCCAACGTTCCGTTCTACCTTGGCGGGACCTCGTTGCTGATCGTTGTCGTGGTTGTTATGGACTTTATGGCCCAAGTACAATCCCACCTCGTTTCGCACCAGTACGAATCCCTGATGAAGAAAGCCAACCTGAAGGGCTACGGCGGCGGAATGCTCCGCTGACCCGGTTCCGTAAGGTTCTAGGAGTTACTGATGAAAGTTCGTGCATCGGTGAAAAAGCTGTGCCGTAACTGCAAGATCGTTCGCCGCGAAGGTGTTGTTCGCGTGATCTGCAGCGCGGAACCGCGTCACAAACAGCGCCAAGGCTGAGTGTGATTCACGCGTTATGAGCCCGGCAGCTAGTGCGCTGCCGGGTTGATTATTCGTTTCTACAGCGTTAATATCGCGCGCCCTATTTCTTGGCTTCCGGGGCGTAGGTAGCTGTCAACTGGAGTTTCACTGAATGGCCCGTATTGCAGGCGTCAACATTCCAGATAACAAGCACACTGTTATCTCGCTGACCTACATCTACGGTGTTGGTCGCACCACTGCACAGAGCATCTGTGCAACCACCGGCGTAAATCCGGCGGTAAAGATCAAGGATCTCTCCGACGAGCAGATCGAACAGCTGCGTGGCGAAGTCGCGAAGCTCACCACTGAAGGTGACCTGCGTCGCGAAATCAACATGAACATCAAGCGTCTGATGGACCTGGGTTGCTACCGCGGCCTGCGTCACCGTCGTGGCCTGCCTGTTCATGGCCAACGTACCAAGACCAACGCGCGTACCCGTAAGGGCCCGCGTAAGCCGATCCGCAAGTAATTGCGCCCGCGAATCGACAGGAACTAAGTCATGGCTAAGCCTGCTGCTCGTCCCCGTAAGAAAGTCAAAAAGACAGTGGTTGATGGGATCGCCCACATCCACGCGTCTTTCAACAACACCATCGTGACCATCACTGACCGTCAAGGTAACGCCCTGTCCTGGGCCACCTCCGGTGGTTCTGGTTTCCGCGGCTCCCGTAAAAGCACTCCGTTCGCTGCCCAGGTAGCTGCTGAGCGTGCTGGTCAAGCTGCCCTCGAATACGGCCTCAAGAACCTCGACGTCAACGTCAAGGGTCCGGGTCCGGGTCGCGAATCCGCCGTGCGTGCTCTGAACGCCTGCGGCTACAAGATTGCCAGCATCACCGACGTGACGCCGATCCCGCATAACGGGTGCCGTCCGCCGAAGAAGCGTCGCGTGTAATAGGAGACAGTGAGAAATGGCTCGTTACATTGGTCCCAAATGCAAACTGTCCCGTCGTGAAGGTACTGACCTCTTCCTGAAGAGTGGTGCCCGCGCGCTCGAATCCAAGTGCAACATCGAATCGGCTCCTGGCCAGCACGGCGCTCGCCGTGGTCGCCTGTCCGACTACGGTACTCAGCTGCGCGAGAAGCAGAAAGTACGTCGTATCTACGGTGTTCTGGAGCGTCAGTTCAGCGGTTACTACAAGGAAGCTGCCAGCCGTAAGGGCGCTACCGGTGAGAACCTGCTGCAACTTCTCGAGTGCCGCCTGGACAACGTCGTATACCGCATGGGCTTTGGTGCTACCCGCTCCGAATCCCGTCAGCTGGTATCGCACAAAGCCATCAGCGTTAACGGTCAGACCGTGAACGTCCCGTCCTACCAGATCAAAGCTGGTGACGTGGTAGCAATTCGCGAGAAGTCGAAGAATCAGCTGCGTATCGTTCAAGCCCTTGAACTGTGCGCCCAACGCGGTCGCGTTGAGTGGGTTGAAGTCGACAGCGAGAAGAAGTCCGGCGTGTTCAAAAGCGTTCCGGCACGTGCTGATCTGTCCGCCGACATCAACGAAAACCTGATTGTCGAGCTCTACTCCAAGTAAGGGCTAGAAAATAGGTGCATCCATGCAGAGTTCGGTAAATGAGTTCCTGACCCCCCGCCACATTGATGTGCAGGTGGTCAGTCCGACCCGCGCCAAGATCACGCTCGAGCCTCTCGAGCGCGGTTTCGGCCATACCCTGGGCAACGCGCTGCGTCGCATCCTGTTGTCCTCCATGCCTGGCTGTGCAGTAGTCGAGGCCGAAATCGACGGCGTACTCCATGAGTACAGTGCCATCGAAGGTGTTCAGGAAGATGTCATCGAAATCCTGCTCAACCTGAAAGGTCTGGCTGTCAAGCTGCACGGTCGTGACGAAGTAACGCTGAACCTGGTCAAGAAGGGTTCGGGCGTGGTCACTGCTGCCGATATTCAGCTGGATCATGATGTCGAGATCGTCAATGGCGACCACGTGATCGCTAACCTGGCGGAAAACGGCGCACTGAACATGAAGCTCAAAGTGGCTCGTGGTCGCGGCTATGAGCCGGCTGACGCGCGTCAGAGCGATGAAGACGAGAGCCGCAGCATTGGTCGCTTGCAGCTCGACTCTTCGTTCAGCCCGGTCCGTCGTGTTGCTTACGTGGTGGAAAACGCCCGTGTCGAGCAGCGTACCAACCTGGACAAGCTGGTCATTGATCTGGAAACCAACGGTACCCTGGATCCTGAAGAGGCCATCCGTCGTGCCGCTACCATCCTGCAGCAGCAGTTGGCAGCGTTCGTCGACCTCAAAGGTGATAGCGAGCCCGTAGTAGTCGAGCAGGAAGACGAGATCGATCCGATCCTGCTGCGCCCGGTTGATGATCTTGAGCTGACCGTACGTTCGGCCAACTGCCTCAAGGCGGAGAACATTTACTACATCGGTGATCTGATTCAGCGCACCGAAGTGGAACTGTTGAAGACTCCGAACCTGGGCAAGAAGTCCCTGACCGAGATCAAGGACGTCCTGGCCTCCCGTGGTCTGTCCCTCGGTATGCGCCTCGACAACTGGCCGCCGGCAAGTCTTAAGAAGGACGACAAGGCGACTGCCTGATCGTCGTAATCACCGAACGTGAGTTTGGTAAGGAATTGAACCATGCGTCATCGTAAAAGTGGCCGTCACCTCAGCCGCACCAGCGCACACCGCAAGGCCATGTTCCAGAACATGGCGGTTTCGCTGTTCGAGCACGAACTGATCAAAACCACCCTGCCGAAAGCCAAGGAACTGCGCCGCGTTGCCGAGCCGCTGATCACCCTGGCCAAGGAAGACAGCGTTGCCAACCGTCGTCTGGCCTTCGACCGCACTCGTTCGAAAGCCATCGTTGGCAAACTGTTCAACGATCTGGGCAAGCGCTACGCCAACCGTCAGGGCGGCTACCTCCGCATCCTGAAGTGCGGCTTCCGCGCTGGCGACAACGCTCCGATGGCCTACGTTGAGCTGATCGACCGTCCGGTCGGCGGCGCAGCAGTAGAAGCTGCCGAGTAAGTCGTACGCTACAAGAGAAAACCGGGCCTAGTGCCCGGTTTTTTCGTTTCAGTCCTATGGTTTTCTTCTCTTCGCATCCTGCCTGGAAGGGCTCCGGGACCTCGTTGGAAATAATCGATTCGGGCCTACAGATCGAAAGATAATATCTATCGATCGCTTTCCATTAATGCATTGGCTCTGCATTGCCGGCTGCTTCATCCTGTTCCTCGTTGGCTAGTAACTATCCGTGAGGAAGCAAGATGATGGACAAGAAGACCTACCTGACCACCGCCTCTGGCGCCCCTGTCGCCGACAACCAGAATTCTCGTTCTGCCGGCCCGCGCGGCCCGCTGCTGCTCGACGATTTCCACCTGATCGAGAAGCTCGCCCACTTCAACCGCGAGAACATCCCCGAGCGTCGCGTTCACGCCAAGGGATCGGGTGCTTACGGCACCTTCACCGTCACTCGCGACATCACCCGCTACACCAGCGCCAAGCTGTTCGATACCGTCGGCAAGCAGACGCCCACCTTCCTGCGTTTCTCTACCGTGGGGGGGGAGCGCGGCTCGGCTGACACCGAGCGCGACCCGCGCGGCTTTGCCCTGAAGTTCTATACCGAAGAGGGCAACTGGGACATCGTCGGCAACAACACCCCGGTGTTCTTCATCCGCGATCCGCTGAAATTCCCCGACTTCATTCACACCCAGAAGCGCCTGCCGCAAAGCAACCTGAAGAGCGCGCAGATGATGTGGGACTTCTGGTCGCACTCGCCCGAGGCGCTGCACCAGATCACCATCCTGTTCTCCGACCGAGGCATCCCGGATGGCTACCGTCACATGCACGGCTTCGGCAGCCACACCTACAGCCTGGTCAACGCCCAGGGAGAGCGCCACTGGGTCAAATGGCACTACAAGACCCAGCAGGGCATCAAGAACCTGGCGCCGACCGAAGCGACCCGCCTGGCCGGGACCGATCCGGATTACGCCCAGCGCGACCTGTTCAACGCCATCGAGCGCGGTGACTTCCCCAAGTGGAGCGTGTGCATCCAGATCATGAGCGAGGCCCAGGCCGAAGCGCACCACGAGAACCCCTTCGACGTGACCAAGACCTGGTCGCAGAAGGCGTTCCCGCTGATCGAGGTGGGTGAACTCGAGCTCAACCGCAACCCGCTGAACTACTTCGCCGAGGTCGAGCAGGCCACCTTCGGGCCGAGCAACATGATTCCGGGCGTCGGCCTGTCGCCGGACCGTATGCTGCAGGGCCGCGTATTCGCCTACGCCGATGCGCACCGCTACCGCGTGGGCACCAACCACCAGCAACTGCCGGTGAACGCGCCGCGCTCGCCGGTCAACAGCTACCAGCGCGATGGCGCCATGGCGTTCGGCAGCAATGGTGGCGCTGCGCCCAACTACGAGCCCAACAGCTACGCGAATGCCCCCAAGCAGGCACCGCAGTACGCCGAGCCGCCGCTGCAGTTGAGTGGTGCCGCGGCCCGTCACGATCATCGTGAGGACAGCGACTACTACAGCCATGCCGGCGCGCTGTTCCGCCTGATGAGCGCCGAGCAAAAGGCGTTGCTGATCAGCAACATCGCCGGCGCCATGGCCGGTGTCACCGAGGATGTGGTGCAGCGCCAGCTGCAGTACTTCTTCAAGGCCGACCCGGCCTACGGCGAAGGCATCGCCAAGGCGCTGGGCGTCCAGCTCGGCTAACACTTCACCGGGCATGAAAAAGCCCCTGTCACCTCGCGGTGGCAGGGGCTTTTCATTGTGCGCTGGACTCAGGCGCGATCACGCTCCAGCAGCGGCTTGAGGAAGTGCCCGGTGTGGGACTGCTTCATCTTCGCCACGTCTTCCGGCGTACCGGTGGCGATGATCTGGCCACCTTTGGAGCCGCCCTCGGGACCCAGGTCCACCAGCCAGTCGGCGGTCTTGATCACATCCAGGTTGTGCTCGATGACCACCACGGTGTTGCCGTGGTCACGCAGGCGGTGCAGCACATCGAGCAACTGCTGGATATCCGCAAAGTGCAGGCCCGTGGTCGGCTCGTCGAGGATGTACAGCGTCTTGCCGGTGTCGCGCTTGGACAGCTCGCGGGACAGCTTCACCCGCTGTGCCTCGCCGCCGGACAGGGTGGTCGCCGACTGCCCCAGGCGGATGTAGGACAGGCCCACGTCCATCAGCGTCTGCAACTTGCGCGCGATGGCCGGCACGGCATCGAAGAACTCCCGCGCTTCTTCGATGGTCATGTCCAGCACCTCGGTGATGCTCTTGCCCTTGTAGCGCACCTCCAGGGTCTCGCGGTTGTAGCGCTTGCCCTTGCACACGTCGCAGGGCACGTAGATGTCTGGCAGGAAGTGCATCTCCACCTTGATCACGCCATCGCCCTGGCAGGCCTCGCAGCGACCGCCCTTCACGTTGAAGGAGAAGCGCCCCGGCCCATAGCCACGGGAGCGTGACTCCGCGACGCCGGAGAACAGCTCGCGGATCGGCGTGAACAGCCCGGTATAGGTCGCCGGGTTGGAGCGCGGTGTGCGGCCGATGGGGCTCTGGTCGATGTCCACCACCTTGTCCAGGTGTTGCAGTCCGTCGAAGCTGTCGTGCGGCGCCGCCTCCAGCGTCGTGGCACCGTTCAACGCGGTGGCGGTGATGGGGAACAGGGTGTTGTTGATCAGCGTCGACTTGCCCGAGCCCGATACGCCGGTGATGCAGGTCAGCAACCCGACCGGGATCTCCAGGTTTACGTTCTGCAGGTTGTTGCCACGCGCACCCTTGAGCAGCAGCGACTTCTTCTTGTCGCGCGGGGTGCGCTTGGCCGGTACGGCGATCTTCACCCGGCCGGAAAGGTACTTGCCGGTCAGCGAGTCGGGGTGCGACATCACCTCGTCCGGGGTGCCTTCGGCAACCACGCGGCCACCGTGCACGCCGGCGCCCGGGCCGATGTCCACCACATAGTCGGCGAGGCGGATGGCGTCCTCGTCGTGCTCGACCACGATCACCGTATTACCGATGTTGCGCAGGTGGGTGAGGGTGGCCAGCAGGCGCTCGTTGTCCCGCTGGTGCAGGCCGATCGAGGGCTCGTCGAGGATGTACATCACCCCCACCAGGCCGGCGCCGATCTGGCTGGCCAGGCGGATACGCTGCGCCTCGCCGCCGGAGAGGGTGTCGGCGCTGCGATCCAGGGTCAGGTAGTCCAGGCCGACGTTGACCAGGAACTGCAAGCGCTCGCGGATCTCCTTGAGAATCTTGTCGGCGATCTCGCCTTTGCGGCCGGGCAGGCTCAGCTCGCCGAAGTAGTCGGCGGCATCGCCCACCGGCAGGCCGGTGACCGCCGGCAGGGTTTTCTCGCCCACCCACACATGGCGCGCTTCGCGGCGCAGGCGAGTGCCCCGGCAGTCCGGGCAGGGCTGGGTGCTGAGGAACTTGGCCAGTTCCTCGCGCACGGTGTTCGATTCGGTCTCGCGGTAGCGACGTTCCAGGTTGGGGATGATCCCCTCGAACGGGTGCGAGCGCTTGACGATGTCGCCACGGTCATTGAGGTAGCGGAAGTCCACGTCCTCGCGTCCGCTGCCGAAGAGGATCGCCTTCTGGTCCTCGGCCGACAGCTCGTCGAAGGGCTTCTCCAGGCTGAAGCCGTAGTGCGCGGCCAGGGAGCCGAGCATCTGGAAGTAATAGACGTTGCGCCGGTCCCAGCCGCGGATCGCGCCTTCGGCCAGGGTCAGCTCGCCGTTGACCAGGCGCTTGGCGTCGAAGAACTGCTTCACGCCCAAGCCGTCGCAGGTGGGGCAGGCGCCGGCCGGGTTGTTGAAGGAGAACAGCTTGGGCTCGAGCTCGCTGATGGAGTGGCCGCAATGGGGGCAGGCGAAGCGCGCGGAGAAGATGGTCTCATCGCCCGGCTCGTCGTCCATCGGCGCCACCAGGGCGATGCCGTCGGCCAGGTTGATCGCCGTCTCGAAGGATTCCGCCAGGCGCTGCTGCAGGTCGGCGCGGACCTTGAAGCGGTCCACTACCACATCGATGGAGTGCTTCTTCTGCTTGTCCAGCTTGGGCAGCTCGTCCATCTCGTAGATGCGGCCGTTGACCCGTGCCCGCACGAAGCCCTGGGCGCGCAGCTCGTCGAATACCGCCAGGTGCTCGCCCTTGCGCTCGCGGATCACCGGTGCCAGCAGCATCAGCTTGCGGCCCTCGGGCATCGCCAGCACCTGGTCGACCATCTGGCTCACGGTCTGCGCTTCCAGCGGCACGTCATGGTCCGGGCAGCGCGGCGTCCCCGCACGGGCATAGAGTAGGCGCAGGTAGTCGTAGATCTCGGTGATGGTGCCCACGGTGGAGCGCGGGTTGTGCGACGTGGACTTCTGCTCGATGGAGATGGCCGGCGACAGCCCTTCGATGGTGTCGACATCCGGCTTTTCCATCATCGACAGGAACTGCCGGGCATAGGCCGACAGCGACTCCACGTAGCGGCGCTGGCCCTCGGCGTAGAGGGTGTCGAAGGCCAGGGAGGATTTGCCGGAACCGGACAGGCCGGTGATCACGATCAGCTTGTCGCGCGGCAGGGTGAGATCGACGTTCTTCAGGTTATGGGTACGGGCCCCACGGATCAGGATCTTGTCCACTGCTGCCTCGTTTGGCGTGCGGGAAACCCGCGATTATACGGGGCGTGCCTAGCCTGCGGCAAAGGCGCGCGACTGTGCTGTAGACCGGCGGGACTGTTAGAATGCGCGACATTTTTTGGCGCCGGCACAGGCCGTGCACCCAGGGTCGGGTGCGTGCGCCGCCGAGGGGCACGACGCATTTCCCCGTATCCGTTTCCCATGAGGAATCTATGCACGACTCCCATTCCGAACGCATGAGCGGCCGCGAGACCCGAGCGGCCAGCGGCCTCGCCCTGGTGTTCGCCTTCCGCATGCTCGGCATGTTCATGGTGCTGCCGGTCCTGGCCACCTACGGGCAGGACCTGGCCGGCGCGACCCCCGCGCTGATCGGCCTGGCCATCGGCGCCTATGGCCTCACCCAGGCGGTGCTGCAGATCCCCTTCGGCATCGTTTCCGACCGTATCGGCCGCCTGCCCGTCATCTATATCGGCCTGCTGATCTTCGCCGCCGGCGCAGTGCTCGCCGCCAACGCCGACTCCATCTGGGGTGTGATCGCCGGCCGCGTGCTGCAGGGCGCCGGGGCCATCTCCGCCGCCGTGATGGCCCTGCTCTCCGACCTCACCCGCGAGCAACACCGCACCAAGGCCATGGCCATGATCGGCATGAGCATCGGCGTCTCCTTCGCCGTCGCCATGGTGGTCGGCCCGCTGGTCACCCGTGCCTTCGGCCTCTCCGGCCTGTTCTGGGTGACTGCCGTGATGGCACTGGTGGGCATCGTCATCATCGCCCTGGTGGTGCCGCGCGCCGACCACCCGCTGCAGCACCGCGAATCCGGGGTCGCCCGCCAGGCACTGCTGCCCACCCTCAAGCACCCCGACCTGCTGCGCCTGGACTTCGGCATCCTCGCCCTGCACGCCGTGCTCATGGCCAGCTTCGTTGCCCTGCCGCTGGCGCTGGTGGAGAAGGCCGGCCTGCCCAAGGAACAGCATTGGTGGGTCTACCTCACCGCGTTGCTGGTGGGCTTCTTCGGCATGGTGCCCTTCATCATCTACGCCGAGAAAAAGCGCCGGATGAAGCGCGTGCTGCTCGGTGCCGTCAGCGTGCTGCTGGCCTGCGAGCTGTACTTCTGGGCCTTCGGCGACACCCTGCAGGCGCTGGTGATCGGCACCATCGTCTTCTTCACCGCCTTCAACCTGCTGGAAGCCTCGTTGCCGTCGCTGATCAGCAAGGTCGCCCCGGCCGGCGGCAAGGGCACCGCGATGGGCGTCTACTCCACCAGCCAGTTCCTCGGCGCGGCCCTCGGTGGCATCCTCGGCGGCTTCATGTTCCAGCACGGCGGCCTGTCCGTCGTGTTCATCGGATGTGCCGCCATCTGTGCGATTTGGCTCGCCATTGCTGTTACTATGCGCGAGCCTCCGTATGTCACCAGCCTGCGCCTACCCCTCTCAGCAGCGGCCCTCGGCGATGCCGGGCTGGTGGCGCGATTGCTGGCAACGCCCGGAGTGGCCGATGCCGTAGTGGTCGCCGAAGAAGGCGCCATCTATATCAAGTTGGATACCGAACAATTGGACCGCACGTCCCTGGAGCGCCTGATCAACGCGGCGCCCGAACGTGCTGAAGCCTAGGAGAACGTTATGGCCCGTGGGGTTAACAAAGTCATTCTGGTTGGCAACGTCGGTGGTGATCCCGAAGTTCGCTACATGCCCAACGGCAATGCCGTGACCAACGTCACCCTGGCCACCAGCGAAAGCTGGAAGGACAAGCAGACCGGCCAGCAGCAGGAACGTACCGAGTGGCACCGCGTGGTGTTCTTTGGCCGTCTCGCCGAAATCGCCGGCGAGTACCTGCGCAAGGGCTCGCAGGTCTACGTCGAAGGCACCCTGCGCACCCGCGAGTGGGAAAAGGACGGCGTCAAGCGCTACACCACCGAGATCGTGGTCGACATCAACGGCCAGATGCAGCTGCTCGGCGGCCGTCCCGGCAACGATGGCGATTCCGCTCCGCGTGCCCCGCGCCCGCAGCGTGAGCCGCAACAGTCCGCCCCGCGCGAGCAACAGCAGCGCCCGGCTCCGCAGCCCGCCGCCCAACCGGCGCCGGACTACGACAGCTTCGACGACGACATTCCGTTCTAGTCCCCACCAAAGCGTAATCTGTAAACAAAATCCCGGTAAGCCTTGAGCTTATCGGGATTTTTCGTTTCGGGAGGAGGAAAACGGCACCCGATGCCTGGGTTATCCACAGCCGGCTTTCGGCTGTCGGATCAGCCTGCAGCCCGCGTGGGGCGGGACTTTGTGAATGCAACATCACATTCAGTCTGGGCTCTGGACGCTGGCAAACCGCCTCTATAGGCTTGCCCACCATTCCATCGACCGCCCTCCCGGAACCCACCATGAAACTCAACGGACTGACCGCCGTTCTGCTTCTGGCCGGCCTGCCCCTGTGCAGCATCGCCAGCCCCTACCAGACCCTCGCCCGTGACGCGGAAAGCAGTGCCCGCTGGGGCCTGCTCGGCAGTGCCGCCGAGCAGTACCGCGCCATCCTCGCCGACCCGAGCCTGAGTGCCAGCCACCCCCGCGCGCGCCTGGCCCTGGCCAAGGTCCATGCCGACGCCCTCGACTACCCGGCCGCCAAGGCCGAGCTGGCGCGGCTCAAGCAGGACGCCCCCGACTCCGCGGAGGCCAAGGAAGGCGCCAAGCTGGCCAAGCGCATCGCCAGGAAACTCAAGACCCACACCTTCGGCGGCCGCGTCGCCGTGGCCCGCGTGCATGACACCGACACCGCCAACGCCAGCGCGGGCATGACCCAGGACCCCTCGTTCGATGACGAGGACGACGAAGACATGGACGACATGGCCTTCGAGGACGACGACAGCCTCGACGACCTGCTCGACGACATCGACCTGGACGAGGACGACCTGGCCGACGACGGCGAGGAGGACGACGACACCGCGCCCACCCCGGTCGCCAAGCCCAAGTCCACCGTCCACGACAACCGCTGGCAGGCCGCCGGCAGCCTGCGCTACGGCTACGGCTTCGACGACCGTGGCAGCCGCTGGAACCTCGGCGCCAACATCGCCCAGGCCCGCCAGGACGACCGCGACGAACTCAACCGGCAGACCTGGGCGGTCTCCACCGGCCCCACCTTCGTCATACCGGCCTGGCGCCTGAAGCTCAACGCCGCCGTCACCTACCTGCAGCTCTACAAGGACCACCAGTACGACCTCTCCAGCACCATCTGGTCACTGGGCGCCAGCCACAAGCTGAACCGCGTGCTGGAGCTGTACACCCGTTACAACTACGAGAACCGTGGCCTGGAAAACGACAGCCCGCTGGACATCGAAGTCGACACCTTCAAGGTCGGCACCCGCTTCAAGCCCACCGGCAAGGACAGCTTCGACCTCAGCTACTCGCCCAAGGTGGAAGACAACGACACGCGCAACAAGGACAAGGAGCAGGAGGGCTGGAAGATCAGCTACGCCCGCAAGCTGCCCTGGGACAGCTTCGCCAGCGTCGCCTACAGCCGCCGTCACACCGACTTCGAGCACGACCCCTCCGGCAAGGAAGAGGACGAGACCAAGCACGTCGTCACCCTCGGTCACAAGCTCACCAAGGACCTGGTGATGACCGTCAGCTACGAGCACAAGGACAAGGACTCCAACCTGCCCGGTCGTGACAAGAACAACGAAAGCACGGCCCTCGGCCTGAGCTATAAGTTCTGACCGAAAGCGGCTCGCCGCCCCTCGCGGGCGCGGGCCGCACTGGCGCGCCGGGCCTGCCGCTTGCGCCACCAGATGACCACGCCGGTGACGCTCAGCCCGGCGATGGCCAGCCCCAGCAGCGCGATCACGATGCGCCCCGGCAACCCCGCGATGCGCCCGCCGTGGATCGGTGCCTGCAGCCGGTAGAAGCGTTCACCCGGCGTGCCGCGCCCGGCGATCTCCTCGCCGATCAAGCTGCCGTCGGTGCCATGGAAGAACAGCCAGGACTTGTCCAGCGGGTTGGCCTCGTGGCCCCCGAAACCGGCGCCGAAGAAGTTGTACTCGAAGCTGTAGTACAGCTCGCCGATTTCGCCCTCGATGCCAAGCCGCGCTCCTTCCGTCTGTGCCAGCTTGTATACCTGCTGGTAGTCCAGCCGCGTTTCCCCCAGCGCCTCGCGGGGCATTTGGCTGCGCTGCTGGTAGGTGCTCGGCGGCGCCTCGGAGAACAGTGACACCACCGGCTTGAACACCTGCTCCGGCAGGTTCATCGCCACGCTGCTCACCGCCACCGGCAGGAGCAGCAGCCACAGCCAGAGCCCACCGGCCCGGTGCAGGTCGAGGTTGCGCCGGTAGCGGCCGGCGCGGCGCTTGAGCGTCCAGGCCGTCCACCATTTCTTCAGGAAGGGCCGGCCACGGGGCAGGGTCAACCAGGCGCCAGCGAAGCAGTCGATGACCCAGAGGATCGCCACCAGCCCCATCAGCAGCAGGCCCCAGTTGCCCGGCAGCGCCAGGTTGTAGTGGAACTCCAGCAGGAAGGGGATGACGTTCTGCGCCTGCAGGCAGCAGGCGCCCCACTGGCGCATGCCCAGCTCGGCGCCGCTCACCGGGTCCAGGTAGATCACCCGGTGGTGCAGGTCGTAGGGTGCGCCCGTAGCCGGGTCGGTGCGCGGCACCGCAGCCATCAGCGCCGCATGGCCGGCCTCGTCCGGGACCTCCATGTACCAGACCTGCAGGCGCGGCTCGGCGCCCTCGATACGCTGCACCAGTTCGCCGGGGGACAGCAGCGGCCCCTGTGCGGGCGCGTGGTAGAAGGCCGGGTTCAGCCATTCGTCGATCTCGTGCTGGAAGGCCAGCAGGCTACCGGTGAGCCCGGCGAGGGCGAGAAACAGCGCGGTGGCCAGGCCGAGGTAGCGGTGTAGCAGAACGAGAAGAGGGCGCATGGATGCTCTCCTGTGGATAAGTCGATCACGCAAACGCACGAGCCCACCCCGGTGCCGGGGCGGGCTCGTTCAAGCACCGGTCAGAACTGGTAGCTGAGGGTGGCGGTGACGTTGCGCTGCTCGCCGAAGTAGCAGAAGTCCAGGCTGTAGCAGGAGGCGATGTAGTCCTCGTCCAGCAGGTTGTTGGCGTTCAGGCTGAGGTCCATGCCCTTGAGCCCCACCTTGCCCAGGTCATAGCCCACCAGCGCATCGATCAGGGTGTAGGAGGGCACGTGCAGGGTGTTAGCCCTGTCCGCCCAGCTCTGGCCGACGTAGCGCGCACCGAGGCCGGTGCGCAGGCCGTCCAGGGCGCCGGCGTCGAAGCTGTACTCGCCCCAGATGGAGGCCATGTGGCGCGGCGCCTGGTTCGGCGTGTTGCCCTGGGTGCCGTCCAGCGACTTGGAGTAGGTGATGTCGGTGAAGGTGTAGCTGGCCAGCACTTTGAGGTTTTTGGTCACCTGGGTGTTGGCTTCCAGTTCCAGGCCCTGGGAGCGCACCTCGCCCACGGGGGTGTACCAGTCCTGCTGCGGCAGCTTGGAGGCGACGTTCTGCTGGACGATGTGGAACAGCGAGGCGGTGTACAGGCTGTCGCTGCCCACCGGTTGGAACTTCATCCCGGCTTCCCACTGCGTGCCCTCGGTGGGTTCCAGCGGCTTGCCGGCCTGGTCCGAATAGGCGTTGGGGTTGAAGGACTCGGAATAGCTGATGTACGGCGCCACGCCGTTGTCGAACAGGTACAGCGCGCCGAGGCGGCCGGTGAACTTGCTGCGGCGCTCGTCCGACTTGCTGCCGGCGGTCAGGTTCTTGTCCGAGACCTCCACCCAGTCCTCGCGCAGGCCGATGGAGAAGCGCCACTGGTTCAGGTCGATCAGGTCCTGCAGGTAGAGGCCGGTCTGCTCCAGGCGGCGGTCGTGCTCCACCTGGCCGTAGCCCACCAGCGCATCGTTGCCGTACACCGGGTTGAAGGCGTCGATCGGGGCGAGGGCGGCGGAGCCCCATTCCACGTTGGTCTTGCGGTTCTGGTAGTCCAGGCCCATCAGCAGGGTGTGACGCAGGGCGCCGGTGTCGAATTCGGCCTGGACCATGTTGTCGACGATGTAGGCCTTCAGGTCCTCGGTGGCATCGGTGTAGTAGCGGTTCAGCTCGGTGGGCGAGGCCCAGCCATAGGCGTACGCCTGCTGCATGCTCACGTCGGAGCTGAGGTAGCGGAAGCTCTGGCGCGCGGTCCAGACGTCGTCGAAGCGATGCTCCAGCTGATAGCCGAACATGCGCTGGGTGCGGTCGAAGGCTTCCAGGCTCGGCTCGCCGTCGAAGAAGTCACGGCCGATGCGCTGGCCGCTGCGTTGGTAAAGGGTGCCCTCGGCCGGTACGCCGCCGTGGTAGCCGCCGTTCGGGTCGTGCTGCAGGTAGCTCTGCAGGGTCAGGCTGGTGTCTTCGCTGAAGTCGATGGAGAGGGTCGGCGCGATGGCGTAGCGCTCTTCCTTGATGTGGTCGAACTGGGTGTCCGACCCCTCGCCCAAGCCCACCACGCGATAGGCGATGCGCTTGTCCTCGTCCAGCGGACCGCTGAAGTCGAAGCCCGCGCCCTTCTGGCCCATGTTGCCCACGGTGGCCTGCACCTGGTGGTAGTCCTCGTAGAGCGGCTTCTTGCTGGTCAGCGCCACCAGGCCGCCCGGCAGGCTGCGGCCATAGAGCACCGAGGAGGGGCCCTTGAGCACGTCGATGCGCTCGAGGAAGTACGGGTCCACCTGCAGCGAGCTGTAGGTGCCGCTGTCGCCCATGGTCTTCAGGCCGTCGAGGTAGACGTTGTCCACGCTGTTGTCGGCGAAGCCGCGCATGACGATGTAGTCGTAGCGGTTCGAGGCGCCCACCTGGCCGGTGAAGATCCCGGGGGTGTAGCGGATCGCCTGCTGCACCGTCTTCGAGCCCTGGTCCTCGATCTGCTCGCGGGTCACCACCGAGACGGTCTGCGAGGTTTCCAGCAGCGCCTTGCTGGTCTTGGTGGCGATCTGGCTGTGGGTGGCCAGGTAGCCTTCCTCGCTGCCCAGCGCATTGCCCAGGGCGAACACCTGGGTGGAGGGCACCTCCAGCGCGCCCTGGGTCTTCACCTCGCGCAGCACGTAGCTGCCATCGCCCAGGCTCTCGGCCTGCAGCGGTGTGTCGCCCAGCAGGCGGCTCAGCGCACCGTCCACCGACCAGGTGCCGCTCAGGCCGGGGGACTGCAGGCCACGGGTCTGCTCCGGGGTGGCGGAGAGGTTGATCCCGGCCTCACGGGCGAAGCGGTTGAGCACCTCGCCAAGCGGCCCGGCGGGGATGGCGTAGCTGCGGCTGGCGCTGGCTGCGGCTTCCTCGGCGAAGGCCGGTGTGCCCAGCAGCGGGGCGGCCAGTGCGGCGGAAAGCAGGGCGCCGCGTACGGCAAGGGCGAGGCGGGAGGCGCGAGGTGCGGTCATGAAGGCTTCCGTGAAAGGCAAAGGTTAATGGGATTCATTCCCTTTGCCGGACGTTGCGGAAAAACCCGCCAAAAAAGATTTCAGGCCCTGGCCTGTACCGTCACCCACCAGCGGGTGCGGTATTGCACCTCCACCGGCAGCGTGCGGGTCAGCAGCTCCAGCAGCTTGTCGGTGTCGTCCAGGCGGTACACGCCTGAGAGGCGCAGGTCGGCGATGGCCTCGCTGCATGCCAGGCGGCCGTTGCGGTAGCGCGAGACTTCGGCGAGGAAGTCGGCCAGGCGCATGCCACGGGTGACGATCAGCCCATCGGCCCAGGCGGCTGCGTCCATGTCCGCTGCTTCCAGCGGGCGCGCGGCGTATTCGTTGATATCGAAGCGTTGTCCGGCGCGAGCGACCAGGGCGCCGGTGCCGGCCAATGGGGCGATGCTCACGGCACCTTCGGCGACGCTCAGGCGGGTGGAGGCCTGCTCCTGGCGCACCACGAAGCGGCCACCCAGGCTCTCCAGCAGGCCATGGCGGGTGCGCACGCGCAGGGGGCGGGGGAGGCCCGTCGTGGCATCAGGGCCGCTGTCAACGAGGATCTCGCCACGGTCCAACAGCAGCAGGCGCTGCTGCTCGTCGAAACGTACATCCACTGCGCTGTCGGTGTTCAGGTGCAGTTGCGTGCCATCGGCCAGCGCCACGTGGCGGCGTTCACCAACGGCGGTGCCGTAATCGGCGGTCAGGCGCGGCCAGGGCGTCAGGTCGCGGGCCAGCCACAGCGCGGAACCGCTGACCATGGCTGCCGACAGCAGCTTCAGGGCCTGGCGGCGACGCAGGCGCTGGGCCGAGGTTTCCAGGGTCTCCATCACGGTGCCGGCGCCGGGCACGGCTTTCAGCGAGCTGGACAGTTCGTCGTCCAGCACCTGCACGCGCTGCCAGGCCTGTTCGTGGTCCTGGTGGGCGGCGCGCCAGTGCTCGCAGGCGCGCTGCAGCTCGGCATCACCGCTGGCGGAGCGCAAGCGCACCAGCCAGTGGATGGCCTGGCGCACCACCTGCGCATCGGCCTGGGATGAGGCGCTCATTCGGCGAAGCGCAGATGGTAGCAATGGAACAGGGCGTCGGCGACATGGCGCTCCACCGAACGCAGGGAGATGCCCATGCGCTCGGCCACCTGCACATGGGTCAGCCCCTCGCACTGGGCCAACAGGAAGGCGGTGCGCACCTTCGGCTTCAGGCCATCGAGCATGCGCGCGATGCGTTCCAGCAACTCGAGGATCTGCTCGCGTTCCTCCAGGCTCGGCGTCTGCGCCTCCGGCAGGTGGGCGAGGGATTCCAGGTAGGCCCGCTCCAGTTCCTCGCGGCGCCAGTGGTCGATCACCAGCCCCCGCGCGACGGTGCGCAGGAAGGCGCGCGGCGTGGCGATCTCCAGCTGCTCGCGGCGGGCGAGCAGGCGCAGGAAGGTGTCCTGGGCCAGGTCGGCGGCATCGGCGGCGTTGCCGAGGCGGCCGCGCAGCCAGTTCTTCAGCCAGCCGTGATGGTCGCTGTAGAGGCGTTGCACACTGAGATGGGGAGACGACATGGGGTCACCGAAGAATCGGTAGCAAATGAAAATTAATCGCATTTTCTTGATGCGCGAAGGGATTTGCAACGTTGGCGTGCAGGAAAAGGGCGGCCGGTCATGTCGAACCGTCCGCCCTTGCTTCGCGTCCTGCCAGGTGCTGGTGCCGCCTCAGCGATACCAGCGCGGGGTGTACACCCAGTCCTGGCCGTCGGGGCGGGGAATGCGCCGGGTCAGTGACGAACCGATGATCACCAGGGTGCGCATGTCCACCTGTTCCGGGCGCAGCTCGCCGAGGCTGGTGAGCGTCAGCGCCTCGGCCGGGCGGCCGATGTCGCGGCCCAGGACGACCACGGTTTCCGGGCGGCGGTGGCGGGCGACGATTTCCAGCGCGCGGGCCAGCTGCCAGGGGCGGGCCTTGGAAATGGGGTTGTAGAAGGCCATGGCCAGGTCGGCGGCGCCGGCGTGGTCGAGGCGCTGCTCGATCACCTCCCAGGGCTTGAGGTTGTCCGAGAGCGAGATCAGGCAGAAGTCGTGGCCCAGGGGCGCACCGGCCTTGGCGGCAGTGGCCAGGGCGGCGGAGACGCCGGGGAACACCTGCAGCTCCACCCGTTGCCAGTGCGGGTCGCGGTTGTCGTCCAGGGCTTCGAGCACGGCGGCGGCCATGGCGAACACCCCAGGATCACCCGAGGACACCACCACCACCCGGCGCCCGCTGGCCGCCAGCTCGAAGGCGTGGCGGGCGCGTTGCAGCTCCTCGCGGTTGTCGGTGCAGTGCAGCACCTGCTCCGGGCGGAAGGGCCCGGCCATGCGGATGTAGGTCTCGTAGCCCAGCAGGTCCTCGGCCTCGTCCAGGGCGCGACGCGTGGCCGGGACCATGAACTCTGCGGCGCCCGGGCCCAGGCCTACCACCGTCAGGCGGCCACGGCGCTGGCCGATGCGCTCCACATCCAGCGGCCGCTCCGCGCGGTACAGGCGGATGCCGGAAAGGTGCTGGTGCAGGGGCGGCAGTGCCTGTTCGTTGACCACGAAGCGCAATGGCACGCCGAGTTCGTCGGCGCAGGCGGCCAGCGTGGCGTCGGTCATGCGTTCGGGGGCGGCCAGCAGGCAGGCGAGGGCGCCGCTGGCCAGCCCGGCGGTTGCCAGGGCCTGGCGCACGGCACCGGCGTCCGCTGCCTCGTCGAGGCGCGCAGCCACCACGCGGGGGTGGATCAGCAGCTCGTCAGCGGCATCGGGACGTTGCTCGGCAGTGATGTGGATAACCCGCTGCGCCTGCTCCGCCAGGGGCAGGTTGGCGCTCTCCAGCCAGGGCGCCTCGCCCTCGACGCGGACGGGCTCGCCACCCAGCAGGTCGGAGACGAAGCGCTTGCCCTGCTCGATATCGGCCAGGGCATAGCCCGGCGGCGGCTCCAGCAGGCAGGTGCCGAAACGCAGTTCGCCGCTGGTGGTGATGGCCGGGGCCACCTCCAGTTGCGCGGCGATCTCGCGGGCCATGCGGTTGACCCCGCCGAGCCCGCCCAGCAGCGGCACCACCGCGCTGCCGTCCTCGGCCACGGCCAGCACCGGCGGCTCGGCGCCCTTGCTGGCCAGTTGCGAAGCGAGGCTGCGGATAAGGATGCCGGCGGCGCACAGGGCGATGATCGGCCTGTCGTCGCGGTAGAGCCCGCGCAGGGTCTCGCCGAATTCGGCGCAGGTTTCGTCGGCGCCTGCCACGCGCCCGGCCAGGCCGAGCACGCGGGCCTGTGGATAAAGCGCCTGGATGCGCCGGGCGACGGGCAGGCCGCCCTGGCCGAGCAGCAGGATGGCCGGGGCCTTGCGTGCGTCCATCACCCTCTCCACTTCTGGCCGGGGACCAGGATCATGGAGAAGTAGGGCGAGGCCATCGGGTCCACCTCGTGCAGCGGCAGGATGCGCTGGTTGCCCATGGTGGCGCGCTCCACGTAATGGGCGCGGCCATCCAGGCCCAGCTCGCCGAGCACCCGGCGCACCTTGTCGAAGTTGCGGCCGAGCTTCATCACCACTGCCGCCTCGGCGTCCGCCAGGCGCGCCTTCAGCTCCGCTTCCGGCAGCACGCCGGAGAGCACCGAAAGGCTCTGGTTGCGGTACACCAGCGGCACGCCGAGCACCGCGGCGCTGCCCAGCATGGAGCACACGCCCGGCACCACTTCGGCCTCGTAGCGCTCGGCCAGGCGGTCGTGCAGGTACATGTAGGAGCCGTAGAAGAACGGGTCGCCCTCGCAGATCACCGCCACGTCGCGGCCGGCGTCCAGGTGCTGGGCCACCTGCTGGGCGGCGGTGTCGTAGAAGTCGCTGATCACATCCTCGTAGGAGAGCGGCGGCTCCAGCTTTTCGGTGGTCACCGGGTAGACCAGGGGCATGCGCAGCTGCGACTCCACCAGGTGCTGCTCGATGATGCCGAAGGCATTGCCGCCCTGGCCCAGGTTGGCCTTCGCCTTGGCCACGAAGTAGCCGACTACTGGGGCCGACTGCAGCAGGCGCAGGGCCTTGAGGGTGATGAGTTCGGGGTCGCCGGGGCCCACGCCCAGGCCGATCAGCCGGCCTTTGCCGGAATGTTCCTGCGCACCCATCACTCCACCTCCGTGGCCAGGGCGTTGATCGCCGCCGCCGCCATGGCGCTGCCGCCACGACGACCACGCACGATCACGTAGGGCACGCCACGGCTGTCGGCGGCGAGCATGTCCTTGGATTCCGCCGCACCGACGAAGCCCACCGGGAAGCCGAGGATCAGCGCCGGCTTCGGCGCGCCGGCATCGAGCATCTCCAGCAGGTAGAAGAGCGCGGTGGGTGCGTTGCCGATCACCACCACGCTGCCTTCCAGGTGTTCGCGCCAATGCTCCAGTGCCACCGCCGAACGGGTATTGCCCAGCTCGCGGGCCAGCTCCGGCACGCCGGCATCGTTGAGGGTGCAGATGACCTTGTTGTCCGCCGGCAGGCGCGCGCGGGTCACGCCCTCGGCCACCATGCGTGCATCACAGAGAATCGGCGCGCCAGCGGCGATGGCGGCGCGGCCGGCGGCTCCGGCACCGGGGGAGAAGCGCAGGTCCTGCACCACGTCGACCATGCCGCAGGCGTGGATCACGCGCACGGCGAGCTTCTCCAGGTCCGGCGGGATGGCGGAGAGGTCCGCCTCGGCGCGGATGATGGAGAAGGAGTGGCGATAGATCTCCTGACCATCGCGGATGTAATCGATCATTCGGTGGAGCTCCAGCTGTCAGGCGTGGCGGCCAGCCAGGCGGCCGCCGCGTGTATGTCCAGGTCGCGCGCCAGCGGGCGGCCGAAGCCACCGGCGCCGTCGTCGCGTCGATAGAGGTCGTAATGGCCGTCGCCCGTGGCCAGCAGGGTCAGCGGCGCCACGTTGGCGGCGGCGCAGGAGCGCGGGCAGCCGCACAGGTGCACCTGGGCACCGTCGGGCAGCACGGCGGCCAGGGTCAGGGCGTCGGCCTTGGTGTCGGCCAGGCCCTTGGCGCAACCGGCGGAACCGGTGCAGGCCTGGATGCGCGCCAGGGGCGCGTCGATATCGGTGCACAGGCCCAGGGCCGTGAGCTCGGCCAGCAGCGGGGCGGTTTCCTGCCCCGGTACGTTGGGCAGCAGCACCGATTGCCAGGGGGTCATATGCAGGCTGCCGTCGCCGTGGCGCTGGGCCAGTTCGGCGAGGGTCAGCAACTGGCTGGCCTGCAGGCGCCCCAGGGGCGGGATGGCGCCCACCAGGTACAGGCCGGCCTGCAGTTGCGGCAGCACGCCAACGGGGCGCAGGTCGCTGGCAGCGCGGCGCCAGTTGCCGGCTTCATGCAACGGGAAGGGCAGGCGCTGGCGCAGTTCGGCCAGCAAACGCTCGGCGCCGAGGCTGCCGAGCAGGTCGCGCATGCGGGCCTGCTGCGGCGTGGCCAGTTCGAGGAAGAGGTCCAGCAGCGCCTCCACCAGGGCCGGCACCCGGGCGCCGGGTACCGCCGCCAGGGCAGGGGCGTCGCCGGTTTCGCGGGGCGGGCAGCCGGCCAGGCCGAAGGCGAACAGGCCGTCCTTGCCGGGCTCCATGGCGGCCAGCCAGATGTCGTTGGGGTGGTCGAGCATCGCCAGGGCTTCGCCGCCGTCCAGCAGCAGGGCGAACTTGGGCGAAAGCACGTGGAAGCGCGGGTTGTCTTCCAGCAGGGCCAGCAGGCGCGCGGCCAGGGGACGGATGTCCTGGAGCGCCTGCGGGTCGAGCCCGGCGGCGGGGCTGACCATCAGGTTGCGCACATCGTCCGCGCCCGGCGTGGCGGCGCCCAGGCCGATGGCCAGCAGCTCGGCGATCAGCGCCTGTTCGTTGCCCGGGGTCACACCACGGATCTGCAGGTTGGCGCGGTTGGTGGCTTCCAGCACGCCGCCGGAATGGCCATGGGCGGCGATCGACAGGGCTTCGGCCGTGCCGGCCTGCAGGCGACCGCAGGGCAGCTTGATGCGGCAGATTCCGCCATCCTTCGCCGGGACGATACGCAGCAACCCCGGGCAGGCCGAGGGGCGGACGGATGGAGCGCTGGAGGGAGCCTGTTTCACCGTGGTCACCGGGTCAGTTGCCGCGGCGACCGTGTTCCCCGCACGGGGAACCCTGGCACCGAGACACCCCGCTCGATGCGTGCACACGCGACTGGTGTCACCGGCAGGTCTCCTGGCTGGCAGGTCAGTGTCCGTCGCGGCCTTCCCGGTTTCCCAGTGGCACGGATCGCGAGAACTCGCTGCATACAGTTGCGGGGGCAGCCACGGCTTGGACCGTGTTCCCTCTTAGGCCGGGCGCAGTGGGCGCTCCGGCAACCGGTGAAGGGCGCTATTATGCCCGCTTTGCGCGGCTGTGGGATGCGGCTGGTTGTCGGATGCCCAACGGACGCGGCACGGTCGGATACGAGGAAAAACGCATGCAGCCCTGGCTGACGCTGGTGGGGATAGGCGAGGACGGCTACGCCGGCCTGGGCAAGGCCGCGCGCCACGCGCTGCTGGCCGCCGAGGAGGTGGTGGGCGCCCCGCGCCAGCTGGAATTGCTGCCCCATTGCATTCGCGCCCGGCGCACTGCCTGGCCCAGCCCCTTCTCCCTGGAGCCGTTGCTGCAACGCCGTGGCGCGCCGGTCTGCGTGTTGGCCAGCGGTGACCCGATGCTGTTCGGCGTCGGCGCCAGCCTGGCGCGGCAGTTGCCCGCCGACGAGCTGCGTGTGCTACCCGCGCCCTCGTCCACCTCCCTGGCCGCCGCGCGCCTGGGGTGGGCGCTGCAGGACACCAGCCTGGTCTCCCTGGTGGCGCGGCCCCTCGCTGCACTCAACCTGCACCTGCATGACGGCGCCCGCCTGCTGGTGCTGAGCAACGACGGCGCAAGCCCCGCTGCTATCGCTGGCCTGCTGAACGAACGCGGCTTCGGCCCCAGCGCCATGACCGTGCTGGAGCACCTGGGTGGCCCGGCCGAGCGGCGCATCGATGGAATCGCCGGCGAGTGGCCGGCCATGGAGGTCGCCGCCCTCAACCTGGTGGCCATCGACTGCCGCGCCGGCGAGCAGGCCCGGCGCCTGCCGCTCACCTGCGGCCTGCCCGACGACGCCTATCGCCACGACGGCCAGCTGACCAAGCGCGACGTTCGCGCCATCACCCTCGCACGCTTGGCCCCGCAACCCGGGCAACTGCTCTGGGACGTGGGCGCCGGCAGCGGCTCCATCGGCATCGAATGGATGCGCGCCCATCCCACCTGCCGCGCCCTCGCCGTCGAAGCCGACGAGGGCCGCCAGGCGCACATCCGCCACAACCGCGACGCCCTCGGCGTGCCCGGCCTGCAACTGGTGGCCGGCCAGGCCCCCACCGCCCTCGACGGCCTGCCCGCGCCCGATGCGGTGTTCATCGGCGGCGGCGTCACCGAACCCGGTGTGCTGGAGCGGTGCTGGAGCCAGCTCAAGCCCGGCGGCCGCCTGGTGGCCAATGCCGTGACCCTGCAGAGCGAGGCGGTGCTGGTGGCCTTCCGCGAAGCCCATGGCGGCGAGCTGACCCGCATCGCCATCGCCCAGGCCCAGCCCCTGGGCGGCTTCGACACCTGGCGCTCGGCACTGCCCATCACCCTGTTCGAGGTGCTCAAGGATGCCTAGGTTGGCGCCGAGCGCCGCCGAGTCCTGCCCTGCACGACCCCGCCATGCGTGATGAAACCCCTGAACAGCCGGCGCCCCTGCGCAGCGGCTACACCACCGGCAGTTGTGCCACCGCCACCAGCTTGGCGGCGGCGCGCCTGTTGCTGGGCGGCGCGGCGAGCGACGCGGTGGAGATCGTCCTGCCCAAGGGCCAGCAGGTGCTCATGCGCCTGGAGTTCTGCCGCCTGATCGATGGCGGCGCCGAGGCGGGCACCCTGAAGGATGCCGGCGATGACCCGGACGTGACCCACTGCGCGCTGATCTACGCCCAGGTGCGCCTGGCCGCCGAGCCGGGGGTGCGCTTCCACGCCGGGCCCGGCGTCGGCACCGTCACCAAACCGGGCCTGACCCAGGCGGTGGGCGAGCCGGCGATCAACCCGGTGCCACGGCGGATGATGACCGAGCACCTCACGCGCCTGGCCCAGGAGCGCGGTCACGCCGGCGGCTTCGAGGTCACCGTCTGCGTGCAGGGCGGCGCCGAGCTGGCGCTGAAAACCATGAACCCGCGCCTGGGCATCCTCGGTGGCCTGTCGATCCTCGGCACCACCGGCATCGTCCGGCCCTTCTCCTGCTCGGCCTACGTCGCCTCCATCCACCAGGGCATCGACGTCGCCCGCGCCAACGGCTTCACCCACCTGGCCGCCTGCACCGGCAACGCCAGCGAGGACGCCATGCGCCACCGCTATGGTTTCGACGACACCGCACTGATCGAGATGGGCGACTTCGCCGGCGCCGTGCTCAAGCACCTGCGCAAGGCCCCGGTGGAGAAGCTCAGCCTCTGTGGTGGCTTCGGCAAGATCAGCAAGCTCGCCGCCGGCCATATGGACCTGCACAGCCGCCACTCCAGCATCGACCTGCCGCTGCTCGCCGAATGGGCCGCCGGCCTGGGCGCCGATGCCGAGCTGCAGGACGCCATGCGCGGCGCCAACACCAGCCAGCAGGCACTGGCGCTGGCCCACGCCGCCGGGGTGCCCCTGGGCGATACGGTCTGCGCCCACGCCCTGGCCTTCGCCCGTCGTACCGTACCCGCCGGCGTCAGCCTGGAAGTCTTCGCCATCGACCGCCAGGGCAACCTGGTGGGCCAGGCCCTGGAGCACCCATGACACGCATCCTGCTGCTGGGCGGGGTCACCGAGGCCCTGGCCCTGGCCCGGCGCCTGGGCCCCGAACACACCTACAGCCTCGCCGGCCTCGGCAAGGTGCCGGCCGACCTGAGCTGCCAGGTGCGTGTCGGCGGCTACGGCGGTGCCGAGGGGCTGGCGCACTACATCGAGGACAACGGCATCGGCCTGCTGCTCGATGCCACCCATCCCTATGCCGCACAGATCAGCCACAACGCCGCCCGCGCTGCCGAGC
The DNA here is from genome assembly GCA_000474255.1 of Aquipseudomonas alcaligenes MRY13-0052. Classification (GTDB taxonomy): domain Bacteria; phylum Pseudomonadota; class Gammaproteobacteria; order Pseudomonadales; family Pseudomonadaceae; genus Metapseudomonas; species Metapseudomonas solani. The sequence continues at coordinate 34,866 of BATO01000022.1, forward strand.
TTGCTGGCGTGCCCTGCTGGGCATTGCGTCGCCCCGGCTGGCGCGCCGGCGAGGGTGACGATTGGCGCGAGGTGGTCGGCTGGGCCGAGCTGCTCGACGCCCTGGCCACCTTCCAGCGCCCCTTCTTCACCCTTGGCCGCGAACCCCTGGAGCACCTGGGTGAAATCCCCGCCCACCAGCACTGGACGGTGCGCTGCCTGCAAAGCCAGGCGCCCGGTGAACGCTTCGAGGTGATCGGCGCCCGTGGCCCGTTCGTTCTGGATGAGGAGCGTGCGTTGTTCGAGCGGCTGCGCAGCGACGTGCTGATCAGCAAGAACAGCGGCAGCCAGTCCACTGAACCCAAGCTGCAGGTGGCCCGCGAGCGTGGCCTGCCGGTGCTGATCCTCAAGCGCCCCGAGCTGCCTCCCGTCACCCGTGAATTCGACTCGCTCGACGGCCTCTGGCAGGCCCTCGTCCCCTACCTGGAAACACCATGACCGCCACTTCCTACGCTCGCGTGCTGTTCGCCGGGCCCGACCTCGACACCGGCTCCTTCGCCGAGCTGTTCCGCCGCCAGCTGAGTGCCCTGCGTGGTGAGGCGGCACTCGCCGATATCGTCGACACCGGTGCCGGTCACGACGCCTTGCTGAACGCCGTGCAGGCCAGCCCGCGCCCGCTGCTGGTAATCGACCTCGACCCGCAGTCCAGCGCTCAGCACCTCGACTGGTTGCGCGGCGAACTGGGCCGTCTCGACGCCGCCGAGCAACTCTTCGTCGCCAGCCTGCTGGGCCAGTACGACAGCGACCCGGCCGGCGCCGCCGTCGCCCTGGTCGAGCGCCGCGAGCTGCACCTGGCCTGCGTCGGCGTACCGGAGCTGCCGGGCAGCCACGCCTGGTCCTGCATCCCGCCCCACGCCCGCCGCCTGCTGCTGTGCAACGGCCCGCGCTGTACCCGCCGTGGTGCGCTGCCGCTGTGGAAGAAACTGCGGGAAACCCTCAAGGCCGCCGGCAAGCTGGAGTGCGAAGGCGGCGTGCACATCACCCGCACCCAATGCCAGTTCCCCTGCGACCTCGGCCCCACCGCCAGCCTCTACCCGGAAGGCGAGTGGTACCGCATCCGCGATGAAGCGGAGGTGCTGCGCTGGGTGCAGGAACGAATAGTCGAGGAGCGGGCGGTGCCGGAGATGCTGACCAGCCCGGGCCCGCTTTGAAGGAGAGATCGATGAAACGCGACGACACGCGGAAAGACGCCCGGAACAGGGCTGATACGACTCAAGTGAGCAGGGCGCAAGCCTGGCTGCTGGCCAACCGTGAAGCCATCGCCGCCTACAACCGGCATGTGGACGAGCACGGCGTGTTCAGCGATGGCGTGCGCCGCTTCTGATGGCTCAGCCGGGTTGTGCTTCTCGTGCCGGCAGGGCGGGTTCGCTCAAGCGATAGAGCGTCCAGGCCGAGGCGCCGATGATGAACAGGGCGAGCAGGCTAGAGGCTGGCGGTGTGCTTGTCCATAGGCCTTGTGGAGCCGCGCTCACCGCGCGAAGCGACCCGCCGTGAGCGGTGCCGAGAGCATAAGCGCGCCGAGGATCATGAAGGCCGTGACCAGGCCCAGGCCCTGGGCGACGAAGCTCACCAGCGCAGGCCCGGCGAGTACGCCGGCGTAGCCGACGGTGGTCACGGCGGCCACCGCGAGGTTGGGCGGCATGGCGCTCTGGCGGCCGGCGGCGGTGAACAGCACCGGCACGATATTGGCCGCGCCCAGCCCGACCAGCAGGAAGCCCGCCAGCGCCAGAACGCTGTGCGGGGCCAGCAGCATCAGCGCGAAGCCGGCCGTGGCCAGCAGGCCGCCGCCCACCAGCACGCGGTACTCTCCCAGGCGGGCGATCACCCGGTCGCCCGTCAGCCGGCCGCTGAGCATCGCCAGGGAGAACAGTGCGTAGCCGATCCCGGCCTGGGCCGGGTCGAACTGGCGGGTCTCCACCAGCAGGATGGCGCCCCAATCCAGCAGCGCGCCTTCGGCCAGGAACATGGCGAAGGTCAGTGCCCCCAGCAGCAGAACGATTCCGCGTGGCAGCACGAACAGCGGCCCTTCGCTGCCCGAACGGGTGCGCAACAGGCGCGGTGCTGCGAGGGCGAGCCCGAGGATGACCACCAGCAGGGCGACGAGAATCGCCGGCAGCGGTGCCAGCCCGGCGGCCAGCAGCCCGGTCATGCCGAGGGAGCCAACGAAACCGCCGAGGCTGAACAGGCCGTGGAAGCCCGACATCAAGGGAACCGGTGCGTCGTTCGCCACCTCCACGGCGTGGATGTTCATCGCTACGTCCATGGCCCCCAGGGAAGCGCCGAACAAGGCCAGGGCCAGGGCCAGCACCAGGCTGGAGTCGGCACCGGCCAGCAGCGGCATGGCGCAGCACAGGCCCACCCCGCCCACCAGGATCACCGGGCGTGCGCCGATCCGCCCGGCCAGCACACCGGCCACCGGCATGGACAGCATCGAACCGGCTCCCAGGCACAGCAGCAACAGCCCCAGCACCGCCTCCTCGATACCCAGGCGTGCCTTGGCGTAAGGCACCAGCGGCGCCCAGCAGGCCATGCCGAAGCCGGAGACGAAGAACGCCAGGCGCGTGGCGAGGCGGGTGGCTGAGCTGTCGGCGCAGGGCACGGCTTGGTTCATCGGGCATTCCGCAAAGAAAAGGGGCGGACCTTAACACGCACCCGGGGCGGGCGACGTTCGACCATCTGGTTGATGGACGATCCAGGGCGCGGGTGGTTCAGGGGGGCGGTGGAAAACTCAAGCCTGGAGAATGACGGGGGCTTCCCAGGCTAGGACGCTCAGGCACCTGTCCACGCCGGAGACCAGATACTCCTTCAGCGCCCGGTCGTCACTGAGGAAACCCGGGCGCAGGCGCTCCTGATCGAACCAGCCGCCGGCAGTGATCTCGTGCAGCCAGCCATCGGAACACTGCGGCCAGAACTCCAGGAGGTCGCCTTCATCCAGCATCCGGAAACCTTCCACGGCCGAGATACGGACCTGTACCACCCTCTGTGTGCCAAGGTCCCGAAGCCGCAGTGTCAGGCTGTCGAGGTCGTAGTCGAGGTGGTGCAGCTCCATCCGTGACCCGCCGGCTAGGCGGGACGCGGTCACCGCTCGCAACTGTTCGTCGTTACTCATGCTCATTCCTTGCTGTCGTGCTTGCCGAGTTGGCTCCCATTGGTGGACCGGTAAAGCGTGGTCCACCCGAAGTCGCATGCCATTCACGGGGTTCCCCCGCGGGTAGGGTGGACATCGCTCTTTATGTCCACCAAGCGGTGCCTATTCCGAGCGCATCCGGCTCAGTCCGACAGCACCCGGTATTCCGCACCCAGTTCCTCGGCCAATTGGCGGGCGCGGCCGAGGCGGATGGGGCCGCCTTCGATATCCACCAGCAGCGTGTCGCAGCCCAGCGGCTCCAGGGCGGGCCAGTCCTTGAGGCGGCCATCGGTGAGGATGAGCACGCGCTGGTGCTCCGAGGGCTTCTGTCGTTGGCGGCGCTGCAACCAGTCACGGGCCAGGTGCAGGGCCTCGATCAGCGGGGTGCCGCCGCCGGCGCCGAGGCCGTCGAGCCATTGATGCAGTGGCGCCGAGGCTTTGCTGCCCTGCCACAGCCAGCGCGGTTCGCGGCCGGTGGCGTGGAGCACGGCGAGGCGGGCGCGCTGGCGGTAGGCGGATTCGAACAGCCCGGCCAGCAGGCCCTTGGCGCGTGACAGGGCGCCGTGGCGGCGGGTGGAGGCGGAGGCGTCCACCAGCACCAGCCAGAGTGCATCGGGGCTTTGGCCTCGGGGGCGGCGGACCAGGTCGTCGGCCTTGCGCGGGCGGCCGCGCAGCAGGGTCGGCAGCCACTGGATGGCACCGTCGCGCCCGCCACGGGCCGGGCCGCTGCGGCCGTTGGCGAGTGTCCCGGGGCCTGGTCTGGCATCCGCGCCCATGACCCGGCGCGGGCGGATGCTCAGGGCTTTTTTGGCCAGCCCGGCAGCTCGCGTCGGGTGTCGGTGGGCACGGGTTGCGCGGGCAGCTCGCCCCACTGGCCTTCGGCGCCGGCGGCATCGCTGGGCGCCGGCGCGGAGGCGGGCGATTGTGCCGGCGGGGCCGAGGGTGGCGTTGCGTGGCGACGGCGATGGGCCAGGGCGAAGTGCTCGACGGCGTCGATATCCTCCGCCTCGATACGTGGCGCGCCACGCCAGGCGGCATGGGCGCGGGCGGCGCGCAGCCACACCAGGTCGGCGCGCAGGCCGTCGACGCCGGCGGCGAAACAGCGCTGGGCGATCCGGTCCAGGGCGCTGTCATCCAGGGGGATGGTGGCGAGGCGTTCGCGGGCGTCCTGGCAACGGCGCGCGAGGGCCTGCTGCGGGGCGTCCCACTGGGCGATGAAACCCTGCGGGTCGGCGTCGAAGGCCAGGCGGCGGCGCACGATTTCGGCGCGCTCGGCCGGTTGCGGCTGGCCGTCGAGGGTGACCTTGAGGCCGAAGCGGTCCAGCAGTTGCGGGCGCAGCTCGCCTTCCTCGGGGTTCATGGTGCCGATCAGCACGAAGCGCGCGGCGTGGCGATGGGACAGGCCGTCGCGCTCCACCAGGTTGACGCCGCTGGCGGCGACGTCCAGCAGCAGGTCCACCAGGTGGTCGGGCAGCAGGTTCACCTCGTCGACATAGAGCACGCCACCGTGGGCCTTGGCCAGGACGCCGGGGGAGAACTGCGCACGGCCTTCGCCCAGGGCCGCGTCGAGGTCGAGGGTGCCGACGATGCGTTCCTCGCTGGCGCCCAGGGGCAGGGTGACGAAGATGCCTTGCGGCAGCAGGTCGGCGATGCCCCGGGCCAGGGTGGACTTGGCCATGCCGCGCGGGCCTTCGATCAGCACACCGCCGATGGCCGGGTCGATGGCTGCCAGGTACAGCGCGAGCTTCAGCTCGTCGGCGGCGACCACGGCGCTCAAGGGGAAGTGGGGGAGCTCGGACATGACGGGTTCCTGAAAACGCATCGCGGCATGGTAGCGAAAGGCCGAACGCGCCGATAGAAATCAGTGATTGAACGGCGGCCGGCGATGCAGTAATTTGGCCAGCATTCGCTTTGGAGATCGTCATGCCGCAGCTCGCTTCCACTCCGCTCACCGCTTGCCAGGCCCAGCGCCCGGCACGTGCGCGCGTGGCTGCTGCGGCCAGCTATTTCTATGGGTATTGGTTTAGCCACGGGCTGGCCTGATACCTGATCAGGCGGCCCACTCCAGCAGGGTCGCCAACCAAAGCTCCACAAAACCCCCGGTCGGCAACCCGCCCGGGGGTTTTTGTTTTTCCAGGGCCCACAAGGCCAAACGCACGTAATCCGAGGATCGCACCATGATCAGCTACCGCACCTACGCCACCTATTACCGCAACTCCGACTGGCGATTTAGCCGCTTCGCCGCCGCACTCACACCCCTGAATCGAACACCCAGTTAGAGCGCCGCGCGCGGACCGAACCGCGCCGGCCGAGGATGCCCGTCATGAATTCCGTTTCCGTATCGCCCATCGCCGCCCAGCCCCTCCACGCCCTGCCGCTGGAAAGCCTGGCGTCCCCCTCGCGCAGCACCCAACCGCTGCCCACCCCCGCCGAACTGCGCCAGCGCCTGCCGCTGCACGATGCCCTGGCCCGCCAGGTCCGTGCCCAGCGCGATGCCGTGCGCGCGGTGCTGGATGGCGACGACCCGCGCCTGCTGGTGGTGGTCGGCCCCTGTTCCATCCACGATCCCGAATCCGCCCTCGACTACGCCCGCCGCCTCGCCGCGCTGGCGCCGGAGGTGAGCGACCAGTTGCTGCTGGTGATGCGCGCCTACGTCGAGAAGCCGCGCACTACGGTGGGCTGGAAGGGGCTGGTGTACGACCCGCACCTGGATGGCAGTGGCGATATGGCGGCCGGCCTGGCGCTCAGCCGCCGGCTGATGCTGCAGATGATCGAGCTGGGGCTGCCGGTGGCCACGGAATTGCTGCAACCCCTGGCCGCCGGCTACTTCGATGACCTGCTGGGCTGGGCCGCCATCGGTGCGCGCACCAGCGAATCCCAGGTGCATCGCGAGATGGTCAGCGGCCTCGACCTGCCGGTGGGCTTCAAGAACGGCACCGACGGCAGCCTCGGCATCGCCACCGACGCCATGCGCTCGGCGGCCCACGCACACCAGCACTTCGGCATCGACGACCAGGGCCGCCCGGCGCTGGTGCAGACCGCCGGCAACGCCGATACGCACCTGGTACTGCGTGGCGGCCACCAGGGCCCGAACCATGACGCAGCCAGTGTCGCGGCGGCACGTGCGGGGCTGGAGAAGCTCGGTATCGCACCGCGCATCATGGTCGACTGCAGCCATGCCAACAGCGGCAAGGACCCGCTGCGTCAGCCGGCGGTGCTGGCGGACGTGATCGACCAGCGCCTGGCCGGCCAGGACGCCCTGCGCGGGGTGATGATCGAGAGCCACCTGTTCGACGGCGCGCAGTCGCTGTCCTGCGACCTGAGCTACGGCGTGTCCATCACCGATGGCTGCCTGGGCTGGGACGGCACCGAGCGCATCCTGCGGGAGGCGGCGGCGCGGTTGCGCGGGTAATCATCGGTGGGCGGGGCGTTGCCCCGCCGGTTCGAGCGTAGGGCGGGTGAAACCCGCGTGTGCCGGTGGGGCTTCGTGCCGGGGGTGTTCGCGAGCAGAGCTCGCTCCTACAAGGGCGCCGGGGTTGTGGTGAGGGGGCGCGCCGGGGGCTACTGCTCCTCGATATCCAGCAGCAGGTTCTCGACGGCCTCGCGGTAGTCGCCGGGGTGTTCCCAGAGGCCGCGTTGCTGGGCTTCCACCAGGCGCTCGGCGATGTCGCGCAGAGCGTCGGGGTTGTGCTGCTGGATGAAGTCGCGGGTGTCGGCGTCCATCAGGTAGGCGTCGGCCAGCAGCTGGTACTGGTGGTCGTCGATCAGCTCGCTGGTGGCGTCGAAGGCGAACAGGTAGTCCACGGTCGCCGCCAGCTCGAAGGCGCCCTTGTAGCCGTGTCGCTTCATGCCGGCGATCCACTTGGGGTTGGCTGCGCGCGAGCGCACCACGCGGCCGAGCTCTTCCTTCAGCGAGCGGATGCGTGGCAGGTCCGGCTGGCTGTGGTCGCCGTGGTAGCTGGCCACTTTCTCGCCGCGCAGGGTCTCGGCGGCGGCGAGCATGCCGCCCTGGAACTGGTAGTAATCGTTGGAGTCGAGGATGTCGTGCTCGCGGTTGTCCTGGTTCTGCAGCACCGCCTGCAGCCGCTCCAGGCGTTGAGCGAAGCGCGCCCGCGCGGGCGTGCCGGCATCCTGGGCACCGTAGGCGTAGCCACCCCAGTTCAAATACACCTCGGCCAGTTCGGCGCGGTCCTGCCATTGGCGCTCCTCGATGGCGCCCTGTACGCCGGCGCCATAGGCCCCGGGCTGGGCGCCGAAGATGCGCCAGCCGGCCTGCAACCGCGCGTCGTCCACGGCCAGCCCTTCGGCGGCGAGGCGGGCGCTTTCCAGTTTCACCCGCGCGGCCAGGGGGTTCATGTCCTCGGGCTCGTCCAGTTCGGCTACGGCCTGCACGGCGGCATCGAACAGGCGGATGAGGTTGGCGAAGGCATCGCGGAAGAAGCCCGATACCCGCAGCGTCACGTCCACCCGGGGGCGGTCGAGCAGCGACAGCGGCAGGATCTCGAAGTCTTCCACGCGCTGGCTGCCGGCCTGCCACACCGGCCGCACGCCCATCAGCGCCAGGGCCTGGGCGATGTCGTCGCCGCCGGTGCGCATGGTGGCGGTGCCCCAGACGGAAAGGCCGAGCTGGCGCAGGTGGTCGCCCTCGTCCTGCAGGTGGCGTTCCAGCAGCAGGCTGGCGGACTGGAAGCCCAGGCGCCAGGCGGTGGGCGTGGGCAGGTTGCGCACGTCCAGGGTGAAGAAGTTGCGCCCGGTGGGCAGGGTGTCGAGGCGCCCGCGACTGGGGGCGCCGCTGGGGCCGGGCAGCACGAAGCGGCCTTCCAGGGCGGCCAGCACGCCGCCGATTTCGGCGGGGCCGCAGGCGTCCAGGGCCGGGGCGACGACCTGGCGCAGGCTGTGGATAACCAGGTCGCTGGCGGGGCCCACCGACGGATGATCAGTCGCCCGGATCATCTCCAGGGCCAGCAGCTCCAGGCGCTCGCGGGTGTCGCCGTTGCTGCGCCAGGGATCGATGCTGACCCGCTCCAGCAGCGCCGGGCGCGGGCCTTCCCAGGGCTCGGCCCAGTTGCAGTCCAGCGGGTCGCGGCTCAGTTGCAGGTCGGTGGCGAGCGCACGCAGCAGGCTGGCGTTGGCGCCCTTGCCGTCCCCCCGGGGGATGCGCACCAGGGACAGCAGGGTGTCGTCGCGCAGGCCGCCGACGGGGGATTCGCCGAACACGTGGAGGCCGTCGCGGATCTGCGATTCCTTGAGGTCGCAGAGGTAGGCATCCAGCTGCGGCAGCCAGCTTTCCGGGTCGTCGCTGATGCTCAGCTCCAGCTCGCGGTCCAGCGCGGTGGCCTTCACCAGCTCGAGGATTTCGCCGCGCAGTTGCACGGCGCGGCGCGGGTCCAGCAGCGAGGCGTCGTAGTACTCGTCGGCCAGGCGCTCCAGGTCGCGCAACGGGCCGTAGTTCTCGGCGCGGGTCAGCGGCGGCATCAGGTGGTCGATGATCACCGCCTGGGCGCGGCGCTTGGCCTGGGCGCCTTCGCCGGGGTCGTTGACGATGAAGGGGTAGATGTTCGGCAGCGGGCCCATCACCGCATCCGGCCAGCACTCGGCGGAGAGGCCGACGCCCTTGCCCGGCAGCCATTCCAGGTTGCCGTGCTTGCCGACGTGCACCAGCGCGTCGGCGCCGAACACCTCGCGCAGCCAGAAGTAGAAGGCCAGGTAGCCGTGGGGCGGCACCAGCGCGGCGTCGTGGTAGATGGCTGCCGGGTCCAGCTGGTAGCCACGCGCCGGCTGGATGCCGACGAAGGCCAGGCCGAAGCGCAGGCCGGCGATCATCATGCGCCCGGCACGGAACATCGGGTCCTGCTGCGGTTCGCCCCAGCGCTCCGTCACCGCCCGCTGGTTGGCCTCGGGCAGGCGGGCGAAGCAGGCCAGGTAGGCGTCCAGCGCCAGGCTTTGGGCGCAGGGGCGTGCGTCGAGGCTGTCGAGGTCGTTGCTGACGCCGCCCAGCAGACTGTGGATAAGTGCCGTGCCGCTCTCCGGCAGACCGGCCAGGGGGTAACCCTCGGCCTCCAGGGCGCGGAGGATGTTCAGCGCGGCGGCCGGGGTGTCCAGGCCCACGCCGTTGCCAATGCGGCCGTCGCGGGTGGGGTAGTTGGCGAGGATCAGCGCCACGCGCTTGTCGGCGTTGGCCTTGCGCCCCAGCAGCAGCCAGCGGCGCGCCAGTTCGGCGACGAAATCCATGCGTTCGAGGTGGGGCAGGTAGCACACCACGTCGCTCTGGCTGCGCTCGCTGCGCCAGGCCAGGCCCTTGAAGCTGATGGGGCGGGTGATGATGCGCCCGTCCAGCTCCGGCAGGGCGATGTGCATGGCCAGGTCGCGCGGGCCGAGGCCTTGCGGGTTCTCTTCCCAGAGCGGCTGGTTGTCCAGCGAGCAGATGGCCTGCAGCACCGGCACGTCGCGGCGGAACGGGCGTTGGCCGGGTGAGTCGGGGTTGGATTGGGCGAAGCCGGTGGTGTTGATGATCAGCTCGGCATCGACGGCGTCCAGCCAGTCCTCGACCACGGCCAGGCACTCGGCTTCCTTGAGGCTGGCCACCGCGATGGGCAGCGGGTTGATGCCGACGGCGGCGAGGCGCTCGCAGAAGGCGTCGATGAAGGCGGTGTTCGCCGCCTGCAGGTGGGTGCGATAGAACAGCAGGGCCGCCACCGGCTGGCCCTCCCGCCAGTCGGCGCGCCAGTGGTCGAGATGAGCGGGGCGCTGGTGCGGGTGATGCACGGCAACGCGGGGCAGGGTGCTGGGCGCCTGCCACGGGTAGTCGCGGCCCAGGCAGCGGCTGGCGAGGCTGGCGAACAGCTGCCGGGCGTTATCCAGGCCGCCTTGGCGCAGGTACTGCCAGCAGCGCTCGGCGTCTTCTTCCGGGACGCTGCACAGGCGGGCCAGCTCCGGGTCGGGGCGGTCGTCGCCGGGCACCAGGATCAGCTGCGTGCCGCGCTCGGCCAGGGCCACCAGTTGCTCGATGCCGTAGCGCCAGTAGCCGACGCCGCCATGCACGGAGATGAGGATGACCTTGGCGTGCTGCAGCACCTCGTCGACGTAAAGGTCCACCGAGGCGTGGTTCTGCAGCTGCATGGGGTTGGCCAGGCGCAGGCTGGGGTAGTCCGCCGGCAGCTCGCGGGCGGCCTCGGCCAGCAGCGCCAGGTGCGAATCACCGCTGCAGAGGATCACCAGCTCGGCGGGCGTCTGGGCCAGGTGGGCGATGCCGTCGTCGGGGACGAAGCCGCCAGGTTGGGTGCGCAGCAGGTGCATGGCTCGGGCCTTGGCTCGGTGGTGCGGCCCTCTCCCGGGGGGAGAGGAGCCGGTTCGGCGGTTACGCCAGGGCAGTGCGCAGTTCGTTGGCGATGGTGGCCGGGTCCAGCTCCTGGCCGATCACCACCAGGCGGGTGGCGCGGGTTTCGTCGGCCAGCCACTTGCGGTCGAAGTGTTTGTCGAAGCGCTTGCCGACGCCCTGTACCAGCAGGCGCATGGGCTTGCCGGGGATGGCGGCGAAGCCCTTGATGCGCAGCACGTCGTGGCGCTCCACCAGTTGGCCGAGGGCGGCCAGCAGGGCGGCCTCTTCCACTTCCGGCAGGTCGACGTGGAAGGAGTCGAACTCGTCGTGGTCGTGGTCCTCGTGCCCTTCGTGGTCGTGGTGGGTGGCGCGGCTGCCGATGTGCGCCTCGGCTTCGGCGTTCAGGCCCAGCAGCACGGAGAGCGGCAGCTTGCCGGCGCTGGCTTCGACGATCTTCACCGCCGGCGGCAGCTCCTCGGCCACTTCGGCGCGCACGGCGGCCAGGGCGTCGGCGTCGAGCAGGTCGGCCTTGTTGAGGATCACCAGGTCGGCGCTGGCCAGCTGGTCTTCGAAGAGTTCGTGCAGGGGCGACTCGTGGTCGAGGTTCGGGTCCTGCTTGCGTTGCTCGTCCACCTGCTCGGGGTGGGCGGCGAAGGTGCCGGCGGCGACGGCGGGGCTGTCGACCACGGTGATCACCGCGTCCACGGTGCAGGCACTGCGGATCTCCGGCCACTGGAAGGCCTGCACCAGGGGCTTGGGCAGGGCCAGGCCGGAGGTCTCGATGAGGATCTGGTCGAGGTCGCCACGGCGGGCCACCAGTTCGCGCATCACCGGGAAGAACTCCTCCTGCACGGTGCAGCACAGGCAGCCGTTGGCCAGTTCGAAGACGCGGCCCACGGCCTCTTCCTCGCTGCAGCCGATGGAGCATTGCTTGAGGATTTCGCCGTCGATGCCCAGCTCGCCGAACTCGTTGACGATCACCGCGATGCGGCGGCCCTCGGCGTTGTCGAGCATGTGGCGGAGCAGGGTGGTCTTACCGGCACCGAGGAAGCCGGTGACGATGGTGACGGGGAGTTTGGCCAGGGTTTTCATGCGCGGCAGCCCTTTGCTGGGAGTCGATCGGATCGGCGGGCGCGCGGGACGAGGGCACTGGGGGCCCGATTCGCCACCGGATCACCCCGCCCGGTTGTCTGGAAATTCGCCGAGGCAGGTCTCCTGGCTCACAGCCTGGCGCGATGCGCCGTCCTTCCGCCTTCCCGCCCGATGGGCAGTGGCTGTGGATAGGACCTCAGCTGTTCACAGTTGCGGGGGCAGCCACGGCTTGGCCGTGTTCCCTCTTAGCCGCGGCGCACGGCCGCGGAACCTCGAAGGGCCGAAGGCTACGCAGGGCGGGGGCGGCGGTCAATCGCGGCGGTTGACGGCCAGTCGGACTCGTGATGTTCTTGTGCGGTTTTTTCAGGTGTCTCGCGCCGTCGCGCGCGAGGTGAAACGGGAAGTCGGTGTGCCCCAGGGCGAGTCCGACGCTGCCCCCGCAACGGTAAGCGCACGTAGGGATCTGTAAGCCACTGTGTCCGGCGGACATGGGAAGGCAAACCCGACCAGCCATGGCTGGCGTCGCAAGCCCGGAGACCGGCCTGATCACTCTTTTGGCAACCCGCGGTGGGCGGGCGCACGCCGGAAATGCGGTCCCCGCGCGGCCGCTTTCTTCGCACGCGTTCCTCTTGCCGACTCACCCGCATCGCAGAGGAAGCACCATGTCCAGCAGCACACTGAGCCATTCGGCCGCCGCCGTCCCCCTGTCCAAACGCCTGGCCATCGCCATCGGTGCCAGCCTCCTGGGCCTGTCGCTGGTGTACTTCGCCGGCTTCTCGCACATCGAGGCGGTGCACAACGCTGCCCACGATACCCGTCACAGCTCCGCCTTCCCCTGCCACTGAGGGCGCAACCGTGATCAAGCGCATCGCCCAGACCGCCGGGTTCGCCGGTCTCTTCGCCGCCATCGTGCTGACCCTGCTGCAAAGCCTGTGGGTCACCCCGCTGATTCTCCATGCGGAAACCTTCGAGAATTCGGCACCGGCCGAGCAGACCGAACACGCCCACGAGCACGCCGCCGGCGCGCCCGCCCATGAACACGACGCCGAAGCCTGGGCGCCGGAAGACGGCTGGCAGCGCACCCTGTCCACCGGTGGCGCCAACCTGGTGGTGGCGGTCGGCTTCGCCCTGCTGCTGGCCGCGCTGTTCAGCCTGCGCGGCCCGACCCGCGCCTGGCAGGGCCTGCTCTGGGGCCTGGCCGGTTTCGCCACCTTCGCCCTGGCGCCGTCCCTCGGCCTGCCGCCGGAGCTGCCGGGTACCGCAGCCGCCGACCTGGCCCAGCGCCAGGTCTGGTGGATCGGCACCGCCGCCTCCACTGCCGCTGGCCTGGCGCTGATCGCCTTCGGCCGCAACTGGGTCCTGCGCATCGTCGGCCTGGCGCTGCTGGTGATCCCCCATGTGGTCGGCGCACCGCAGCCTGAAGTGCATGCGAGCCTGGCGCCGGAAGCGCTGGAGCACGAGTTCATCGCCGCCTCGCTGGTGACCAACGCGCTGTTCTGGGGCGCCCTGGGTTGGGCCGCTGCCTGGCTGTACCAGCGCTCCGCGAGCCAAGACCTGGCGTGAGCCGGGCTTCGCTGCCGATCGACCCCGCGCAGGGCCCAGCCCTTCGCGGGGTTTTGTTTTGTGAGGCCGGGCGATGACCCTGGTGGCCGGCCTCGGTTGCCGGCGCGGCTGCTCGGAGCAGGAGCTGCGCGCGCTGCTCGACGCTGCCCTGGCCGAGTACGAACTTGTACCCGGCGATCTCAGCGCCCTGGCCAGTGTCGACAGCAAAGCCGATGAGCCGGGGTTGCAGGCCCTGGCGCTGACCCTTCGCTTGCCCCTGGCGCTGCTGCCGGCGGCGCAGCTGGCGGCCTGCGAGGGGCGCTTGTCCGGCCTGTCGGCCATCGCCCTGCGGGAAACCGGCAGCCCCGGCATCGCCGAAGCCGCCGCGCTGGTACAGGCCGAGGCCCTGGCCGGCCGCCCGGCGCGGTTGCTGGTGGAGAAACGCCGCAGTGCCAACGCCACCTGTGCGCTGGCCTGCCCCCTTGAGGATGTGGATACCCCATGACGGTCTATTTCATCGGCGCCGGCCCCGGCGATCCGGAACTCATCACGGTCAAGGGCCAGCGGTTGATCCGCAGTTGCCCGGTGATCCTCTACGCCGGTTCCCTGGTGCCGGAAGCGGTGCTGGATGGGCATAGCGCCGAGCGGGTGGTGAACACCGCCGAGCTGCACCTGGAGGCGATAGTCGCCCTGCTGGCCGAGGCCCACGGGCGTGGCCAGGACGTGGCCCGGGTGCATTCCGGCGACCCCTCGCTGTATGGCGCCATCGGCGAGCAGATCCGCCACCTGCGCGCGCTGGGCATTCCCTATGAGGTGGTGCCCGGCGTCACCGCCACCGCCGCCTGCGCCGCGTTGCTCGGCACCGAGCTGACCCTGCCGGATATTTCCCAGACGCTGATCCTCACCCGCTTCGCCACCCGCACGCGGATGCCCGAGGGCGAATCCCTGGCGGAGCTGGCGCAGCACCGCGCAACCCTGGCCATCCACCTGGGCGTCAGCCACCTGCCGCGCATCGTCGAAGAACTGCTGCCGCACTATGGCGCCGATTGCCCCGTGGCCGTGGTGCACCGCGCCAGCTGGCCCGACCAGGACTGGGTGACCGGCACCCTGGCGGACATCGAGGCACGGGTGGCGCAGAAGGATTTCCGCCGCACCGCGCTGATCCTCGTGGGGCGGGTGCTGGCTGCCGAAGGCTTCACCGATTCCTCGCTCTACCACCCCGATCACGCCCACCTCTACCGCCCAACGGAGCCTCCACAGGGCTGAAGTGGCGTGCCGCATGGCGCGCCACTAGTGACGCAGCGCCGGGAAATAAGCAGAATGCGTCTTTCCCGGTCGGAAACGGCCGCTGGCTTGCGTGCCCGATGTCCCCGTCACGGCGATCTTCCTGGTCACAGGGAGGGCGCTATCGCGGGACGACGGCTGATCGTTAACACCCACTGGCTTTAAGCGACCTTCTGTCTATGCGTATGCGCTTGATGCTCCTGGGCGGTGGCAATGCCCTTGGCCAGGCGCTTATCCGCCTGGGGGCCGAGGATGATGTAGGGTTCCTCGCCCCGCGCCCGCCCGAACAGGGCTGGGATGCCGCCAGCCTGACCCAGCTGCTCGACGACACCCGCCCCGATGCGGTGATCAACCTCGCCTACTACTTCGACTGGTTCCAGGCCGAAGAGGCCAGCGCGGGCCGCTTCGCCGCGCAGGAACGCGCGGTGGAGCGCCTGGCCGAGCTCTGCCAGCACCACGGCATCGTCCTGCTGCAGCCTTCCAGCTACCGCGTCTTCGACGGCGCCCGGGCCACCGCCTACAACGAGAAGGACGAGACCATCCCCCTCAGCCTGCGCGGGCAGTCCCTGTGGCGCATCGAGCAGAGCGTGCGCGCGGTGTGCCCCAAGCACGTGCTGCTGCGTTTCGGCTGGCTGCTGGATGACAGCAACGAAGGCATCCTCGGGCGCTTCCTCGCCCGGGCCGAGCGGGACGACGAGCTGATGCTGGCCGACGACCGTCGTGGCAACCCCACGCCGGTGGATGATGCCGCGCGGGTGATGCTTGCGGTGCTCAAGCAGCTGGACTGCGCGGCGCCGCTCTGGGGCACCTACCACTACGGTGGCCACGAGGCGACCACCACCCTGGCGCTTGGCCAGGCGGTGCTGGCCGAAGCCCGCAACCTGCACACGCTGAAGGTGCAGGAAATCACTCCCCAGGCCCACGCCGCCCGTCCCGATGCGGCGGACGAGCCGCAGCACGCGGTGCTGGCCTGCAAGAAAATCCTCCATACATTCGGCATCAAGCCCCGCGCCTGGCGCGCGGCGTTGCCCGCTCTCCTGGATCGTTACTACCGCCATGGCTGATTCCCCCATCCTCGTTACCGGCGGCGCCGGCTTCATCGGCTCCAACCTGGTGGACGCGCTGCTGGCGCGCGGGCATTCCGTGCGCATCCTCGACGACCTGTCCACCGGCAAGCGCGACAACCTGCCGTTGCACGATTCCCGCGTCGAACTCATCGAAGGCAAC
The DNA here is from genome assembly GCA_000474255.1 of Aquipseudomonas alcaligenes MRY13-0052. GTDB lineage: Bacteria > Pseudomonadota > Gammaproteobacteria > Pseudomonadales > Pseudomonadaceae > Metapseudomonas > Metapseudomonas solani. Next base: position 50,494 of record BATO01000022.1, read on the forward strand.
GTCGCCGACGCTGCGCTGGTAAGCCGTGCCATGGCCGGCTGCAAGGCGGTGGCGCACCTGGCCGCGGTGGCCTCGGTGCCGGCTTCGGTGGACGACCCGGTGGCCACCCACCAGGCCAACTTCATCGGCACGCTCAATGTGTGCGAAGCCATGCGCGAGCACGGCGTGAAGCGCGTGGTGTTCGCCTCCAGCGCCTCGGTCTACGGCCAGAACGGCGAAGGCCAGGCCATCGACGAAAACACTCCCACCGCGCCGCTGACCCCCTACGCGGTGGACAAGCTGGCCAGCGAGCAGTACCTGGATTTCTACCGTCGCCAGCACGGCCTGGAGCCGGCGGTGTTCCGCTTCTTCAACATCTTCGGCCCGCGCCAGGACCCGTCCTCGCCCTATTCCGGGGTGATCAGCATCTTCACCGAGCGCGCCCTGGCCGGCACGCCGATCACCCTCTTCGGTGACGGTGAGCAGACCCGTGACTTCGTCTATGTCGGCGACCTGGTGCAGGTGCTGGTGCAGGCCCTGGAAAACCCTAGCGTCGAAGCCGGCCCAGTGAACGTCGGCCTGCAGCGCTCCACCAGCCTCAAGGACCTGCTCGCCGCCATTGGCAGCGTGGTGGGCGAACTGCCGGCCATCAGCTACGCCGAAGCGCGCTCTGGTGACATCCGCCACTCCCTGGCGGACAACGGTCGCCTGCTGGAGCGCTTCGCCTTCCCCGAGCCGACGCCCCTGGCGGTCGGCCTGGCCCACTTGCTGGGCCGCTGAGCCGAATGGAAAAGGCGCCCGCGAGGCGCCTTTTTTGGCTCTGTCTGCGTTAGCTGTTGTGGTTTTAAAGCAAGGGCTCAAGCACGGTGTCTTCCGGATGCCCTCCACCGCATGGGTTTCGCTTCGCTCTACGCCATCCTACGAAAGCTGCCGCCACTACGTGCGCGCTGGGGGCGCACATCGATGTGATGCGTTGGGCGAAGAAAGCTGGAGCAGCCGCCAGACCCGTATGGAGGGCCAAGTTTTTTGGTTTCTTTTCACCGGGCTGGCGTTCCAGCGATTGGAAAAGGGACTCGCCCGGGTGGGCGAAACCAGAAGTACTAGCAAAACTCAGCAATCAGCTGGGCTCAAATCCTCTAGCAACACTTACCGCAAAAAGCCTTTTTTCATCCCACCAGATGGGCCGGTGATGCCAACGAAAAAGGCGCCCGAAGGCGCCTTTGTTCAGTGCGGTTGGGCTTAGAACTTGTAGCCCAGGCCGACCATGTAGACCCACGGGTCGACATCCACGTCCACCTTGGCGCGTACGTTCAGGGCGGTGTTGTCGACATAGGCCGTGGTGTCGATGTCGATGTAGCGCACCTGGGCGTTGACCATGATGCTGTCGGTCAGCATGTAGTCGGCGCCGACCTGCCAGGCCAGGCCCCAGGAGTTCTTCACGCGGAAGTTGTCGAAGCCGGCTGCGGTTGCGCCGCTGCCCACGTGCTCGTCATAGATCCAGGTGTAGTTGATGCCGGCGCCCACGTAGGGCTGGAAGGCCGACTGGGATTCCAGCGGGTAGTACACGACGCTCAGGGTCGGCGGCAGGTGCTTCAGCGAGCCCAGGCTGCCGTTGGCGGCGTCCAGGCCGGTGCCCTTGAGCTTCACTTCGTGCTCGAAGGGGGTGGCAGCCAGCAGTTCCAGGCCGAAGTGGTCGGTCAGCATGTAGGCGAAGTTCAGGCCCAGCTGGGTGTCGCTGTCCATGGTGGCCTTGCCACCCAGGTCGAGACCGGCCAGGGCGCCGCGGTCCACCTGGACGCTGGAGCTGTCGGCTTTCGGGTTGACGGTGATGGCACCGGCACGAACGAGGATGTCACCCGCCTGGTGCGCCTGGGCCAGAGGGGCGGCCACAGCGAGGGCGAGAAGGGAGGCGGCTAGGAACGGCGTTTTCATTTATTGGCTCCGAGGTCATGAGCTTGTGTTGGCTGGGCTCAGTTTCGGGGAGCGCGAACCACGGCACCTTGATCTAGCTCAATGCCGTGGTGAGTTCGTTAGCAGGCTTGCTTATCAGCTCTCGGGGATCTCGTAGGGGTAGATCTTGCTGGCTTCCATCTGGTAGCCGGCCTCGGCCAGTTCGCTGGTGCTGGATTTCACCTGCAACGGCCCTTCGATCCAGAACGGCTGATAGAGCGCGTCCATCAGCACGCCGAGTTCGCTGGTGACGTGGACGATCTGGTTCGACGGCGGTGGCGGCACGTGGATGCAGGCACCGAAGTAGGGGACCAGCAGGAAGTCGGTCACGCGGCCTTCTTCGGTCACGTCCAGCGGCACGATATAGCCGGGCAGCTTCACTTCCAGGCCATCCAGCGTCGGCACCACCGGAGCGGTCGGCGACTGCTGGGTGGCGGCCGGGCCCGCCTCGGCGGCCAGGGAGTCGGCCAGTTGCGAGAGGTCGTGGATGGGCGCGGGGGGCGGTGGCGGCGGAGCGTCGGCGGGGATCAGCTCGGACCAGGTCAGTTCACGGACCTCACCGGCCCAGAGGCCGGTGGCGGTCAGCAGGATCAGGGCCGGAAGGGCCAGCAGGGCGCGTTTCATCGTGGGCTCACAGGCGAATGGACAGGCCGTCGGCCAGGGATTGCCGATAGGCGCGCCAAGCCGGCACGGCGCCCATCAGCAGGGCGGCGGCCAGGATACCGCCCAGCAACGTCCACTCATAGCGGCTTGGCAATGCCAGCGGCAGGTAGAGGCCGTAGTTGGCCTGCACGTAGCCCTGGGCGAGGGCGATACCGAGGTAAAGCACCACCAAGCCGAGCACTGCACCGGCCAGGGCCAGGGCGAAGGCTTCCAGCACCAGCAGGCTGGCGATATGCCAGGGGCGTGCGCCCACCGAGCGCAGGATGGCCATCTCGCGGCGGCGCTCGTTGAGGCTGGTGAGGATGGCGGTGAGCATGCCGATCAGCCCGGTGAGCACCACGAACAGCGAGACCACGAAGAGCGCCTTCTCGGCGGTGCCCATCAGGCTCCAGAGCTCCTGCAGGGCGACGCCGGGGAGGATCGCCAGCAGCGGCTCGCCACGGAATTCATTGATCTCCCGTTGCACGGCGAAGGTGGCGATCTTGCTGTTGAGGCCAAGCAGGAAGGCGGTGATGGCCTTGGGTTGCAGGTCCAGGGCGCGGGCCTGCTCGGCGCTGACCTTGCCGGCACCGCGGGCGGGCACGCCGTTCTGCCAGTCGACGTGCAGCGCCTCCATCCCCGCCAGGGAGATGTGCAGGGTACGGTCCACCGGCGTGCCGGTGCGTTCGAGGACGCCGACCACGGTGAAGGGTTTGTCGTCATGCTGTACCAGGCTGACGGTGCTGACGCCGTGGGACAGCACCACCTTGTCGCCCAGCTTGTATTTCAGGGCTTCGGCCACTTCGGCGCCGAGTACCACGTCGAACATGTCGGCGAAGGGTTTGCCTTCGGCCAGCTTCAGCGGCTGGGCGCGGCCGTAGCGGTAGTGTTCGAAATAGGCTTCGCTGGTGCCCATCACCCGGTAGCCCTTGTGGGAGTCACCCAGGGAGATGGGGATGGCCCACTTCACCTTGGGGTTGTGGGCGAGGGTTTCGAAGCTGTCCCAGCGGATGTTGTTGGTGGCGTTGCCGATGCGGAATACCGAATACAGCAGCAGGTTCACCGAACCGGAGCGAGCGCCGACGATCAGGTCGGTGCCGCTGATGGTGCTGGCGAAGCTGGCACGGGCCTCGGTGCGCACCCGCTCGACCGCCAGCAGCAGGCAGACGGAAAGGGCGATGGCGAAGACCGTGAGCAGGGCGGTGAAGCGGCGGTTGGCGAGGCTCGCCAGGGCCAGGCGGAACAGATACATCTCAGGCCTCCTGCGGGCGCGCAGCGCGGTTCAGTTCCAGCAGCGACAGGCTGCGATCGAAGAGCGCTGCCAGGCTCTGGTCGTGGCTGACGAACAGCAGGCTGGCCCCGGCCTCGCGGCATTCGCCGAAGAGCAACTGGAGGAAGCTTTCCCGGGCGTCGGCATCCAGGGCCGAGGTGGGTTCGTCGGCGATCACCAGTTCCGGCTGGCCGATCAGTGCGCGGGCGGCGGCGACGCGCTGCTGCTGGCCGATGGACAGGGCATCGGCGCGGCGCTCCAGCAGGCTGGCGGCCAGGCCCAGGTGGCCGAGCAGGGTGGTGGCGGCCTGGGCCACGCTGCCGTGGCGCTGCTGGGCGCGCTGGGCCCGCAGGCGCGAGAAGTGGCAGGGCAGCTCGACGTTCTCGCGTACGGACAGGAAGGGCAGCAGGTTGAACTGCTGGAAGATGTAGCCGGTGTGGTCGACGCGGAAGCGGTCGCGGGCGCCGGAGGCCATCTTGCCCAGGTCGCGGCCCAGCAGGTTGACGCTGCCACGGCCGGGGGTCTGCACGCCGCCCAGCAGGCCCAGCAGGGTGGTCTTGCCGCTGCCGCTGGGGCCTTTGAGGAAGAGGGTCTCCCCGCTTTGCAGGGCGAAGGCGGGGATGTCGAGCAATTCGGCGTGGCCCGGCCAGGCGAAGCCCAGGTCGGTGATTTCGATCAGTGTCTGGCTCATGGGGTGCCGGCCGGGTTGCCCCGGCCGGTTCATCGGGTTCAGAAGCTCAGGGAAGGGCTGGCAGGGGTCAGTTCGGCGCCTTGCTGGCCCTGCGGGCCGATCAGTTGTACCTGAATTTTCTGGGTGGCGGGGAAGCGCGTGAACAGCGCCTTGAGGTCCAGGGTCTTGAGGTTTTCGGGCTTGGCGCATTCCAGCTGGTAGTGGGCGTGGATCTCGCTGTGCTCGTGGTGGTGCTCGTGGCCTTCCGCTTCATCGTGGTCGGCGTCTTCGTGTTCATGCTCGTGTTCCGGGGCATTGCCGAACAGCGGGCTTTCCAGCTCCTGGCCGGCGACCTTGCAACCGGCGACCAGGGGGATGGCGAACAGCTCCAGGGGCTTTTCCAGCTGGGCGCGGGCGGCGGCGACCTTGGCCTTGTCGGCGTCGCTGTTGGCGGCGTGCTCGAAGCCCACCAGGTTCATGGCCGGGCTTTCCAGCTCCAGCTCCAGGCTGTTGCCGTCCAGGGCGACGTTCATCCGCGCCACGCCGTGTTCGTGGGCGCCGAGGCTGCCGTGTTCCTCGTGTTCGTGGTCATGGGCCTGGGCGGTGGCCAGGGGCAGCAGGGCGAAGGGCAGGGCGATCAGCAGGCGGCGCATGGGGCACTCCGGGGTGGGGGCTGAAATGAGGTGTTACGTTATAACAACTTTGCGTTGGCCATGCCAGTGCTGCTTGGCGCCTTGTGGAGGGGCGTGGGAGCATTGCCCGATTCAAACCCGGGGAACTGGACATGCTGCGAATTCGTGGACGGATCGGCGATTGGCCGGTCGACCTGACGGTGGAGATGGACGAGGAGGACTGGCAGCGCCTGGGCGGGCAATTGCAGGTCAGCGTCGAGGCGCCGTCGGCTCCTGCCCCTGTCGCCACGCCTGCCGCGCCGAAGCGCAACGATGCCCTGTGGGATGCCGCGCTGGGCCTGTTGCAGGGCGCCGGGCGCATCGAGGGGCCGCGCCTTTTGGTGGAGCTGGAAGCCCTGGCCGGTGGCGCCGCTGCGGGCAAACGCCTGCTGGTGCGGCTGCGCCACAGCGAGCAGGTGCAGCTGGAGATGGGCGGCGACGCGCCCGTCTATATCTGGAAGGGGTAAGCGCCGTCGGTTGGCGCCTAGCGCAGCGAGGCCCAACGTGATGGATGTGGGCTTCGCTGCGTTGGGCTTCGTACCTCAGCCCAACCTACGTGGGTCGAGCGATCAGTAGATCGCCTGGTACAGCTTGCGGCGGTAGGTGGTGACCAGCGGGTGGTCGTTGCCCAGCAGGTCGAACACCTGCAGCAGGGTCTTGTGGGCGATGCCTTCGGCGTAGCTGCGGTTGCGCACGAACAGCTTGAGCAGGCCGTCCAGCGCCGGCTCGTACTGCTGGCGGGCCAGTTGCTGGATGCTCAGCTGGTAGCTGGCCTCGTCGTCCTCGGCGTTCTGTGCCAGGCGTGATTTCAGGTCGGCGGCTTCCGGCAGGTCGGCGGCCTGGCGCAGGAAGGTCAGCTGGGCGCGGGCACCGGCCAGGGCCTGCTTGTGCTCATCGCTCTTCACCGCATCCAGTACCGCCTGGGCTTCGCCCAGCTCACCGCGCTCGGCCAGGCAGCGCGCATAGAGGATCAGCGCGGCGGCGTTGCTGTTGTCTTCGGTCAGCACCTGCTTGAGCAGGGTTTCGGCATCGCCGATACGGCCTTCGGTGAACAGCGCCTGGGCAGTTTCCAGCGGGTCGGCAGCGGCCGGTGCGGGCTGCTGCACATGGGGTTCGAGCATGGCACGGATCTGCGATTCCGGTTGCGCGCCGGCGAAGCCGTCCACCGGCTGGCCGTCCTTGAACAGCACCACCGTGGGCAGGCTGCGGATGCCGAAGCGCATGACGATGTCCTGCTCGATGTCGCAGTTGACCTTGGCCAGCAGCAGCTCGCCCCGGTACGACTCGGCGATCTGCGCCAGCAGCGGCATCAGCGCCTTGCAGGGCGCACACCACTCGGCCCAGAAGTCCACCAGGACCGGCTTGTGGAAGGAGTTCTGGATCACCGCCTGGTCGAAGTCGGCGGCGGTGGTATCGAAGATATAGGGCGTGTCGCTCATCGGGGTTCTCGAGTGCGCAAGGGATGGGCGAATGATACGGCTGCCGCTTGCAGCCGCCTACCGGGGCTCGTCGTTATCTCACTGCGTGATACAGGCTCACGTGGCGGAATTCCTCGGGCTCGGCCAGGTCCGGCCAGGTGCAGGCTTCGAGCATGGCCAGGCGGTTGTAGTGCGGGTGGGCGAAGTCGCGGACGCGGGAGTCGGCCACCAGGGCTTCGCGGCCACGGCTGAGGAAGTGGTCGAGCAGGGGCAGGTTGGCGCGGTCGTAGAGCACGTCGGCGACCACGATCAGGTCGAAGCGGTCCGCTTCGGCGAAGAAGTCCTCGGAGTAGCCCAGTTCCACGCCATTGAGGGCCGCGTTGGCGCGGCATGACTCCAGGGCCAGCGGGTCGAGGTCGCAGGCCACCACTTCCGCCGCGCCGGCCTTGGCCGCGGCGATGGCGGCGACACCGGAGCCCGCACCGAAGTCCAGCACGCGCTTGCCGGCCACCCAGTCGGGGCGCTCGGCGAACCAGCGCGCCAGGGCCAGGCCGCTGGCCCAGCAGAAGCACCAGTAGGGCGGCTCTTCGAGGATGCGCCGGGTTTCCTCGGGGTTGAAGGCACGGTCCATGTTGGCGCCGTCGATCAGCCACAGGCGCAGGTCGGTGCCCGGCAGCGTCTCGGCACTGAGGCGGGCGTCGCCGAGCAGGTCGCCGAGGGCGCGCTGCAGGCCTTCGGGGGGTGTCATGGTGCGCGCTCCAGCTGCAACGGGCCGAGGGCCTGGCTCTCGGCCTGGAGGATGCGCTGCGGTGCCAGGCGCTGCACCAACTGGCCGGACTGGCTGACCCGGGCGCGCAGCTCGACGCGCCGGCCCTGGGGGAACACCTCGGGGTTGAAGGTCAGTTTGAAGGGCAGGGCCTGGCCGGTGCCGGAGAGGCGCAGGCTGGCCAGCAGCTGCTGCGGGCGGTCACGGTCGTCGATCACCAGCAGGGCCATTTCCACTTCGCTGCCGGCCGGGGCGCCGAGCAATTGGCCCCTGAGCTCGCGCAGGTGGGCGGGCGTGGGTTCTTCGGCCTGCTGGCGAGGCGCGGCCGGCTTGGAGGCTGACGTGGGCGCGACGGGCGGCTCGCTGGAGCAGGCGACCAGCAGGGCGGCGAGGGAAAGGACGGAAAGGGCACGCATCGATGACTCCTGGCCTTTGTTGCGGAGGGCTCTGGGCGGCCTTATAACGCAAAGCCCGCGGCTTGTCTTGCGGGGGAGATGCGCTACCATGTGGCCTTCTTTTTCCGCAGTTGTCGCCCACCATGCACTGTCCCTTCTGTGGCGCCCATGACACCAAGGTGATCGATTCGCGACTGGTCGCCGAAGGCGATCAGGTCCGCCGCCGCCGTGAATGCCTGGCGTGCGAGGAACGCTTCACCACCTTCGAGACCGCCGAACTGGTCATGCCCCGGCTGATCAAGCAGGACGGCAGCCGCCAGCCCTTCGACGAGGAAAAGCTCCGCGCCGGCATGCAGCGCGCGCTGGAGAAGCGCCCGGTGAGCATCGAGCGCCTCGAAGAGGCCATCGCCCATATCAAGCACAAGCTGCGCGCCACCGGCGAGCGCGAGGTGAAGTCCCGCGTGCTCGGCGAACTGGTGATGCTGGAGCTGCAGAAGCTCGACGAAGTCGCCTATATCCGTTTCGCTTCGGTCTACCGCCGATTCCAGGACCTCAACGAGTTCCGCGAGGAAATCGAGCGCCTGGCCCGTGAGCCCTCGAAAGACTAAGGCATGACCCAGAACGATCAGGCCTTCATGGCCCGCGCACTCGAGCTGGCCCGCAAGGGCCTGTATTCCACCCATCCGAACCCCCGCGTCGGCTGTGTGATCGTCCGGGACGGGCGCATCGTCGGCGAAGGCTGGCATGCCCGCGCCGGCGAGCCCCATGCCGAAGTCCACGCCCTGCGCCAGGCCGGCGACAAGGCCTGTGGCGCCACCGCCTACGTCACCCTCGAACCCTGCAGCCACCATGGCCGCACGCCGCCCTGCGCCGATGCCCTGGTCAATGCCGGTGTGGCGCGGGTGGTGGCGGCGATGCAGGACCCCAACCCAGAAGTCTCCGGCCGTGGCCTGCTGCGCCTGATGCAGGCCGGCATCGCCGTGCAGAGCGGTGTGCTGGAAGCCGAAGCCCGTGCGCTGAATGCCGGCTTCATCAAGCGCATGGAACAGGGCCTGCCCTTCGTCCGCGTCAAGCTGGCGATGAGCCTGGACGGCCGCACCGCCATGGCCAGTGGCGAAAGCCAGTGGATCACCGGGCCCGATGCCCGCGCCGCCGTGCAGCGCCTGCGCGCCCGCGCCAGCGTGGTGCTGACCGGGGCCGACACCGTGCTCGCCGATGGCGCGCGCCTCACCGTGCGCCCGGACGAGCTGGGCTTGAATGCCGAGCTCACCGCCCTGGCGCTGGATCGCCCGCCGCTGCGCGTGTTGGTGGATGGCCGCCTGCGCGTGCCGCTGTCCGCCCCCTTCTTCCAGGCCGGGCCGGCACTGGTGGCCACCTGCGCTGCCGCCGCCGCGCGCGACCGCTTCCAGGACGATGGCCACGAGCTGCTGGCGGTGCCGGGCAGCAATGGCCACGTCGACCTCAAGCGCCTGCTGGCCGAGCTGGCCTCGCGCGGCGCCAATGAAGTGCTGGTGGAAGCCGGCCCCCGCCTGGCCGGCGCCTTCGCCCGTGCCGGGCTGGTGGACGAGTACCAGATCTTCATGGCCGGGCGCATCCTCGGCTCCAGCGCCCGCCCGCTGCTGGACTGGCCCCTGGCACGGATGGCCGAGGCGCCGCAGCTGAAGATCGTCGAGATGCGCGCGGTCGGGGATGACTGGCGGATCATTGCGGTGCCGGTCGCAAGCTCGAAGCCTGAAGCCTGAAGCCTGAAGCCGGCACACTTGTCGCTTCCAGCTTCCAGCTTGGCGCCTTCCCCTCCTTGTGTTAAAAAACCGCCTCGGCCACGCCAGTGGCCGAATCGTTCTCAGGGCGGGGTGAAAGTCCCCACCGGCGGTAATTGCGCGTTGCGCATAGCCCGCGAGCGCTTGCTTAGTCGCAAGGTCAGCAGACCCGGTGTGATTCCGGGGCCGACGGTCATAGTCCGGATGAAGAGAGAACGGGATTGCCTGCCTGGGCGTGGTTCTGCGCGCCTGCGAAGTCCCTTTCGATCCAACGTGCCCTGTTTTTTCATAAACAGGAGTTCAACGATGTCCCATACCTTTCTCCCGGCTCTCGCAGCATCGTCTGCGTGGATGACCGCGAGCGCATCCCGGGCGCCTATAATGCGCTCCCGGGCCTTGCGCACCGGCCATCCTGTTGCAGTGGAGGTCCCATGTTCACCGGCATAATCGAAGCGATCGGCAGCATCCGCGCCATCACCCCCAAGGGCGGTGACGTGCGCGTCTACGTGGCCACCGGCAAGCTCGACCTGGGCGATGTGAAGCTCGGCGACAGCATCGCCGTCAACGGCGTCTGCCTCACCGCGGTGGAACTGCCTGGCGACGGCTTCTGGGCCGACGTCAGTCGCGAAACCCTGGCCCGTACCGCCTTCATCGACCTGAAGACCGGCAGCAAGGTCAACCTGGAAAAGGCCCTGACCCCCACCAGCCGCCTCGGCGGGCACCTGGTCAGCGGTCATGTCGACGGTGTGGGCGAGATAGTGGCGCGGGAAGACAATGCCCGTGCCGTGCAATTCAGGATCCGCGCACCGCGTGAACTGGCGAAGTACATAGCCCTGAAGGGGTCGATCACCGTCGACGGCACGAGCCTGACGGTGAACGCGGTCAATGGCGCCGAATTCGAGCTGACCATCGTTCCGCACACCCTGGATGAAACCATCATGGCCGACTACCGGCCGGGCAGGCAGGTCAACCTTGAGGTCGACCTGCTGGCGCGTTACCTGGAGCGCCTGCTGCTGGGCGACAAGGCCGCCGAGCCCGCCGCCTCGGGCCTGACCGAAAGCTTCCTCGCCGAACACGGCTACCTCAAACACTGAATTCAAAAGGAGGGCCCATGGCTCTCAATAGCGTTGACGAACTGATCGAAGACATCCGCCAGGGCAAGATGGTCATCCTCATGGATGACGAAGACCGCGAGAACGAAGGCGACCTGATCATGGCCTCCGAGTGCGTGCAGGCCGAGCACATCAACTTCATGGCGCGCTTCGCCCGTGGCCTGATCTGCATGCCCATGACCCGCGAGCGCTGCGAGACCCTCAAGCTGCCGCTGATGGCCCCGCGCAACGGCTCCGGCTTCGGCACCAAGTTCACCGTCTCCATCGAGGCCGCCGAAGGCGTCACCACCGGCATCTCCGCCGCCGACCGCGCACGCACCGTGCAGGCTGCAGCCGCCAAGGGCGCCAAGGCCGACGACATCGTCAGCCCCGGCCACATCTTCCCGCTGATGGCCCAGCCCGGCGGCGTGCTGGCCCGCGCCGGCCACACCGAGGCGGCCTGCGACCTGGCGCGCATGGCCGGCTTCGAGCCGTCCGGGGTGATCTGCGAAGTGATGAACGACGACGGCACCATGTCCCGTCGCCCCGAGCTGGAGGCCTTCGCCGCCGAGCACGGGATCAAGATCGGCACCATCGCCGACCTCATCCACTACCGGCTGATCCACGAACGCACCGTCGAGCGCATCGCCGAGCAGCCGCTGGACAGCGAGCTGGGCCAGTTCAACCTGGTCACCTACCGCGACGCCGTCGAGGGCGACGTGCACATGGCGCTGACCCTGGGCACCATCAGCCCGGAAGAGGCGACCCTGGTGCGCGTGCACAACATGGACCCCCTGCGCGACCTGTTCATGGTCAACCAGGAAGGCCGCTGGAGCCTGCGCGCGGCGATGAAGGAAGTGGCCAAGGCCGGCAGCGGCGTCGTGCTGCTGCTGGGCAACCCGCTGACCGGCCCGCAGTTGCTGGCGCATCTGGAGCGCCAGCTGGGCAGCGATGCCAAGGTCACCAACCCCGCCACCTACAGCACAGTCGGCGCCGGCTCGCAGATTCTTCGCGATCTCGGTGTGCGCAAGATGCGCCTCATGAGTTCGCCGATGAAGTTCAATGCGATATCCGGTTTCGACCTGGAAGTTGTAGAATACCTGCCCGCTGAATGACCCGTAGGGCGCGCCACATGCCGTGAACGCGCCCTCGCTCTTTAATGAACGAGAACCCGCCATGACCCTGAAGACCATCGAAGGTACCTTCATCGCCCCCAAAGGCCGCTTCGCCCTGGTGGTCGGCCGCTTCAACAGCTTCGTCGTAGAAAGCCTGGTGAGCGGCGCCGTAGACGCCCTGGTACGCCACGGCGTGAATGAAAGCGACATCACCATCATCCGTGCCCCGGGTGCTTTCGAAATCCCGCTGGTGGCGCAGAAAGTCGCCCAGCGCGGCGAGTACTCAGCGATCATCGCCCTCGGCGCCGTGATCCGTGGCGGCACCCCGCACTTCGAATACGTCGCCGGTGAGTGCACCAAGGGCCTGGCCCAGGTGTCCATGGAGTTCGGCGTACCGGTTGCCTTCGGCGTGCTGACGGTCGACTCCATCGAGCAGGCCATCGAACGCTCCGGCACCAAGGCCGGCAACAAGGGCGCCGAAGCTGCCCTGTCCGCCCTCGAAATGGTCAGCCTGCTGGCGGCCTTGGAGGCCAAGTGAGTTTCAACAGCGACATCGACAACCCGGACGAAGCCAACAAGCCCGTCGCCAAGGGCAAGACCGCTGCGCGCCGCCAGGCCCGCAGCCTGGCCGTCCAGGCCCTGTACCAGTGGCACATCGCCGGCCAGACGCTCAATGAAATCGAGGCGCAGTTCCGCGTCGACAACGATTTCTCGGCGGTCGACGGTGCCTACTTCCACGAGATCCTCCACGGCGTACCGCGCCAGGTGACCGAGATCGACGAGGCCTTCACGCCTTGCCTGGATCGGCCCCTGGCGGAAGTCGACCCGGTCGAACTCGCGGTGCTGCGCCTCTCAACCTACGAGCTGCGCAACCGCGTCGACGTGCCCTACCGTGTGGTGATCAACGAAGGCATCGAGCTGGCCAAGGTCTTCGGCGCTACCGACGGACACAAGTTCGTCAACGGCGTGCTGGACAAGCTGGCACCGCTGCTGCGTGCCGCCGAGGTCCGTGGCGCCAAGCGCTGACCGAGGAATGGGTGAGTTCGAGCTGATCCGCCGTTACTTCGTCGCCGCTGCCTGTGCAGCGGCTGGCGAGGGCATCGCGCTGGGTATCGGCGACGACTGTGCCCTGCTGCAACTCCCCGCCGGCGAGCAGCTGGCGGTCTCCACCGATACCCTGGTCGCCGGGGTGCACTTCCCCCTGGACTGCGACCCCTTCCTGCTCGGTCAGCGCGCCCTGGCGGTTTCCGTCAGCGACCTGGCCGCCATGGGCGCCACGCCCGTCGGTTTCACCCTCGCCCTGACCCTGCCGGCCGCCGATGCGGATTGGCTGCAGCGGCTTGCCCGTGGCCTCGATGCCATGGCCCGCGACTGCGCCATCGCCCTGATCGGCGGCGACACCACCCGTGGCCCGCTGAGCATGACCGTTACCGTGTTCGGCCGCGTGCCCGCCGGCCAGGCCCTGACCCGTGCCGGCGCCCGCCCGGGCGACCTGCTCTGCGTCGGCGGCAGCTTGGGTGACGGTGCCGGCGCCTTGCCCCTGGTGCTCGGCGAGCGTGATGACCACAGTCATGAAGCCCGTGCGCTGCTCGCCCATTACTGGTCGCCGCCGCCGCAGCTCGGCCTCGGCATCGCCCTGCGCGGCAAGGCCAGCGCGGCGCTGGATATTTCCGATGGCCTGCTCGCCGATTGCGGGCACATCGCCGCCGCCTCCGCTGTCGCACTGATGGTGGAGCGCGAGCGCCTGCCGCTGTCCGCCGGCCTGCGTGCGCTCTACCCGCGCGAGCCGGCCCTGAACCATGCACTGGCCGGTGGCGACGACTACCGCCTGGCCTTCACCCTGCCGCCGCAGCACCTGGCCGCCCTGCAGGCCGCCTGGCCCGAGGTGGCCGTGATCGGTCGCGTCGAAGCGGGCCAGGGCGTGCACCTGCTCGACGCCGATGGCGGGGATATCCGGCCGCCGGCACGGGGCTTTCAACATTTCGGGAGTCAAGGTGACTGATCATCCGCAGCAAGAGCCGGTGCCACCGGCCCCGCCCTCGGTCTGGCGCAACCCCTGGCATTTCCTCGCCTTCGGCTTCGGTTCCGGGACCCTGCCCAAGGCCCCCGGCACCTGGGGTTCGCTGGTGGCGCTGCCGTTCATCCCGCTCTGGCAGATGCTGCCCGACTGGGGCTACTGGCTGATGCTCGGGCTGACCATGCTGTTCGGCTTCTGGCTGTGCGGCAAGGTCGCCGACGACCTGCGCGTGCACGACCACGAAGGCATCGTCTGGGACGAGATGGTCGGCATGTGGATCACCCTCTGGCTGGTGCCCGAAGGGTGGCAGTGGCTGCTGCTAGGCTTCCTGGTATTCCGGTTCATGGACATCCTCAAGCCCTGGCCGATCCGCTGGATCGACCGGCACGTCCACGGCGGCGTCGGCATCATGCTCGACGATGTGCTGGCCGGCGTCTTCGCCTGGCTGGCGATGCAACTGATCGTCTGGGGCGTGGGCTAGCCGCCAGACCTGGACTCGGCAGGGAGCGGAAGGGGAGTGATGATGCGCGGCTGGTTGGTCGGACTGCTGGCAATGATGCTGGCGCCCTGGGCGCTGGCAGCGGACGCATCCCCGGGCAACAAGCCCGAGGCGAGCGCGACGGAAGTCGTGATCGCCGCCGAAACCTGGGCCGCACACACCGACGCCGACGGCAGCGGCCTCGGCTGGGACATCCTGCGCAAGGTCTTCGAACCGGTCGGCGTGCACCTGCGCACGCGCTCGGTGCCCTACACCCGCTCCATCGGCCTGGTGAAGCGCGGCGAGGCCGACGCCTGGGTCGGCTCCTACCGTGACGAAGTGCCCTGGGCCATCTACCCCCACTGGAACTACGACGCCGACCGCATCAGCGCCCTGGCCCTGAAGGGGGCACCGGTGCCCACCCTGGCCAACCTCGGCGAACACCGCCTGGTGTGGATGCGCGGTTACGGCTACGAGCGCTACCTGCCGAACCTGGCGCATTTCCAGGAGATCGAGCGGCGCGGCGGCATCCTCTCGATGCTCGACCTCGACCATGCCGACTACTACATCGACGCCCGCACCGAGGTCGACGACGTCCTGCGGCAGAGCCCCAACCCGGAAAACTACCGCATCACCTACCTCACCCAGCTCAAGCTCTATGTCGCCTTCGGTGACACGGCACGCGGACGCGAATTCGCGGAGCTGTTCGACGAACGCATGGCGCGCCTGGTGGAAAATGGCGAGCTGCGCCCGGTCTTCGCCCACTGGGGGCAGCCGTACCCCTTCGACCCGGAACCGGAGAGCCACCATGCGTCGCCTTGAACTGTTCTGCACCAGCCTGCTGCTGGCCTGCTGTGGTGCCCTCCATGCCGAACCCCAGGTGCAGGTGGTCGGCCTGTTCCCCAATGCCGCGGTGCTCAGCGTCGACGGCCAGCGCAAGCTGGTGAAGGTCGGCCAGACCGGCCCCGGCGGCGTCGAGGTGGTCAGTGCCAGCAGCCGGGGCGCGGTGCTGCGCATCGGCGGTATCGAGCGCACCTACGAGCTTTCCCGCGAATACAACCAGGCCGGCGCCAGCGCCCCGCAGAAGACCCAGATGAGCATCGCCCGCGGCAACAATGGCCACTTCATGGTGGCCGGTGCCATCGAGGGTCACCCGGTGCAGTTCATGGTCGACACCGGTGCCTCCACCGTCGCCATGAGCGAGAACCAGGCGCGCATCCTCGGCATCGACTACCGGGTGACCGGCAAGCCGATGACCGCCAGCACCGCCTCCGGCACCGTGCGGGCCTGGCGGGTGGTCTTCGACCGGGTCAAGGTCGGCCCGCTGGAAGTGCTCGGCGTCGAGGGCGCGGTGGTCGAGGGCGATGCCCCGGTCGACGTGCTGCTGGGCATGAGCTTCCTCAACCGCGTGCGCTGGCGCGAGGACCAGGGCGTGCTGCTGCTGGAGTCGAAGATCTGAGGCTCGATCGTCCAAGCGTTTCGATCCTTATCCCCAACTATTCAGTCTGACCGGCCGGTTAATGCTGCTGATACAATGCCGGCCTTTCGAAATCCCAGGAGATCCGTGGTGTCCGTCGTCTTCGTCGCCGCCTCCCAACTGCCCACGCCCTTCGGCCTGTTCACCATGCATGGCTTCCTCGACCAGGCCAGCGGCAAGGAACACGTTGCCCTGACCATGGGCGAATTCGCCGATGGTGCCCCGGTGCTCGGCCGCCTGCATTCCGAATGCCTGACCGGCGACGCCCTGTTCAGCCTGCGCTGTGACTGCGGCTTCCAGCTCGAGGCCGCCCTGCGCGCCATCGCCGAGGAAGGCCGTGGCGTGCTGCTGTACCTGCGCCAGGAAGGCCGTGGCATCGGCCTGCTGAACAAGATCCGCGCCTATGAGCTGCAGGACGGCGGCGCCGACACGGTCGAGGCCAACGAGCGCCTGGGCTTCGGCGCCGACCAGCGCGACTACGCCATCTGCCTGCCGATGCTCGACCACCTGGGCATCTCCGGCATCAAGCTGATGACCAACAACCCGCGCAAGGTGAAGGCCCTCGAAGGCTTCGGCATCCGCGTCGCCGAACGCGTGCCGCTGCAGACCGGCCTCAACCCGCACAACAAGAAGTACCTGGCGACCAAGGCCGGCAAGCTCGGCCACATGCTCGGCAGCCTGCACCAGGGTGAAGTCGAGCTATGACCCGCAACCAGGTGCGCCGCAAGCTGGGCCTCGAATGGTGGGCCTACCTCGCCATCGCCCTGGCCCCGCTGTTCGTGCTCAACCTGCTGTTCGGCTCCGGCGAACCGGTGTTCGCCGCCCTGGAGATGCCGCTGTTCCTGGCGGCGCTGATCTCCATGTTCATCAGCCTGCCGCTGTTCCGTGGCTACAAGCGCGCCCTGATCGCCACCGAGGAAGCCCTCGACAGCGAAGAGGAGCCCGCCGCCTGGATCGCCCTGGCCCGCGCTTGCCGCGTGGCCTTCCTCGGAGCCGGCCTGCCGGCCTGGATCGGCGCCGTCGCCGTGTTCGCCGGCCTTAACGCCGTGGCCCTGGTGCTGCTGGCCCTGGGCAGCGTGGTGATCTTCAGCCTCTACCGCATCCCGCGCCAACTGGGCTGATGCGCAGCCTGCTCGGCGCGTTGCTGCTGTGCCTGGCGCTGCCGGCGGTGGCGCAGCTGCGTGTGGTCAGCCTGGCCCCTTCCCTTACCGAACTCATGCTCGACCTGGATGCCGCCGACCTGCTGGTGGGCGTGCTCGATGGTGGCGAGCGCCCGGCCGCTCTGGCGGGGCTGCCCAGTGTCGGCCGCTACGGCCAGCTGGAAATCGAAAGCCTGTTGGCGCTGAAGCCCGATCTGGTGCTGCTGTGGCCCGACAGCGTCGGCGCTGCCGGGCGTGAACAGCTCAGGCGCACTCCCATCGAGCAGTTGCGGGTGGAGCCCCGGCAACTGGATGACCTGGCCGGGGTGTTCGCCGAAGTGGGCCAGCGTGTGGGGCGCGCCGAACAGGGACTCGCCCTGAGCCAGCGCTTCGCTGCGGGGCTGGCGGAGTTGCGTGGGAAATACCGCCGCGAGGTGCCGCTGGCGGTGTTCTACCAGGTGTGGGACAAGCCGCTCTACACCCTGGGCGGGCAGCAGATCGTCAGCGACGCCCTGCGCATCTGCGGCGCCGAGAACGTCTTCGCCGACCAGCGCCTGCCGGCGCCCCAGGTCAGCATCGAATCCATCCTGCAGCGCCAGCCCCGGGTCATCCTCGTCAGCGAACCGGCCCAGGCCGACGCCTGGCGAGCCTGGCCGCAGATCCCCGCGGTCGCCGCCGGCCAGGTGTGGCCGGTGCCCGACCGCGGCCTGGAACGCCCCAGCTTCCAGATGCTCGATGCCACCCGCAAGCTCTGCGAGCGCCTCGCCACCGCCCACTGAGCCGCCGAGATCGGACTGGAGGAGGGGGTGACCCTTCCTCCATCCATTCCTGGCGCCGAGCCTTGATCGATGGGTTTCGCTGCGCTCTACGCCATCC
Organism: Aquipseudomonas alcaligenes MRY13-0052; assembly: GCA_000474255.1. Lineage (GTDB taxonomy): Bacteria > Pseudomonadota > Gammaproteobacteria > Pseudomonadales > Pseudomonadaceae > Metapseudomonas > Metapseudomonas solani. The sequence continues at coordinate 68,208 of BATO01000022.1, forward strand.
TACGGAAGGTGTCAGCGGCTGGCCGACATGGCCACCGCCGCCGCTGCGGTGCGGGTTTCTACGCCCAGCTTTACGTAGACGTGCTCCAGATGCTTGTTCACCGTGCGCGGGCTGAGGCCGAGGATGTCGCCGATGTCGCGGTTGGTCTTGCCGCAGGCCACCCAGTGCAGCACCTCCATTTCCCGGCCGGTGAGCTGGAAGCGCGAGGCCAGCGCCTCCTGGGTCTGCTCGTCGTCCAGCGCCGGGCGTGACGCCGGGGCGTTGCGCACGGCCTGCAGGGCGCGGGCGGTGCGCAGGTGAGCGGCGACGCGGGCGAGCACCTCGTCGGGCTTGATCGGCTTGGTCACGTAGTCGATGCCGCCGGCGGCGAAGCCTTCCACCACATGCTCGCTGTCGGTCAGCGCGGTCATGAACAGCACCGGGATGTCCGCCGTCTCGCCGCTGGCTTTGAGCCGCCGGCAGGCCTCGAAGCCGTCCATGCCCGGCATCATCGCATCCAGCAGGATCACGTCCGGCTGGCTGCGCTGGGCGCGCTCCAGGGCGCTGGTGCCGTCCAGCGCCACCAGCACCCTGTAGCCGGCGGCGTCGAGGGCATCGCTGAGCAGGGCGAGGTTGTCCGGGGTGTCGTCGACGATCAGCACCACGGCGCTGTCACGGCTCGAGCTGTGCATGGGCTCCTCCTGTCGGGTCGCGCGCCAGGTCGACGCGGGGGGTGGGGCTGCCGGCCGCTTTCAGCAGCGTATTGAATTCGTTGAGCTGAAAGCGCCGCGCGCGTTGTCGCAGGCCGGCGAGGACGGCGGCGCACCCGGGCTCCTCGCGCTCGATGGCATCCAGGCGCTCGAGGATGCCCTTGACGTAGCCCATCTCGCTCAGCTCGCGCAGCGCCTCCAGGGCGGCGGGCGAGGGCCGCGCGCCGTCCGCTTCGGTACCGGGGGCCACGGGCGGACGCTTGAGCCATTCCAGGCCCAGGTGCTCCTTGATCTTCTCCAGCAGGGCCGGGGTGTGCACCGGCTTGGCCAGGTAGTCGTTGCAGCCGGCCGCCACGCTGCGCTCGCGGTCGTCGGCGAAGGCGTTGGCGGAGATGACGATGATCGGCGCCCGCGACTGCACGTTGCGGCGGATCAGGCGGCTGGTCTCCCAGCCGTCCATGTGCGGCATCGACAGGTCCATGAGGATCAGGTCCGGGTGCAGCAGGGCCACCTGGCGCACCGCCTCCTGGCCATCGGCGGCCTGGACGATCTCGAAGCCCAGCGGCTCCAGCATGCCGGCCAGCACCCGGCGGTGCTCGATATGGTCGTCCACCAGCAGCACGCGGCGGCGCGCGCCCTGGTAGCCGATGATGTCGTGTTCGACGTGCACCACCGCCTGGGGCACGCGCACCTCGGACAGGAACAGGCGCACCTGGAACGAGGTGCCCTGGCCCGGCCGGCTGTGCACGCGGATGTCGCCGCCCATCAGGGCGATGAGCATGCGGGTGATGGTCAGGCCGAGCCCGACGCCGTTGTCCTGGCGCAGCGGATCGCCCCGTTCGAAGGGCTGGAAGATGCGCTCGATCTGGTCCGGCGCGATGCCGATGCCGGTGTCGATGATCTCGAAGGTGGCGGTTTCGCGCAGGTAGCTGACCCGCAGCCGCACCTCGCCGCTCTCGGTGAAGCGAACCGCGTTGCCCAGCAGGTTGATGAGGATCTGGCGGATGCGCTTCTCGTCGCCGCGCACCACCACCGGCAGGCGACCGCTGGGCTCGTAGCGGAAGGCCAGGCCCTTCTCTTCGGCCTGCGGGCTGAACATGTGCTGCAACTGCTGGAGGAATTCGGGGAAGGGGATTTCGCTGGGCTCCAGTTGCAGCTTGCCGGCCTCGATCTTGGCCACGTCCAGCAGCCCGTCGATCAGCGACAGCAGGTGCGAGCCGCTGCGGAAGATGGTCGCCAGGGCCTCCTTGTGCGGCTCGGGGGTGAGGCCGTCGCGCTGCAGGATCTGGGTGTAGCCGAGGATGCTGTTGAGCGGCGTGCGCAACTCGTGGGACAGCCCGGTGACGTAGCGGCTCTTCGCCGCGTTGGCCGCCTCCGAGGCTTCCTTGGCCTTCTGCAGTGCCTCGTCGGTCTTGCGGTGGGCCTCGATCTCCTGCATCAGCAGGGTGGTCTGGCGGTTCGACTCCTCCAGCGCCACGTGGCGACTCTCGCGGGTCAGCACCACCCACCAGGCGAGTATCGCGGCGAACAGCGAGAGGGTCAGGAAGGCCTTGAGGAACGCCTGGTAGAGCGTCTGCGCGGCGTCCGCCGGGGCCTGTTCGAGGCCCTGGGAAACCTGGCTGTAGATCAGCGCCAGGGCGCAGAACAACAGGATCACGATCACCGCCAGCACTCCCAGGTAGTGGGCCAGGCGCGTGTGCAGGCGCGGCACCGAGGCGTTGGGCAGCAGCCAGCGCACCAGGTCGTCGAACTGTTCCGAGAGCCGCGCCCGGGGCTTGCAGGCATCGCCGCAGCGGGCGTCCAGCGAGCAGCACAGGGAGCAGATGGGCGCGCCGTAGGCTGGGCAGAAGGCGGTGTCCTCGCGCTCGAAATCGTTGCTGCACAGGGTGCAGGTGACCTTCTCGCGTAGCGGATGGAGCAGCGCCGGGTCGCTTTCCCGGGCGATGTAGTAGCGCCCGCCGGTGAGCCAGGCCAGCAGCGGCGCCACCGCCATCGCCGAGACCAGCGCCACCATGGGCGAGGCCGCCTGGGCGAGGCTGCCGAGCAGCCCGGCATGGGCCAGCACCGAGAGCAGCGAGGCGATCAGCATGGCGCCGACCCCCACCGGGTTGATGTCGTAGAGGTGCGCGCGCTTGAACTCGATGTGCCGCGGCGACAGGCCCAGCGGCTTGTTGATCACCAGGTCCGCCACCAGGGCGCCGATCCAGGCGATGGCGATGTTGGCGTAGAGCCCCAGCACCTGCTCGATGGCCTCGAACACGCCCAGCTCCATCAGCATCAGCGCGATGGCCACGTTGAACACCAGCCAGACCACGCGGCCGGGGTGGCTGTGGGTGATGCGGGCGAAGAAGTTCGACCAGGCCAGGGAGCCGGCGTAGGCGTTGGTGACGTTGATCTTCACCTGGCTGACGATGACGAACAGCACCATGGCGCCGAGCGCCCATTGCGGCGAGGCGAACACGTAGTTGAAGGCCACCAGGTACATCTGCGTCGGTTCGGCGGCGCGCTCCAGGGGGATCTCGTGCTGCAGGGCGAGGAAGGCGAGGAAGGCGCCGCCGAGCATCTTCAGTGCGCCGGGGATGATCCAGCCGGGGCCGGCCAGGAGCATTGCCGCCCACCAGCGCTTGCGGTTGGCGCGGGTCTTCTGCGGCAGGAAGCGCAGGTAGTCCACCTGCTCGCCGATCTGCGTCACCAGCGCCAGGGCCACGGTGCAGGCGGCGCCGAAGTGCAGCGGGTTGAAGGTGCCGGCCTCGCCGTCGCGCCCGGCGAAGCTGGCCAGGTCGCCGAGCGCCCCGGGGTTCCTGGCGATGACGAAGACGTAGGGCAGCAACAGCAGCAGCAGCCACACCGGCTGGGTCCACATCTGCAGGCGGTTGATCAGGGTGATGCCGAAGGCCACCAGGGGAATGATGATCACCGAGCAGATGACGTAGGCCAGCGCCAGCGGAATGCCGAAGTACAGCTCCAGGGCCAGCGCCATGATCGCCGCCTCCAGGGCGAAGAACAGGAAGGTGAAGCTGGCGTAGATCAGCGAGGTGATGGTGGAGCCGATGTAGCCGAAGCCGGCGCCACGGGTGAGCAGGTCCATGTCCACGCCGTAGCGTGCGGCGTAGTAGCTGATGGGCAGGCCGGTGAGGAAGATCACCAGGCTCACCGCCAGCACCGCCCACAGGGTGTTGGTGAAGCCGTAGCTGATGGCCAGGGCACCGCCTATGGCTTCCAGGGCGAGGAAGGACACGGCGCCGAGGGCGGTGTTGGCGATGCGCAGCTCCGACCATTTGCGGAACGAGCGCGGCGTATAGCGCAGCGCGTAGTCCTCCAGCGTCTCGTCGGCGACCCAGCTGTTGTAGTCGCGGCGGATCTTGGCGATGCGTTGCGTACCGGTCTGTTGCACGGCGGCGCTCCTGGGCGGCGGTGGGCGTGTGCAGCAACTTCCATGCCCCGCCCCGGCCCCGGGTGCGTACCGCTCTGGCACGGCCCTCCCGGGTTGGCTGCGTCATCGCGCGCACGTCCTTGCGCCTGTCTGCGAGCGCAGCATGCCCCAAGCTGGCGCAGCGGCCACTACGTCAGATGACGTATGCCGCTACGTCAATGTGCGTATACCCCCGCCCCCTGGCCGAACGCATCCTTGCCCCGAACCGAGGCCGGTACCCGCAAGGCGAGCCGACCACGCCAACCACAGAGGAGCAGGACCATGGATTCAAGCTTGATGACGGGTGCGAAACGCTTTCTTCCGCGCCGGCTGGCGCTGGGCGCCGCCGCGCTGTCGCTGATGGCCGCAGCGGTATTCGGCCAGCTGGCGGTGGCCGCCGACGCCAACACCACCGGCCTGGCGGTGACCGACACCGAAGTGACCGTGGGCCAGCTGCACTCGGCCACCGGCACCATGGCCATCTCCGAGACCGGCTCGATCCAGGCCGAGCGCCTGGCCATCGAGCAGATCAACGCTTCCGGCGGCATCCTCGGCCGACAGATCAAGATCATCCAGGAAGACGGCGCCTCCGACTGGCCGACCTTCGCCGAGAAGGCCAAGAAGCTGCTGGTGAACGACAAGGTCGCCACCGTCTTCGGCTGCTGGACCTCGGCCTCGCGCAAGGCCGTGCTGCCGGTGTTCGAGAAGGAGAACGGCCTGCTTTACTACCCGACCTTCTACGAGGGCCTGGAGCAGTCGAAGAACGTCATCTACACCGGCCAGGAGGCGACCCAGCAGATCCTCGCGGGCCTGGACTGGGTGGCCAAGGAGAAGGGCGCCAAGACCTTCTACCTGATCGGCTCGGACTACATCTGGCCGCGCACCTCGATGAAGATCGCCCGCAAGCACATCGAGAACGTGCTCGGCGGCAAGGTGGTGGGCGAGGAGTACTACCCGCTGGGCAACACCCAGTTCGGCTCGCTGATCAACAAGGTCAAGCTGAAGAAGCCCGACGTGGTCTTCGCCGCCGTGGTCGGGGGCTCCAACGTCGCCTTCTACAAGCAGATGAAGGCCGCCGGCGTCACCGCCGCCAAGCAGACCCTGCTGACGCTCTCGGTGACCGAGGATGAACTGCTCGGCATCGGTGGCGAGAACATGGCCGGCTTCTACGCCTCCATGAAGTACTTCCAGAGCCTGGACAACCCCAACAACAAGGCCTTCGTCGAAGCCTTCAAGGCCAAGTACGGCAAGGACGCGGTGATCGGCGACGTGACCCAGGCCGCCTACCTCGGCCCGTGGCTGTGGAAGGCCGCCGTGGAGAAGGCCGGCAGCTTCGACGTCGACAAGGTGGTCGCCGCCTCCCCGGGCATCGAGCTGACCACCGCGCCGGAAGGCTACGTGAAGGTCCACGACAACCATCACCTGTGGAGCAAGACCCGCATCGGCGAGGTCCAGGCAGACGGCCAGTTCAAGGTGGTCTACGAGTCCGGCCTGATCGAACCCAATCCCTTCCCCAAGGGATATCAGTGAGTGGGGAGCGGCAAGCGGCAAGTTTCAAGCTGCAAGAGGCAAGCGAGAAGCGAGAAGCAGCTTGAAGCTTGAAGCCTGAAGTGGGGTCGGGATTTTTCCGACCCCCGTTCCACCCTGAATCCAAACCCCGGCGGGCGGCGAGGCTGTCGCCCGCTTCCGGAGAACCTTATGGAATGGCTATCTGAGTTCGGCGCGATTGCGGCCATGCAGGGCTTCAACGGGCTGTCGGTGTTCTGCGTCCTGCTGCTGATGGCCCTGGGGCTGGCGATCATCTTCGGCCAGATGGGCGTGATCAACATGGCCCACGGCGAGTTCCTCACCATCGGTGCCTACACCACCTACCTGCTGTCGGCACTGACCACCCACTACGCGCCGGCGATGCAGCCCTATTACTTCTTCTTCGCCATCGTGCTGTCGTTCTTCATCGCCGGGGCCATCGGCTGGCTGGTGGAGTGGGCAATGATCAGCAAGCTCTACCAGCGCCCGCTGGACACCCTGCTGGCCACCTGGGGCCTGTCCCTGGTGATGCAGCAGGCGTTCCGCTCGATCTTCGGCGCGCGCGAGGTCAGCGCCACCCTGCCGGAATGGCTGATGGGCTCGTTCAACCCCACCGAGAGCATCGACATCCCGCGCAACGGCCTGTTCGTCATGGGCCTCACTGTGCTGCTCACCGCCACGATCTTCCTCATGCTCTACCGCTCGCGCTGGGGCCTGCAGGTGCGCGCCACCATGCTCAACCGGGTGATGAGCCGCGCGGTGGGCATCAACACCAAGCGGGTCGACCGCATGACCTTCGCCCTCGGCTGCGGTGTCGCCGGGGTGGCCGGCGCGGCCTTCACCACCATCGGCTCCACCGGGCCGACGGCGGGCTCGCTGTACATCGTCGACACCTTCCTGGTGGTGGTCTTCGGCGGCGCGCAGAGCCTGTTCGGCACCATCGCCTCGGCCTTCACCATCGCCCAGACGCAGTCCATCTCCGAGTTCTTCATGAGCGGCTCGATGGCCAAGGTGCTGACCCTGTCGGCGGTGATCCTGATCCTGATGCTGCGCCCCCAGGGGCTCTTCTCCATCAAAGTCCGTAAATGAGGGGCGGCAGATGAACGCAATCGACAACGTCCTCGGCGGGCGGCAGGGCACCATCGGCCTGCTGATCCTCGCCGCACTTATCCTCGTGGTGTTCCCGCTGGCGCTGGACGCCTTCCGCCTGAGCATGGTCGGCAAGTACCTCACCTACGCCTTCGTCGCCGTCGGCCTGGTGCTGTGCTGGGGCTACGGCGGCATCCTCAGTCTCGGCCAGGGGGTGTTCTTCGGCCTCGGCGGCTACTGCATGGCGATGTTCCTCAAGCTGGAGGCCTCCGACCCGGAGAGCACCAGGATCCAGTCCACCCCCGGCATCCCGGACTTCATGGACTGGAACCAGATCACCGAGCTGCCGCTGCTCTGGCAGCCCTTCCACAGCTTCGGCTTCACCCTCGTCGCAGTGCTGGCGGTGCCCATGCTGCTGGCGGCGGTGATCGGCCTGGCGATGTTCAAGCGGCGCGTGGGCGATGTGTATTTCTCCATCGTCACCCAGGCCATCGCGATGATCCTCACGGTGCTGATCATCGGCCAGCAGGGGCTCACGGGCGGGGTCAACGGCATCACCGACCTGAAGACCCTGATGGGCTGGGACATCCGCACCGACGGCGCCAAGCTCATCCTCTACTTCGTCAGCGCCTTCCTGCTGCTGGGCTGCATCGTCATCGGCAAGTTCATCCTCGCCTCCAAGCTCGGCCGCCTGCTCATGGCCATGCGCGACAAGGAGGAACGGGTGCGCTTCTCCGGCTACGACGTGGCCAGCTTCAAGATCTTCGTGTTCTGCGTGGCCGCCGGCTTCTCGGCCATAGGCGGGGCCATGTTCGCCCTGCAGGTGGGCTTCATGTCGCCGAGCTTCGTCGGCATCGTGCCGTCCATCGAAATGGTCATCTTCGCCGCCGTCGGCGGGCGCATGTCGCTGCTCGGCGCGGTGTATGGCGCGCTGCTGGTGAACTACGGCAAGACCTACTTCTCCGAGAGCTTCCCCGAGCTGTGGCTGTACCTGATGGGCGGCCTGTTCATCGCCGTGGTCATGTACTTCCCCAACGGCCTCGCCGGGCTCTGGCAGAGCCACGGCCGCCCGCGCCTGGAGCGCCTGCTGGCCACCCGCGCCAAGGCACCCGCCGCAACTGTGGCGACGCCCGCCGCGAGCCCGAGCCCGGCCCCGAGCACCCCCCGTGAACTGGAGCGCACACCATGAGCCCGAGCGGATTCGAAAGCCCGAAACCGGTGCTGGCCATCGAGGGCCTGACGGTGTCCTTCGACGGCTTCAAGGCAGTCAACGACCTCAACC
>BATO01000021.1 GCA_000474255.1 Aquipseudomonas alcaligenes MRY13-0052
GACCTGCCGCCCACACGCCTGGAGCAGGCCAAGCGCAAGCTACGCGACCTGCTGGATGCCCGCCGCGATGCGCAGACCGCCATCGTCGTCTACGCCGGCAGCGCCCACAGCCTGGTCCCCCTCTCCGATGACCTGATGACCACCGGCAACCTGCTGGAGGCGCTCAAGCCGTCGATCATGCCGGAGGCTGGCCAGCGCGCCGATCTCGCCGTGGAGAAAGCCCTGGCCCTGCTCAAGCAGGGTGCCCAGGGCCAGGGCCGCCTGCTGCTGATCACCAGCAGCCTGAGCGAGGCGGAGCGTGACGGCATCCGCCATGCCCTGGGCTCGAAGAGCGAGCGCCTGAGCATCCTCGGCATCGGCACCGCCGAAGGCGCGCCCATCGCCCAGGAAAACGGCGGCTTCATCAAGGACGCCCAGGGCGCCATCCTCCTGCCGCGCCTGGACGCCGCGAGCCTCAAGCGCTTCGCCAACCAGCTGGGCGGCAAGTACGCCAGCGCCCGTGTCGACGAGCGCGACCTGCGCACCCTCGGCCTGCTGGGGGGCGCCCGCACCCTGCGCGAAAGCCGCGAAACCACGCGCCTGGAAGCCTGGGCCGACCAGGGCCACTGGCTGCTGCTGCCGCTGCTGCTGATCGCCGCCTGCGCCGGGCGCCGTGGCTGGATCTTCTGCCTGCCGCTGTTCTTCGTCCTGCCCCGCCCGGCCTTGGCCTTCGAAATGGAAGACCTGTGGCTGCGCCCCGACCAACAGGGCCAGCGCCTGCTGGAGGCCCAGCAACCGGCAGAGGCCGCGCAGCATTTCCAGGACCCGCGCTGGCAAGGCTATGCGCTCTACCAGGCCGGCAAGCACGCCGAGGCCGCCGAACGCTTCGCTGGCGGTGACAGCGCCGCCGACCACTACAACCGCGGCAATGCCCTGGCCAAGGCCGGCCAGCTGGAAGCCGCGCTGGATGCCTACGAATCCGCCCTGGAGCGCGAGCCCGACCTGCAGCCGGCGCGGAACAACAAGGCCCTGGTGGAGCAGTTGCTGCAACAGCAAAAACAGCAACAGGCGCAACAGCAGCAGGACGATCAGCAGGGCCAGCAGCAACCCCAGGAACAGCCTTCTGCCGCCCAGGGTGGCGACCCGGAAAAAGGCGAGGACAAGGAGCAGCAGCAGCCTGCCGAAGGCGCCTCCACCACCCCGCCCGAAGAGAACAAGCAGCCGGGCCAACAGGCCGACGCCGACGGCCAACCCGCCGAGCCCGGGCAGAAACCCGCCGGTGAGCAACAGCCCAGCGACGCGCCGGGCCAGGCCGAGCCCCTGGGCGACGAGCGCCGGCAGTCCCTGGAACAATGGCTGCGGCAGATTCCCGACGACCCCGCCGAACTGCTGCGCCGCAAGTTTTGGTACGAACAGCAACGCCGCCAGGAAAACCAAGAATGATGCGCCTTCTCTGCGCCCTCCTCCTCAGCCTGCTGGCCTGCACCGCCAGCGCGGCGGGCTTTACCGCCAGCGTCGACCGCGCACGCCTCAGCGAGGGCGAAACCGTGGAGCTGATCCTGGAGTCCTCCGACCCGACGCTGTTCGGCAAGCCGGACCTCAAGCCGCTGGAATCGCAGTTCGAGGTGCTGGGTACGCGCCAGATCAACCGCATCAGCACCCTGAACGGCCAGGACGATCGCGCCACGCGCTGGATCGTCACCCTGCAGCCGAAGCAGAACGGCTTCGTGGTCGTCCCGCCGCTGCGCCTGGGCGAAACCGAGACCAAGCCGATCACCCTGCACATCCAGAAAAGCGACAACGCCGCCGGCAACAGCAAGCTGGCGCCGGTGTTCATCGACGCCAGCCTGGACGAGGAAAGCGTCTACGTGCAGGCGCAGACCATCCTCACCCTGCGCATCTATCACTCGGTCTCGCTGTATGACGACAGCAGCCTGACGCCGCTGCAGATGGCCGACGCGCGGGTCGAGCAACTGGGCGAGCCGCGCACCTACGAGAAAGAAATCAATGGCGTGCGCCACGGTGTGATCGAGCTGCGCTACGCGATCTTCCCGCAGAAGAGCGGCCAGTTGAGCATCCCCGCCCAGGTGTTCAGCGCCACCCTGGTGGAGCGCTCGGGGCAGGACGACTACCAGCCCTTCGGCCCGCGTCCCGGGCGCCTGACCCGGGTCAGCTCGCCGCAGATCCCGCTGGTGGTGAAAGCCAAGCCCGCCGACTACCCGGCCAACGCGCCCTGGCTGCCAGCGCGCAACCTGACCCTGGCCGAAGCCTGGAGCCCGGAGCCGGACAAGGCCCAGGTGGGTGACTCGCTGACCCGCAGCCTGATGGTCAAGGTCGAAGGCCTGGCCAGCGCCCAGCTGCCCGCCCTGCCCGCCACCAATGTGACCAACCTGCGTCGCTACCCCGACCAGCCGCAACTGGCCAACCAGTCCAGCGAGCGCGGCCTGCTCGGCAGCCGCGAAGAGCGCGAGGCGCTGGTGCCGACCGCCGCCGGCCGCATCGAGCTGCCACCGGTGGAAGTGGTGTGGTGGAACACCCGCGAGGATCACCTGGAGCGCAGCCAACTGCCGGGCCGCACCCTGGAAGTCGCCGCCAATCCCACGCTGGAGCCGGAAGCGCCCGTGGAAAGCAGCAATGGCAACCCGCATGCCGTGGAAGGCCCGCCGCTCTGGCCGTGGAAGCTCGCCACCCTGCTGCTGGCGCTGACCACTCTGCTGGGCTTCGGCCTCTGGTGGCACGCACGCCGCCAGCCGGCGATCCTGCCCACCGCGCAGACCGGCCCGAGCCCGCGCACCCTGCTGGACGACCTCAAGCGCGCCTGCCAGGCCAACGATCCCCACGCCACGCGCCAGGCCCTGGATGCCTGGGCCCGCCAGCAGCCGGAGACCCTGGCCGACATGGCCGCGCGCTTCGTGCCGCTGTCCGACGCCATGGACGGGCTCAACGGCGCCCTCTACAGCGAAAGCGGCCAGCACTGGCAGGGTGAGGAGCTGTGGAAAGCCATCCGCGCCCTGCCCACGCCGCAGGTGCAGCAACAGGCCGCTGGCGAGAGCGGGTTGCCGCCGCTCTATCCGCGCTGATCCGCTCCCAACCCAAACCCAGAGTGCCACTTCGTAGCCCGTGCTTCAGTGCGGGGAAAGCGTAGCCGGCACTCCCGGACTGAAGTCCGTGCTACAGATGTAGGCGGTGCTCGCTGTAGGGCGGGTGGAACCCGCGTGTTGGGACGACCCCTTTCGGATTTCACCCGCCCCCAATGGAGCGGCAACCCTTTGGGTTGCTGGGCGACTGAAGTCGCCCCTACAGGCTCGCCCCTACAGGGTTGTACGCGTGGTTTGCGGGTAGTCGATCGCCCATAAAAAAACCGCGGCCTGGGCCGCGGTTCTTTCATTGCCTTGAGGCTTAGTGGGCCAGCAGCGAACCGCCGGTCTTGCCCGCCAGCTTCTCGGGGCGGATCAGGAAGCGTGCCAGGGCAGGCAGCAGCCAGAGCGCACCGAACATGTTGACGATGAACATGAAGGTCAGCATCAGGCCCATGTCGGCCTGGAACTTGATCGCCGAGAACATCCAGGTCGCCACGCCGATGGCCAGGCACAGGCCGGTGAAGAGCACGGCCTTACCGGTGGACTTCAGCGTCTGGTAATAGGCCTCTTGCAGCGGCAGGCCGGCACGCAGGAAGCTTTCCAGGCGGCTGTAGATGTAGATGCCGTAGTCGACACCGATACCCACGCCCAGCGCCACCACCGGCAGGGTCGCCACCTTCACGCCGATGCCGAGGAAGGCCATCAGCGCGTTACCCAGCACCGAGGTGAGGATCAGCGGCAGCACGATGCAGATGGTCGCGGCGACGGAGCGGAAGGTGATCAGGCACATCACCGCCACGCAGATGTACACCAGGATCAGGATGGTCAGCTCGGACTGGGCGATCACCTCGTTGGTGGCCGCTTCGATGCCGGCGTTACCGGCGGCGAGCATGAATTCCAGCCCTTCCTTGTTGTGCTCCTTGGCAAAGCCTTCCACTGCCTTGACCGCGCGCTGCAGGGTCTCGGCCTTGTGGTCGTTGAGGAACACCAGCACCGGCGCCAGGGAGCAGTCGGTGTTGTACAGGCCATCGGCACGGCTGATGGAGTTGTTCAGCACGTCCTGGTTGCGCGACAGGGTTTCCCACTTCAGGTTGCCTTCGTTCATCCCTTTGATCACCTGCTTGGAAACGGTGACCATCGAAATGGCGGATTGCACGCCCTGGGTGTTCTCCATCGTCCACATCAGCTCGTCGATCGGCGCCAGCGCTTCGTGCGTGGAGCAGCCTTCCGGCTTGGTCTTGACCATCACCACGAGCACGTCGGAGCTGGTCGAGTAGTTGCTGATGATGAAGTTGTTGTCCTTGTTGTAGCGCGAGTCAGGACGCAGTTCCGGCGCGCCCTGGTCGAGGTCGCCGATCTTCAGGTTCTGGCCGTACCAGAGGCCGCCACCGAAGGCGACCAGGGCGATGACCACGGAGATCGGGGCCACCACCGGATGGGCGAAGTTGGACAGCAGGCGCCAGAACGGGTGTTCACGGGTCGCGTCCTTCTTGCTGCGCTCGATGGCCTTCTTGCTGATGCCGACATAGGAGATGGCGACCGGCAGCAGGATGAGGTTGGTGAACACGATCACCGCCACACCGATGGAGGCGCCGATGGCCAGCTCGCGGATCACGCCGATGTCGATGATCAGCAGGGTGATGAAGCCCACGGCGTCGGCCAGGATGGCGATCATGCCCGGCAGGAACAGCTGGCGGAAGGTACGCCGCGCAGCGGTCAGGGCGTTGTCCGCATCACTGGATTGCAGGGCGATACCGTTGATCTTCTGCACCCCGTGGGAGATGCCGATGGCGAAGATCAGGAACGGCACCAGCATCGAGTAGGGGTCGAGACCGAAGCCTACCGAGTGCATCAGGCCCAGCTGCCAGATCACCGCCACCAGGGTGGTGGAGAGCACGGCGATGGTGCTGCGGATACACCAGGTGAACCAGTACAGCAGCACCAGGGTGGTGAGGAAGGCGATACCGAAGAAGGCCACGACCATGATCAGGCCGTCGATCAGGTCACCGACCTTCTTGGCGAAACCGACGATGTGCACCTGCACATTGGGGTTCTGGGCCTGGTACTTGTCGCGGATCTTGGCTTCCAGCTCATGGGAGAACTGGCGGTAGTCGAGCTTCAGCAGCTTGCCCTGGTCGTTCGGGTCCGGGTAGGACTCGAGCAGCGGCACGTCGACGATGCTGGATTTGAAGTTGTTGGCCACCAGGCGGCCGATCTGGCCGGACTTGAGCACGTTGTTGCGCAGTTCGTCGAGGCTGTCGTCGGAACCGTCGTAGGTCTGCGGGATCACCTCGCCACCGGCGAAGCCTTCCTCGGTGACCTCGGTCCAGCGCACGCTGGGGCTCCACAGGGACTTCAGGCCGGAACGGTCGACGCCGGGAATGTAGAACACCTCGTCGTGGATCTGACGCAGGGTGTCCATGTACTCCTTGCTGAAGATGTCCCCGTCCTTGGCTTCCACCGAGATACGCACGGTGTTGCCCAGGTTCGCCAGGTCGTTGCGGTGCTCCATCATCTTCTGGATGAAGGGGTGGTGCAGCGGGATCATCTTCTCGAAGCTGGTGGACGGGCGCACCTGGGTGGCCTGCCAGAAGAGGAAGATGCTGACCAGCAGGCAGATGACGATCACGGCCGGCCGGTTGTTGAAGATCAGGCGTTCCAGGAAGGTCGCCTTGTCCTGGTGATGGTTACTCATCGAAACTCCCCCGGCTTGTTATTGTTGGCCCAGCTCGGCGCCAGTCGGCGAGGCGACGCGCGCTCCGCCCTGTCCCACCAGGATCAGGTTGCCTTTGGTATCTGCGGTGGCGCTGGCCAGCGACAGGCGATCGGAACGGTTGACCACGCTGAAGGTGCGACCGGTATCGGTGCTCTTCAGGACGCTGCCACCATGGCCGACCACCAGCAGGGTGCCGGCATCGAGCAGGGTGCCGCCGGAAAGACCGAACTCCAGGGTGCCGCCACGGGCGTTCTTCAGTTCGATGGTTTCCCAGGTCTTGCCGAAGTCGGCGGAACGGAACAGGTGGCCGCGCAGGCCATAAGCAACGACCACGCCCGGCTCGTTGGTGCCGGTGGCACCGAACAGGGAACCCTCGTAGGGGCCTTCGAGGCGCTCCCAGGTCTGGCCCCAGTCGGGCGAGCGGAACATGCTGCCCATTTCGCCGACGATGAACAGACCGGAGTCCTTCACCGCGGTGATGGCGTTGATGTGGTACTGGTCTTCGTTGTCCAGGCGGTCGCTCACGTCTTCCCAGTTCTTGCCACCGTCTTCGGTGGCCAGCAGGGCGCCGTAGGAGCCGACGGCGAAGCCGGTGTTGGCGTCCTTGAACCAGACATCGAGAAGAGGAGCCTCACGCTCCAGGTCTTCGAACTGCTGGGTCCAGGTGGCACCACCGTCTTCACTGGCGAGGATCTGCGCATCGTGCCCGACGGCCCAGCCCTTCTTGTCGTCGACGAAATAGACGGCGGTCAGCATCTGCCGGGTCGGCACCTTGGCCTGGGTCCAGCTTTTGCCGTCGTCGTCTGAGTAAAGGATGTGGCCACGGTCACCGACGGCGACCAGGCGTTTGCCCGCATGGGCGATATCCAGCAGCAGGCTGCTCGCCGCCTTGGGCGATTCGATGGAGAACACGGGTGCTGATTCGGCGGCTTGCGCGAGAGGCGCGGCACCGAGAGTCAGGACGGAGAGCACACTGAACAGCGAGAGCGCTTTGGCCAGCGGCGAGTGGAAGCGGAACGCCGGTTGCGCCAGGGACTGCACGTCATGACCGGACTGGGTGCGCCGCAGGACGGGCTCACTCATACACCTTTCCCCCTTATTGTTATAGGTGGACCTTGCCTTTTGGCAGGCCGCCTATGCTATCCAGCTTTGGAAAGCCCTGACAATCGGCTGGACGTTATGTTTTGTTAAGGCAAACCCGCGTGATTGAGGCCTTATCAGAACCCCTGATAGCAAAAAGGCCGCTACCTGGGTAGCGGCCTTTCGATCACGCTGCGAATCCCTTATCGGGTACCGCGGCGACGCAGTGCCGAAGGCTTGAAGTAACCGTCGTCCGGGATGGCCTGGGTGAAGTCGATGGTGGTCGGTTCTTCGTTGTCCAGGTTCTGCACGTGGTAGCGACGGGCCTGAAGGTCATGGAACACGTCCAGCGCGGACCAGGTGGTCGGCAGGTCGTAGTAGTTCTTCAGGTAGGCCATCGATACGCGCCACAGCTCGCCACGACCGTCGTACTGGTCGACCACGGCAGCTTGCCAGCTGTCCTCGTCGAGGAACAGGGTGCGCTTGGAGTAGATGTGGCGGGCGCCGGACTTCAGCGTGCCCTCGACGACCCACACGCGGTGCAGTTCGTTGCGGGTCACCGCCGGGTTCAGGTGGCCGGGCTGCAGCAGGTCCTTGTACTTAACTTCAGGGCTGGAGACCTTGTAGTTGTTGTACGGGATGTAGATTTCCTTCTTGCCCACCAGTTTCCAGTCGTAACGATCCGGAGCACCGTTGAACATGTCGGTGTCGTCGGCGGTACGCAGGCCGTCGGCGGCAGCGATCGGGGTGTCGTAGGCCAGGTTAGGCGCACGGCGAACGCGGCGCTGGCCGGCGTTGTAGCCCCAGGCCTGACGCGGCTCCTTCACCTGGTCCAGGGTCTCGTGTACCAGTACCGCACCACCGGCCAGGCGTGCCGGGCTCTTGGTGAAGGACAGGTAGTAGAACAGGATGTTGTTCAGGTCGGCGTACGAACCTTTCGGGTTGTAGTACTTGAACAGGGCTTCCTGCTGCGAGGTGACCAGGGAGTAGTCGCCGTTACGCTGCACGGCCACTTCGGAGGCGCGACGCACGATGTAGGAACCGCGGTAGCGAACGATGTGGTTCCACAGCGCCTCGACACCGTTCTGCGGGATCGGGAACGGGATGCCGCCGTAGGCGTCGGCGAAACCGTTGCCGCCATCCAGCAGCTTGGCGGTGGTGGCGTTCTTGACGGTGTTGTCATACACCCACTGCGGCGCCGAACCGGAACGACGGGTCGGGTAGATCGGCATCTGGAAGGTGGTCGGGTAGGCGTTGAACAGGGCGATCTGACCGGGGGTCAGGTTGGCCTTGTACTGGTCCAGGTTGGCCTTGGTGATGGTGAACAGCGGCTTGTCTTCCGGGAACGGATCGACATGGTGCTGGCCTGCCTTGTAACCGGCCGGGGCCTGGGTGATGCCACCGGTCCAGGCCGGAATGGTGCCGGCAGCGTTGCCGGCCTTCTCGGCACCGAAGGGGGTCAGGCTAGTGCCCAGCTTGGCGGCTTCCTGAGCCGACACCGCGGCCAGTGCGCTACCGGCGGACAGTGCGAACGCGACTGCCGCGCCAACCAGCGAAAGCTTTTTCAGCATGTTGGTTCTCCGTGAGGGTTCAGCGGCGGGCACCCGCAGGTGCCCGCATTCTTTCTAGTTAGAAGGAGTACTTGACGTTGACGCCGATGTTGTCGCGATCGCGGCTGGAGTTGTTCTGGCCAGCGCCATAGAACTCGGTGTACTGGATCTCGCCTTCCAGGCTGTTCAGGTAGCTCGCCTTGAGGCCGACGGTGTAGGCCTTGCGACCTTCGATGAAGTTGCCGGTCTGGTGGGAGTTGCCTTGGAAGTCATCCTTGTAGACGACGAACGGGGATACGTTCACGCCGGCATACACGTCGTTCCAGGTACCGGACAGAACGAGGGTATAGCCGTAGGCGTCCTTGTTGACCTGATCGCCACGATCACCGCCGGACACGTAGGAGCTGTTGCCGCGACCGGAGTAGTAGCGATTGACGCCGTTGTAACCGGTGTATTGCAGGTCGCTGCCACGCAGATGCTCGGACGCCAGTTCGGCCACGCCGATCAACGAGTCGAAGCTCAGGCTGGGTCCGAAGTTGTGAATGGCGCCCAAGGAGGTGTTGAAGACCTCGACGCGCTCGTAGTTGTGGATCGAGTCACCCAGGCGAACAGTGTTGCCCGCGATTTGTGCCGAGCCGTTCAGGCCACCGAGTGCGCTGGAAATCGGACCGGTATTGACCAGCTTGGCCGCTTGACCGATCAGGTCACCCAGCAGGTCGTTGGTGGTGGCGATGCCGATCGGCATGTTCGGGCGGTAGGCCAGCTCACCGAATACCGAGGTTTCCTGGATGGTGGTGTTGAAGCTCAGGCCGAACATGCGGATGTCTTCAGCATATTCACGACGGGCCTGGACGTTCGCCAGGGTGTCAAGCGTCGCCAGACCACCTGCCGCCTGGATGTTGGCCGGGGTCAGGCCGCCCGGCAGAAGACCGGCGACGGTATCCAGGTTGACGCCCTGGTAGTTGCCCAGGTCGGCGTAGATGCTCGGCTCTTTCGCGTGATAGTTCACGTAGTAGAAGCCGAACTCGGTCGAATTGAGTTCTTCGGCGATATAGCGGAATGCAACGCCGTACTGGCCGTCGTTCTTCGCATTCAGGTCAGTGCCGATATTGGCGACCTTGACGATCTGGTTACCTGGATAAACGAAGTTCTTCCCACCAGCGCACAGGCCACCCACCTGACCGGCACACAGGCCGCCAGCACCCGCGTTATAGAACTGCACGAGAGAGGCTCCGCCCAAGGCGGCCTGAGGAGCGGTCAGTGCACTACCAGCCAGACTGGTGTAGGCGGTGTTGCCGCCATCCGCGAAGAGGTCGGTTTCGGAGAAGAAGGTGCCGCTCGGGTCAATGGCGCTTTCCTTCCAGTTGAACTGGTAGAAGGTTTCCATGGACAGGTTGTCAGTCAAGCCGACGTTGAAGCTCAGAGCCTCGACCGGAACCAGAACCTCCTTCAGCTCAGAACCTGGCAAGCGGAACTTGGCAGCGTCCAGCGGGTTCGTGGTGTTGATGCCACCACGGTAGAAGATGCCCTCGCCCCAGTTGAACACCTGCTTGCCGATACGACCGGTGACTGGCATGTCGGCGATATCCCAGTTGCCATAGAGGTAGGCGTCGAGGATCTGCGCATCACGCCCCGCCTTGTGGCGGGTGTCGTGGGTGAAGCGGTCGTCCTTCGGATAACTCTGGCTGGGCTGACTCGGGCTGTTGTTGTCGTAGTAGTCGTTGCGCTTGTCCATGATCTGGGTGTCATAGAAAGCGGTGCCGCGGACGAACAGACCGTAGTTCTTGTAGGTCGCTTCCAGGTCGGAAGTGATCTTGTACACCTCGGAAACCAGGCCGGTGTCGAAGTTGCGGTTGCCGTCGTTGGTGTTGATGTCGTTGTTGGTCTTGTCCTGGCCCTGGACGCGCCACAGTTGACCGTAGGAGACGGTGGTGTCGATGGAACCGCTGATCTCATCGTCGGCGAAGCTGAATTCGACCGCCTGGGCCTGGACGGCGCACATCAGGGGCAGGAGACCGGCGAGGGCGAAACCGGCCTTGGCCGGCGCGAAGCGCAACAGGGGCTTGCGGGACTTGAGTTCCATCGAGACTTTACTCCGTGGACAGATCATTCATTTGTTATTACGGCCCCGTCTGGCAGGGACGCTGTTCAGCCGCTCGAGCGACCTTGTTAGTGGCGTGGGGCTGGCCCCAACGCGTCTGAACCGCGCCCTCCAGCGATTGCTCGCATTGAAAGGGCCTGGAACGGCGTCGAGACCTGCAACCATGGTGCCAAGTGCACATTTCCGGGGCGTTATATTTTTCTGAACGAAGGGCCAGATAATTTTCAAACGAGTGACTGATCATCCACTGATCAAAACCGACGAATCGGCCGATTTTGTCCTACAAGCTGGCTCGATTTGTCACTCAAAACCACACCTATAGCGCTTGCGCGTTCATACCTCGATCACCCCGTCAAGCAGGAAATGCCACGGAACAGGCCATTTACGCCTCAACGTTCGAGGGGATATTCCTTTGAGTAACAAAAAAGTGTTACCGGCAGATTGCCAGTAACACTTGTTGACGCCAGGGAAACGGCAGTGGAACCACGAGCGTGGTTCCGGGAGGGGTCAGGCCAGGCTCTTGCTCAGCACTTCATAGACGTCGCTGGACAGCTCACCGGAGGCGAGGATGCGCTCCAGCTCGGCGCGCATCAGCGTCTGCCGCGCCTCGTCGTACTTGCGCCAGCGGGTCAGCGGCGCCAGCTGGCGCGAGGCGATCTGAGGGTTCAGCGCGTTGAGGGTGATGACGTGGTCGGCGAGGAAGCGATAGCCGGCACCATCGGCCCGGTGGAAGTTCACCAGGTTCTGGTTGGCGAAGGCACCGATCAGCGCGCGCACCTTGTTGGGGTTCTTCAGGGTGAAGGCCTTGTGGCCCATCAGCGCCTGCACCCGCTCCAGGCCGCCTGGCAGGGTGCTGCCGGCCTGGACGCTGAACCACTGGTCCATCACCAGCGGGTTGTCCTTGAAGTGCTCGGCGAAGCCCGCCAAAGCCTTGGCCTTCTCCGCCTCGAAGCCGGAGTTGACCAGCACCGAGAGCGCGGTGAGGCGCTCGGTCATGTTGTCGCAGGCTTCGAACTGCTCCAGGCAGGCGTCGAGGATCTCGACCTTGCCGCTGAGCATCAGGTAGGACAGCGCGATGTTCTGCAGGGTGCGCCGGGCGAAATGCTCGGCGGAGGCGACATAGGGCGTCTCCCGCGAGATGGCGCGATTGGCCTGGTAGCGCGCCAGCAGTTGCGGGAACAGCGCGTCACTGATCGAACGACGGGTGAACTCGCGGGCGGCGTGGATGGCATCGACGTCGGCCACCTCGCTGATCTCGGTCAGGTACGCCTCGCTGGGCAGCGAGAGCATCTCGGCGACCATCGCCTGGTCCAGCGACTCATCCTCCAGCAGGGTGCGGAAGGCATGCAGCAGGCGGGTGTCCAGCGCCAGGGCCTCGCCACGCTGGTGCTGACCGATCAGCTCCTGCAGCACCTGCACGGAGAGCTGCTGGCCCGCATCCCAGCGGTTGAACCCGTCGCTGTCGTGCTGCATGAGGAACATCAGTTGGTCGCGGCCATAGGGGAAGCTCATCTTCACCGGGGCGGACAGCCCGCGCAGCAGCGACGGCAGCGGCTTCTCGGCTATATCGACGAAGGTGAAGGTCTGCTCGGCCTCGGTCACCGAGAGCACCCGGTTGCCGCCCTGGGCCTTGTCTTCGCCGGCGAGGCGCAGCGGCAGGTCGTTGCCCGTAGCGTCCAGCAGGCCCAGTTCCACGGGGATGACGAAAGGCAGCTTCTCGGCCTGGCCGGGGGTGGCCGGGCAGCTCTGGCGGAACGTCAGGCTGTAGGTCTTGGCGGCGGCGTCGAAGGCTTCCTCGACGGCGAGGCGCGGGGTGCCGGCCTGGCTGTACCAGCGCTTGAACTGGGTGAGGTCGACGCCGTTGGCGTCCTCCATGGCCTTGATGAAGTCATCGCAGGTCACGGCCTGGCCGTCGTGACGCTCGAAGTACAGATCGGAGCCCTTGCGGAAGCCTGCGGCGCCCAGCAGGGTGTGGATCATGCGTACCACTTCCGAACCCTTCTCGTAGACGGTCAGGGTGTAGAAGTTGGAGATCTCGATGAACGAGTCCGGACGCACCGGGTGGGCCATGGGGCCGGCGTCCTCGGCGAACTGGTGGGTGCGCAGGAAAGCTACGTCCTCGACACGCTTGACCGTGCGCGAGTTCATGTCGGCGGAGAACTCCGCGTCGCGGAACACGGTGAAACCTTCCTTGAGCGACAGCTGGAACCAGTCGCGGCAGGTGACGCGGTTGCCCGACCAGTTGTGGAAGTACTCGTGGGCCACGACGGCCTCGACCCGCTGGTGGGCGGCGTCGGTGGCAGTTTCCGCCCTGGCCAGCACGCAGCTGGAGTTGAAGATGTTGAGCCCCTTGTTCTCCATGGCGCCCATGTTGAAGTCGTTGACCGCGACGATCATGAAGATGTCCAGATCGTACTCGCGGCCGTAGACCTCCTCGTCCCAGCGCATGGACTTCTTCAGGCTGTCCATGGCGTGCTGCACCTTGTCGATGTTCTCCGGCTCGACATAGATGCGCAGGGTCACGTCACGCTGGCTCATGGTGGTGAAGACGTCCTCCACGCACCAGAGGTCGCCCGCCACCAGGGCGAACAGGTAGGCCGGCTTCTTGAACGGGTCTTCCCAGGTCGCCCAGTGGCGACCGCCCTCCTCCGCTCCGCTGGCCACCGGGTTGCCGTTGGACAGCAGCACCGGGTAGCGATGCTGTTCGGCGCTCAGGGTGGTGGTGAACGTGCTCATCACGTCCGGGCGGTCGAGGTAGTAGGTGATCTTGCGGAAGCCCTCGGCCTCGCACTGGGTGCAGAACATGCTGCCGGACTTGTACAGGCCTTCCAGCGCGGTGTTGCTCTCGGGGTGGATGCGCACCGTGCTGTCGAGGGTGAAGGCGTCGGCAACGGGCTGCAGGGTCAGGTGGCTGTCGGTCAGTTGGTAGTCGGCGGCGCCGAGCTCGCGGTCGTCCATGGACAGCGCCAGCAGTTCCAGCTGCTGGCCGTCCAGCACCAGCGCGGGCAGGCTGCCGTTGGCGCGCTCCGGGTTGCGGCGCATCACCAGCTGGGCGTGGACCAGGGTGTGGTCCTCGTGCAGCTCGAAGGTCAGGGTGGTCTCGTCGATCAGGTAATCCGGCGCCTGATAGTCCTTGAGGTGGATGACTTTCGGTTGTTCGGTTCGCATGCTTGCCTCTCCGAGGCAGCCCGGGCGCCATGCCCCGGCTGCGGTGTGTGTTCCTGCCAGGCGGGGCGGTGCAGCCTTACGGCTCGCTGCTCGCCACCACCTGGTAGGCCGTGAACTTGCGGATGTTGATGACCCCGGTGTCGAGGATCAGGTACTGGCCCTTGATACCGCGCAGGGTACCCTCCACCACCGGCGTCTTGTCCAGATCGAGGCTCACCACCTTGGTCGGGTAGGCCTCGACGGGGTAGCTGATCTCCAGCGGCTCGATGTCCTCGATCTTCTGCACCGCCTGCAGGCCGAAGCGCTGCTGCAGCGCCTGGATGCCGGCGTCGCAGGCCTCGAAGATGGCCTCGCGCACGGCGGGCAGGTCCAGCGCCTCGGCCTCGCCCTTGAGCAAGGCGCGCCAGTTGGTGCGATCGGCCACCTGGCTGCGCAGCAGGTCCTCCACCAGGCCGGACTGCTGGCGGGTGGCGACGCGCATGATCGGCAAGGCCTGGCGCGCGCCCTGGTCGATCCAGCGGGTCGGCACCTGGGTGGCACGGGTGATCCCCACCTTGATGCCCGACGAGTTGGCCAGGTAGACCACATGGTCGGTCATGCAGAACGACTCGCCCCACGCCGGCTCGCGGCAGGTGCCGGCGTCGTAGTGGCAGCGCTCCGGGCTCATGATGCAGCTGTCGCACTGCGCCAGCTTGGTGAAGCAGGGGTAGCAATAGCCCTGGGCGAAGCTCTTCTTGGTCTTGCGCCCGCAATGGGAGCAATGGATGGCGCCGAGGAACTCCAGGCGGATGCGCCGGCCCAGCAGCGGGTTGACCGCCACCTGTTCATCGCCCAGGCGGAAGGCGTACTGCACGACCGGGGACCCCAGTTGCGCCGACATTTTGCTCAGCGCACCGCGCCCCAGTTCCTGCATGGTGGACTCGCTCATCAGTGGATCGAGTCGGATTTGAACAGGATGTTCTCGATCTTCTCGGACTTGGAGCCGCACTCCTGCGGGCCCATGTAGCCGGTGCGCTCTTCCTCCGGCAGGTTCTTCAGCTCCCAGGCGATGACCGCCTGCAGGCTGAGCTCCTTCTGCTCCTGGGTCAGCTTGCGGCCGTCGGACCACTTGCCGATCTCCACGGCGAGCTTGAGGCTCTGGTAGACATCCTCGGTGATGTTGCTGATCAGCTTGGCGAAATCGGACACGGCGGTTTCCTGAAGGGCGGCGAAAACGAGCGCACATTCTAGCGACACTGCCGGTGTTGCGCATCGACGCCGGTCAGGGCACCAACACACACCAGGACTCGGAAATCAGAAGTCGCGTGACAGCTTCACCTGCTCCAACTCCTTCTCCAGCGAGCGGCGGAAGATCTGCGGCCCGGCGAAGCTGTACACCACGAAGCCCAGCCAGGCCCATTCGATGGCCTGGGCCAGCGTCTCGTGGCCATGCTGGTTGCTGGCGATCACCACCACCCGGTAAAGCACGAACATGCCCAGCAGCACGATGATCGAACGGGTCGGCCCCAGCTCGGACATCCACGAGTTGTAGCGCCACCAGAGCCCCATGAAGGGGTTGCTGCGCGCCTTGACGGCGGACATCAGGTAGAGCGCGGCAACGTCGTTGGCATTCTCGCGCAGGGCCCAGATCGCATGCTCACGCGCACCTTGCAGGTCACCCCGGCGCAGCAGCAGGTGGCCCATGGTGACGATGGCACCAGGGTGGTCGGCGCGCAGTTGCAGCGCCTCGCGGGCGTAGCGCTCCGCCGGTTCCACCTCGCCACGCAGGCGATGGTAGTGGGCCAGGGCGGCCAGGCAGTCGGGGTTGTCCGGCGCCAGCTCCAGGGCCCGCTGCAGGCTCGGCAACTGCTGGGCGCGACGGCCCATCAGGTCGGCGAGTTCGGCGCGGGCCAGGTGGTAGCCGGCTTCCTGGGGGTTCATCTCCAGCACCTGGTCCAGGTGCTTCTCGGCCAGCTTGAAGCGCCGCCGCGCCATGGCCACGCGGGCCGCGACGTAATGGGCGAATTCCAGTTGCGGGTCGGCCGCCAGGGCCAACCCGGCTTCGCGCTCGGCGGCGTAGGCACGGCGCATCAGAAGCAGGCACAGGGCGAGCAGCGCATGGGCCTCAGCGTGCTCCGGGTCATCGCTGAGTAGTTGTCGCAGGCTGTTGATCGCACCCTCGGCATGGCCGCTTTGCAGGCGCTGATAAGCCAGGTGCAGCAGGTTGGTTTCGTTCATCAGCTGAGCACCAGGAACCAGAGGGTGAAGGGCAACAGGTTGAGCACCATTCCACGCAGGAAGAAGGCTCCGAGCAAGACCACCGGCAGGCCGAAGCGATTGAGCACGCCGCCGTAGTACTGGTAGAGCTCGATGGTGGAGGCCTGCATGACGAACAGCGCGTAACCGATGGCCAGCTTCCACACCACCAGCACCAGCATCGCGTACTGCAGGCTGCCCTTGTCGAGGATGCCGCCCTGCCACAGGTAGAGCAGGCCGAAGGCCAGGCCCAGGCTGCCCAGCAGGCCGATGGCGGCCAGTGCCGCCTCACGGACGCGTGTCGGGCTGCCCACGGCCATGCCGTTGAGCACGAACCAGGGCAGGCCCAGCCAGGCGCCGCCCAGCATCAGGCCCAGCAAGGGCCACAGCGGCTCCACCGCCAGGCGCGCCAGGGCGCCGGGGCGGGGCTCATCGTCCAGCCGATAGAGGTTGCGGTTGTCCATCAGCGCCCCTTGCCGTGCTTGTCGAGGAAGGCCAGCACCTCGTCGTACTGGCCACCCTCGTTGGAATAGCGCGCGTAGTTGCGCGCGGTGGTCAGCCATTCCAGGGTGGTGGCGCGCACCTCCTTGAGGGCCGCCTTGAGGTGGCGGTCGGTCACCGGCTGCTCGCGGCCTTCGGCGATGGATTCCTCGATCGCCTCGTCCACCGCCGTCTCCACCAGCTCGCGCAGGTCGGCGCCGGAGAAGCCCGAGGTGCTGCGGGCGAGGAACTCGTAGTCGATCTCCCCTTCGCTGGGCCGGTCAGCCATCAGCATGCGCAGCAGGCTGGCGCGTGCGGGGCGGTCCGGCGGCGGCACGAACAGCACCCGGTCGAAACGACCGGGACGGCGGAAGGCGGCATCCACCGACCAGGGCACGTTGGTGGCGGCGAGGATCAGCATACCGTGGTTGGACTGGGCGAAGCCGTCCATCTCGGTGAGGAACTGGCTCACCAGCTTGGACGAGGTGGCTTCGCGGGTGTTGGTGCGGCGCCCGCCCAGGGCCTCCACCTCATCGAAGAACAGCACCGCCGGCGCCTTGGCCCGGGCTTCCTCGAACAGGGCGTGGAGCTTGCGCTCGGACTCGCCGATGTACATGTCCAGCACGTCGGAAATGGCGACGTTGAGGAAGGTGGCCTTGCACTCCCCCGCCGTGGCGCGGGCCAGCATGGTCTTGCCGCAGCCCGGCGGGCCGTAGAGCAGGATGCCGCCGCCGACACGCTTGCGGAAGCGCTGGAACAGCCCCGGCTTCTGGTACGGCAGGATGATCTTCTTGTGGATGGTCTTCTTCAGCTCGTCGAGGCCGCCGACATCGTCGAAGGTCAGGGTCTCGGCGTTCGGCGTCAGCAGGCGGGTGGTCTCGGCCTTGTCGGTGTCGTCGTTGGAGATGACCCGCAGGCGCGGGCGCCCCTCGCCGCCACGGAAGTCCACCACCGAGGCATTGAGGCGGCGCTGCAGGGCGACGTCCTCCAGCGCCGGGCTGGCCTCGACGGCGGCGCGGTACTCGCGCAGGCCTTCCTCGCGACGCTCCAGGTCGGCCAGGGCACGGGCGCGCAGCAGGCGCTCGGCCGGCTCGTCACCGCCCAGCAGGGCCAATGCCCGCTCGGCCTCACCGGCCCCCAGGCACAGGCGCGCGGCTTGCTGGCGCAGGGCGGACGCTTCCATCCGTGCCGCCAGCCCCTCGGGCAGGAAGGCCAGGCCCCGGGCGCATTCGTTGCGCTCGATCCAGGCCGGCAGCAGCAGCGCCAGTAGTGCGTCGTTGTCGGGCGAGGCGGACAGCGCCGCCTCCAGTTGAACCAGTGTCGCGTCATCCATAGTGCGCGAGGACTCCATTGAACGATTCAGGGCGGGCGCCGCTCAATGCGGCGCTTCCGGGCGCTCCACCTCGACCCAGACGAACTTGTCCGGGTCCAGCCGGGTTTCGGCATCCAGCCGGTAGGCCACCAGCTTGCCGTACATAACCGCGCTGTAGTCGAGGCAGGCGAGATTGGGGCGGATCGGTGCCGGGCGGCCCCGGCGCCAGTAATGGCCGACGAACAGCAGCGGCTCGTCGGCGCCGTAGTTGAGCAGCGCGGATTTCTGCGCCGCCGAGAGCGGTTGGCGGGCCACCTGCTCGGGCAACGCATCGGGCTGGAAGACCACGTCGCCGTAAGTCTGCGGGTCTTCCTCCCAGAACTTGGTGCGGAACACCGAGCGGGTGAAGCCGTCGCTGCCGGTCAGGGTCATGCCGCTGGGCAAGGGCATGTCGGTGCCGCGCAGCAGCCGATTGAACACGCGGAAGGCGAAGCTGCCGCGCTCGGCGGCGGCCTTGATGAAAGCTTCGTCGACCCGACCATCGGGGTGCAGGGCGCGCAGCGGCTCGATCAGCTCGTTGTCCCAGCAGGCGTGAACCATGCGGAAGTGATCGCCATCGATGAACAGCGGCAGCTCCTGGAACCAGCCGAGGAAGTCACGCCAGTCGCCCGGGTGGCCTTCGAACTGTTCCAGGGTCTCCTTGAGCAAGCGTGCGTGGCGCGGCGTGTGCTCATGGACGAACTGGCGCCCGCTGCCAGGCGTCGCCGGGGTGCTCCAGCCGATGGCATTGAACTCGTGGTTGCCCATGATGCAGCGCGCCTGCCCGGCCTCGACCATGGCGTGGACCAGGTGCAGCGCCTCGCGGATGCGCGGGCCGCGGTCGATGATGTCGCCGAGGAACAGCGCCATGCGCCGAGGGTGCTGCCAGACATCGCCGTGTTTGCGGTAACCGAGGCGATCGAGCAAACGCTCCAGGGTGCGCGCGCAGCCGTGCACATCGCCGATCAGGTCGTAGCCGCGCACGGCATCGAGGTTCATCAGTCGCCACCACCCAGGCGGCTGCCCCACCCCAGCTTGGTGCGGCAGACCTCGTAGTAGTTGTGGTCCAGCGGGTGGATGAGGCGCAGCTTCTGCGGCTTCTTGGCCACCGTGATGGTGTCCCCGGGGGCGCAGGTGAAGTGGTTCTGGCCGTCGCAGGAAATCAGCGGGTAGATCTGCATGTCCGGCGAGACCACGATCTTCAGTTCGCTGTTGCTGTCGACCACGATCGGGCGGCTGGACAGGGTGTGCGGGTACATGGGCACCACGCCGATGGCATCCAGCTTCGGGTGCATGATCGGCCCGCCGGCGGACAGCGCGTAGGCGGTGGAGCCGGTGGGCGTGGCGACGATCAGGCCGTCGGCCTTCTGGCTGCAGACAAACTGGCCATCGATGTGCAGTTCGAACTCGATCATCTTGGTCGACTTGCCGGGGTGCAGCACCACGTCGTTGAGCGCGTCGCCCTGGCCGATGGCCTCGCCGTGGCGGCGCACTTCGGCCTCCAGCAGGAAGCGGCTCTCCACCAGGTACTGGCCGTCGAGCACCTCGGCTACCTTGATCTCCAGCTCGTCCGGCTTGATGTCGGTGAGGAAGCCCAGGCTGCCGCGGTTGATGCCCAGTACCGGCACGTTGTGGCGGGCCAAGGCGCGGGCGGCGCCGAGCATGCTGCCGTCGCCGCCGACCACGATGACCATGTCGCAGACCTCGCCGAGGATCTTTCGCGAGGAGGTCTGCAGGCCGTGGCCCGGCAGGACTTCGGCGATGGTGTCTTCGAGGATCACATGCAGGTGGCGGTCCAGCAGGAATCGTTTCAGGCGGCGGATGGTATCGAGCACATGGGGGCTGCCCAGGCGACCGATGATGCCGATATTGCGGAATTGCTCCATGGGGCTCCAGCAGGGCTCTGCAACGGGGTGGAATGCTCGGATTATGGGCGAAAGCCCGTGACAGCGGCAAACCAGCCTCGACTATGCTCGCAGCATGCATCCCTTCGCCGCCCTCGCCGCCCTGCCCCGCCATTTGCGTCAGAACGTCGTGCGTGACCTGGCCTGGGTGCTGCTGTCGCCGCCCCTGCTGGCCCAGGCGCCCTGGCGCCAGCGCCACCCGCTCAGTGCCAGTGCCTGGGCCGCCGAGCCGGCGCGCCTGGTGGCCTGGCTGGAACAGCAGGACGCCGCGCCCACCGAGCTGGAGCACTGGCTGAGCCAGGGCTCCAGCCGGCGCCTCGGCCTCTACTACGAGCGCCTCTGGCAATTCGCCCTGGCCCGGGCACCAGGCATCCGCCTGCTGGGTGCCAACCTGCCGGTGCGGGTGACCGGCCAGACCCTCGGCGAACTGGACCTGCTGCTGCAGGACGAGGAAGGCGTGCATCACCTGGAGCTGGCCATCAAGCTCTACCTGGGGCCACGTCACGGCCAGGGCGAGGACGCCGCGCAGTGGCTCGGCCCGGGCAGCCTGGACCGCCTCGACCTCAAGCTGGAGCACCTCGCCCAGCACCAGCTGCCACTCTCCTCCAACCCGGAATGCCGCCCGCTGCTGGAGGAACTCGGCGCCTGGCCGGCCAGCGCCGAACTGTGGCTGGGCGGCTACCTCTTCTACCCCTGGCCCGGTGACTGCACCGCCCCCCTGGGCGCCCACGGCGAGCACCTGCATGGACGCTGGCTGCGACGCAGCGACATCGCCGACTTTCTCGCTCAGAAGCCCGAGGCTGCCTGGCAACCCCTGGAGCGCCATTCCTGGCTGGCGCCCGCGTTGTGCGAACCTGCGGACCTCTGGCCTCGCGAGCGGTTGGAGCACTGGCTGCTGGAACTCCCCGCAGACGCTCCCGCACGCATGCTGGTACGCCTGGAGGATGCGGGGGAACGATGGGAAGAGCGGGAGCGGGTGTTCCTGGTCAGCGATCGCTGGCCGCAGACGGTGGGAGGCTGAGAGCTGGAAGCTGGACAGTATGTAGGTCGGGTGCAACCCGGCAGCCTTTCGCGGGTTTCACCCGCCCTACAGGGGCTATCCCGGTGGGAGCGAATTCATTCGCGAAAACGGTAAGCCCACTCGGGGTTTACCGGCTGCGCTCGGTGCGTCCGCCGGAACGGGCCAGGTAGCCGGCGCCGTCTTCACAGAGCAAGGCATCGCGCTGCACGGCGGGCAGTGCATCCAGGCCGTCGCGCAGGGCGTAGGCCTTGAAGCCCAGTTGGGAGAGGAGGAACACCGCGCTGGCGCTGCGCTTGCCGCTGTCGCAGTAGCACAGGTAGGCCTTCTCGCGGTCGAGCAGGCGCGCCTTCAGGCGCAGCAGGTGCAGGGGCATGTTCAGCGCCTGGGGGGCATGGGCGCGTTCGTATTCGTCCTGCAGGCGCACGTCCAGCCATTGGCCGCCTGCGGCCAGCAGGCGCGACGCCTCGCCGAGGGAGACTTCGTCCACCACCGGCGCCTTGAGCAGGGCGAAGAAGTCCTGGCGATCCAGGCGCAGCACCACGCCGTCTTCGAGCAGGGTGACGGTGGCGTTGCGCGGCCGGTCGGAGAGCAACGCCTCCTCGCCGAAGCAGGCACCCACTTCCAGCTCGGCGAGCACCTGATGCTCGCTGCCGGCACCACGGATCACCTCGGCGCGACCCGATTGCAGGAAGTAGCAGCAATCCCCCGCTTCGCCCTCGCGCAGCACTTCGCTGCCGGCGGGCATCTCGACGCGCTGCAGGCGCGCCACCATCTCCTGCACGTTGGCCGGCGGCACCTTGGCGAACAGCGGGTTCTCCAGCAGGCGCTCCAGCCATTCCTGGTCGCCGTCCGGGTCCAGTTGCAGGAGCAGGTCCTGGTAAGCCGAGCGCCAGGTGATCAGGCGCGCCAGGGTGGCGCTGTCGATGGCCAGCACGCTGACTTCGGTCAGTGCCAGGGCCTCCTGCAGGCGCGGCAGGCTGGGGGACAACGGATGGCAGCTGGCCTCGCTGCCGGCGACCAGGCGCTGCTCGCTGCCATCGGCATCGCGCAGTTGCAGTTCACCGGCCAGCAGGTAATAGGTCAGCCGCGCCTGGTCGCCCCGGCGGAACAGGGCCTGGCCGGCGAGCAGCGGCTGCGGTACCAGCTGGCTGCGCAGTTCGCGCCACTGCTGCTCGGACAAGGCATTGAGCGGCGTCAGGCTGCGCAGTTGGTCCGGATTGAGCGGTTCGGTCATCCCATCATCCTGAGGAATCAGCTGAGGTGGCAGTGTAGCCAGCCAGTTGCAACAGGCGCGGCAACATGGCTCTACGGCCTTGCAGGCCACCGGTATGCAACATGATCACGCGACTGCCGGCGGCAAGGTAACCGGCCTCCACGTACTGGCGCAACGCTATTAACGCCTTGGCGGTGTAGAGCGGGTCCAGCTCGATGCCGGTGCGGGCCTCGAAGTCGAACAGCGCCGTCGCCAATTCGGCATCCACCCGGGCGAAGCCGCCACGGCTGGCGTCCAGCAATCGATAGCCGGTATCGGCGGCGCCGGCCTCCGCCAGCAACGCCCGCACCTGCTCGGCGACGCCATGGTCAGGCGGCACCGCCAGGGCACCGAACACCGGATGGCGCCCGCCCTCCCCCAGCACCAGGCCGGCCAGGGTAGTGCCGGTACCGGCCGCCAGCCAGAGCGCGTCGTAATCGCTCCAGCCGAGGCTCGGTAATTGTTCGTCGATCATCGCCACCAGCGGTGCGCAGCCCAGGGCGCCCGGCAGGCCGCCGCCCCCTTCGGGCACCTGGGCGAAGCCCGGGTAGCGCGCCGCCCAGGGTTCCCAGAACCCCGGCAGGTGGCGGGCGCGGTAGCCGCCATAGCCGAGCCAGTGCAATTCCATGCCCAGCTCGCGCAGGTCGCTCACCGTCGGCGTCTCCACGGGTTCGCCACGCAGCAAACCGACACAGGGGAAACCGAAACGCCGCCCCGCCGCCGCCAGGGCATGCAGGTGGTTGGAATGGGCGCCGCCCAGGCTGATCACACCCTCGGCGCCCTGTTCGGCGGCCCGCGCCAGGTGCGGCGCCAGCTTGAACCACTTGTTGCCGCTCACCAGCGGGTCGATGCGCTCCAGGCGCAACAGGGCGAGGCTCACCGACGCGCGGTCGAACCAATCGAGACGGATGGGGTCGAGGCTGGCGCTGGGCGTCCAGTCGGGCAAGCGAAGGGGCAAGGCGGAGTCCGGCAACGGAGCGGTGACGAGCGGCAGGATACGGCAGGCGCCGCGCCGCCGCGAGATCAGCTGACGGTGCGCAGGCGGCTGCTGGCCTTGTGGCGCGCGCAGCAGTTGGAATCACCGGCGACGAAGCGGCTGGGCGAATCCACCCGGTCGATGGGCATGGAGCAACGCTCGCCGCTGGGCAGGGTCGCTTCGCAGGTGGGTTGCTGGTAGTGGGTCAGCCACTGGCGGTACTGGGCTTCGGAGACGAAGCACTTGGACGCCGCGTAGGCCAGCGGGTTGTCCTGGTAGCGGGCGACATCCTGCAGCGGGATGGTCAGGTGCCCGGCACCCGGGTGATAGACCACGAAGACCACGCCGAGACGGGCCAGGCGCTCGAGGATCTGGTCGCCCCCCTGGTTCACCAGTTGCTCGCGCTCCTGCTTGAGGCGGTCGATCTCCTGCTGCAGCTGGGCGTCCAGCTCGTTGCGGTAGGCGAGCTCGACATCGCGGATGGCGATCTGCTCCTTGTAGTCCATCACCGCAGCGGCGATCTTGGCCTGCATCTCGCTGTCGAACTGCGAACGCAGGATGTCCACCTCGGTGCGGCCGTGACGCTCCAGCGCACGCAGCTGCTGGCTCATTTCCTCGCGGGACTTCTGGAAGCCGTCGGTCTGGGTAAGCAACTGGCGCTTGAGGTCGGCGTTGAGTTCTTCCTGCTGACGCAGGTTCTGCTGCAGGCCCTGGATCTGCTCCTGCAGGCTGCGCGCCTGTTCTTCGGCGGAGAGGCGATATTTGGCCAGGGCCTCTTCGTTCTGCTGGCCGAGGCTGGCGATGCGCAGACGCTGCTGCTTGATCAGCTGCGCGGTCTTCAGGCGATGTTCCTGCTCCAGCTTCTGCGCCAGTTGCTCGGCCACTTCGGCGGACGCATCCGGCGGCGCGTACCACTTGTCTTCGGGTGCCATCTGCAGACGCTGGGGCTCAACCGCCTGGGGCTGGTCGTCCTCCACCATCAGGCCGAGGCCATTGCGCTTGACCGTATCGCGGACCAGGGCCAGGTCATTGCTGCCCGGGGCCAGGTTCGGGTCCCACATGTGCATCTGGTGCCAGGACACCGGGCACTGGCTGCGGCAGGCGAGGCGTATCGGCCCGGCGCCCAGGTCGGGGCCACGGCCAGCACGTTCGGCCAGGTGGCGCAGGGGCATGTTCCAGCCGGTGTCGGCCTGGCCCTTCTCGTCGAAGTCCAGGTAGAAGAACACCAGGGAACGGACCAGCAAACGGGGATTGATCAGCACATACGCCAGGCGCATCTGCTCATCGGCGTACTCGGGCATGTTCACCACACCGTCGAGCATCGCCTCGAATTCGGGGAAGAGCATTTCCTTGCAGACGCCACGCTCATTGAAGAACAGCACGGCTTCAACCATCTGCGGCTTGTTCTGCATGCTCATCGGTTTCCCTCTAGGCCAACGCGGTGAGTCCCTGGGCGGGACGGGTGACATTCCTGTCGGTGGTGCTACGCCTGGGAGACAGGCGTACATCCTGATTCACGGAGTCTAGGGGAAAAAGCGCAACGGGCAATGTGACTGGGTTGGCACTCGACCCGCCCCCATCGGGGAGCGGACCGGGCGCACAGTGAAAATGTGATGGGGTTGGAGACTTTCAGCTTTTCATCGCGGCGAGATAGGGCGCCAGACGCCTTCCCATCTCCTCGCCGAGGGCGGCGAGACCGCTCATCGGGCGGATCATCACTTCGAAATCGACGATCTTGCCCTGTTCGTCGAAGCGGATCATGTCGATGCCCTTCAGCTCGCGCTCACCGACCCGGGCACTGAACTCCAGCACCACGCTGAGGCCATCGGCGCTGGCCAGTTCGCGGTGGTAGGCGAAGTCCTCGAACACCTTGATCACGGTGTTGAGGATCAGGTTCACCGCCTGCGCGCCCGGGTAGGGCGTGTGCGCCATGGGCGAGCGGAACACCGCCTGCGGGTGCAGCAGCTCGGGCAGCTGGCTCAGGTCCTGGCTGGCGATGAACTGGTGCCAGCGTTGCAGGCTGGCGGCCACGGCGGGATTCAATCGGGCTTCGAGGGACATCGGCTATTCCTTGTTTTTATCAGCCTATAAAGGGCACCTCAAAAAACTACCTGCGTTGTCATCGCTGCGTTAAAAACACGCTCAAAATGCTCATTTACCGTGCGTAAACTGCGCTTTTTCGCCTGTTTTTGCCTTGCGCTGACGGCCTCGCCTACGTTTTTCAGAGATGCCCTTAAAGAGAACGCCCCGCACGAGGCGGGGCGTCTTTCGATCACAGCTCGGCGGCGAGGCGCGAGCCCTGGTTGATGGCGCGCTTGGCGTCCAGTTCCGCCGCCACATCGGCACCGCCAATCAGGTGCACGCTCTGGCCGGCGGCGACCAAGCCGTCGTGCAACTCGCGCAGCGGGTCCTGGCCGGCGCAGATGACCACGGTGTCCACCGGCAGCACCTGCGGCTCGCCTTCGGCGATGCGGATGTGCAGGCCGGCGTCGTCGATCTTCAGGTACTCCACCGCGTTGAGCATCTGCACGTTCTTGTTCTTCAGGCCGGTGCGGTGGATCCAGCCGGTGGTCTTGCCCAGGCCGTCGCCGACTTTGGATTTCTTGCGCTGCAGGAGGAACACCTGGCGGGCCGCCGGGTGCGGCTGGGCCTTGATCCCGGCAACGCCGCCACGGGCTTCCAGGTCACCGTCGATGCCCCACTCCTTCCAGAACGCGTCGCGGTCCTGGCTGGTGGCCTCGCCTTCATGGGTGATGAACTCGGAGACGTCGAAGCCGATGCCGCCGGCGCCGATCACCGCGACCTTCTGGCCCACCGGCTTGCGCTGCAGGATGGCGTCCAGGTAGCTGATCACCTTGGGGTTGTCGACACCGGGAATTTCCGGGGTGCGCGGGGCGATGCCGGTGGCGAGGAGCACCTCGTCGTAGCCGCCCTTGACCAGGTCATCGACGCTGACGCGGGTGTTCAGGCGCAGGTCGACACCGGTGGTTTCCAGCTTGCGCTTGAAGTAGCGCAGGGTCTCGTAGAACTCTTCCTTGCCCGGCACGCGCTTGGCGACGTTGAACTGGCCACCGATCTCGGCGGCGGCGTCGAACAGGGTCACCTGGTGGCCACGCTCGGCGGCCACGGTGGCGGCGGACAGGCCCGCCGGGCCGGCACCGACCACGGCGATCTTCTTCACCTGGGTGGTGGGGATGTAGTTCAGCTCGGTCTCGTGGCAGGCACGCGGGTTGACCAGGCAGCTGGTCAGCTTGCCGCCGAAGGTGTGGTCCAGGCAGGCCTGGTTGCAGCCGATGCAGGTGTTGATCTCGTCGGCACGGCCTTCGGCGGCCTTGTTGACGAAGTCCGGGTCGGCGAGGAAGGGGCGGGCCATGGAAACCATGTCGGCGTCGCCTTCGGCGAGCACCTGCTCGGCCACTTCCGGGGTGTTGATGCGGTTGGTGGTGATCAGCGGGATCGACACCTCGCCCTTGAGCTTGGCAGTGACCTTGGTGAAGGCCGCACGCGGCACCTTGGTGGCGATGGTGGGGATGCGCGCTTCGTGCCAGCCGATACCGGTGTTGATAAGGGTGGCACCCGCGGCTTCGATGGCCTTGGCCAGGATGACGATCTCTTCCCAGGTGCTGCCGCCTTCCACCAGGTCGAGCATCGACAGGCGGTAGATGATGATGAAGTTCGGGCCCACGGCCTCACGCACGCGGCGGACGATCTCCACCGGCAGGCGCATGCGGTTCTCGTAGCTGCCACCCCAGCGGTCGTTGCGCTGGTTGGTATGGGCGGCGAGGAACTGGTTGATGAAGTAGCCCTCGGAACCCATGATCTCGACGCCGTCGTATTCGGCCTTCTGCGCCAGTACCGAGCAGGTGACGAAGTCCTGGATCTGCTTCTCGATGCCTTCCTCGTCCAGCTCGCGGGGCTTGAACGGGTTGATCGGTGCCTGGATGGCGGACGGCGCGACGGATTTGGGGCTATAGGCATAGCGGCCGGCGTGGAGGATCTGCATGCAGATCTTGCCACCCGCCTCGTGCACCGCCTGGGTGACGACGCGGTGCTTCTCGGCCTCTTCCTCGGTGGTCAGCTTGGCCGCACCGGAGTAGACGCCACCTTCCTCGTTCGGGCCGATGCCGCCGGTGACCATCAGGCCGACGCCGCCACGGGCACGTTCGGCGAAGTAGGCGGCCATGCGCTCGAAGCCGTTGGGCTTCTCTTCCAGGCCGGTGTGCATGGAGCCCATCAGGGTGCGGTTGCGCAGGGTGGTGAAGCCCAGGTCGAGGGGCGCGAGCAGGTTCGGGTAGGCGGAAGCGGTCATGGATGTCTCCACAGCGGGCGTTGCATTCACGGAATGCCGCAGCGTCTTGGGCCACGGTCGGTTTATGGGGCAGACGATAGTCAGCCAGCCGGGCGCGCTCAATGATCGAAAGTGACAACTTATTGATCCAAACGCACAGGGCGACTTGGCAAGCGCCATGCGCTCCCCTACCCTGACCGGCACATTCCTCGATGCCGAATCCCATGCGCAAACTGCTGATTGTCCTGGCCTCCGCCCTGTTCGCCGGCGTGCTGGTCAGCTATGCGATCTGGACCGACGAGCGCCCGGTCGGCCACTACCTCTCCGACCTGCGCAGCGAGGTCGCCCTCAACCTCGGCGAGCCCGGCGACCGCGGTAACCTGCTGGGCATCCAGCCCGAACTCTTCGCCGCCGACTACCAGAGTGTGGACCGCCTGCGCCTGAAGCTCGCCGCCTACCTGGAGAAGGCCCGCAGCGAAGGGCTGCTCAACGAACGGACCATCGTCGTGCTGCCCGAGCACATCGGCACCTGGCTGGTGGCCGCCGGCGAGAAGAACCAGGTCTACAGCGCCCACAGCCTCGACGACGCCATGCTCTGGCTGGCGGCCGCCAACCCGATGAAACTGGCCCGCGCGCTGGTCGCGGCCGAGGGTGAACAACGCCTGGTCGATGCACTGTTCCGCATGAAGGCGACGCGCATGGCGGGCGACTACCAGGCCTTGTTCGGTGGACTCGCCCGGGACTTCGGCATCACCCTGGTGGCGGGCTCCATCCTCCTGCCCGAACCACGCATCGAAGGCGGCAACCTGCTGGCCGAAAGCGGCCCGCTGTACAACGTCAGCCTAGTGTTCGACCACAAGGGCCTGCCCATCGGCCAGCCCCAGCGCAAGCTCTACCCGATCCTCGACGAACAGGGCTTCACCGCCGCCGCAGGCGCCGAGCAACTCAAGGTGCTCGACACCCCGGCCGGGCGCCTGGGCGTGCTGATCTGCGCCGACAGCTGGTACCCGGCGGGCTACGCAGCACTGCGCGAACAAGGTGTGGAGCTGCTGGCGGTGCCGGCCTTCCTCAGCGGCAACGGCAGCTGGAACAAACCCTGGAACGGCTATAACGGCGCACCGGCGCCTAGCGACGTGAAACTGCGCGCCGGCGAACTCAGCGAAGGCGAAGCCTGGCAGCGCCTGGCCATGGCCGGACGCTTGCCGGACAGCGGTGCCCGTGCCGGGCTGACGGTGTTCCTGCGCGGCCAGCTGTGGGACCTGGGCAGCGACGGCCCCGGCCTGGGTACCGATGCCAACGGCACCCGCGTGGCCGATGCCGGGCGTGGCGCCCGGCTGTTGAACATCTGGCTATGAAGCCGACACGGGTTCGCCTCGGCGACCTCTCGGTGGGCTTCGTGCAGAACCTCGCCGACGCGGTGCGCGAAGCCGGCCAGGACCCGAGCCCCCTGCTCGCCCAATACGGCCTGGATGCCGCGCGCCTGGCCGAGCCACGCGGGCGCCTGTCGATCCCCCGCTACATGCGCCTGGGCCATGCCGCCATGCAATTGATCGGCAACCCGGCGCTGGGCCTGCTCATGGGGCGCATCAGCCGCCTCAGCCAGGTCGGCCTCACCGGCGTTACCGCCATGCAGGCGCCCAACGTGCGCGAGGCGGCGCGCACGCTGATCCGCTTCGAACCGCTCTACGCCCACAACTACCGGGGCCAGTCGAGCTTCCACGAGGACGCCGGCGGGGCCTGGCTGCGCTTCTATTCCATCAGCCCGTACAACGCCTACAACCGCTTCGTGGTGGATTCCGTGCTGGCCAGCTGGGCCTGCCAGTTCGGCGCCCTGGTGGGCCAGCCGCTGGCGGTGGAGAAGGTGGAGATCGAGTTTCCCGCCCCCGACTACGCCGAGCGCTACACGGAGCTGTTCGGCTGCACGGTGGAGTTCGGCGCCAGCGCCAACCAGCTGCGCCTGTCGCAACCGACCCTGGCCCTGCGTGGGCGCGAGCATTGCCCCAGCACCTGGCGGCAGTTGCTGGAGCTCTGTGAACAGGATCTGGAGCAGCGCACCCGCACCCGCAGCCTGCGCGAGCGCATCACCCAGTTGCTGGGGCCGCTGCTGCACGGGCGCGAGCCCGATCTCGAAGAAGTGGCCGCACGCCTGCAACTGCCGACCTGGACCCTGCGGCGCAAGCTGGCCGAGGAAGGCACGCAGTTCCGCAGCATCCTCAATGACACCCGCCGCGACCTGGCCATGGCCTATATCCGCGACACCGAGCTGGCCTTTGGGGAAATCGCCTACCTGCTGGGCTTCGCCTCGGCCGAGGCCTTCCAGCGTGCCTTCAAGCGCTGGAGCGGCAGCACCCCCGGGGAATTCCGCCGCGCCCAGCGCCAGGCGGGCTGATCACATCTCGGTGGCGTCGTCCGCCGGCTCCACCGCGTCCTGCTCGCTGGCGTGGAAGTCGAGAATCTCTTCCTGATAGTCATCCATCGTCGCTCTCCTTTTTCTGTCGTCCCCTGAATGAAACAAGGAACGTGCCAATAGGGTAACGAGCGCGGGTGACCGAAAAATTAATCCAGGGCAATGCCCGGTGCGATGAGCAGGTGTGAGGCGCACTTTTTTCCAGGCAAAGAAAAAACCCCCAGGTATTTCTACCTGAGGGCTTTCCTTTATATGGCGCAGCGGACGGGACTCGAACCCGCGACCCCCGGCGTGACAGGCCGGTATTCTAACCGACTGAACTACCGCTGCGTGTCGGTTGGACTTTCGTCCGGTGGAACCTTTGCTTTGTCTGGCAGCGAGCGTTTCGAGCTACTCGTTACCTCATGCCTGGCCTGAACCTGACATTCGGTAAAATATGGCGCAGCGGACGGGACTCGAACCCGCGACCCCCGGCGTGACAGGCCGGTATTCTAACCGACTGAACTACCGCTGCGCGTCGGCCGGACTTTCGTCCGAATTCACAAGGGATGGTGGGTGATGACGGGATCGAACCGCCGACCCTCTGCTTGTAAGGCAGATGCTCTCCCGGCTGAGCTAATCACCCATCGCCTTGCGAGGCGCGCAATTTACGCAGAGGGCTTACCTAAGTCAACACCCTGCTTGAAGTTTTTTCTAAAAAGCTGATTTTCGTGCCCTTCGCCAATGCTCCGTTGGCAGCGTTCCGCACTGGCGACGCATGGCCCTGGGAAGACGGGTGAAGGGGCGCCGCCCACCAAGCTGGTGCACAGCCGGGGGCAGCGAGCCTCAACAGGGTGCAGGCTCAGCCACCCACGCGCAGGGTCAACCGTGCAGCGACCTGGCCATCCTCACCACGGTCCAGCCCGGCCTCTTCGATGCGCACACCCTGCGCTTCGAGGCCGGCGAACCAGCGCAGCAGCTTGGCGAACGCGGTGGGCTCCAGGCTGACCTGCACCTGCCCGGGGGCATCGCTGTCCATGCGCTCCACCGACAGGCCCTGCTCGGCAGCGCTGGCGGTCACCAGCCCTTGCAGGCGCTCCGGCTCGACGGTGGCCTGTGGCGCTTCCTCGGCCGCACGGGCACGGGGCGCCTGCTGCTGCATGTACTGATGCAGCGCACGTTGTTGCTCGTAATGGTTGCGGGCACTGATCACCCCCTGCTGAGCCGGGCGCCAGAGGGCGAGGTAGAGCAGCACCAGCAGCAGGAAGCCCCCCAGCATTGCCAGCGCCAGGCGATCCCGGGGCGGCATCGCCTTCCAGCGGGTGGCCAGGGCCGACCCTTGCCATTGCGTCTGCAGACGATCCTTGAAAGCCATGGTCATGTTCATCCCCCGATCACCAGTCGCGCACTCACGGCAGTGCCTTCACGGCTGGCCGACCCCAGTTGCACCGCGAGCCCGGCGGCGATCAATCGCTCGCGCAGGCGCTCCAGGGCATCGAACCCCGGCGCCTGCACCTGCATCGACAGGTCGCCCCGTGTGTTGCTGAAATCCAGTTGCTGCACCCGCACCTGCGCCCCTTCGGCGAGCAGGGCATCGGCCGCCTGGTCGAGCAGGCCGAGCAAACGCCCCTGCCCCGTCGCAGTTCCGGCGGCGAGATGCTGGTCGAACTGCGCGCGCAGGTTGATCAGCTTGCTGTCCTGGGGGAACAGCTCCCGGTACAGCGCCTCGTTGGCCGCCGCATAGTTGTCGCCCTCATGGCGCAGGTGCCAGCCCTGGGCCAGGTAGAAGCCCCACTGCAGCACCACCCAGAGCCCCACCAGGGCCAGCACCGGGCGCAGGAAGCGCTGGTGGCGATGTTCCTGGCGCACCTGGAATTCCGCCTGAGCCAACTCGCTGCCAAGGTGCGAGGCGAGCCATTGATAGGGTTGCGCCTGCTCCTGCCATTCGTCGATGCCTTCCAGCACCTGGCGTTCACGCGGCGCCCGGCCATGCAGCGGCAAGGCACAGGCCTCGCGCAGGTGCGGCCAATCCTCGTCCTGCAGACCGAGGCGGGCGCTTTGTTCGCCGCCCAGCAGCCAGCGGCCGTCCAGCCAGAACAGCTGGGTGCCCTCCTCCGGCAACAGGTCGGCATCCACCTGCAGGCTGGCGGGCACCGAGCCCAGCTCCGCGGCCAGGTCGACCCAGGCACTCAACCAGCTGCGGCGCACGGCGAAAATACGGTGCAGGCCATCCGGCAGCCCCCCCCCCAGTGCCAGGTGCAGGCTGTCGACGTCCTCGGCCAGCAGCTCTTCCACGGCAAACGGCAAGGCCTGGCGCAACCAGCGCGCCTTTTGCGTGGGCAGGCGTGCGGCGCAAGCGGTCACCGCCTCCACCGGCAGCACCAGGCGCCAATCACCGGAGAGCGCCGTTACCGCGGCGGCGAACGGCAGTTGCCGGGCATCACCGCCCTGCACCAGCCAGACCTCCAGTTCGCCATCGACGCGGGTCACCGCCGCCGCCGGCAGGAAAATACTTGCCTGCTTCATTCTTCGTCCTTTTCCTTGAGAAGGGCCGGCGGCAAGCCGCCCTGCCCCATGTCGCGGGAAAGCACCCGCACGCGGCCGTCGTTGCCACGCTGCAGGGTGCTGACCAGTACCTGGCGCCTTCCGCCAAGGTGCACTTCGCTGGTCACCCGGAAATATTCGCTGCCCACCGCCAGCCCTTGTGCCTCCATGCCCATGCCGGCCAGGGCGGATTGCCCCAGGAAGGCGTCCAGGGTCTGGAAGCCGGCCTTGCCGCGGGCCGCCACCAGCGCCTCACCCACGCTGGGCGTCAGGGTGTCGGCGAGGCTGGAAAGCACTATCGCGCCCGCAGTGTTGACGTTGAGCGTGGCATTGTCCGGCAGGGCTGCGACATAGGGCAGCAGGCGACGATAGTCCGCCTCGGTCATGCCTGCCAGCAGGCGCAGTTCGGAGACATCCGCCATGGCGCGGTTGGCTGCCCGGTAGGGCGGTTGGTTGAGCAGGTATTCGTTGTCTTCGGCGCCGTTGGCACCGGTGGGCTCCTGGTCCTTGTCGAGCCAGTCCACCAGGCGCTCGGCATAGGGCGCCTCGATCTGCAGGCGCAGCAGCAGGCGGCGGAACTGCAGCAGCGACTGCTCGTTGACCTTGCCCTGGCGCACCACGGAATTGAGGTTGAAGCGCGCGGTGGCGTCATCGATGCGCACCAGCAGTTCGCCGCCATCGTCCAGGGGGAAGTTGTTCAGGGGCCGGGCCCAGGCTTCACCCAGGTGATCCACCGGCGTGCGCGGGTCACCGGCGCGCAGGTCGCGGAGCAGCATGCCACGAGCCAGCGCCTCACCGCCCAGGGCGTACTGCAGGGCCTGGCGCGCATGCAGCTGGTTGGCGCTGGAACGGATCGCCAGTTGCTGCCGGGCGATCATCCCGGCACAGACGACGGTCACCAC
This sequence comes from Aquipseudomonas alcaligenes MRY13-0052, assembly GCA_000474255.1. Lineage (GTDB taxonomy): Bacteria > Pseudomonadota > Gammaproteobacteria > Pseudomonadales > Pseudomonadaceae > Metapseudomonas > Metapseudomonas solani. Next base: position 33,014 of record BATO01000021.1, read on the forward strand.
GGCCACCACCAACAGCACCGTGATCATGGCCATGCCCCGTTGCCGCATCATGGCGTACCGCCTTCGTCAGCCGGCACGTCGTCGCCGCCGTCATCATTGTTGTCGTCGCCATTGGGCACCTGGGGCTGTTGCTGCGGAGGCTCGTCCACCAGGCGCAGCACCCGGCGCAGTTCGCCGTAGCGGCGATGCTCGAGGGTCAGTTCGATGGCCCGGGGCAACTTCTCCAGGCTCTTGTCGCCGGTCTCGCCGTCGGCGGGCCAGACCTCCACCCAGTTGTCGGACTTGTCCAGGTAACGCAGCTTCAGGCGGGTCACCCCGTCCAGTGCCTGCTGCACTTGCGGCTGGCTGTCCTGGGCCTGGTCGAGCACCGTCCAGTAGCGCCGTTCCAGCTTCTCCCCGGAGAGCTGCCAGCGCACCCGCTGCATGCGTGAGCGCGGTGCGCCAAGGGGGTTGCGCCAGCCGCCACGGCTCAGCTCGACGCTGTCGTTGTCGCCGCTCTCGCCCACCAGTGCGCCGCGCCATTCGCCATAGGCGTCACGCACCGGTCGCGGGTTCACCTGCTGCAGGTCGCGCTCGATGGCGGCCATGGCCCGCACCAGCTCACGCAGTTGCTGCTCCTGGGCGCGGGTGGCGCGGTCGCTGGCGAGCACGCTGTCGAGCATGCGGTAGGTGCCCAGGGCCAGCAGCGCGAAGATGGCGATGGCGATCAGCAGTTCCAGCAGGGTGAAGCCGGCGCTGCGCTTCATTGCTGGGTCTCGATGAAGCCGACCAGGCGCGCGGCGGCGCGGTCTTCCAGCTTGCCCCGGGGACCGCGGTCGTTGCGTTGGGCGACCCACAGGGTGGCGCGGCGCAAGGCCGGGTCGGAGGTGGCATCGACCTGGCTCTGCCACTCCCAGCGGCGCCCGGCGAAATCCAGCTCGCCCTGGTCACGTCCCTCGCTCGGCGGCGTGGCGGCGAGCTGCATCTCGGCCAGGCGGTTGTCGGCGATCCACATCGCCAGGGTCTTGTCTTCCAGGCGTGCGGCGTTCTGCAGGCTGCGCGCGCTGGTGGCCAGCACAGAAGCGGCGACCACGGCGAAGATCGCCAGGGCCACCAACACTTCGAGCAGGGTGAAACCGCGCTGGGCCTTCATCCTGCCCGCCCCTTGCCGGCCAAGGCCTCGACCTTGGGCAGGCGGAAGCCGTCGCTGCTCATCTGCAGGCGCACACCGTCCTTGCGACGCTCCCCCAGCTCCAGGCGGAAGGGGCTGAGTTCGCCACTGGAGAGGATCAGCAATTGCGGTGCACGGAGTTGTTCCTTGGGTTTCTCGTCGTCATCGGCCACCGGGCTGGGCAATGCCAGCGCGGCGCCTTCCAGCTCGAACTTGAGCTCGGCCCAGGCCGGCAGCTTGTGGTTTTCTTCACCCACTTCCTGCCAGCGGGCCTTGGCTTCGTCGAAGCGCAGCACGCGGTAGCCATCGGCGTCCAGGCGCAGGCCGTATTCGCGGTTGTCGAGCACGGCTTCGTCCACCAGTACGCCGATCAGCCCGGCCAGGCGCTCGGCTTCGTTGTTCAACTCACGGGAGGGGCCGGCCACGCCGGTGCTGAGCACCGCCAGCCCGACCAGGCAGCCGATGATCACCAGGACCACCAGCAGCTCGATCAGGGTGAAGCCGCCCTGCCCCTTGGCGGGCGGGCAGCCTGGGCAGCGCGACCGTGGGGGCATCAGTTTTCCCAGTTACCGATATCGGCATCGGCGTCGGTGCCGCCTTCCTTGCCGTCGGCGCCGAAGGAGTACAGGTCATAGGGGCCCTTGGTCCCGGGGGCCAGGTACTGGTAGGGGTTGCCCCAGGCATCGACCGGCAGGCGCTTGAGGTAGCCGTCCTTGTTCCAGTTCTTCGGCTGCGGGTTGCCACTGGGCTTCTTGACCAGCGCCTCCAGGCCCTGCTGGGTGCTGGGGTAGGCGAAGTTGTCGAGCTTGTACATGTCCAGCGCGGCGCCGATGGCCTTGATGTCGCCCTTGGCGACCGTGACCTTGGCCTGGTCCGGGCGGTTCATCACCTGGGGCACCACCAGCGCGGCGAGGATGCCGAGGATGACCACCACCACCATGATTTCAATGAGCGTAAAGCCCGACTGTTTGCGGCGCAGTTTCACGCGATTACCCCACGAGTTGGTTGAGAGAAAGGATCGGCAGGAGGATGGCGAGGACGATGACCAGCACCACCGCGCCCATGAACACCAGCATGAAGGGCTCGAACAGCCCCACCAGCAGCGCGATCTGCGCACCCAGGTCGTTCTCCTGGTTGCGCGCGGTACGGGCCAGCATCTGGTCCAGCTCGCCGGAGCGTTCACCACTGGCGATCATGTGCAGCATCATCGGCGGGAACTGACCGCTGGCCTCCAGCGCACGGGTTAGGCTGCCGCCTTCGCGGACCTTCTGTGCGGCCAGTACCACGTCGGCGCGGATCACCCGGTTGGCGATCACTTCGGCACCGATGCCCAGCGCCTCCACCAACGGCACGCCGCTCTGGGTGAGGATCGCCAGGGTGGAGGCGAAGCGCGCGGTGTCGGTGGCGCGAACCAGGCCACCCACCAGTGGAATGCGCAGCACCAGGCCATGCCAACGGGCGCGTATCGCCTCCTCGCGCAGCGCCACACGGGCACCGATGAAGGCGGCGATGGCGAGCAGGGCCGCCAGCCAGCCCCAGTGCTTGACCAGGTCGCTGAGGGCGATGAGGCCACGGGTGAGCAGCGGCAGGGTCTGCCCGGAATCGATGAACACGCGCACCACGTCCGGGACCACGTAGCCCAGGAGGAAGGAGACGATGCCGAGGGAGGCGCACATCAGGATCACCGGGTAGAGCAGCGCGAGCTGGATCTTCTGCCGCGACTGCTGGCGCTGCTCGGTGTAGTCGGCCAGTTGTTCCAGCACCGGGCCGAGGTGGCCGGCGTGCTCCCCCGCCGCGACTGTGGCGCGGTACAGCTCGGGGAAGGCCGCGGGAAACTCCCTCAGGCTGCCGGCCAGGCTATGGCCTTCGAGCACCCGGGCACGCACCGCCAGCAGCATGGACTGGATGCGCGGCGAGGTGGATTGGGCCGCGGCGGCGCGCAGCGCTTCCTCAATGGGCAACGCGGCCTGCACCAGGGTCGCCAGCTGTCGGGTGACCAGCGCCAGGTCGCGGGCGGACAGGCCCCGAGCGAAGCCGAGACGACCGCCACCGGCAGCCTGTTCGCGGGTGCGGGTGGCCTTGACCTCCAGCGGTGCCAGCTGTTTTTCACGCAGCAACTGGCGCACCTGGCGGGCACTGTCGGCTTCCAGCACACCCTTCTGCGGACGCCCACGGGCGTCGAGGGCGAGGTATTCGAAGGCGGCCATTATTCTTCCTGGGTCACACGCAGGACCTCTTCCACCGTGGTCACGCCTTCAAGCACCTTGCGCTTGCCGTCATCGCGGATGCTGGGGCCGAAACGGCGGGCGTGGCGGGTCATCTCCTGCTCCGCCGCGGAGTTGTGGATCAGGCTGCGCATGTGGTCGTCGAAGACCACCAGTTCGTAGATACCGGTACGGCCGCGGTAGCCCTGCTGATGGCATTCGGGGCAACCACGGGCGTGGTAGAGGGTCGGCGGGGCCGCCGGGTCGACGCCCAGCAGCGTGCACTCGGCGGCATCGGCACTGTAGGGCACCTTGCAGTGGTTGCAGAGCACGCGCACCAGGCGCTGGGCCAGCACGCCGAGCAAGGAGGACGACAGCAGGAAGGGCTCGACGCCCATGTCCACCAAACGGGTGATGGCGCCGATGGCACTGTTGGTGTGCAGGGTGGAGAGCACCAGGTGACCGGTGAGGGACGCCTGGACGGCGATCTCGGCGGTTTCGTGGTCGCGGATCTCACCCACCATCACCACGTCCGGGTCCTGGCGCAGGATGGCGCGCAGGCCGCGGGCGAAGGTCATCTCCACCTTGGCGTTGACCTGGGTCTGGCCGATGCCTTCCAGGTGATATTCGATGGGGTCTTCCACCGTGAGGATGTTGCGGGTGCGGTCGTTGAGGGTGACCAGGCTGGCGTAGAGCGTGGTGGTCTTGCCCGAGCCGGTGGGGCCGGTGACCAGCAGGATGCCGTGGGGCTTGCGCACCGTGGCCTCCATCAGGTCGCGGTCACGCGCGCTCATGCCCAGGTGCTGCAGGGTCAGGCGGCCGGCCTGCTTGTCCAGCAGGCGCAGTACCACGCGCTCGCCGTTGGCCGACGGCAGCGTGGAGACGCGGATGTCCACCTCACGGCCAGCCACGCGCAGGGAAATACGGCCGTCCTGGGGCACGCGTTTTTCGGCGATGTCCAGCTTGGCCATGACCTTGATCCGCGACACCAGCAGCGCCGCCAGCTCACGCTTGGGTTCGAGCACCTCACGCAGGATGCCGTCGACGCGGAAGCGCACCACCAGGCGTTTTTCGAAGGTCTCCAGGTGGATGTCCGAGGCGTTCTCGCGGATCGCCTCGCCGAGAATGGCGTTGATCAGGCGGATGATCGGCGCGTCGTCCTCCTGCTCCATCAGGTCGGTGGTCTCGGGCATCTGCTCGGCCAGCGCGGCCAGGTCGAGGCTGCCGCCGAGGTCTTCGGCCAGTTGCATGGTGGCGGAGGAGTCGTGCTGGTAAGCCTGGGCCAACGCCTGGTCGAACGATTCGACCGGCAACGGCCGGAATGGCAGCGAGCGACCGACGAAGCGACGCGCCTCGGCCAGGGCCACCAGTTCGGCGCCTTGGCGATGGGCCAGACAGGGCTCGACGCCATCCTGCAGGAAGACGCCGTGACGCTTGGCAAAGCCGAACGGCAGGCGCCGCAGAGGCGCCTCGATCGAAGAGTTCATCCGTGTAATGCCTTCATGAATTCACCGGGGCAATTATCACAACGCTGTCTGACCGTTGTGCAGCAGATCCCTGCCATTTTCTTGTCGTTGTGATCGGGCACGCACGCAAACCCGTAAAAAAACCGGAATATCTTTAGCACATAGACCTCCGCGATACACCTGCTGTCGGGTTGTAGCGTGAATGCGTCGTACTGCTATGATTCAGAGCTTTCGCCGAATCAGAAAATCAAGAACAACTCGCGGAGACCCCCACTTGCCCACAACTGGTGCTCGACACTGGCTGCAACAGCATTCGCCCGCGCTTCTGGGCGCGGGCTTGGTGATTGCCATGAGCCTGAGCCTCGCCTGGCAATCCGCCGACTGGATCAGATTGCTCCGCAATTCCCCCGATACCAGCAGTGACCCCACCAGCACGGCGGTGGTTCCAGCCAGCCTGGAACGCCTAGAGCCGCTGTTCGGTCCGAACCGCGCGCAGAGCGATGCGCCACCACCGGCGACCAACCTGCGCCTGACCCTGCTGGGCAGCTTCATCAACGCCGATGAGGCACGCTCCAGCGTGATCATCCGCAGCGAGGGCGACAAACCCAAGCGCCTGCACAGCGGTGAGGAACTTAGCCCTGGCGTGAAGCTCCATGCCATCTACCGTGATCGCGTGGAAATCGACCGGGGCGGCCGCCTCGAGACCCTGACCTTCCCCCGGGCACGCCTCGCCGTGCCCAGCTCGCCCGCCATGGAGGCGGAGCCGGCAAATGATGCTGTCAACGACCTCGGCGGCCTCCAGGAGGACAACGCCGCCGAACTGCGCGAACGCATGGAAGCACTGAGAAAACAGATGGAAGAATCCGGCGGCCTCTCGCCGGAATCACCGCCCGAACAGCCCCTGGAAAGCGAATGAATCAATGCCCACACTCCTCTCGCGCCTGAGTATCGCCCTGCTGGCCGCCGGCCTCGCTGCCGCGCCGTTGCCCTTGCTGGCCGCCGATCCGCAGCCCCAGGCCGAAAACAGCCAACAGGAAGGCTGGACCATCAACCTCAAGGACGCGGACATTCGCGAATTCGTCGACCAGGTGGCCGACATCACCGGAGAGACCTTCATCGTCGATCCCCGGGTCAAGGGCCAGGTCAGCGTGGTGTCCAAGGCGCCGCTGAACCTGTCCGAGGTCTATCAACTGTTCCTTTCGGTGATGGCCACCCACGGCTTCACCGTGGTCACCCAGGGTGACCAGGCCCGCATCATCCCCAACGCCGAAGCCAAGGCCGAAGCCGAGGGCGGGCCGGCCGCGCCGGACAAGCTGGAGACCCGGGTGATCCAGGTCCAGCACACGCCGGTCACCGAGCTGATCCCGCTGATCCGCCCGCTGGTGCCGCAATACGGCCACCTGGCGGCGGTGACCTCGTCCAACGCCCTGATCATCAGCGACCGCAGCGCCAACATCGCGCGCATCGAAAGCCTGATGCGCCAGCTGGACCAGAAGGGCGACCGCGACTACACCGTGCTCAACCTGCAGAACGCCTGGGTGATGGACGCCGCCGAGGTGCTCAACAGCGCCGTCAGCCGTGGCCAGGCCAAAGGCACCAACGCCGCCCAGGTGATCGCCGATGCCCGCACCAACCGCCTGATCATCGTCGGCCCGCCCTCGGCACGGGCCAAGCTGGTGGCGCTGGCGCAGTCCCTCGACACCCCGACCTCGCGCTCGGCCAATACCCGCGTCATCCGCCTGCGCCACAACGACGCCAAGGCCCTGGCCACCACCCTGGGCGAGATTTCCGAAGGCCTGAAGACCCCGGAAGGTGGCAGCGAGCAGCAAGGCAAGCCGCAGAACATCCTGATCCGCGCCGATGAGAGCCTCAACGCCCTGGTGCTGCTGGCCGAGCCGGACACGGTCAACGCGCTGGAAGACATCGTCCGCCAGCTCGACGTACCCCGCGCCCAGGTGATGGTGGAAGCCGCCATCGTGGAAATCTCCGGCGACATCACCGACGCCCTCGGCGTGCAGTGGGCCGTGGATGCCCGCGGCAAGACCGGCGGCCTCGGCGGGGTCAACTTCGGCAACACCGGGCTCTCGGTGGGCACCGTGCTCAACGCCATCAAGGACGAAAAGCTGCCCACCACCCTGCCCGATGGCGCCATCATCGGCATCGGTACCGACCACTTCGCCGCGTTGGTCACCGCGCTCTCGGCCAACAGCAAGAGCAACCTGCTGTCCACGCCGAGCCTGCTGACCCTGGACAACCAGAAGGCGGAGATCCTCGTGGGCCAGAACGTGCCCTTCCAGACCGGTTCCTACACCACCGATGCCGCCGGGGCCAACAACCCCTTCACCACCATCGAGCGCAAGGACATCGGCGTCACCCTCAAGGTCACCCCGCACATCAACGAGGGCGCCACCCTGCGCCTGGAGATCGAGCAGGAAATCTCCTCCATCGCCCCCAGCGCCACGCTCACCGCCCAGGCGGTGGACCTGATCACCAACAAGCGCTCGATCAAGAGCACCATCCTCGCCGAGGACGGCCAGGTGATCGTGCTCGGCGGCCTGATCCAGGACGACGTCACCACCACCGACTCCAAGGTGCCGCTGCTGGGCGACATCCCCCTGCTCGGTCGCCTGTTCCGCTCCACCAAGGACAGCCACGTGAAGCGCAACCTGATGGTGTTCCTGCGCCCGACCGTGGTCCGCGACCGCGCCGGGCTGGCCGCACTCTCGGGCAAGAAGTACAGCGACATCCGCGTGCTCGGCGACCAGACCGACAAGGAAAGCCGCCCAAGCATCCTGCCGCGCACGCCGGCGCAGCTGTTCGACGGCGGCCAGGGCACCCCGGCCATCGATGTGCGCCCGCCGGAAAGCCCGGCGCCCTGATACCCGAGCCTTCGGAAAAACCAACGGGTGGCAGTGCGAAGGCACTGCCACCCGTTTTTTGTTTGTACCGGAAGCCTGTGGAACGATCAGGAGCGGTGCGTACCGGGAGCTCCGCACGGTGGAGGTAAAGAGCGACCTCCACCCTACTTCTGCCAGAGCGATGTGCCCGGCTGGTAGGTCGGGTGAAACCCGACGCCCGCGCACGAGAGCCCCGGGAAGATCGGGATCAGTCCAGGTAGATCATCTTGCGGGTCATGCCGCCGTCCACCAGGAACTCCTGGCCGGTGACGAAGCCGCAGCCGTCCGAGAGTAACCAGGCGACCATGGAGGCAACGTCCTCCACCTTGCCGACCCGACCGGCCGGGTGCTGGTCGTGATCCCATTCCGACAACGGTGCCTCTTCACGGGCGGCGCGGTCGCGGGAGTCGATCCAGCCAGGGCTGACCACGTTGACGCGGATGTCCGGCCCCAGGCTGATGGCCAGCGCGTGGGTCAGCGCCACCAGCCCGCCCTTGCTCGCGGCATAGGCTTCGGTATCGGCTTCGGACTGATGGGCGCGGGTCGAGGCGATGTTGACGATGGCCCCGCGATGCCCGCGCAGGTAAGGCGCGCAGTGCTTGGCCAACAGCATCGGGCCGGTGAGGTTGACCGACAGGGTGCGGTTCCACTGCATCAGTTCGAGGCTTTCCAGCGGCGCACCATGGGCTTCGGCGACGCCGGCGTTGCACACCAGCGCATCGAGCCGGCCGAACTGGCCGAGCACTTCGGCAACGCCCACGGCGACCTGGCTTTCATGGGCCACGTCCATGCCGACGAACCAGGCGTTGCCGCCCAGTGCCTTGGCTACCTTGCTGCCTCGGGCACGATCGATATCCGCGAGCACCACCTGCCAGCCTTCGGCGATCAGCCAGGCGGCGATGCCCAGGCCGATGCCACGGGCCGCGCCGGTGACCAGCGCGACCTTGCCGTTATGGGCGGGCGCCGATTCCATGGACCAGTCGATCACAACGCAGCAAGGCCACGCGCGAGGTCGGCCTTGAGGTCGGCGATGTCTTCCAGGCCCACGGCGACGCGGATCAGGTTGTCAGCGATGCCGGCGTTGGCACGCTCCTGCGGCGACAGGCGCCCGTGGGAGGTGGTGGCCGGGTGGGCGATGGTGGTCTTGGTGTCGCCCAGGTTGGTGGTGATGGAGATCACCCGGGTGGCGTCGATGAAACGCCATGCCGCTTCCTTGCCGCCGGCCACTTCGAAGCTGACCACGGCGCCGAAGGCGCTCTGCTGACGCTTGGCCAGCTCGTGCTGCGGGTGGCTTTCCAGGCCGGCGTAGTAGACGCGCTCGATGCCCGGCTGCTGTTCCAGCCAGCGGGCCAGTTCCAGGGCGCTGGCGCAATGGGCCTGCATGCGCACGCGCAGGGTTTCCAGGCCCTTGAGGAAGATCCAGGCGTTGAACGGGCTGAGGGTCGGCCCGGCGGTACGCAGGAAGCCGACCACGCCTTCCATCTGCGCTTTGCGACCGGCGACCACGCCACCCATGCTGCGGCCCTGGCCATCGATGTACTTGGTGGCCGAGTGCATGACGATGTCGGCACCGAGCTTCAGCGGCTGCTGCAGCGCGGGGGTGCAGAAGCAGTTGTCCACCGCCAGCAGCGCACCACGGGCATGGGCGATCTCGGCCAGGGCGGCGATATCCACCAGTTCGGCCAGGGGGTTGGACGGCGACTCGACGAAGAGCAACTTGGTGTTGGGCTTGAAGGCCGCTTCCCAGCCGGCCAGGTCGGCCAGCGGCGGGTAGTCGACTTCGACACCGAAGCGCTTGAGGTACTTCTCGAACAGACTGATGGTCGAACCGAACACGCTGCGCGAAACCAGCACATGGTCACCGGCGCTGCACTGGCTCATGACGATGGAGAGGATCGCCGACATGCCCGAGGCGGTGGCCACAGCCTGCTCGGCACCTTCCAGGGCGGCGATGCGCTCCTCGAAGGCCCGTACGGTGGGGTTGGTGTAGCGCGAATAGACGTTGCCCGGCACCTCGCCGGCGAAACGCGCGGCGGCGTCGGCGGCGGTGCGGAACACGTAGCTGGAGGTGAGGAACATCGCCTCGCCGTGCTCGCCTTCCGGCGTGCGGCGCTGTCCGGCGCGTACCGCCAGGGTGTCGAAGGCCGCGCCTTCGAGGTCACTGTCCAGCCGGCCGGCTTCCCATTCCTGCGTCATATCCCCACCTCTTGGAAACGAAGCCCGGGACAGGGCCCGGGCTGGCAACGTTCAGCGTGCGGCACGAGGCCGCGAACTCAATTGTTGTACAGGTCGATGATCGCGCTGACCACGTTGACCTTGGCCTTGCTGGCGTCATTGCGCGCCTGCTCGATCTTGTTCAGGTAGTGCTCGTCGACATCGCCGGTGATGTACTTGCCGTCGAACACCGCGCAGTCGAACTGGTCGATCTTCACCTTGCCACCACCGACCGCCTCGATCAGGTCCGGCAGGTCCTGATAGAGCAGCCAGTCGGCGCCGATCAGCTCGGCCACTTCCTCGGTGGTGCGGTTGTGGGCGATCAGCTCGTGGGCGCTGGGCATGTCGATGCCGTACACGTTCGGGTAGCGCACCGCCGGGGCGGCCGAGCAGAAGTAGACGTTCTTGGCGCCGGCCTCGCGGGCCATCTGGATGATCTGCTTGCAGGTGGTGCCGCGGACGATGGAGTCGTCCACCAGCATCACGTTCTTGCCGCGGAATTCCAGCTCGATGGCGTTGAGCTTCTGGCGTACCGATTTCTTGCGCGCGGCCTGGCCCGGCATGATGAAGGTACGGCCGATGTAGCGGTTCTTGACGAAGCCCTCACGGAACTTCACGCCCAGGTGGTTGGCCAGTTCCAGGGCCGCGGTGCGGCTGGTGTCCGGGATCGGGATGACCACGTCGATGTCGTGGTCCGGGCGCTCGCGCTGGATCTTCTCGGCGAGCTTCTCGCCCATGCGCAGGCGTGCCTTGTAAACCGAGACGCCGTCCATGATCGAGTCCGGGCGCGCCAGATAGACGTGCTCGAAGATGCACGGGGCGAGCTTCGGCGCCTTGGCGCACTGGCGGGTGTAGAGCTTGCCGTCTTCGGTGATGTACACCGCTTCGCCCGGCGCCAGGTCGCGGATCAGGGTGAAGCCGAGCACATCGAGGGAGACGCTTTCGGAGGCGATCATGTACTCCACGCCTTCGTCGGTGTGACGCTGGCCGAAGACGATCGGGCGGATGGCGTTGGGGTCGCGGAAGCCGACGATGCCGTAGCCGGTGATCATCGCCACCACGGCGTAGCCGCCCAGACAGCGGTCATGCACGCCGGAGACCGCGGCGAACACGTCTTCCTCGGTGGGCTGCAGCTTGCCGCGATGGGCCAGCTCATGGGCGAACACGTTGAGCAGCACTTCCGAGTCGGAACTGGTGTTCACGTGGCGCAGGTCGGATTCGTAGATTTCCTTGGCCAACTGCTCGACGTTGGTCAGGTTGCCGTTGTGCGCCAGGGTGATGCCGTAGGGCGAGTTGACGTAGAACGGCTGCGCCTCGGCAGAGGTGGAGCTGCCCGCGGTGGGGTAGCGCACGTGGCCGATGCCCATGTGGCCTACCAGGCGCTGCATGTGGCGTTGCTGGAAGACGTCACGGACCAGGCCGTTGTCCTTGCGCAAGAACAACCGGCCGTCATGGCTGGTGACGATGCCGGCAGCGTCCTGGCCGCGATGCTGGAGAACGGTGAGCGCGTCATACAGCGCCTGATTGACGTTCGACTTACCGACGATACCGACGATGCCACACATGCGGTGCAACCCCTGCTGCTAGTAGTTCAGGCTAATACCGGGCGACGGGCCGGGCAGTTGGTGCCCCGCTCGCCACCCTTTGTTTGGCGGCTCAGCTTGGTGCGCTGACGCTGCCGGCGAGCCACTGGCTGGTGAAACCCAGAATCAGGTTCTTCGACCAGTCGGCGACCATCAGAAAATGCGGTAACAACGTTGACTGCTGCCACCATGGATCCTGTTGCACCGGCGCCAGGCTCAGCAGGCCGACCAGCACCACCACCAGCAGAGCCCCGCGCGCCGCGCCGAAGACCATGCCGAGGAAGCGGTCGGTGCCGTCCATGCCGGTGACCCTGATCAGCTCACCGATCAGGAAATTGACCAACGCCCCCACCAGCAGGGTGGCGATGAAGAGAATGGCGCAGGCCGCGATCACGCGCGCCGACGGCATTTCAATGAACTCGGTGAGGTGCTGTGACAAGGCCCCGCCGAACATCCAGGCGACTATGCCGGCGATGATCCAGGTGAGCAGCGAAAGCGCTTCCTTGACGAAGCCGCGTTTCAGACTGATCAGGCTGGAAATGGCGATGATGGCGATGATCGACCAATCGACCCAGGTGAATGCCACGTATGCAGCTCACGAACAGAAAAGGCGCTGCATTTTAGCAGAGCCCCGTCGCTCCGGTAACCCGCGGATCAGATTGCTCTGATAGAGAGAGCGAATCAGCCCTTTTCAGGCTGGAAACGCACGATGAAGCCGTTGAGTTTCTGTTGGCGGCTCAGGGAGTCCCGCAGCCGGTCAGCTTCCGCGCGCTCGATCACCGGGCCGACGAACACCCGGTTCATGCCTTCGGCACTGCGGATGTAGGCGTTGTAGCCCTGGCTGCGCAGGGTCTGCTGCAGCTTCTCGGCGCCGGCGCGGCTGGACAGGCTGGCGAGCTGGATCGACCAGCTGACCGGCAGGCCATTCGGGTCGAGGCGTTTTTCATCGGCCTTGGGCGGCGTGGCGGCCGGCGGCACGGCCTGGGCCTGTTGCTGGGCCTGCGGCTGTGCGGGAGCCTGGGGCTGGGCCGGCTGCGCGGGCGCTGCGGGCTGTTCGGTGGGAGCAATGGGCAGGGCGCTGGCCTGGCCGTTGCCATCCAGCGATGGGACGGGCTCTTCCGGCAGCACCTGGGGCTCGGGCACCTCGACGGCTTCCATCTCCACCGGCGGCATCTCCGGGGTTTGCGGCATGGCCGGCGCGTCGATGCGCACCTGGCGCAACTCGTCCTCGCGGGTGAACAGCATCGGCAGGAAGATCACCGCCAGCGCCAGCAGCACCAGGGCACCGACGATGCGTTGCTTGAGTCCCTTGTCCAGCACAGCCACTCCCCCTTAAACCTGATGCGCGAGCCAGGCCAGCGCCTCGGCCACGCAATAGAAAGATCCGAACGCCAGGATTTCATCACCCTCCCCGGCTTTCTCGCACTGTGCCTCCAGCGCCGCGGCAATATCGCCATGGCTGCTGGCGGTAACGCCCAGCGCGAGCAACGCGGCCTGCAGTTCGGCCGCCGGCCGGCTGCGCGTGGACGGCAGCGTGGCCACGGCCCAGTCCTGCAGCACGTCCTTGAGCGGCGCGAGCACACCGGCCAGGTCCTTGTCGGCCAGCAGGCCGAACACCGCCAGGCGCCGACCGGCGACCGGGCGGCTGCGCAAGCGCTCGGCCAGGTAGCTGGCCGCGTGGGGATTATGCCCAACATCCAGCAGCAGCGTGAGTGACTTGCCGCGCCAATTCAGCGCGCGGCGATCCAGGCGCCCGGTGACCCGGGTGGCTTGCAGCGCCTGGGTGATGACGGCTTCGTCCCAGGGCTGGTCGAGCAGCGCATAGGCCTGCAGGGCCAGCGCTGCATTTTCCAGGGGCAGGTCGAGCAGCGGCAGGTCATGGAGCTGGCGGCCCTGGCCATTCCGGTCCAGGCCACGCCAGTGCCAGGCACCCTCCCCCACCGCCAGGTCGTAGTCACGACCGCGGAGGATGAAGGGCGCATTGAGGGCGGCGGCCCGCTCGACGAGCGGCGCAGGCGGGTCGAGATCACCACAGAGCGCCGGCTTGCCGGCACGGAAGATGCCGGCTTTCTCGAAGGCCACGCTTTCGCGGGTATCGCCGAGCCAGTCGGCGTGGTCGATGCCGATGCTGGTGACCAGCGCCAGGTCGGCGTCCACCAGGTTGACCGCATCCAGCCGGCCACCCAGGCCGACTTCGAGCACCACGGCGTCGAGGCCGCTGCGCTCGAACAGCCAGAAGGCCGCAAGGGTGCCCATTTCGAAATAGGTCAGGGAAGTTTCGCCACGGGCCGCTTCCACGGCCACGAATGCCTCGCAGAGCGCATCGTCGCTGGCATCGACGCCATCGATCTGCACGCGCTCGTTATAGGCCAGCAGGTGCGGCGAGCTGTATACGCCGACCTTGAGGCCCTGCGCCCTCAGCAGTGAAGCGAGGAAGGCGCAGGTCGAACCCTTGCCGTTGGTCCCGGTGACCGTGACCACCCGCGGCGCCGGCCTGTGCAGGCCAAGTCGCTGGGCGACCTGGTGGCTGCGTTCCAGCCCCATGTCGATGGCTGTGGGGTGGAGTTGCTCGAGGTAGGCGAGCCAGTCGGCGAGGGTTCGTTGGGTCATGCAGTGGCCGGTGAGGGTAGATGCATGAACTGCGCGAGCAGCCGCGACAGGCGGGCACGCAGTTCATCGCGGGGGATGATCATGTCGATGGCGCCGTGCTCCAGCAGGAACTCGCTGCGCTGGAAGCCTTCGGGCAGCTTCTCGCGAACGGTCTGCTCGATCACGCGGGGGCCGGCGAAACCGATCAGCGCCTTGGGTTCGGCGACGATCACGTCACCGAGCATGGCCAGGCTGGCGGAGACACCACCGTAGACCGGGTCGGTGAGCACGGAGATGAAGGGCAGGCCCTCTTCGCGCAGGCGCGCCAGCACGGCGGAGGTCTTGGCCATCTGCATCAGCGAGATCAGCGCTTCCTGCATGCGCGCACCGCCCGAAGCGGAGAAGCACACCAGCGGGCAGCGCTTCTCCAGCGCCATGTTGGCGGCACGCACGAAACGCTCGCCGACCACCGCGCCCATGGAGCCGCCCATGAAGGAGAACTCGAAGGCGCAGGCCACGACGGGCATGCCTTCCAGGCTGCCGCTCATGGCGATCAGCGCGTCCTTCTCGCCGGTGTCCTTCTGGGCCGCGGTGATGCGGTCCTTGTACTTCTTGCTGTCGCGGAATTTCAGGCGGTCCACCGGCTCCAGCTCGGCACCCAGCTCCTCGCGGCCGTCGGCGTCGAGGAAGATGTCCAGGCGAGCACGCGCGTCGATGCGCATGTGGTGGTTGCACTTGGGACAGACGTCGAGGGTCTTCTCCAGTTCGGGCTTGTACAGCACGGCCTCGCAGGACGGGCACTTGTGCCAGAGGCCTTCAGGGACCGAGCTCTTCTTCACCTCGGAACGCATGATCGAAGGGATCAGCTTGTCTACCAGCCAGTTGCTCATGCTCTCGTTCTCCATAGCTTCAGGCCCGAACACGCGCTAGCGGCCCGGAGCCCTGCGCATGTTCTTGAGCGAATTCACGATTGCGGACGGGGTTGGCGGCATCGGCGGGATGGCGATGGTACGCCCGGCCCCGCACGGTGACGCCGGGAAGGCCCCGGCCATCTGGGCGACGAGCACCGCCAGGGTGCCGTCGCGAAAAGCAAAATCGGCCCGATCCGACACCGCGCGCATACGCGCGTGCCCGGGCAACTGGGTTATGGACGGCAGCGCAGGCGGCGCCGTCACATCTGTGGACGACGGGTTCAGCATGCCGCCCTTGCCGCATCGATGAAGGCTCGCACCTTGTCGTGATCCTTGATGCCCTTGCTCGCCTCTACCCCACCGCTGACGTCGACCGCGTAGGGCCTGACCTGCACCACCGCGCTGGCGACGTTTTCCGGGGTGAGGCCGCCGGCGAGGATCACCGGCTTGCCCAGGCCGACCGGCACCAGGTTCCAGTCGAAGGCTTCGCCGGTACCACCGGGGATGCCGGGCACGTAGGTATCCAACAGCACGCCCGAGGCGCCGGGGTACTCGCTTACGCGGGCCGCCACGTCGTCGCCGGGCTTGACCCGCAAGGCCTTGATATAGGGACGACCATGGCCTTCGCAGGCTGCCGGGGTCTCGTCGCCGTGGAACTGCAGCAGGTCGAGGGGCACCGCTTCGAGAATCGCCGCCAGTTCAGCGGCGGGCATATCGACAAACAGGCCCACGCTGGTCACGAAGGGAGGCAGCGCCGCGACTATCGCCCGGGCCTGCTCGACATTCACCGCTCGCGGGCTGGCGGCATAGAACACCATGCCGATGGCGTCGGCACCGGCCGCTGCCGCGGCGAGGGCGTCCTCGACGCGGGTGATGCCACAGATTTTGATGCGAACGGCTGGCAAGTTGCAGGCACCGGTGGGTAAAAGATGCTGGATGGTAGCAAAGGCTCGGCGGAGCGTCAGCCCGGGTTTTCCGGTAACCAGGAGAGAAAATGCGGCCCGATGTAACGGTGCGGCAGCTGGAATTCCTCGGGGTACTCCACCTGCACCAGGTACAGCCCGTAGGGATGGGCGGTGACGCCACCGGTACGCCGCACGCGGCTTTCCAGCACTTCACGGGCCCATTCCGGCGGACGCTCGCCGGCACCGATGGTCATCAGCACGCCGGCGAAGTTGCGCACCATATGGTGAAGGAAGGCGTTGGCGCGGATATCCAGCACGATGAAGCGCCCGTGCTCGCTGAGGTGCAGGTGGTGCACCGTCTTGATCGGCGACTTGGCCTGGCACTGGCGGGCACGGAAGGCGCTGAAGTCATGGGTGCCGACCAGGTGGGCGGCGGCCTCGCGCATGCGCTGGATATCCAGCGGGCGATGGTTCCAGGTGACTTCCTCGGCCATGTGCGCCGGGCGGATCTGGTCGTTGTAGATGACATAGCGATAACGCCGCGCCATGGCACTGAAGCGCGCGTCGAAATGCCGGGGCATTTCCTGGGCCCAGGCCACGCTGATGTCGTTCGGCAGGTTCATGTTGGCGCCCATGGTCCAGGCATGCATGGAGCGCTGCACCGGCGTGTCGAAATGCACCACCTGGCCACTGGCATGCACCAGGGCGTCGGTACGCCCGGCACAGCTGAGGGTGACGGGAGCACCGCCGGCCACCTTGGACAAGGCCGTTTCCAGGGTTTCCTGGACGGAGGGCACCCCGGCGCGTTGACGCTGGAAGCCACGGTAGCGGGAGCCCTTGTACTCGATGCCGAGGGCGATTCTGTAAATGCCAACGGCAGCCGAGTCGGCTGCCGTTGTGGGTACTGCTTGGGTCATTGATCAGCTGATACGGGCGATGAGCTCGCGCGCTTCCTGTTGCTGGTTTTCACTGCCCTCGGACATCACTTCGTCGAGGATGTCGCGGGCGCCTTCGGTGTCACCCATGTCGATGTAGGCACGGGCCAGATCGAGCTTGGTGGCGGTTTCGTCAGTGCCGGATAGGAAGTCGAAATCATCGTCGCCATCCAGATCCACTGCCGGAGCGGCGGTGCTGGCAGGTGCGCTGTCGGCCGGCGGCTGGTCGAGGCTCTCGGCGAGCTGGTCGAGCTCGGCGGTCACTTCATCGAGCTTGGCGGCGAAGCTGTCGGAGAGCGGCGCCTCTTCGGCGGCGGGCTCGTCTTCCGGCATCGACAGGTCGAAATCGGACGGCAGTTCGAAGGCCGACGCGGGCTCTTCCTTGGCGACCGGCTCGGCAGCAGGCTGGGAGCCGCCCAGGTTCAGGTCGTCATCCAGGCTGAGAAGGAAATCATCTTCCCCGGCGATGGACGGCTTGCTGTCGCCTTCCAGCTCCAGGCTGAAGTCGGCCAGGTCGTCGCCCAGATCCAGCGATTGCTCGCTCTGCGGCTTGTCGTCCAGCTCCAGGTCGAAGCCGAGTTCGTCGTCGCTGCGGGCAGCCGGGGCGCTCGGAGCGTCGAGGTTGAGGTCGGCATCCAGGTCGATCTCGTCCAGGCCGGCCAGGGCATCGTTGCCGGAGGCAGCTTGCAGGTCGCGGTCGAGGTCGGCTTCCAGTTCATCCAGGCTCAGGTCGAAGGCATCGTCCATGTCGTCCTGGGCGGCAGGCGCCTGGGCAGCCGGAGCAGCAGGCTCGTCCAGGGTCAGGTCGTCGAGGCTGAAGCTGTCGAGGTCGTCGCTGGCGGAACCGGCGGCGAAGCCGAGGCCGGCAGCGGCGGCCAGCGCCATGGCCGGGTACTTGGCCTTGAGCTGGTCGACTTCGGCATAGGCACCACCGATTTCACGCAGCTCGCTTTCCTGGCGGGCGAAGCCGTCGCGGTCACCCAGTTCGGCGTAGACCTCCATCAGCTTCAGGCGCAGGTCGGCACGATGCGGCTCGTCGTTGATCGCGTTCTGCAGCAGCTCGGCAGCCTGGTTGAAGCGGCCGTAGGCGATGTAGATGTCGGCTTCGCTGATGGCATCGCCAGTCTGGGCGGTGACACGCTCCTCGGCCTGGGCCGGAGCAGCAGCGACCGCAGCAGGCTCGTTCTCGAGGCCGGCGAAGGCGTTGTCCTGGATGTCCAGGTCGTTGTCGAAGCCGGTGTCGTCGTCCTGGGCGGCCAGGCTGTTCTGCAGCTCGGCTTCCTTCATGGCGTTGCGACGGGAGAGGATCATCAGTGCGACCAGCAGAAGCAGCAGCGCGCCGCCACCGGCGATGCCCAGCAGCATCGGGTTGCCCATCAGGTCGTCGACGAAGCCAGGCTGTTCGGCTTCAGGTTCCGGCTGCACGGGCGCCACAGCCGCCGGAGCGGGCTCGACCGGCTTGGCGGCCTCTGCCGGAGCAGCAGGTTTTTCAACGGCATCAGCCGGCTCACTGGCCGGCTGCTGGTTCTGGGACTGGGCGGCTGCATCAGGTGCAGCCGGCTCCTCGTTGTAGTTGTAGTCCGGTGCCTGCCCGGCCGGGGGAGTGGCCTGGGTTGCGTCGGGTGCCGGAGTAGCCGGCACCGCTGCAGGTTGTTCGGCAGCCGGAGTGGCCGGGGTGGCGGAAGCGGCTGGCGCTGTCGGCGTGGCCGGTGCTGCCGGAGCGGCGGCCTCGGGTTTCTTCGCCAGGTCGCCCTGCAGCTTGGCCAGCTGATCATCCTTCAGCTGGATCAGGCGTTGCAGTTTATCCAGCTGGCTCTGCAGGTCAGTCATCCGGCCCTTGAGCTCGTCGTTCTCACGACGGGTGGTGTCCAGGCTTTCCTGGGTCACCGCCAGTTTCTCGGCCAGCGCCTTGTTGTTGCCGTTGCCAGCACCCTTCTCGCTGCCGGCTGTGGACTTGCCACTCTCGGCGGATACCAGGCGCAGGTTGTCCTTGCTTTCGGTCTTGGCCGGAGCGGCACCGGCGCTGGCGCGCTTGGTGGCGTCGAGCTGGCGCTGGCCGGCGGCACCGGCTACGGCGCTGCCGTCACGCCAGGCAGCGTTCTGCGCTGCGACCTGGGCAATGGCTTCGGACCGGGAACGGCTGGCGATCTGCGCATCGGTGGGCATGCGCAGCACCTGGCCGCTCTTCATGCGGTTGATGTTGCCGCCGACGAAGGCATCCGGGTTCAGGTCCTGGATGGCCAGCATGGCCTGGTGCACGGAACCGCTGGAGCGGTTGCGCTGGGCAATTTCCCACAGGGTGTCGCTGCCGGTGGTCTTGTATTCTTCGGCGCCCGCCTTGGCGGTGGAAGCGGCCGAGGCGACAGGCGTGGACGGACGCGGTGCCTGGGCAGCCGGGCTGGCACTCGGACGCGGTGCAGCAGCCGGGCGCGGAGCCTGGGCCGGAGCGGCGATGGGCATGCTCGGCACGACGGCAGCGGTGGTTTCAGCGGAGTAGGTCGGCGGGTCCAGCAGCAGGGTGTATTCGCGCAGCAGGCGACCGTTGGGCCACAGCACTTCCACCATGAAGTTCAGGTAGGGCTCGCGCACCGGCTTGTTGGAGGTCACGCGGATCACGCTCTTGCCATTGGGCTTGAGCACCGGCGTGAACTTGAGGTCGGTCAGGAAGTACTGGCGATCGACGCCGGCCTTGCTGAACTCTTCGGCCGAAGCCAGGCTCGGAACGACTTCGTTGGAGGCCAGATCACGGACCTCGAGCAGCTCGATTTCAGCGACCAGCGGCTGGTTCAAGGCGGACTTCAGGGTCACTTCCCCGAGCCCCAAAGCGTGAGCCATGCCGGAGGTCAGCGCCGAAGCAGCCGCAATTGCCAGCACCAGTTTGCGAACCCGAATCATAGCGTAATCCCTTGTTTTATCTTTTTTCTCGGCCGAACGAGAGAGTATTTTGATCGCTGCCACAACACGCCATAGCGGTTCCCCGTCAGCGATGAAAACTAAACCAGTATTGTCAAGCTAGAAAAGTTCTTCAAATTTTCAGGTAAGTATCTTTTACAGATAGTGTTTTATCAATAACTCGCCGGACTGTACGGCGTTGAGTGCAGCGCCTTTTCGCACATTATCAGACGCAATCCACAAATTGACTTGGCGCGGGTCTTCCAGCCCTTTTCGCACGCGGCCGACGTAGATCACATCCTGCCCCACAGCGTCACCTACCGCCGTCGGATAGTCGCCCTGCTCCACCAGTTCGATGCCCTCCGCCGCCTCCAGTTTTTCCAGCACGACGGCCAGGTCGACGTCCTCGCGCACCTGCAGCGAGACGCTCAGGCTGTCGCCGAAGAACACCGGTGCCAACACGCAGGTGGCGGCCACATCCAGGGCCGGGGCAGCCAGCAGTGCTTTCAATTCGCGTGCCAGTCTCTTCTCCAGCTGGGCGTGGCCCGCCTCATCCACCGCATCGGGCTGGGCGAGGATGTTGAAGGCAACCTGGCGATCAAAGAAGCGCGGCTCCAGCGGACGGGCGTTGAGCAGCTCGGCGGTTTGCCGGGCCAGCTCGGTGACCCCCTCGCGGCCACGACTGGAAACGGCCAGGCAGGCGGTGACCGTCACGCGCTCGATGCCCAGGGAAACCAGCGGCGCCAGGGCACAGGCCAGGGCGACGGCAGAAGCGCTCGGGCTGCACAGCCTATAAGGAGGGGCCAGTTCGCCGAGCAGGCCGGCATTGGCTTCCGGCACCAGCGGCTGGGCGTCGTCCAGCGCACCGGAAAGATCGATCACCGCGCAGCCCGCCTGGCTGGCGCGCACGGCGAAGCTGCGGCTCACCGCCTCGCCGGCGGCGAAGAAGGCCAGGCACACCTGGGAGAAATCGAATTCGGCGACATCGCGCACGCGCAGGTTCTTGCCGCGGAACTGCACGGAGGCGCCGGCAGACTCGATGCTGGCCAGCAGATGCAGGGTTCCGACGGGGAATTCACGCTCGGCAAGGAGTTCGACGAGGGTTTCGCCAACGGTACCGCTGGCGCCGACAACGGCGATATCGAAGGACTGGCTCATGGACATTGCCTCTGGCGAAACGGGAGCGGCACTTTAACCGTCGCCCCGCACGCAGGCAATCAAGGGAAACCGGGCGCCGACGAGCCTCGTCGGCGCCCGTTGTCGATCAACGCTCCAGGAGGATGCGCAGCATGCGGCGCAGCGGCTCGGCCGCGCCCCACAGCAGTTGGTCGCCCACGGTGAAGGCGCCGAGGTATTGCGTGCCCATGTTGAGCTTGCGCAGACGCCCTACGGGCACGCTAAGGGTGCCGGTGACGGCGGTCGGAGTCAGCTCGCGCATGCTGATCTCGCGCTGGTTCGGCACCAGCTTCACCCAGGGGTTGTGCTGGCTGATCATGCCTTCGATGTCGGCGATGGGCACATCCTTGTTCAGCTTGATGGTCAGCGCCTGGCTGTGGCAGCGCATGGCGCCGATGCGCACGCAGATGCCGTCCACCGGGATCGGGCTCTTGAAGCGACCGAGGATCTTGTTGGTTTCGGCCTGGCCCTTCCACTCTTCACGGCTCTGGCCGTTGGGCAGTTCCTTGTCGATCCAGGGGATCAGGCTGCCCGCCAGGGGCACGCCGAAGTTCTCGGTGGGGTACGCCTCGCCGCGCATGGCTTCGGCCACCTTGCGATCGATGTCGAGGATGGCGCTGGCCGGGTTGGCCAGGTCATCGGCGACCGCCGCGTGGGTCGCGCCCATCTGCTTGATCAGCTCGCGCATGTTCTGGGCACCGGCGCCGGAGGCGGCCTGGTAGGTCATGGCGCTCATCCACTCCACCAGGCCGGCTTCGAACAGACCGCCCAGGGCCATCAGCATCAGGCTGACGGTGCAGTTGCCGCCGATGTAGTTCTTGGTGCCGGCATCCAGTTGCTGGTCGATGACACGACGGTTGACCGGGTCGAGGACGATGACCGCGTCATCCTGCATGCGCAGGCTGGAAGCGGCATCGATCCAGTAACCCTGCCAACCGGCTTCGCGAAGTTTGGGGAA
Source organism: Aquipseudomonas alcaligenes MRY13-0052 (assembly GCA_000474255.1). Lineage (GTDB taxonomy): Bacteria > Pseudomonadota > Gammaproteobacteria > Pseudomonadales > Pseudomonadaceae > Metapseudomonas > Metapseudomonas solani. The sequence continues at coordinate 54,894 of BATO01000021.1, forward strand.
GACTTCGCTGGTGTAGTCGCCACCCTGGCAGGTCAGGATCACGTCGAGGCTTTTCAGCTCGTCGATGTTGTAGGCGTCCTTCAGCGGGGCAACGTCCTTGCCGATCGCCGGGCCTTGCCCGCCGACATTGGAGGTGGTGAAGAAAACCGGCTCGATCAGGTCGAAATCCCGCTCTTCCAGCATCCGCTGCATGAGTACGGAACCCACCATGCCGCGCCAACCGATCAGACCTACACGCTTCATGACAACTACACCTTTCAGGGAAAAAGTGGGCCGCTGCCATGCAGCGGGCCCGACAGATTACAGATTACGCAGGGCCTCGACCACTGCATCGCCCATGGCTTGGGTACCGACCTTGGTGGTACCGGCGGAGAAGATGTCGCCGGTGCGCAGGCCCTGGTCGAGGACGAGGCTCACGGCCTTCTCGATGGCATCCGCGGCGGCGCTCTGGTTGAAGCTGTAGCGCAGCATCATCGAGACCGAGAGGATGGTCGCCAGGGGGTTGGCGATGCCTTGGCCGGCGATGTCCGGCGCGGAGCCGTGGCACGGCTCGTACATGCCCTTGTTGTTCGCATCCAGGGAAGCGGAAGGCAGCATGCCGATGGAGCCGGTGAGCATGGAAGCCTCATCCGACAGGATGTCGCCGAACATGTTGTCGGTGACCATCACGTCGAACTGCTTGGGTGCGCGCACCAGCTGCATGGCGGCGTTGTCGACGTACATGTGCGACAGCTCGACATCCGGGTAGTCCTTGGCCACTTCCTCGGCCACCTCGCGCCACAGCTGGCTGGAGGCAAGCACGTTGGCCTTGTCCACCGAGCAGAGTTTCTTGCCGCGCACGCGGGCCATGTCGAAGCCGACGCGGACGATGCGGCGGATTTCGCTTTCGGCATAGGGCAGGGTGTCATAGGCCTGGCGCTCGCCGTTTTCCAGCACGCGCTGCTCGCGGGGCTGGCCGAAGTAGATGCCGCCGGTCAGCTCACGGACGATGAGGATGTCCAGGCCCGCGACCACTTCCGGCTTGAGGCTGGAGGCATCGGCCAGTTGCGGATAAAGGATGGCCGGGCGCAGGTTGGCGAACAGGCCCAGCTGCGAGCGGATCTTCAGCAGGCCGCGTTCCGGGCGGATGTCACGCTCGATCTTGTCCCACTTCGGGCCGCCCACGGCGCCCAGCAGCACGGCGTCGGCCTGGCGCGCACGCTCCAGGGTCTCGTCGGCCAGGGGCACGCCGTGCTTGTCGATGGCAGCGCCGCCGATCACGTCGTGGGTCAGCTCGAAGCCGAGCTGGAACTTGTCATTGGCCAGCTCCAGCACCTTGACCGCCTCGGCCATGATTTCCGGGCCGATACCGTCGCCAGGGAGAACCAGAATCTGTTTGCTCATGAGTCTTTCCTTCGGAAAAAAGCTTCAAGCCCCAAGTCGCAGGCCCCAAGTACTTGTCGCTTGGAGCTTGCAGCCTGACGCTCAGTTATTTAGTGGCCCACAGCACCAGCACGTCGGTACTGAAGGAGCCGTCTTCAGTGATTTCGAAATACTCGCGCACTTCCTCGCCCACCGCCTTCTGCAGGGCCAGGATGGCGTCGCGGAATACATCCGGCGTGCGCATGCGGGTGATCCAGGAGGCGAACTCCAGGCGCAGCCGCTGACGCGCATGGCGATCGACGAACAGACCGGCCTCGCTCACCTGGCGCAGCCACTCGGCGACGGAATAGTCGCGCACATGGCTGGTGTCGCGCAGCACTTCCACGGCCTGCAGGTGGGTGTCGAGCAGCGGGCTGCCCGGCGACGCCACGTCGATGAAGGCAGCGGTACCGCCCGGCTTCAGCACCCGACGCACCTCGCGCAGGGCCAGGCCCAGGTCGCTCCAGTGGTGCGCGGAATAGCGGCTGAAGACGAAGTCGAAGCTGGCATCGGCGAAGGGCAGGCGCTCGGCCGCCCCGCGCTCGGTCCGCAGATTACCCAGCCCGCGCTCGGCGGCAGCGGCGGTGACCACCTCCAGCATCTGCTCGGAGAGGTCGTAGGCCACCACTTCACCGACCAGTGGCGCGACATGGAAGCTGACATGCCCGGCGCCACAGCCGAGGTCGAGCACCCGGGCATCGCCCCGGCCCTCGACCGCCGCCTGCAGCAGCACGAACTCGGTGCCCTGGGCGTGCACGGCACTGCTCAGGTAGGCACTGGCCTGTTCGCCGAACTGGCGCTGCACCACCTGGGCATGGGCCTTGTCGCTCATCTCGCTCCCCTGCCTCAGGCGTCGCGGAACAGCCAGGGCTGCGCCTGGCGATGACCGCCCTCGAAGGCACGGATGGCATCCGCGTCCTGCAGGGTCAGGCCGATGTCGTCGAGGCCGTTGAGCAGGCAGTGCTTGCGGAACGCGTCCACTTCGAAGCCGTACTGCTTGCCGTCCGGACGGGTCACGGTCTGTGCGGCGAGGTCGACGGTGAGCTGGTAGCCCTCCTCCGCTTCGCACTGCTTGAACAGTTCGTCCACCTCTTCATCCTTGAGGATGATCGGCAGCAGGCCGTTCTTGAAGCTGTTGTTGAAGAAGATGTCGGCGTAGCTCGGCGCGATGATGGCGCGGAAGCCGTACTCCTCCAGAGCCCAAGGCGCGTGCTCGCGGGAGGAGCCACAACCGAAGTTCTCACGGGCCAGCAGCACGCTGGCGCCCTGGAAGCGCGGGAAGTTGAGGACGAAGTCCGGGTTCACCGGGCGCTTGGAGTTGTCCTGGTTGGGCTGGCCGACATCGAGGTAACGCCACTCGTCGAACAGGTTGGGGCCGAAGCCGGTGCGCTTGATCGACTTGAGGAATTGCTTGGGGATGATCTGGTCGGTGTCGACGTTGGCACGATCGAGCGGAGCGACGAGACCGGTGTGTTGGGTAAAGGCTTTCATCTCGCTCTCCTTACTTGAGCATCTCGCGAACATCGACGAAGCGGCCGTTGACGGCGGCTGCGGCGGCCATGGCCGGGCTGACCAGGTGGGTACGACCACCGGCGCCCTGGCGGCCTTCGAAGTTGCGGTTGGAGGTGGAGGCGCAATGCTCGCCGCTTTCGAGGCGGTCCGGGTTCATCGCCAGGCACATGGAGCAGCCCGGCTCACGCCATTCGAAGCCGGCCTCGATGAAGATCTTGTCCAGCCCTTCCTGTTCGGCCTGCTGCTTCACCAGGCCGGAGCCCGGTACCACCATCGCCTGCTTGACGGTGGTGGCGACCTTGCGGCCCTTGGCCACTTCGGCAGCGGCGCGCAGGTCTTCGATGCGCGAGTTGGTGCAGGAACCGATGAACACGCGGTCCAGCTGGATATCGGTGATCGCCTGGTTGGCGGCCAGGCCCATGTACTTCAGGGCACGGGTGATGGAATCACGCTTGACCGGGTCGGCCTCGACGGCCGGGTCCGGCACGCGCTGGTCGACCGGCAGCACCATCTCCGGCGAGGTACCCCAGCTGACCTGGGGAATGATGTCTTCGGCGCGCATCTCGATCACGGTGTCGAAGTGCGCATCGGCGTCGGAAACCAGGTCGCTCCAGGCCGCCACGGCCTTTTCCCAGTCGGCGCCCTTGGGCGCGAAGGGGCGGCCTTCGACATAGGCGATGGTCTTCTCGTCCACCGCCACCATGCCCACGCGGGCACCGGCTTCGATGGACATGTTGCAGATGGTCATGCGGCCTTCCATGGACAGGTCGCGGATGGCGCTGCCGGCGAACTCCAGGGCGTGGCCGTTGCCACCGGCGGTGCCGATCTTGCCGATCACCGCGAGCACGATGTCCTTGGCGGTCACACCGAAGGGCAGCGTGCCCTCCACGCGCACCTGCATGTTCTTCATCTTCTTGGCGATCAGGCACTGGGTGGCCAGCACGTGCTCCACCTCGGAGGTGCCGATGCCGTGGGCCAGCGCACCGAAGGCGCCGTGGGTGGAGGTGTGCGAGTCACCGCAGACCACGGTCATGCCCGGCAAGGTGGCACCCTGCTCCGGGCCGACCACGTGGACGATGCCCTGCCGTACGTCGTTCATCTTGAACTCGAGGATGCCGAAGTCGTCGCAATTCTCGTCGAGGGTCTGCACCTGGATGCGCGACACCTCGTCGGCGATGGCTTCGAGGCCGCCCTGGCGCTCGGCGCGGGTGGTCGGCACGTTGTGGTCCGGGGTCGCGATGTTGGCGTCGATGCGCCACGGCTTGCGGCTGGCCAGACGCAGGCCTTCGAATGCCTGGGGCGAGGTCACTTCGTGGAGGATGTGACGGTCGATGTAGATCAGCGACGAACCATCGTCGCGGCGCTTCACCTCATGCAATTCCCAGAGCTTGTCGTACAGCGTCTTGCCGGCCATCGGTGGGTCCTCATCAGCGTGTTTCTATGCCGGGGCTCTCATGGATAAAAAGGCCCCTTGGCTTGTGGGGATGATCCTAGGGATTTGACATGAATAACTCAAATTCATATTTTTCATCCAATGGATTCCCCTCAGGAATACCCTCAGCCACGCCCTCTGCCTGGAGCTCAAGCGCCAATGGACCTCGCCAGCCTCAATGCCTTCATCGCCATCGCCGAAACCGGCAGCTTCTCCGAGGCCGGCGAACGCCTGCACCTGACCCAGCCGGCGGTGAGCAAGCGCATCGCTTCCCTGGAGCAGCAGTTGAACGTGCGCCTGTTCGACCGCCTCGGCCGCGAAGTGGGCCTGACCGAAGCCGGCCGCGCCCTGCTGCCGCGTGCCTACCAGATCCTCAATGTGCTGGACGACACCCGTCGCGCCCTGAGCAACCTCTCCGGTGACATCAGCGGCCGCCTGACCCTGGCCACCAGCCACCACATCGGCCTGCATCGCCTGCCGCCGCTGCTGCGGGCCTTCACCCGTGCCTACCCGCAGGTGGCGCTGGACATCCAGTTCCTCGATTCCGAAGTCGCCTATGAAGAGATCCTCCATGGCCGCGCCGAGCTGGCGGTGATCACCCTGGCCCCGGAAACCGCCCTGCCCGTGCAGGCGGTGCCGGTTTGGGACGACGCCCTGGACTTCGTCGCCGCCCCCGAACATCCGCTGGCCCGCGACAAGACCATTTTCCTCGCCGACGTGGCCAAGCACCCGGCGGTGTTCCCCGGCGGCAACACCTTCACCCACCACATCGTGCGGCGCCTGTTCGAGGCCGAAGGGCTGACGCCGAACATCGGCATGAGCACCAACTACATGGAGACCATCAAGATGATGGTCTCCATCGGCCTGGCCTGGAGCGTGCTGCCGCGCACCATGCTCGACGAGCAGGTGGTGCGCCTGCCGCTGCAGGACATCCAACTGAGCCGCAAGCTCGGCTACATCCTGCACACCGACCGCACCCTGTCGAACGCAGCCAAGGCCTTCATGGCCCTGCTCGACGCCCAGCGCGACAATCTTGCGTAGTCCCCGAACCAGGGGCTAACGTGAGCCGCATAACGATAAGAAAAGGCCCGTGCATGCCCCAGCCACCCCGCCCACTCTCCGCCCGCACCGCGCCACACTGCAGCCTCCGGACCGGAAAGGGCCGCCATGACCAAGCCATCTGATCGCCCGCCACTGCCCTTCATCCCCGCCCTCGACCCCGGCGAGTTCGAGCAGAGCTGGCAGGACACGCAACGCCTGCTCGCCGCGCTCAATGGCGCGCGCCTGGGCGCCTGGGACTGGGACATCGCCAGCGGCCGGGTCAACTGGTCCCGCGGCGCCCAGGCGCTGTTCGGCCTGGACCCCAAGCGCCCGCTGCGCACCCAGGTCGACTACATCGAACTGATTCCCGAGGAAGACCGCGCCGGCGTGCTCGAACTCTTCGCCCGGGTGCTGTCCGGCGCCCACCCGGACCGCGCCTTCCGCCACCGCATCCGCTGGCCCGACGGCAGCCTGCACTGGCTGGAGATCAGCGGCAGCCCGCAGGAAGACCCCGACGGGCGCAAGCGCATCATCGGGGTGATCCGCGACGTCACCGAGCAGCAGGAGCGGGCCGAGGCGCTGGAGAACTCCCAGCGACGCTTCTCCAGCCTGTTCCACTTGAGCCCCGACGTGATCCTGCTGGTGCGCATGGACGGCGGCATCATCACCGAGGCCAACCAGCACTTCGAAAGCGTGTTCGGCTGGCCGGCCGCCGAGGTGGTCGGCCGCAGCACCCAGGAACTGGGCATCTGGGTCCACCCGCAGCAGCGTGAACTGCTCTACCGCAACAGCCACGGCTCGGAAGACCCCATCGTCCAGGAGGTGCAGCTGCGCACCCGCGACGAGCGGGTGCTCGACGGGGTGCTGTCCAGCCAGTTCGTCGACCTGGACGGCGAATCCTTCCTCATCAGCACCTTCCTCGACACCACCGAGCGCAAGCGCGCCGAAGCCGCCCTGCGCACCAGCGAGGAGAAGTTCTCCAAGGCCTTCCGCAGCACCCCCGATGCCGTGGTCATCACCGACCGCGAGACCGGTTGCTTCATCGAGGCCAACCCCGGCTTCCAGCGCCAGTTCGGCTGGGATGCCAGCGAAACCATCGGCCGCAGCTCGCTGGAACTGGGTATCTGGGTCCATGTCGAGCAGCGCCGCGAGATGCTCGACGCCTTCGGCAACAGCGGCATCCTCGCCGGCCTGGAAGTGCAACTGCGCGGCCGCGACGGTACCGTCAGCACCAACCTGCTGTATGGCGACCAGATCCAGCTCAATGGCCGTACCTGCCTGGTACTGACGGTGCGCGACATCACCGAGATGCGCGCCCAGGAGCGCGCCTTGAAGGACAGCCAGGAGCGCCTGGCCCTGGCTCTGGAATCCGCCGACCTGGGCACCTGGGACTGGCACATCCCCAGCAGCAGCCTCTATGGCTCGGCCCGGGCCTCGGCGCTGCACGGGCTGGCCACCGAGCCGTACGAAGGCGACTTCAAGAACTTCTTCAGCTTCGTGCCCCTGGAAGACCAGATGGCCATGCGCCAGGCCTACCAGGACCTGCTCACCGGGGTGACCAAGGACTACCAGTTCACCTACCGCTCACGCTTCGCCAATGGCGAGATCCATTTCCTGGAAAGCACCGCCAAGCTCTACCGTGACGAAGCGGGCGAGCCGCTGCGCATGGCCGGCATCCTCATCGACATCACCGAACGGGTGCGCCGCGAGCAGCGCCTGGCGGCGTCGGAGGAGAAGTTCGTCACCCTGTTCCAGGCCAGCCCCGACCCCATCTGCGTGACCCGCGTGCGCGACGGCGCCTTCATCGAGATCAACCCCAGCTTCACCGAGGTGTTCGGCTGGCGCCCCGATGAGATCGTCGGCCGCTGTGCACCGGAGATCGCCTTCTGGGCCGACCTGGAACAGCGCGACCAGCTTTCGCGCACGCTGATGCGCGACAAGGGCCTGGACAACGTCGAGGCCCAGTACCTGACCCAGGACGGACGGATGCTGACCTGCGTAGTGTCCAGCCGCTTCATCCGCGTCGACCGCCAGCTGTGCATCACCACCACCTTCCGCGACATCACCGAGCGTCAGCAGTCCGAAGCGGCGCTCAAGGCCAGCCAGGAGAAGTTCGCCAAGGCATTCCACTCCAGCCCCGACGCCATCACCATCACCGAGCGCGACACGGGCCGCTACATCGAGGTCAATGAAGGCTTCTGCCGCCTCACCGGCTACAGCGCCGAGGAAGTAATCGGGCGCACCGCCGACGACCTGCACATCTGGGCCCGGCCCGATGAGCGCGAGCACCTGATCGAGGTCATGCGCCGCGATGGGCGCGCGCACCACCTGGAGATGTGCGGCCAGCACCGCGACGGCACGCGCAAGGTGGTGGAGGTCTCGGTGGAGCAGATCGACCTCGACGGCAAGGCCTGCCTGCTGCTGACGGCCCGCGACATCAGTGCATTGAAGGACGCCCAGGCGCAGATCCAGCACCTGGCGTACCACGATTCGCTGACCAACCTGCCCAACCGCGCCCTGCTGATGGACCGCCTGACCCAGCAGATCGCCCTGCTGCGCCGCCATAAGCTGCGCGGTGCCCTGCTGTTCCTCGACCTCGACCACTTCAAGCACATCAACGACTCCCTCGGCCATCCGGTGGGCGACTCGGTGCTGAAGATGGTCACCGCACGCCTGGAAGCCAGCGTGCGCCTGGAAGATACGGTCGCGCGCCTGGGCGGCGACGAATTCGTGGTACTGCTCACCGGCCTGGAGGGCAAGCGCTCCGAGGTGACGCGCCAGGTGCGGCAGATCGCCGACAAGCTGCGCAAGCTGCTGGCCGAGCCCATGTTGCTGGACGGCCACCACCTGCAGGTCACGCCGAGCATGGGCGTGGCGCTGATTCCCGATCACGGCGAGACGCCCGCCGACCTGCTCAAGCGCGCCGATATCGCCCTGTACCGAGCCAAGGATTCGGGGCGCAACGCCATCCAGATGTTCCGCGCCACCATGCAGGAGGCGGCCAGCGAGCGCCTGCGCCTGGAGAACGACCTGCGCCTGGCCCTGGTTCGCGGCGAGTTCGAGCTGTACTTCCAGCCCCAGGTGGACGCCCGCAGCAACCGGGTGATAGGCGCCGAAGCGCTGCTGCGCTGGATGCACCCGACCCTGGGGCCGCAGTCGCCGGCGCAGTTCATCCAGGTGCTGGAGGAAAGCGGGATGATCCTCGAGGTGGGCAGCTGGGTGCTGGCCGAGGCCTGCCGGGCCTGCGAGCGACTGCTCGTCGATCGGCTGGCCAGTTCCGACGACTTCAGCCTGTGCGTGAACATCAGCCCCCGGCAGTTCCGCCAGAACGATTTCGTCGAACGCATCGAGAAGAGCCTGGTCGATACCCGCTTGCCACACGGCATCCTCAAGCTGGAGATCACCGAAGGCATCGTCATCCAGAACCTCGACGACACCATCGGCAAGATGCGCCGCCTGAAGAAGCTCGGCGTGAGTTTCGCCATGGACGACTTCGGCACCGGCTACTCCTCCCTGACCTACCTCAAGCGCCTGCCGGTGGATGTGCTGAAGATCGACCAGTCATTCGTCCGCGATGCCACCAACGACCCCAACGATGCCGAAATCATCCGCGCCATCGTCGCCATGGCCCGCAGCCTGGGCCTGGGCATGGTGGCCGAAGGGGTGGAGCTCAAGGAGCAGCTGGACTTCCTCGAACAGCAGGGCTGCCACCTGTACCAGGGCTACCTGTTCAGCCGGCCGGTGCCGCTGGAGGAGTTCCGCGCGCTGCTGGCCAGGAACAACCAGCAGGCCTTACCCCCGGCCCCATGAAAAAGGGCGCCCGCAGGCGCCCTCTTCGTTGCAGCAAGCGCTGCCGGATCAGTTCTCCAGCACCGCACGAGCGCCATTGATGGGGATGCGCTTGGCCTTGGCGTCTTCCGGCACGATGCGTACCAGGTCGATGTTCAGCAGGCCGTTCTGCAGCCCGGCGCTGCGCACTTCGATGTGGTCGGCCAGGCGGAACGACAGCTTGAAGCCACGCTGGGCGATGCCCTGGTGCAGGTAGGTCACGCTCTCGACACCCTTGTCGCGCTTGCCACCACTGACGGTGAGCACGCCACGCTCGACCTGCAGCTCCAGGTCTTCTTCCTGGAAGCCGGCTGCGGCGACCACGATGCGGTACTGGTCATCACCGTGCTTCTCGACGTTATAGGGCGGATAGCTGCTGCCGCTGTCGTTGCGTTGGGCGGACTCGAACAGGTCGTTGAACCGGTCGAAGCCCACGGAATGACGGAACAGCGGAGCGAGGGAAAATGCAGTGGTCATGAAAATCTCTCCTGAATAATCAGCAAGTGTCTACAGTCGCGGGACCCGACTTCGGCATCCCACATTCCCCTAGATAGGGACGGCCGAAATGATTTCAAGGGCCTTTTTTTCAATGGAGGTTCCATGCACAAGGTCATGCTCATCACCGGCGCCAGCCGTGGCATCGGCGCCGCCACCGCGCGACTAGCGGCGGCGCGCGGCTATGCGCTGTGCATCAATTACCGGCAACAGCGCGAGGCGGCCGAGCAACTGGTGGACGAGATCACGCGCCAGGGCGGCCGGGCCATCGCGGTTGCCGCGGACGTGGCCGACGAGCGACAGGTGGCACAGTTGTTCGCAGCCATCGATAGCGAATTCGGCCGTCTGGATGTGCTGGTCAACAACGCCGGAATGCTCGAACGCCAGGCACGCCTGGAGGAGATCGACGGCGCCCGGCTGCTGCGGGTGTTCGGCGCCAACGTCTTCGGCAGCTTCCACTGCGCCCGCGAGGCGATCCGCAGGATGTCTACCCGCCACGGCGGCCGGGGCGGCGCGATCATCAACCTGTCGTCCATCGCCGCGCGCCTGGGTGCGCCCAACGAGTACATCGACTATGCGGCGGCCAAGGGCGCCATCGACGCGATGACGGTAGGGCTGGCCAAGGAAGTAGCGGCCGAAGGCATCCGGGTGAACGCGGTGCGGCCCGGCGTGATCCGCACGGAAATCCATGCCAGTGGCGGGGAGCCGAAGCGGGTGGAGCGGGTCGCCGCCAGCATCCCCCTGGGCCGGGGCGGCGAAGCGGAGGAAATCGCCAAGGCCATTCTCTGGCTGGCCAGCGACGAGGCCTCGTACACCACCGGCGCCCTGCTGGATGTCGCCGGCGGCCGCTGAGCACGCGCATCGTAGGTTGGCGCCGAGCGCAGCGAGGCCCAACGAGACACCCCTGATGCTGCGCCTCGTACCTCAGTGCGTAGCCCGGGCTTCAGCCCGGGAAAACCAAGGAACAAGGCGCATCAGGCCGCCGCGAACTCCCGCTCCAGGCTGGGCAGGCCCAGCAAGGCGTCGATACGGGCACAGTCGCTTTCGCGGCGGATCTCGGTGAACAGCAGCACAGCCTCCGGATAGGTGCGCGTAAGCATCGCCAGCCATTGCTTGAGCCGCCCCGGGGCGTAACGCGGGGCAAGCTTGCGCCGAGCCTGGCGCCAGAAGTCGCGGAGCAGCGGCTGGAACTCCGCCCAGCTCATCTCCTCGGGTGTTTCGCCGGCACGCACGGCGGCGATCTGCCGGGCCAGGTCGGGGCGCGAGACCAGGCCGCGACCGAGCATGATGTCCTCGACGCCGCTGACCTCGCGGCAGCGACGCCAGTCGTCCAGCGTCCACACCTCGCCGTTGGCGAATACCGGCACCTTGACCACATCCTGCACCCGCGCCACCCATTCCCAGTGGGCCGGCGGCTTGTAGCCCTCGACCTTGGTGCGTGCATGCACCACCAGTTGCGAGGCGCCACCTTCGGCCAGGGCCTGGGCGCAGTCGAGCGCGCCATCGGGGCTGTCGAAGCCCAGGCGCATCTTCGCCGTGACCGGAATGGCGGCAGGCACCGCACGGCGCACGCCACTGACGATGGCATGCAGCAGCTCGGGCTCCTTGAGCAGCACGGCGCCGCCACGGGACTTGTTCACCGTTTTCGCCGGGCAGCCGAAGTTAAGGTCGATCACCGGCGCGCCCAGCTCGCAGGCGTATGCAGCGTTCTCCCCCAGGCACACCGGGTCGGAACCCAGCAGTTGCACGCGCATCGGCGTGCCGGCACGGGTGCGCGCACCACTCTCCAGCTCGGGAGCGAGTTTCTGGTAGGTGCTGGCCGGCAGCAGGCGATCGCTGACGCGGATGAACTCGCTGACGCACCAATCGATGCCGCCCACACGGGTCAGCACGTCTCGGAGAATCTCGTCAACCAGGCCCTCCATGGGCGCCAGGGCGATTTGCATAGGGGAAGCCTTGGAAAAATGGGCGCGTAGTGTAAGCGCGGAGCGGGCCTGCACAGAATCCTCCCGACGAAAACCGCGGGAGCAAGTTCGCGCCGGCGCAGTCGAAAGCCATACGCCCTGGAGAAGGAACCGCCGATGAAGACGCTCCGCCCTGCCCTGCTCTGCCTGGCTCTTGGCAGCCTGGCCCCGCTGGCCGATGCAGAAACCCTATTGGAGAGCCCGCTGCAACCGGCACCCGACTCAGTGGCGGAGCTGGTGGTCAGCCGCGACGAGAACGCCGCCAATGCCTGCGAAGTGGGCCTCTACCTGCAGGACGAACTGGTGGCGCAACTGTCTGCCGGGCAGGCCATCAGCCTCAGCGTGCCGGCCGGCGAGATGACCCTGAACGTCGCCCAGAGCCCCTCGGGCTATTGCGCCGGCAACCTCGCCGGGCGCCCGCAGTCGGTGCTGATCCAGCCCGGCGAGCGGCGGCACTTCCGCATCGTGCAGAACCCGACCGAGCTGTTCCTGTCGCCAGCGGTGGACTGAGCGCTCAGAGCTCCAGGGGGAACGGCTGCATCAGTGCGCGGCCGTAGCCCTCGATGAACTCCGGCGGCATGCGCTTGGGGCGGCCGCTGGAAAGCTCGATGCAGACGAAGGTGGTCCTGGCCCGCAGCAGGGTCGCGCCGTCTTCGGGGCGGATCAGCTGGAAGCGGCGGTCCATCTTCAAACGCTGGTCGGATTCGACGATCCAGGTGGCCATCTGCAGCTCCTGCTCCTCGTAGGCAGCAGCGAGGTAGTCGATCTCGTGGCGCACCACGGCCATGGCGCGATCCAGGCGGCGGTATTCGGCCAGGTCCAGCCCCAGACTCTGGGAGTGGCGCCAGGCGCAACGCTCCAGCCAGCTGACGTAGACGGCGTTGTTGGCGTGGCCGAGGCCGTCGATGTCATCGGCGGCGACCTTAATGTCGATGACGAAGGGGGTGGGCAGGTCCCAGTTCATCAGGCGTGCTCCGAGCTACTGGCCAGTTCGCGCGCTTCGGCGGCGAGCTGGGTGATCTGGTCCCAGGCGCGGGCGCGGATCAGGCTCGACGGCGCGATCCAGGTGCCGCCGACGCAGGCGACGTTGGGCAGCTGCAGGAAGCCTTGCAGGTTGTCCGGCGTGACCCCGCCGGTGGGGCAGAAGCGGATACCGGTAAAGGGCCCCTTGAAGCTCTTGAGCATCTTCACACTGGCATTGCCGTTGGCCGGGAACAGCTTCAGCGAGCGGTAGCCGTATTCCAGGGCCAGCAGCACTTCCGAGGGGGTCATCACCCCGGGCAGGTACGGCAGGCCGGAATCTTCCGCCGCTGCAGCCAGGCGTTCGGTGCAACCGGGGCTGACGGCGAAGTGGGCACCGGCGTCGCGGGCCTCGAGGAACTGCTCGGTGTGGATCAGGGTGCCCGCGCCCACCAGCAGGTCCGGGAATTCCTTGCGGATCGCCGCCACCGCGTCCAGGGCACGCGGCGTGCGCAGCGTCACCTCCAGCACCTCGATCCCACCGGCACTGAGCGCGCCGGCCAGGTCCAGGGCCAGCCCCGTGTCTTCGATGACCAGCACCGGCAGGACGGGTCGCGCCCGCTGCAGCACCACATCCATAGTCAGGCTCATTGCATCTTTCCCCTTGATTCGTGCCTCCGGTCCCGCGTTCGGGCCCGGAATTGATTCGCCCCGGCGACCACGCCCGGGCCGCCGCTGGCGGCGCAACAGACATGGACCTTGGAAGCGCAGCATCGACGGCAGGTCACCGACCGGCGGTGGGCCTTCGACGCATTCCATTGGCGAATCTTCCTGCACCCGGCGGCTGTCGCCAAGCCCGCCGTGCAAGGGGAGCGCGATCAGGCGCTGGCGCGCAGGCCGACCTCGTCGAACAGATGCAGCACCGCCGCCACCACGCGCGGGTCGGCCAGTACCCGCTGGTGCCCTCCTCCCTCCAGGCGCAGCAGTTGGCTGTCGGACCAGGCCTCGTGGATGCGGCCAGCCTCGATCACGGGGACCATGCGATCGTCCTCCGCGTGGACGATCAGGCCTGGGATATCCAGGCGGTAGCGGCGTACATCGATGTCCTCGGCGGGAATGCCGGCGTGCTCGCCGACGCGCCTGATGAACTGCTCGCCGGCCCGGGGCGGCAAGCCGATGAAGCGGGCGAAGCCGCGCAGCATACCGAGGACGCGACTGGGCGCGGCGATGGTGACCAGGGCCTGGGTTCGCAGTCCCAGCTGGGTGGCGAGCATGGCGCTGACGCCGCCCATGGAGTGGCCCACCACCCCGTGCAGCGGTGGCAGCTCCTCGGCCGCTTCGAGCAGCGCGCGGGCGAAGAGCACGATGTTCGCCTCGCGCCCCGGCGAGTGGCCATGGGCGGGCGCGTCGAGGGCCACCACGCCATAGCCGGCCTGCACCAGGGCATCGATCAGGCTGGCGAACTGGGTCGGGCGCCCCTCCCAGCCATGCATCAGCAACACGGTCGGGCCACTGCCCCAGCGCAGCGCAGAGAGGCCGAAACGCAGGGTGATGCGCTCGGCGCGCTCGAGCCAGGGCAGCTCCCAGTCACGGGGATGGGTGTCGCGAGGCGTCATGAAGCGCCGCCGGGCCTGGTCGGCGACGTGCCGGGGTGCCACGCGGCCGACGGTGGCGTTGAATCCTCGGAGCAGGTCCAGGCTGTTCATCTCGTTTCTCCTAGATCACCGCCATACGGGCGGCACGCAGTATCCGGTCCGACAGTTCGCCGGCCCCCAGGGCTCGGGCAAGGGCGAGGCCGCCCACCATCAGCGCGATGTCGGCCAGGGCCTTGTCGCCGTCCTCGGGGGAAACGGCGAGATCGGCGGCGAGCAATTCGAGGTGTTTGGCCAGCAAGTGCTGGTAGGGCTCGGCGTTGCGCGCCACTTCGCCCACCGAACCGGGGAGCGGGCAACCACGGTCGGTGCTGTCGCGGTGACGACGGGATAGGTAGAAGGCCGCCGCGAGGGTGCGCCGGTCAAGTGGCGCGAGCGTCGAGTCGAGCTGTTTCATCGATTGCCGCCGCTCCCGCAGCAGCTCACCGAACGCCTCCACCATCAATGCCTCCTTGCTGTCGAAATGGGCATAGAAGCCACCCACCGTGAGCCCGGCAGCCGCCATCACCTCGCTGACGCTGGGCTCCAGCGGGCCTCGGGTGAACAGCGCCCTGCCCGCCTCGGCGAGGATACGCTTGCGTGTCTGGCTGCTCTTGTCACTCACGGCCGTCTCCCGTTGCATGATGGCAATAATATTATATGCATCATTCAATCTGGCAAGCCTTTATGCACGCCACCGGTCGAGAGACAGCAAGAGCGGGAGAAACAAGGGGGATGAGATTTTTCGGAGCGGAAAAACAAAAGGGCCACTCCATGACGGAATGACCCTTAAAAGCCCCGCAGAGCGGGAAAAAGTGGCGTCCCCTAGGGGACTCGAACCCCTGTTACCGCCGTGAAAGGGCGGTGTCCTAGGCCACTAGACGAAGGGGACTTTAAACCTTCGAAAAGCAAGGCCAGCCCTGAGGCTGGCCTTATTTCGATGCGCTGGGCATCTGATTTGGTGGAGCTAGACGGGATCGAACCGTCGACCTCTTGCATGCCATGCAAGCGCTCTCCCAGCTGAGCTATAGCCCCGAAACCTTCTCGGTACGCGATCAACCTGATGGTTGTCGCTGCTGGAAAGTGGCGTCCCCTAGGGGACTCGAACCCCTGTTACCGCCGTGAAAGGGCGGTGTCCTAGGCCACTAGACGAAGGGGACTTTAACCTTCGTAGGACCGCAACCTTCGCTGCGAATCCTGGCAATTTGGTGGAGCTAGACGGGATCGAACCGTCGACCTCTTGCATGCCATGCAAGCGCTCTCCCAGCTGAGCTATAGCCCCACAGTAACGCTGGAACATCTCACTTCGCTTTCGAGTTCGTCGTGAGAACGGGGCGCATACTAAGGGCGACCCTGAAGGCTGTCAACAAAATTTTTCACCGGGATCGAAAAATTTTCATCGCAAGAACAATCACTTACCGGATTCGGCAGGAAGCCCCCGTGCGCTGCCACCGATGAGCGAACCTAGCGCCCTCCCCCGGACAGGAAAAGGCCCGCGCGAGGCGGGCCTTGTCGAAGGAGAATCACTCAGCCAGGAATAGCGTCGCGAATCTTCTCCCACTCCTTGGTTTCCTTCTTCGACGCACCGCCCAGCAGCTCCAGCGCCTGACGCAGGCGGAAGCGGGTGAGGTCGGCACCGAGGACGTCCATGGCATCCAGCACGGAGACGGAGCTGGCCTGGCCGGTGATGGCCGGGAACATCAGCGGCATCACGTCACGCAGCTTGAGCTCAAGGTGCTCGGCGACAGCCTGGATGCAGGCGGTGATGCGCTCCTTGTCCCACTGGCGCAGCGACTCCAGCTTCCACAGCACCAGCTGCATGACCTGGCGCACCTGGTCGGGCGAGAGCTTCTTGTGCTCGAACAGCTTGGCATCCAGCGGCAGTGCGCCGGCGAAGAAGAAGCCGGCCAGCGGGGCAATCTGGCTGAAAGTCTCGACGCGGCCCTGTACGTGGGGCGCGATCTTCATCAGGTACTCGGGATTCAGCGCCCACTTCTGCACCTCGGCGGCAAAACGCTCCACCGGCAGCTCGCGGATCCACTGGCCGTTAAGCCAGGAGAGCTTCTCCAGGTCGAAGATCGGACCGCCCAGGGAGACGCGCGAGAGGTCGAAGTGCTCGATCATTTCCGCCAGGGAGAACTTCTCGCGCTCGTCCGGCATCGACCAGCCCATGCGGCCGAGGTAGTTGAGCATCGCCTCGGGCAGGTAGCCCATGCGCTCGTAGAAGGTGATGGAGGTGGGGTTCTTACGCTTGGAGAGCTTGCTCTTGTCCGGGTTGCGCAGCAGCGGCATGTAGCAGAGCACCGGTTGCTCCCAGCCGAAGTACTCATACAGCTTGATCAGCTTGGGCGCCGAGGGCAGCCACTCTTCGCCGCGCAGCACGTGGGTGATGCCCATCAGGTGGTCGTCGACCACGTTGGCGAGGAAGTAGGTGGGCAGGCCGTCGGTCTTCATCAGCACCTGCATGTCCATGCGATCCCATGGGATCTCGACATCGCCACGGAGCATGTCCGGCACCACGCAGACACCCTCGGTGGGCATCTTCATGCGCACGACATGGGGTTCGCCGGCGGCGATGCGCTGGTCCGCTTCTTCGCGGCTCAGGTTGATGCAGTGGCCGTCGTAGCGGGGGGTTTCCTTGCGCTCGGTCTGTTCGGCACGCAGCTTATCCAGGCGCTCGGCGGTGCAGAAGCAGGGGAAGGCGTGGCCCTTGTCCACCAGCTCCTGGGAGTACTTCTTGTAGATCTCGCCACGTTCGCTCTGGCGATACGGGCCGTGCGGGCCGCCGACGTCCGGGCCCTCGTCCCACTCAATGCCCAGCCAGCGCAGGGCGTCGTAGATCTGCTGTTCGGATTCGCGGGTGGAGCGAAGCTGGTCGGTGTCTTCGATGCGCAGGATGAACTGGCCACCGTGCTGACGGGCGAAGCAGAGGTTGAACAGGGCGATATAGGCGGTGCCGACGTGCGGGTCGCCGGTTGGCGAGGGCGCAATGCGGGTACGGACAGTGGTCATGGCGGGTCCTGGTGCGGAACGGTCAAAGGCGCGATGTTAGCAGGGGCGCGGCGCCATGCTCCAGCCAGTGGCTGCGATCATTCGGCAGGCTGGCCATGAGGAAATCGAGGAAAGCCTTCACCTTCATCGCCTGGAAACGCCGGGAAGGGTAGACGGCGTAGATTTCGCCGCTGGGTAACTGCACGCCCGGCAGCAATTCCACGAGTTCGCCGCGGCGCACCGCGTCCTCGGTGATCATCAACGGCAACGAGGCGATGCCTGCGCCGCTGAGCACCGCTTCGCGGGCGAAGGTGATGTTGTTGCAGTGCAACACACGCTGGCAGGGCACGCTTTCGTCCAGCAGCGGCCAGTAGCGTTGCGGGTCCTGGGGCAGCAGCACAGCGCGATGGCCAGCCAGGGCGAGCACATCATGGGGGGTACCGTGCGCTGCGAGGTAAGCGGGACTGGCACAGAGACGGCGTCCGTTCTCGAACAGCTTGCGGGCGATCAGGGTTGAATCCTGGGGCTGGCCGACCATGATGGCGATGTCGACCCCCTCTTCCAACGGGTCGACATCCCGCGAGGTGATCTCCACTTCGGCGGTTATCTGCGGGTACTGGCTCATGAAGGTGCCCAGGACCTTGCCGAGGAACAATTGGCCGAACTCGATGGGCGCGGTGATGCGCAGCAGACCGGAGGGCTCCTGCTGCAACTGCATGACGGCCTGCTCGGCCTCGGCGAAGTCGACCATGATCTGCCGGCAGCGCTCGTAATAGGCCTGCCCGACCTCAGTGAGGCGCAGTTTGCGCGTGGTGCGATTGAGCAGACGAACGCCCAGGCGCTCTTCCAGCAGAGCGATGCGGCGGCTCACGGTGGACTTCTGCATGCCCAAGCTGTGCGCGGCCTGGGTGAAGCTGTGCAGCTCTACGACGCGGGTGAAGATCAGGGCGTCATCCAGACCCATTATTGTTCCCCATAAGCAACAAAGTTTCTGAAGTGTACTGGCTACTTGCCTGACTGGAACAGTGCTAGATTCCCGCCTTTCCGCCCGCCCTTCGAGCTCCTGGAATGCCAGCCAAACTGCAACGTCGCCTGTTTATCTTCATTGCCCTGCTGATCCTCGTGGTGGGCGGCTTCTTCCTGCATTGGCTGCTGGTAGGCCGCTTCCTGGAAACCACCGATAACGCCTATGTCCAGGGCGAGATCACCCGCATCTCCAGCCAGCTCGGTGCGCGAATAGAAGAAGTGCTGGTGGGCGACAACCAGCACGTGAAGAAAGGCGACCTGCTGGTGCGCCTGGAAGCAGAGGACTTCAAACTGGCCCTGCAACGCGCCCAGGCCGCCCTGGCCACTCGCGAGGCGGAGCTGGCCCAGTCGCGCAGCAAGCTCACCCAGCAGGACAGCATGATCGCCGCCAGCGAGGCCGACGTCGCGGCCAGCCAGGCGACCCTGGGCCGCACCCAGATCGACCTGTCCCGTGCCCAGACCCTGCGCAAGCCGGGCTATGTTTCCGAGGAGCGCGTCACCACCCTCTCCGCCGATTCCCGCGTGGCCCGCTCGCAAGTGGCCCGCGCCGAGGCCGACCTCAAGGCCCAGCGCGTGCAGACCGACGCACTGCGCGCCGACGTGAAGCGCCTGGAAGCGCAGATCGCCAATGCCCGCGCCGATATCGCCCAGGCCGAGCTGAACCTGACCCGTACTGAGATCCGCGCGCCCATCGACGGCATGGTCGGCCAGCGCGCCGCGCGCAACGGCCAGTACGTGCAGGCCGGCGCCCACCTGATGTCGCTGGTACCGGACCAGGACATCTGGGTCCAGGCCAACTTCAAGGAAACCCAGATCGAGCACATGCAGCCGGGCCAGAAGGCCGAGCTGATCTTCGACAGCTTCCCGGGTACGCCCATCGAAGCGAAGGTCGAGAGCCTGTTCGCCGCCTCTGGCGCCCAGTTCAGCCTGCTGCCGCCGGACAACGCCACCGGCAACTTCACCAAGGTGGTGCAGCGCATCCCGGTGAAACTGACCTTCGACCGCGACAACCCGCTCAAGGGCCGCATCCGCCCCGGCATGTCGGTGCTGGTGAAAGTCGCCATCAAGCTGGATGAATGACGGTGGCCGGTGACACCCTGATCCGCCCCACCGGCGAGCCCAGCCGCCGCGACTGGATCGCCGTGATGAGCGCCATGCTTGGCGCCTTCATGGCGGTGCTGGATATCCAGATCACCAACTCCTCGCTGAAGGACATCCAGGGCGCGCTTTCGGCGACGCTGGAGGAAGGCTCGTGGATCTCCACCTCCTACCTGGTGGCCGAGATCATCATGATCCCGCTCACCGCCTGGCTGGTGCAGGTGCTCTCGGCGCGACGCCTGGCGGTCTGGGTATCCCTGGGTTTCCTCGCCTCTTCCCTGCTCTGCTCCTTCGCCTGGAGCCTGGAGAGCATGATCGTGTTCCGCGCCATGCAGGGTTTCACCGGAGGCGCGCTGATTCCCCTGGCTTTCACCCTCACCCTGATCAAGCTGCCGGAGCACCACCGGGCCAAGGGCATGGCGCTGTTCGCCATCACCGCCACCTTCGCGCCCTCCATCGGCCCGACCCTGGGCGGCTGGCTGACCGAGAACTTTGGCTGGGAATACATCTTCTACATCAACGTGCCCCCGGGCCTGCTGATGATCGCCGGGCTGATGTATGGCCTGGAAAAGAAGGCGCCGCATTGGGAGCTGCTGAAGAGCACCGACTACGCCGGCATCCTCACCCTGGGCCTCGGCCTGGGCTGCCTGCAGGTGTTCCTCGAAGAGGGCCATCGCAAGGACTGGCTGGAGTCGCAGCTGATCGTCGGCCTGGGCAGCATCGCCCTGGTGAGCCTGGTGCTGTTCGTCATCCTGCAGACCTCGCGACCCAACCCGCTGATCAACCTGGGCATTCTGCGGAACCGCAACTTCGGCCTCTCGAGCATCTCCAGCGTGGGCCTGGGCATGGGGCTCTATGGCTCGATCTACGTGCTGCCGCTGTACCTGGCGCAGATTCAGGGCTACAACGCGTTGCAGATCGGCGAGGTGATCATGTGGATGGGGGTGCCGCAGCTGTTCCTCATCCCGCTGGTGCCCAAGCTGATGAAGATCATCTCGCCCAAGCTGCTCTGCGCCCTGGGCTTCGGCTTGTTCGGCGCGGCTAGCTTCGCCTCGGGGGTGCTCAACCCGGACTTCGCCGGCCCGCAGTTCAACCAGATCCAGATCATCCGCGCGCTGGGCCAGCCCCTGGTGATGGTGACCATCTCGCTGATCGCCACCGCCTACATCATGCCGCAGGACGCGGGCTCGGCCTCCAGCCTGTTCAACATCCTGCGCAACCTCGGCGGCGCCATCGGCATTGCCCTGCTGGCCACCCTGCTGGACAGCCGCGCCAAGGTGTATTTCGACTACCTGCGCGAATCCCTGGTGCCGAGCAACCCGCAGGTGGCCGAGCGCCTGGCCCTGCTCAGCGAGAAGCTCGGCAGCGACCAGGCGGCCCTGGGCAAGCTCAGCGAGATCGCCCATCAGCAGGCGGCGATCATGGCGTACAATGACGCCTTCCATTTCATCGGCATCGCACTCGGCATCAGCATGATCGCCGTGCTGCTGACCCGTTCCCTGCCCGCTGGCGCCTCCGGCGGCGCCGCTCACTAACCCACGCGCTGCCTGAGGCGGCGCGCTCCGCTTCAGGCTTTGCATGTCCAGCATCAACGCAAGAACCCGTGCCCTCCTGCTGGTGGGCGCCTTCGCCCTCATCTATATCGGCTGGGGCACCACCTACCTGGCCAACCACTTCCTCCTGCGTGAGCAGCCGCCGTTCGTCATCGCCACCCTGCGCTTCCTCTTCGCCGGCCTGCTGGCCCTAGGCTGGGTGTTGCTGCGCGGCCAGGCAAGGGTGCAACGCAGCGACCTGGGCAGCGCCTTCATCGGCGGGGTGATGCTGATCGCCGTCGGCCAGGGCGCGCTGATCTACGCCAACCAGTACCTGCCCACCGGGATGCTGGCGATGCTCTACACCACGCTGCCCCTCTGGAGCGTGGCGCTTGAGTGGCTGCTGGACGAACGCCCACCGCTCTGGGTGCTGTGCGGGCTGGCCATGGCCAGTGGCGGCATCCTGCTGCTGATGGGCAACGGGCTGGGCGAGAACCCTGGTTTCGAGCAGTGGTTCGCCGGCGCCCTGGTAGTGACCGCCACCCTGCTCTGGGCCGTAGGTGCCTGGCTGCTGCGCAAGCGCGGGCCCTTCCGCTCCAGCTGGATGGGCCTGGCCATGCAGATGCTCATGGGCACCTTGCTGCTGGCCGGCTTCGGCCTGTGGCGTGGAGACTGGCAGGGCTTCGAGCTGGCGCGGCTGTCCCCGACTGGCTGGGCGTGGCTGGCCTATCTGGTGCTGCCGGTGAGCCTTGGTGTCTACCCGGCCTATTTCTGGCTATTGCGCGAGGTGCGCCCGAGCCTGGTGTCCACCTTCGCCTTCGTCAACCCGGTGGTGGCGCTGCTGCTAGGTTTCCTGATCCTCGATGAGCGTCTCAGCGTAACGGCATTGCTGGCCTGCCTGGCGACCCTGGGCGGGGTGATGATGATCATCTTCGGCCGGCGCTGAGCCGCGGATCGCGGATGGAAGAAGGGCGCCTGATGGCGCCCTTTTCGCTCACACCTGCAGCAACCTGTCGCGGAGCTTCTGGATCTCGTCGCGCAACTGCGCGGCGGCCTCGAACTCCAGGTCGCGGGCCAGCTGGTACATCTTCTCTTCCATCTGGCGGATGCGCTTGGTGATCTCGCTCGGCGAGCGCAGCTCGGCTTCGTAACGTGCGTGCTCCTCCGCCACCTTGGCCATGGCCTTGCGCTTGTTGCTGCGCGAGCCGGGCACGGTGGCGCCTTCGAGGATGTCCTGGACGTCCTTCTGCACGCCCCGGGGAACAATGCCGTTCGCCTCGTTGAACGCGATCTGCTTGTTGCGGCGGCGATCGGTCTCGTCGATGGCCCGCTGCATGGAGCCGGTCATGTTGTCGGCATAGAGAATCGCCTTGCCGTGCAGGTTACGCGCCGCGCGGCCGATGGTCTGGATCAGCGACCGCTCGGAGCGTAGGAAGCCTTCCTTGTCGGCATCGAGAATGGCCACCAAGGACACCTCGGGCATGTCCAGCCCCTCACGCAGCAGGTTGATGCCCACCAACACGTCGAAGGCACCGGTGCGCAGGTCACGGATGATCTCGACACGCTCCACGGTGTCGATGTCCGAGTGCAGATAACGCACACGCACGTCGTGGTCGGCGAGGTAGTCGGTGAGGTCCTCGGCCATGCGCTTGGTCAGGGTGGTGACCAGCACGCGCTGCTCCACGGCAACGCGCTTGCGGATCTCGGAGAGCAGGTCGTCGACCTGAGTGGTGGCCGGGCGCACCTCGATCTCGGGGTCCACCAGGCCGGTCGGGCGCACCACCTGCTCCACCACGCGACCGGCATG
The DNA here is from genome assembly GCA_000474255.1 of Aquipseudomonas alcaligenes MRY13-0052. Taxonomy (GTDB): domain Bacteria; phylum Pseudomonadota; class Gammaproteobacteria; order Pseudomonadales; family Pseudomonadaceae; genus Metapseudomonas; species Metapseudomonas solani. Next base: position 77,612 of record BATO01000021.1, read on the forward strand.
CTCCGCCTCGTAGGGCCCGGGCGTTGCGGAAACGAAGATGGTCTGCGGGCTCATCGCTTCCCACTCGTCGAAACGCATGGGTCGGTTGTCCAGCGCCGACGGCAGGCGGAAACCGTACTCCACCAGGTTTTCCTTGCGCGAGCGGTCGCCCTTGAACATCGCACCGACCTGCGGAACGCTGACGTGGGACTCATCGATCACCAACAGGGAGTTGGCCGGCAGGTAGTCATAGAGGGTAGGTGGAGCCTGACCGGGCTCGCGTCCGGAGAGATAGCGCGAGTAGTTCTCGATGCCGTTGCAGTAGCCCAGTTCGACGATCATCTCCAGGTCGAAACGGGTGCGCTGCTCAAGGCGCTGGGCCTCCACCAGCTTGTTGTTGCTGCGCAGGTAGTCGAGGCGCTCCTTGAGCTCTTCCTTGATCTTGTCCACTGCGCCCAGGATCACTTCCCGCGGCGTTACGTAGTGACTCTTGGGGTAGAAGGTGAAGCGCGGCAACTTGCGGATCACCTCACCCGTCAGCGGGTCGAAAGCCGACAGGCTTTCTACTTCATCATCGAAAAGCTCGACGCGGATGGCTTCGAGGTCGGATTCCGCCGGGAAGATATCGATCACATCGCCGCGGACACGGAAGGTGGCACGGGCGAAGTCCATATCGTTGCGGGTGTATTGCAGGTCCGCCAGGCGGCGCAACAGCTCGCGTTGGTCGATCTTGTCGCCCCGATCGAGATGCAGAACCATCCGCAGGTAGGACGTGGGGTCGCCCAGGCCATAGATGGATGAAACCGTTGCCACGATGATCGCATCGGACCGCTCAAGCAGCGCCTTGGTGGCGGACAGGCGCATCTGCTCGATGTGGTCGTTGATCGAAGCGTCCTTCTCGATATAGGTATCCGAGGAAGGAACGTAAGCCTCCGGCTGGTAGTAGTCGTAGTAGGAGACGAAATACTCGACGGAGTTGTTCGGGAAGAAGGCCTTGAACTCGCCGTAGAGCTGGGCAGCCAGCGTCTTGTTCGGCGCCAGTACGAGCGTTGGGCGCTGCACCTGGGAGATGACATTGGCGATGCTGAAGGTCTTGCCCGAACCGGTCACCCCCAGCAGCGTCTGGTGCGACAGGCCCGCTTCCAGGCCCTCGACCAGTTGGAGAATGGCTTCGGGTTGGTCGCCGGCCGGCTGAAAGCGGGTGACGAGTTGAAACTCTGACATGGCTGACCTCGGCAAAATGATGTGACACCCGCCCAGCGGCAGCGTCAAACCAGGCGAAAAGCTAGCGTACGTTGTCGCGGCACGCGACCTTGACCGCTATAATACCGGCCCGATTGCGCAACCCCAATGCACGATGCTCGCGGGGTTGCCAGGCCTCCAACTTCCTTCCTCTCGAGCAGCCGCATCATGAGTCTGTTTTCTGCCGTCGAAATGGCTCCGCGCGACCCCATCCTGGGCCTCAACGAAGCATTCAACGCCGATCCGCGCCCGACCAAGGTCAACCTTGGCGTGGGCGTCTACTACAACGAACAGGGCCGTATTCCGCTGCTGCGCGCCGTTGCCGAGGCCGAGAAGGCCCGCATCGAAGCCCATGCACCGCGCGGCTACTTGCCGATCGAGGGCATCGCCGCCTACGACCTGGCCGTGCAGAAGCTGCTGTTCGGTAACGACTCGGCGCTGATCGCGGACGGCCGCGTCATCACCACCCAAGCTGTCGGGGGCACCGGGGCCCTGAAGACCGGTGCCGACTTCCTCAAGCGCCTGCTGCCTGACGCCGTGGTCGCCATCAGCGACCCGAGCTGGGAAAACCACCGCGCGCTGTTCGAGTCCGCCGGCTTCCCGGTGCAGAACTACCGCTATTACGACGCAGCCAGCCACGGCGTGAACCGTGCCGGTATGCTCGAAGACCTCAAGGCCCTGCCTCCCCGTTCGATCGTCGTGATGCACGCCTGTTGCCACAACCCGACGGGTGTCGACCTGAACCTCGACGACTGGAAAGCCGTTCTGGAAGTGCTTCGCGAACGCGAGCACGTGCCCTTCCTCGATATCGCCTATCAGGGCTTCGGTGACGGCATCGAGCAGGACGCTGAAGCCGTTCGCCTGTTCGCACAGTCCGGCCTGAGCTTCTTCGTCTCCAGCTCCTTCTCCAAATCGTTCTCGCTGTACGGCGAGCGCGTTGGCGCCCTGTCCATCGTCACGGGCTCCAAGGACGAGGGCAGCCGCGTGCTGTCGCAAGCCAAACGCGTGATCCGCACCAACTACTCCAACCCGCCGACCCACGGCGCCACAGTCGTCGCCTCGGTGCTCAACAGCCCCGAACTGCGCGCACTGTGGGAAGAGGAACTGGGCGAGATGCGCCAGCGTATCCGCGACATGCGCCTGGCCATGGTCGAGCAACTGGCCGCCTTCGGCGCCAAGCGCGACTTCAGCTTTGTAGCCCGCCAACGCGGCATGTTCTCCTACTCCGGCCTCACCGCCGAGCAGGTAGAACGCCTGAAGAACGAGTTCGGCATCTACGCCGTCAGCACCGGCCGCATCTGCGTCGCCGCACTGAACAACGGCAACCTGGAAAGCGTCACCCGCGCCATCACCCAGGTACTGTGAAAAAAGCAGGAGAAGCTCAAGCCAAACGCTTGACTTCTCCTTCTTAATCAGTAGGATACGCGTCGTTGTTCCGCGATAGCTCAGTCGGTAGAGCAAATGACTGTTAATCATTGGGTCCCTGGTTCGAGTCCAGGTCGCGGAGCCAAATTCAAAGCCCTCGGCACATGCCGGGGGCTTTTTCGTTTAGG
>BATO01000020.1 GCA_000474255.1 Aquipseudomonas alcaligenes MRY13-0052
GGGCAGCATGGGTTTCGCTGCGCTCTACGCCATCCTACGGTGCATGTCGCGCGGCAAACATGTGCCCTCGACAAGCCCTGAATGACCGTAGCCCAGGCTTCAGCCCGGGAAATCACAGGCACAAAAAAGGCAGCCCGAGGGCTGCCTTCTTCTTGCCGCTGCACGCCTCAGTAGTAGGCGTTTTCGCGGTTGCTGTGGTCGGTGACGTCACGCACGCCCTTCAGCTCGGGGATGCGCTCGAGCAGGGTGCGCTCGACGCCGTCTTTGAGGGTCAGGTCGACCTGGCCGCAGCCCTGGCAGCCACCGCCGAACTGCAGCACGGCGATGCCCTCCTCGACCACGTCCACCAGGCTCACCTGGCCGCCGTGGCTGGCAAGGCCGGGGTTGATCTCGGTCTGCAGGTAGTAGTTGATGCGTTCGTTCAGCGGGCTGTCTTCATTGACCATCGGCACCTTGGCGTTCGGCGCCTTGATGGTCAGCTGGCCGCCCATGCGGTCGGTGGCGTAGTCGACCACGGCGTCGTCGAGGAAGGGCTCGCTGACGGCGTCGATCCAGGCGGTGAAGGAAGCCAGGGCCAGCGGGGTGTCCTCGGGCTTCTGCTCACCGGGCTTGCAGTAGGCGATGCAGGTCTCGGCGTACTGGGTGCCCGGCTGGGTGATGAATACACGGATGCCGATACCGCTGGTGTTCTGCTTCGACAGCAGGTCAGCCAGGTAATCTTCGGCTGCCTGGGTAATGGTGATGGCGCTCATGGCAACTCCTCGCAAACATGGGGCGCAGTGTACGCCAATCAGGTCCTACGGATAAAGTCCTAGTGTTTTGGTAGGAATTATTCGCGACAACTTCTCAGAGGTTCTGATAGCGGTTCATGTCCAGCACGCCCGCCTCCACCGGCTCGGTTTCGCGGATGTAGGCCGAGAGGTCGTGGAAGTAGTGCCAGAACTGCGGGTGGCTGCGGCGGATGCCCCAGCGCTCCACCACCTTGTCGAAGGCCGCCGTGTCCTTGACCTGGCCCAGGGCGCTGACGAACTCCGGCACCTCCTCGGCGCGCAGGTTGAACATGAAGTTCGGGTAGCTGGTGAGCACGCTGGGGTAGATGGTCAGGGTGTCCAGCCCCGGCTGGTAGCGCAGTTCCTCGCCCATCATGAAGGCCACGTTGCTGTGGGCGCGGTTGCGCAGCACGCTGTAGACCTCGCGACGCCCGTCGGCCAGCTCCACACGCAGCAGCGTCGCTTCCGGCAACTGGTCGATCACCTTGAGCCCCGCCGCCGGCCGGCTGACCAGTTGGCTCAAGGCCTGCTCGGCCTGCTGCAGCGCCGGGTCGATCCCCGGGCGGTAGCAGTTGCCGGTGGTGCAGCGGTTGATCGGGTCCGGCCGCGCATTGAGGTCGGCGTAGCGCTTGAGCAGCTGCGCGGCGAAGGAGCCCTTGGCGCGCTCCACCGGGAGGAACAGCCCGGTGGGCGTGTCGTCGTCGATGTCCTCGTAGTCCAGCCACATCTTCAGCTTGCCGCTGTTCTGGTACCAGTCGTCGAGGATCGCGGTGCGCGACTCGGCCGGCATCAGGCGCAGGAAGTTGACCTCGGCACCATTGCGGATCAGGTCGAAGTACAGCCGCGTCTGCGCCTGGTGGGAGACGTTGCCATACACGTCGAAGTTGACCACCAGTTGGTAGTAGGTGCGCTCCAGCAGCGGGTAGTCCAGCAGCCACATCGTCTGCGGCACCTCGCCGATCAGCCCCTTGCGCACGAAGGCACTGTCGAACTGGCGGTAGATGGACAGCAGCGCGTTGTCGTTGCCGGTCCAGATACCCGCCCAGGTGGGGACCGGCGCGGCGGCATAGGCGTCGCGGCGCAGCTCCTCGTAGGCGTTGCGCTTGTCGCGGTAGCTGTACCACAGGCTCAGCAGCCCGCCGATCTCGTCGAACTGCCCGGGCATCGCCAGCAGCGGCGTCGCCTCGCCGCGGTAGGCGGCATCGGTGACGTAGAGGTCGTGTTGCGGGTCCTGGAACAGCGCCCAGAAGTTATCGCGGATCACGTCCGTGGCGATCTGCCCCCGGCACACCGGCCCGCGGATGAAGGTACGCACGAAGTACTCGGCGTTATCCAGCATGAACTGGTAGCGCGCCTGGGCCGGGATGGCCTCGAAGGTTTCGAAGGGGTTGGCCCGACGCTGGGCGCCATAGCCAGGCACCTTGTCGGTGCTCCAGTCGCTGCCGAAAAACAGTTCGTTGACCCGCGCCAGCTTGGCGTCGTCCAGCGGGTAGGTGATGTGCGTCTTGTGCACGATCACGCCCTGGATGGGCCACAGGCGGTAGTAGAAGTCGGTGCCCGGGTCATCGTTGGGGCGACGCGTGGCGATGGGGTCGATGGGCTGCCCGCTGGGCGTACGCGAGCGCACCAGTTGGAAGAAATGCCCGCTCTTGCCGCCATCAAAATACAGGTGGGCGAGGAACAGGTGCTCGAACAGCCAGCGCCCCACCAGCACCTCGCGGGCGCCCCGGGCGTTGAGCAGGGTCTCCCACTCGGCCACCTGGCGCGCCTCGTCGGGCGTGGGCGTCGGCGCGACCTCTTCAACCGGTGCGCCGGCCGCCAGCCAGCGCTGCAGGGTCTGGTACTGCTGGTCGTCCAGCCCGGTCACGGCGAAGGGCATGCCGGCGTGGGCGAACGTCTTCGCGTAGCCGTCGAACTCCCCCGGCGCCGGGCACTGGTTCTCGCGGTTGATGCCGATGTCCAGGTCCGCCGGCAGCTTGGCATTGGGCACAAGCGGCGTGCTGTGGCCCAGCTCCAGCATGCGCGCCATCAGGGCGGCCTGGGAGGCCTGGCCGTGCAGTACGGAATAGAAGTCCTTCTGCCGCCAGGCGGCTTCGCCACGGGCGTCGAAATACAGCCGGGTGGTCGGTTGGGCCTGGGTGCGGGTGCCGTCGTAGACCGGCTTCTTGGTCGCCCCGCGCGTGGCGCCCTCGGCGCTGCCCAGGTTGAGCTGGCACGGCGAGTCGTAGCAGGCGTGGCAGGCCACGCACTTCTCGGTGAAGATCGGCTGGATGTCGCGGCTATAGGAAATATCCTCGGCCTGCGCCGCAGCGCCCAGGAACAGGAAGGCGGCGGCGAACAACGCGCGATACGGCATGAAGCGTTTTCCTTGGCGAACGGACCGGCGGATTCTACCGGCATCCGCGCTGCGCTGCAGCGCACCGGTAGCCAAGGTGGTAGCGATGGGCTGCGCCCTCGCGGCGCAGCGCCATCGCCCAGCTAGCCGCAGCGGCTCAGCTGTAGGTCAGGCCCAGGCCGGCGGCGATGCGCTCCAGGGTGGCCTTTTCTTCCTTGCTGATCTTGCTGCCGAAGCCGAGGAAGCCGCCGGAGGCCGAGGCCACCGTCTTGCCCAGGCCCAGCAACGCCTGCTTGAACGCCTGCGCCTCCTCCGCCGATACCTTGGTCTCGACGATCAGGCGGATGCGCAGCAGTTCCTGGGCGTGATTGAACGGCGTCGTCAGCAGTTCGGTCAGCAGCTGCGGCACATCGGTGATGACGTTGGTGATGATGCGCGAGTACAGCTCGCCACCTTCCTTGGCCGAATCCCCCAGCTGCTTGACGAAGGCCTGGGCCTCCTTGTTGTCGAGCTTGCCATCGGCGGCGGCCACCAGCAGGAACACCATGAAGGGCGCGCGGCGCAGGGCCTGGAACTCCTCGGCGGTGAAATTGGTGTTCTCCTGGCCGTGGAAGCCGGAGCTTTCGCCCGCCTGATCGACGAAGTTGCTGTTCCACACCTCCAGGGCTTCCTCGTTGTTCTCCAGGCCATCGAAGAAGGCAGCGGCCAGCTCCTGGAGTTCGTCGTTGGAGAAGCCCGCGCCAGCCGAGGCCTTCGGCTTGTGCACGGCGAAGCCGGCTTGGTGGCCGGCGTTGCGATAGGGCAGCAGCCACTGGAAATGGCGCTGCTTGTCCGAAGCGAAGCGGATGTCGACGATCAGGCAGTCGGTCTTGCCGGTGGGCAGGGTGACCAGGCCGTCGCGGATGAACACGGCGCCCAGCTTGTCTGCGGCCAGGTTGGTGATGCGCGCATCGCCCTGCTGCATGGCCTCCACCGAGCTGTCCATGAACAGCCGTTCCATGCTGGTCTGCTGGTCCGTGCCCAGGTAGCCGACGATGGGGATCAGCATCTCGCCGGTGGCGACGCCCTGTACTGCATGACCGGCCCAGTAGCCGGCCATTTCCATCACTTTCTTCGCCTGTTCCATCGAACTGCTTCCTTGTATGTGCTCAGTCTTGCGTGCGGTGTGGGGTATTCGGGTGGCGTGTCTTTCGCCTCTTGGTGGGCCTTGCCCTGCTGCACTAGCGAGGTGCCAGCATCAATCTGCAACAGCCGCGCCTGCCTGTGAAGGGCGGCAGCCGGCTTTCGTGACCCAGATCGACAATCCGAGGCACTCGCCGCCCCACCGCCCGTCCGCCAGGGCCTGCCGAGCGTTGCAGACGTGAACGCCGTCATCTCTCACGGCGAGCCGCCGGCGTATCCTGCCGCCACGCCAGACCGCCAGGGATGATGTCGGCGCAGCTACAGGGACCGTTCTCGGGGTCGCCGTCCGGCGCTCCCCCTCCTGAACTGCAGCCGAACGCCGCCCGGCCGGCCCCCGCCATGCCACAGGAGACCCTGACCATGAAACCCCTCGCCGGCGCCCTTGCCGCCCTGACCCTCAGCGCCTGTGCCCAGGCGTCCGATTGCGGCTTCGCGCCGCTGAAACTGGTGGCAAGCCCCGAGGCGCCCACCACCTTCGTCGGCGACGGCCAGCACCTGCAGGTGCGCTTCGTCAACGAGAACCCGGACATCGCCGAGCCCGACTCCTTCCCCGAGCCGCCGGTGGTGGTGCTGGACAAGGCCAGCGGCAAGAGCTGCAACATCGAGGATGGCGGCATCTGGGCCCGCGACCCGCTGTTCCTCAGCCGCGACGAGAAGCGCCTGATGACCTACGAGTTCAGCGGCTCCAACGGCGAGCTGGTGGCCTACGACACCGCCACCTGCAAGGTGCTGCACCGCCAGGACATCACCGGCAAGCGCGCGTCCATCGAGGGCGAAGAGCTGGTGCTGGGCGCCGACTGCGACGACACCGGCAACTGCAAGACCCACGCAAAGCAACCCGTACAGCCTTTCTGCAAACCCTGATAGGGATGAGTCAATGAGCCTCGACACCTGCATCGTCAACGCCGCCACCGCGGCCTGGGACCAGAGCTTCATCGCCGGTACCCTGAACAAGAACAACTGCTCCGGCTTCCTCCAGTCGGTGGCCGCCACCCTCGGCGTACCGATTCCCAGCGGCAACGCCGACGCCATCATGGGCGGCCTGCCCCAGGCCACCGGCTGGAAGGAACTGGCCAGCGGTGACGAAGCCGCGCAGAAGGCCTCCCAGGGTTACTTCGTGATCGCCGGCATCAAGGGCAGCGACCACAACCCGGCGCGCAACAACGGCCACGTCGCCGTGGTCATCGGTGGCACCCTGTACCGTGGCAAGTACCCCCGCGTCTGGTGCGGCAGCATCGCCGGCTCGGTCGGCCAGAGCCAGGGCCTGCGCTCGGTCGGCGAGGTGTGGAACCGCACCGACCGCGACCTGGTGAAGTACTTCGTCTACGCCACGGCCAGCTGCCGCGGCTGATCCCCCCGCGCCGTGGATGACCCTCCCTCATCCACGGCCGCGTTCCCCGTTCTCCCCCGCCACGCCTGCATCCCCGCGCACCGGGCCCGCCAGGGCTGTCGCGACCTTTCGCCGCAACCAACATGAGCCATTTTCATGCGCCAGCCGGTGGGCGGTCGATCCCCTTCATCTTTGCTATGCTTCGCACCCTTTTCCGCCCAGCTAGTCAGGTCCTCCATGTCCAGCCCGCTCACCGATCGCAGCGCTCGCCTGCACGCCCTCCACCAAGCCCTCAAGGAACGCATCCTGATCCTCGATGGCGGCATGGGCACCATGATCCAGAGCTACAAGCTGCAGGAGGAGGATTACCGCGGCGCGCGCTTCGCCGACTGGCCGAGCGACGTCAAGGGCAACAACGACCTGCTGCTGCTGTCGCGCCCGGACGTGATCCAGGCCATCGAGAAGGCCTACCTCGACGCCGGTGCCGACATCCTCGAGACCAACACCTTCAACGCCACCCAGGTGTCCCAGGCCGACTACGGCATGGAATCCCTGGTGTACGAGCTGAACGTCGAGGGCGCGCGCCTGGCCCGTGAAGTGGCCGACGCCAAGACCCTGGAAACCCCGGACCGCCCGCGCTTCGTCGCCGGCGTCCTCGGCCCGACCAGCCGCACCTGCTCCATCTCCCCCGACGTCAACGACCCGGGCTACCGCAACGTCACCTTCGACGAGCTGGTGGAGAACTACACCGAGGCCACCAAGGGCCTGATGGAAGGCGGCGCCGACCTCATCCTGATCGAAACCATCTTCGACACCCTCAACGCCAAGGCGGCGATCTTCGCCGTGCAGGGCGTGTTCGAGGAACTGGGCGTCGAGCTGCCGATCATGATCTCCGGCACCATCACCGATGCCTCCGGCCGCACCCTCTCGGGCCAGACCACCGAAGCCTTCTGGAACTCGGTGAGCCACGCCAAGCCGATCTCCGTGGGCCTGAACTGCGCCCTCGGCGCCAAGGAACTGCGCCCCTACCTCGCCGAACTGGCGGGCAAGGCCGGCACCCACGTCTCCGCGCACCCCAACGCCGGCCTGCCCAACGCCTTCGGCGAATACGACGAGACCCCGGCGGAAATGGCCGTGGTGGTCGAGGAATTCGCTGCCAGTGGCTTCCTCAACATCATCGGCGGCTGCTGCGGCACCACCCCGGGGCACATCGAGGCCATCGCCAAGGCCGTGGCCAAGCACCCGCCGCGCGTGATCCCGGAGATTCCCAAGGCCTGCCGCCTGTCGGGCCTGGAGCCCTTCACCATCGACCGCCGCTCGCTGTTCGTGAACGTCGGCGAGCGCACCAACATCACCGGCTCCGCCAAGTTCGCCCGCCTGATCCGCGAGGAGAACTACACCGAGGCGCTGGAAGTCGCCCTGCAGCAGGTGGAAGCCGGCGCCCAGGTCATCGACATCAACATGGACGAGGGCATGCTCGACTCCAAGGCGGCGATGGTGCGTTTCCTCAACCTCATCGCCGGCGAGCCGGACATCTCCCGCGTGCCGATCATGATCGACTCCTCCAAGTGGGAGGTGATCGAGGCCGGCCTGAAGTGCATCCAGGGCAAGGGCATCGTCAACTCCATCTCGATGAAGGAAGGCGTCGAGCAGTTCAAGCACCACGCCAAGCTGTGCAAGCGCTACGGCGCCGCGGTGGTGGTGATGGCCTTCGACGAGGTCGGCCAGGCCGACACCCAGGCGCGCAAGGAAGAGATCTGCCAGCGCAGCTACGACATCCTGGTCAACGAAGTGGGCTTCCCGCCGGAAGACATCATCTTCGACCCGAACATCTTCGCCGTCGCCACCGGCATCGAGGAACACAACAACTACGCGGTCGACTTCATCAACGCCTGCGCCTACATCCGTGACAACCTGCCCCACGCGCTTTCCTCGGGCGGCGTGTCCAACGTGTCGTTCTCCTTCCGCGGCAACAACCCGGTGCGCGAGGCGATCCACTCGGTGTTCCTCTACTACGCCATCCAGAACGGCCTCACCATGGGCATCGTCAACGCCGGCCAGCTGGAGATCTACGACGAGATCCCGAAAGAGCTGCGCGACGCCGTGGAAGACGTGGTGCTCAACCGCAACGCCAACGCCACCGAAGCCCTGCTGGCCATCGCCGACAAGTACCGGGGCGACGGCGCGGTCAAGGAAGTGGAGAACGAGGAATGGCGCTCGCTGCCCGTGGACAAGCGCCTGGAACACGCGCTGGTCAAGGGCATCACCGCCTTCATCGTCGAAGACACCGAGGAATGCCGCCAGCAGTGCGCGCGCCCCATCGAGGTGATCGAAGGCCCGCTGATGTCCGGCATGAACGTGGTCGGCGACCTGTTCGGCTCCGGCAAGATGTTCCTGCCCCAGGTGGTGAAATCCGCCCGGGTGATGAAGCAGGCCGTGGCCCACCTGATCCCCTTCATCGAAGAGGAAAAGGGCGACAAGCCGGAAGCCAAGGGCAAGATCCTCATGGCCACCGTGAAGGGCGACGTCCACGACATCGGCAAGAACATCGTCGGCGTGGTACTCGGCTGCAACGGCTACGACATCGTCGACCTTGGCGTGATGGTGCCGGCGGAGAAGATCCTGCAGACCGCCATCGCCGAAAAGTGCGACATCATCGGCCTCTCCGGCCTGATCACCCCCTCGCTGGACGAGATGGTCCACGTCGCCCGCGAAATGCAGCGCCAGGGCTTCGAGCTGCCGCTGATGATCGGCGGCGCCACCACCTCCAAGGCCCACACCGCGGTGAAGATCGACCCGCAGTACAGCAACGACGCCGTGGTCTACGTCACCGACGCCTCGCGTGCCGTGGGCGTGGCCACCCAGCTGCTGTCCAAGGAACTCAAGGCGGGCTTCGTCGAACGCACCCGTGCCGACTACGTCGAAGTCCGCGAGCGCACCGCCAACCGCGCCGCCCGCACCGAGCGCCTGGCCTACGCCGACGCCCTGGCCAACAAGCCGGCCTTCGACTGGGCCGGCTACCGCGCGCCCAAGCCGAGCTTCACCGGCGTGCGCGTGCTGGAAGACATCGACCTCGCGGTGCTGGCCGAGTACATCGACTGGACGCCCTTCTTCATCTCCTGGGACCTGGCCGGCAAGTACCCGCGCATCCTCACCGACGAAGTGGTGGGCGAAGCCGCCACCGCGCTGTTCGCCGACGCCCAGGCGATGCTGAAGAAGCTCATCGACGAGAAGCTGATCAAGGCCCGTGCGGTGTTCGGTTTCTGGCCGGCCAACCAGGTCAACCACGACGACATCGAAGTGCGTGACGACCAGGGCAAGCCGCTGGCCACCCTGCACCACCTGCGCCAGCAGACCATCAAGCCCGACAGCAAGCCCAACCTGTGCCTGGCCGACTTCGTCGCGCCCAAGGAAAGCGGCGTGGTCGACTACGTCGGCGGCTTCATCACCACCGCCGGCATCGGCGCCGAGGAAGTGGCCAAGGCCTATGAGGCCAAGGGCGACGACTACAACTCGATCATGGTCAAGGCCCTGGCCGACCGCCTCGCCGAGGCCTGCGCCGAATGGCTGCACGAGCGCGTGCGCAAGGAACACTGGGGCTACGCCGCCGACGAGCACCTGGACAACGAGGCGCTGATCAAGGAGCAGTACAACGGCATCCGCCCCGCTCCCGGCTACCCGGCCTGCCCGGACCACACCGAGAAGGCCACCCTGTTCAACCTGCTGGACCCGAGCGCCAGCTTCGACAAGCCCGGCGTCAGCGGCGTGTTCCTCACCGAACACTTCGCCATGTTCCCGGCGGCGGCCGTCAGCGGCTGGTACTTCGCCCACCCCGAGGCGCAGTACTTCGCGGTCGGCAAGATCGAACGCGACCAGGTGGAGAGCTACAGCAAGCGCAAGGGCCAGGACCAGGCCGTGAGCGAACGCTGGCTGGCGCCGAACCTCGGCTACGACTACTGACCCCGACCAGGCCCGCGCAATGCGGGCCTGGTTCTTTCTGGCTCCCAGCGGCGCAACGATGGGTTTCGCGGGGCTCTACCCATCCTACGGGTGCCCAGTCCGCGCGGCTTGGTGCTCTTCGTAGGATGGGTCGGGCGGCGTTCCGCGAGCGAAACGAAACCCATCACCGCGATGCCCCCGACACGCTCGATCACTCCCTGAACGCCCCCCCAGAAACGACCGCTCCTCCGAAACCACTGCAGGAACCCCGACATCGGCCGACACGCCTTTCAGAGGCGCAATGGCGCGGGCACTGCTATTGCATAGGAAGTGCCTGCCGCGCCTCTGCCGTGCGTCGCCTTCCAGCTCGGGAATCGAGGAGTATCGAATGTCTCTGCTGCCTGACCGCATTTCCAGCCGCCTGACCCTGGGCGCGATCTTCCTCCTGTTGCTCACCGCCCTCGCCGTGTTCGCCATCATGGTGTTCCGTGGCCAGCCCCGGGTGGTGGCGGAAAGTAACGCCCTGATCGAGCAGACCGGCAGCGCCATCGTCCGCCAGCTCGGCCTCAAGCTCGCCGGCATCGAGGGCCTGGCGGTGAGCATGGCGCACCTGGCCGAGGTGCTGCCCCGGGAAGAGGCACAGTACCGCGACAACTACCCCAACCTGATCGACAACAGCGGCGATGCGGCCATCGCCGGCGGCGGCATCTGGCCGGAACCGGGCGCCTTCACCGAAGGCGTCGACCGCCGCAGCTTCTTCTGGGCACGCGGTGCCAGCGGTGCGCTGGAATACTCCGACGACTACAACAAGCCCGAAGGCCCCGGTTACCACAACGACGCCTGGTACACCGGCGCGCGCAGCGCCAGCGGCAATGCCTGCACCTGGTCCGAGGCCTACCAGGACCCGGTCAGCAAGGTGCCCATGGTCACCTGCAGCGTGCCCTACAAGCTGCAGGGCCGCTTCGCCGGGGTCAGCACCATCGACCTGCGCCTCGACGACCTGGCCGCCTTCCTCAAGGACCAGGGCAAGGTCACCGGCGGCTATGCCTTCGCCCTCGACCCGGCCGGCAACATCCTGTTCTTCCCCCTGCCGGGCAGTGGCGCCGAAGCCAGCATGCAGAAGTTCGACGACCTCGCCGCCCGTGAAGCCTGGCTGCAGCCGCTGGCGGAGGCCCGGCGCAAACTCGGCTCCAGCGGCACCGCCAGCGTGGCGCTGGACGACGACACCCTGCTGGGCGAAGCCAGCCAGGCCAACCTCTTCGTGATGCCGCAAACCCGCTGGACCATCGGCCTGGTCACCCCCCAAGCGCGGGTCACCGGCCTGGCGCGCGCGCTCACCTACGAGTTGCTGGCGTTCCTCCTGCCGCTGCTGGGCCTGCTGCTGTTCTTCGTCTGGCTGGCCGGGCGCAAGGTGCTAGAGCAGCTCGGCGAAACCACCGCGCAGATCGACGCCCTCGGCAGCGGCCAGGGCCACGGCGGCGCGCTGACCATCCTCCGTGATGACGAGATCGGCGGCCTGCGCCGTTCGGTCAACCAGTACGCCGGGCGCCTGCAGGGCATGCTCCAGGTGATCGCCGAGGAATCCCGCCGCTTGCAGGAAGAAGCCGCCAGCCTCGGCCGCCTCAGTGGCGCCCTGCTCCACCGCGCCGAGCAGCAACGCCAGGAAAACACCCAGCTGGCGGCGGCCATCACCGAGATGTCCTCCAGTGCCAACGAGGTGGCGCAGAACACCAACGACTGCGCCGACACCGCCCAGCGCTCCCAGGGCGTGGTCAGCGAAGGCCAGCAGAAGGTCAGTTCCAACAGCCGCTCCATCCAGGCGCTGTCCAGCGAAATGGCCGCCGCCGCCGCGGTGATCGCGCGCCTGGAGCAAGACAGCCAGCAAGTGGGCGCCGTGCTCGATGTGATCAAGGCCATCTCCGAGCAGACCAACCTGCTGGCCCTCAACGCCGCCATCGAAGCGGCGCGGGCCGGCGAGCAGGGCCGGGGCTTCGCCGTGGTCGCCGACGAGGTGCGCTCCCTGGCGGCCAAGACGCAGAGCTCGGCCAACGAGATCAGCACCATGATCGCCAGCCTGCAGCAGGCCTCGCGCCAGGCGGTGCAGGCCATGCAGGCCGGCGAGGCACGCACCCGCCATGCGGTGGAGGAAGCCGAAGGCGCGGCCACCGCGCTGTCGACCACGGTGCAGAGCTTCGACGACATCTCCCAGCGCGCCCAGCAGATAGCCGTCGCCGCCCAGGAGCAGAGCCACGTGACCCAGGAGATCAACGAACTGGCGGTGCGCATCCACTCGGTGAGCGAGGAAAACGCCCGCGATGCGGTGGACCTGGACACCCTCGGCCAGGCGATGCGCCAGTCGGCGACGCGCCTGGCGGAGCTGAGCCGGGGCCGCTGAAGGCCGCGGCCCCATGCCGCCCTGGGTGAGGGGCGCCTGCTGCTAGCATGGCGCCCCCTCATTGCCACAAGGAACCGGCATGCGCCTTCCTCGTACCTGTGTCCTGCTGCTCCCCCTCCTGCTCGGCGGCTGCGGCAGCTTCATCGCCCGCGGCGACAGCGCCCACCTGGTCGACGCCGACTACTACAAGGGCACCCAGGCCGACTGGCAGCTGCTGACCGATGGGCTGAACAGCGGCTACGCGCCCTTGACCCTGTTCTGCTGGATGTCGCTGGTCTGCCCGGTGGCCACTCTGGCCTCGATCCCACTGGACCTGGTGGTGGACACCGCACTACTGCCCCACGACCACACCGCGCGGCCCTGAGGGCCGCGTCGCCCCTACTTAAGCACGAACGCCGGTGGTAGGATTCGCGCCCCATGCGCATCCAAGACCTGCACGACCGCCTTGCCGCCCTCGGCGCCAAACCCATCCACCGTGGGCGGGTGATCCGCGCCTGGCTGCAGGGCAAGCCCCTCGATGCCTGCACCCTGCGCCAGCAAGCCCAGGACTTCCTGCCCATCAGCGTGCGTGAAGGCCTGCCGGCCCTGGCCGAGGAGCTGGACAACCTCGCGCGGCTGCGCTCCGAGCACCCCGCCGCCGACGGCTCGGCACGGCTGCTGGTGGGCCTGGCCGACGGCCAGATGGTCGAAAGCGTGCTGCTGCCCCGCGATGGCCTGTGCGTCTCCAGCCAGGTCGGCTGCGCCGTGGGCTGCGTGTTCTGCATGACCGGCAAGAGCGGCCTGCTACGCCAGGTCGGCAGCCTGGAGATCGTCGCCCAGGTGGCCCTGGCGCGGCGCTACCGCAAGGTGAAGAAGGTGGTGTTCATGGGCATGGGCGAGCCGGCCCACAACCTCGACAACGTGCTGGAGGCCATCGACCTGCTGGGCACCGACGGCGGCATCGGCCACAAGAACCTGGTGTTCTCCACCGTGGGCGACCCGCGCGTCTTCGAGCGCCTGCCCCAGCAGCGGGTCAAACCGGCCCTGGCGCTGTCGCTGCACAGCAGCCGCGCCGAGCTGCGCGAACAACTGCTGCCCAAGGCGCCGCGCATCAGCCCCGAGGAACTGGTGGAGCTGGGCGAAGCCTATGCCCGCACCACGGACTACCCCATCCAGTACCAGTGGACGCTGCTCGCCGGCATCAACGACAGCCAGGAGGAAGCCGACGGCATCCTGCGCCTGCTCAAGGGCAAGTTCGCGGTGATGAACCTCATCCCCTACAACAGCCTGGAAGCGGACGACTACCAGCGCCCGGACGGTGATCGCATCATCGAGCTGGTGCGCTACCTGCACAGCCGTGGCGTGCTGACCAAGGTGCGCAATTCCGCCGGCCAGGACATCGATGGCGGCTGTGGCCAGTTGCGCGCCCGCGCCGAGAAGGTCAACACCCGCCTGCTGCATCCCGTGCATTGATCCGGGCAACCTGCCGGGGGCGAGCTAAGCTTGTGCCCCACGGAGGTGCACCATGGACGACAGCAAGATCGACGACGACAGCCAACGCCCCCTGACCTTCCGCGAGATGCTGCACAGCGTCGCGGCGGCCGCCTTCGGCGTGCAGAGCGGCAAGAACCGCTCGCGGGACTTCAGCCGTGGCAAGCCCAGCCACTTCATCATCCTCGGGGTGCTCTTCACCCTGGTGTTCGCGCTGACGCTCTTCGGCGTGGTCAAGCTGGTGCTGCACCTCGCCGGGCTGTAGTGGGCGTCAATCCAGCAGCGGAGACAGGGAAAAGCGGTAGCCGGAGAAGTCCGGGTGCCCACGCGCACCGAAATCGCGGAACCTGACGCCGTAGCCCGGCTGTTGGAGGTGCTTCAGCAACTGCCGAGCCTGTCGCGCATCCAGCCGGGTGAACAACCGCGCGCGCTGGTCCGCGCCGCCGAAACGGGCAAAATCCTGCCCAGCGTCGTAATCCGCCAGCATCACCAGTGCCCAGCCACCCAAGGTGAAGTGCCCGCCCACCAGCACATCCACGCGCCCATCGACACGCGCCTGCAGCACCTCGGGAGAGTTGTTCAGCGCGGAGAAATGCAAGCGACCACGCACCTGCGCACCCAACTCATCGGCAGCCTGCATGGCGCCGAAGGCCATCGCGTCATTGGCCGCCCATACCAGGCTGACCCTCGGATAGCGTGGTAGCAGTTGGCGGGCCTGCTCTAGAGCCCGGCCACGGTCCCACTCGGCATACACGAGCTGGCGCAGCCTGACATCCGGGTTGGCTGCCAGCACCCGCTGCAGCCCCGCCTCCCGGAGGCGGGCCGCGGGCGTCTGCTTCACGCCGGAGAACGCCAGCATCTCGATCCCGCCCTGTGGCTGCACGCGGCGCTGCTGGCGGATCAGCTCCTCGGCCATCAGCGCCCCGGCCTCCTCGTCATTGGGCACCAGGCTGCCGATCCAGTTGCCATAGCGCTCGCGCGGGCCGCCGGCCAGGCCGCGCTGCTCATCCGTCAAGGTGCTATTGACGATGAACAAGCGCACCCCGCTGCCCTGCCCCAGCCGGAGAATCTCCGGTGCGACGTACTGCTCGTTGACGAATACCAGGTAGTCGGGGCGCTGCGCCTCGGGCCCCATAAGCGCTGCGCGGGCCTGACCCAGCATGCGCGCGTTGTCACGCTCGGCGAACTCGATGCGCAATTCCATACCCAGGTCATCGGCAGCCGCCCGCATGAATTCGGCGTAGCTGCGCCAGAACGGCTCGTCGCTACGACCGGGGTTGAGAAACACAACGGAGGCGGCCTGCGCCAGGTCACAACAGAACAGCCCCATGCACAAGGCCAGGGAGCGTGGGAAGGACATCAAGGAAAACCTTTTCGTCGAATGCGCTGCAGTATACCCGCGCCACACCCCGCCGCCTCGCTTGCTCCTGCTACTGGTGGCTGACCCAAAACACCGCCGTGGCGACCACGATCAGGATGAGGCAGAAAATCGCGACGGCATCGATGCCGCTGTCCGAGCTGGAGTTTTCGGTGTGATCGTTCATGGCATCCCCTTGTTGTGGTTATGGGTGCTACGCCCACGAGTTAAGACCAGGACCGGCAACCTCTCAAGCCGACGCGATGGCCCTCCCCCCCGCCCGGTAACCCCGTGCAACGGAAAAACATGAGCCAGGCAGCAGAAACAGGCATTGACGAGGCGATAGCGGGGGTCGCGCCCGGCCCGGATGAATTACCATCGGCCATCGCACCGCCAAGGACAGGTTCATCATGTTGCAGAAGTTGCTGGAAAAAATCGGCCTCTCCACCCCCGCTACCCCCTTCACCAAGCATGTCGCCGAAAGCCTCGAGGTGCTCGACATCCTCGTCCCGGGCCTGGCGACCCGCGCCGCCAGCTACGTGCTCAGCGGCCGTGACGAGACGGTGCTGCTCGACCTGGGCAAGCTCAACGGCGAAGAGGCCGTGGTGCTGCTCGACCAGCCGGCCACCATGGGCTGGTGGCACCCCTCGGGCAACGTGCGCAACGACGCGCAAAAGCACAAGAAGCGCATCAACGCCGCCGCCAACGCCCGCGCCCGCCTCTATATAGTCACCCCGGAAACCGACCCGCTGGCCCTCGCCCGCTTCGGCAAGGTGCTCGCGGCCGCCTGTCAGGGCGCCAACCTGGTGCGCACCGCCAAGGTGCCCGACTGGTTCATCTACTTGGTGGTGGATGCCCTGCACACCACGGTGAAGAACCTCGGCAACAAGCACGGCGAGGACATGCGCAAGCACTGGAACTTCGCCCTGCTGACACGCCTGCTGGCGATGGACGAACTGCCGGCGGACGACGCCCTGCTGCTGGTCCTCGACCGTCGCGACCTCAACGATTACCACTGGCGTGAAATCGCCACCCTGCTCGCCCTCCCCGGCACCAGCGACTACCTGCTGCAGCACCCCGAGAGCACCCGCGCCCTGCCCGGCCAATTGTCGGCGGGCGGCTGCCTGACCCTGGTAGAGCTGCTCGGTAACCATCGCCCCCTGGCCGATGCCTTTGCCGACGTGCTGGTACGCCTGGCGGTGAGCGCGGCCAAGAGCGTGCGCAGCGCCGCCGCGCCGCACGTCGAGGCGCTGCCGCTGGAGGTCAAGCTCAGCCATCTGCAACACCTGCTGGAAACCGGCGCCAACAGCGAGCGCGCCCAGGCCGCCGACATGCTCGCCCGCAGCGGCGAGGAAGCCCGCGCCCTGCTCCAGGCACGCCTGGAGGTGGAAAGCTCCAAGCCCGTGCAGCAGGCCCTGAGCAATGCCCTGGCGCGCCTGGACAGCCAGACCCGCGCCCAGCAGGAGGAACTGCCCGAGGCCAGCGACTTCGAGCGCTGCGCCGAGGTCCAGCTCGGCGATGCGGTGCTGGAGCTGCTGCGCCAGAACCTCGTGGAGCTGCTGGAGGAAAGCCGCATCTCCGCCGAGGAGGAGGTCCGCCAGAACCTCGAACACAAGCGCAAGTGGGACTGGCAGCAGAAGACCTACAAGTCGCTGCAGGCGCTGGGCGAGTCGGACCTGCGCAACGCCCTGGAGCGCCTCAACGGCGCGGCGCGCGGCAAGTTCCCGAACGGCATGGACCTGGTGCTGCAATACAAGGGGCGCCTGGCCGCCAACCCCGACGTCAACCTGCTGCACATCCTCCGCTCCCCGGCCAACCGCCATTTCAACTGGTACCAGGTCGCCCAGTGGCTCAAGGGCGACGCCCTGCAGCGCCTGGACCTGCGCACCCTGGAAGACGCCCTGCAACGCAGTGGCCATGAAGACCCGGCGCGGGCCACGGCGGACATCTGCTTCGGCTGGAACTCGCCCATCGGGCAGATCGCCCCGGAGCGCGTCTGGCCCTTCTTCGCCGCGCACCCCGAGTTCATCGAAGAGGCCTTCGGCCTGCGCCCCGCTCCGGGCCGCTACAGCTACAGCGTGGCCACCACGCTGACCCTGCTGGAGCAGTTCCCCAGCCTGCCGGCACGCTTCGTCCCCGTGCTGCTCGAACTGGCCCTGGGCAGCAGCAAGACCAACCGCGCCGAGGCCCAGCAACTGCTGGAGACCCTGCCGGACATCGGCGACCGCGCCGTGGAAGCCCTGGCTTCGAGCAAGCAGGAGATCCGCACCCTGGCCGCCGAATGGCTGCAGCGCCTGGGCTACCACGCGGCGATTCCCGCGCTGAAGGCGGCCCTGGCCAAGGAAAAACGCGAGACCGTCCGCGCCGCCCTGCTCACCACCCTGGAAAGCCTCGGCGAAGACATCTCCGGCCACCTGGCCCCGGACGTGCTGCTGGCCGAGGCGCACAAAGGCCTGCAGGCCAAGCCGCCGGCCAGCCTCGCCTGGCTCGACCTGGAGCACCTGCCCGCCTGCCAGTGGCTCGACGGCACGCTGGTGGAGCCGGCCATCCTGCGCTGGTGGGTGATCCTCGCCTGCAAGCTCAAGGAGCCCGCCGGCAACGGCCTGCTCAACCGCTACCTGGAGCGCCTCGCCCCTGCCAGCCGCAACGCCCTGGGCAAGAGCCTGCTGCTGGCCTTCATCGCCCAGGACACCCGCAACCCCAGCCTGGAGGAAGCCATCGCCTACGCCCAGGCCAACGTCGCGCGGCAGATGCAGAACTACCAATCCTGGGCGAAGTACTCCCCCGAATACGCCGACATCACCCAGGAGCAGGCCTTCGAATCGCTGAAGCGCGAGCACCTGGCCAACTACCTGGGCAGCGCCATCGCCGACAAGGGCATCCTCGCCCTCACCTGGCACACCACCGCCCACGAGCAGGTGAGCCTGATCCAGGCCTACATGCGCGACCACTACCCGCGTCGCTCGCAGATCGAAGCCATGATCAGCGCCGCCGCCAACAGCAACGAGCCCCTGGTCATCCAGCTGCTGCTGTCCATCGCCCGCCGCCACCGCACCGCCTCGGTACAAACCCGGGCCCGCGAGCTGGTGGAGCAGATCGCCCAGCGCAACGGCTGGAGCGCCGACGAGCTGGCCGACCGCACCATCCCCAGCGCCGGCTTCGACGAGAGCGGCGTGCTCACCCTGCACTACGGCGAGCGCCTGTTCACCGCGCGCCTGGACGCCGCGCTCAAGCTGGAGCTGTGCAACCCCGACGGCAAGGTGGTCAAGGCCCTGCCGGAACCGCGCAAGAGCGACGACCCGGCGCTGATCAAGGAAGCCAAGTCGCAGTTCTCCACCAGCAAGAAGGAGCTCAAGCAGGTGATCGACCTGCAAAGCCAGCGCCTCTACGAAGCCATGTGCGCCGCGCGCCTGTGGCCGGTGGGCGAATGGCGCGAGTACCTGCAGCAGCACCCGATCATGCGGCACCTGCTGCAGCGCCTGGTCTGGGCGGAAGTCGGTGCCGACGGCGCCACCCGCCTGTTCCGCCCCACCGAGGACGGCAGCTTGATCGACCTCGACGACGACGAAGTGGAACTGGCCGACGACAGCCGCATCCGCCTCGCCCACGCCGCACTGGTGGACGGCGAAACGGCCAAGGGCTGGGTGCGCCACTTCAAGGACTACAAGGTCAAGCCGCTGTTCGCGCAGATGTCGCGCCAGCTGCCGGAGATCGCCCCCGAAGCCGCCGCCGACCCGGCCAGCGACAACAGCATCGGCGACCGCCTGGGCTGGCTCAGCGACACCTTCACCCTGCGCGGCGTGCTGACCAAGCTCGGCTATCAGCGCGCCGCTGCCGAAGACGGCGGCTTCTTCGACCACTACTTCAAGGAATTCACCAGCCTGGGCCTGCGCGTGAGCATCGGTTTCACCGGCAACTGCCTGCCGGAGGAGAACGTCCCCGCCGCGTTGACCCGCCTCGCCTTCGAGAAGATCGGCCGCCGCTGGTCCAGCGGCGACAACCTGCCGCTGGCCGATATCCCGCCGGTGCTGCTGGCCGAAACCTATGCCGACTACCGCGCCGCCGCCGATGCCTGCGTCGGCTTCGATCCCCAGTGGGAGAAAAAGACCCCATGGTAAGCACCGTTCTCCGCCAGGCCTCGGAACAGCATTTCGCCGAAGAACTGCAACGCCTGACCCAGGCCGACCAGCAGGCCGGCGCCGACCTGCCGCCCGGCTGGCTGCGTTCGCCGCGTTCGGTGCGGCGCTTCATCCTCGGTGACGAGGCGCTCGGCGTCAGCCGCAAGTTCTATGGCGACGACGCCCTGGTGGACCGCGCCATCGTCACCCTGCTCGGCCGCCAAGGCCTGATGCTGGTGGGCGAGCCGGGCACGGCCAAGTCGATGCTCTCCGAGCTGCTCGCCGCCGCCATCAGCGGTGACTCGATGCTCACCATCCAGGGCACCGCCGGTACCACCGAAGACCACATCAAGTACTCCTGGAACTACGCCCTGCTGCTGGCCGAAGGGCCGACCCAGCGGGCCCTGGTGGGCTCGCCGCTGTACCAGGGCATGAGCCAGGGCAAGCTGGTGCGCTTCGAGGAGATCACCCGCTGCCCGCCGGAAATCCAGGACGTACTGATTTCCCTGCTCTCGGAAAAGCAGATGATGATCCCCGAGCTGGGCGAGGCCGGGCAGCTGCACGCCCGCCCCGGCTTCAACCTGATCGCCACCGCCAACCTGCGCGACCGCGGCGTGCACGAGATGTCCGCCGCCCTCAAGCGCCGCTTCAACTTCGAGACCGTGCGCCCCATCGCCGACAGCGAATTCGAGGTGGAACTGGTGATGCGCCAGTTGCTCCGCGAGCTGGGCGACGAAGCCGGCAAGGTGACGATCGAGCGCGACGTCATCGGCCTGCTGGTCACGGTGTTCCAGGAGCTGCGTGGCGGCACCACCCGCGAAGGCACCGCGATCAAGGCCCCGGACGCGGTCATGTCCACCGCCGAGGCGGTCAGCGTCGCCTATGCCGCCGCCCTCGAAGCCCGCTACCTCGGCGACGGCCGCCTGACCCCGGCCGAGCTGGCGCGCCAGTTGCTGGGCGTGGTGTTCAAGGACAACCGCGACGACGCCAAGCGCCTGCGCCACTACCTGGACAGCGTGGTGCGCGAGCGTGCCCGCCGCGACGACCGCTGGAAGCACTTCTTCGACGCCAGCAAGGGCCTGTGGGACTGACCCATGCCGCCCGCACACAGCCCCGGCGCTGACCCGCGCCTGCCCGCGCGGCTGCAGGCCGCCGAGCGCAACCGCCAGGCGCTGGCTGAGGCCGGCCTGCATTTCGCGCCGCTGCGCCACCACAGCCCGGCCTGCGCCTTCGCCCTGCGCGCGCAACTGGACGAACTGCGCCCGGCAGCGGTGCTGATCGAGGGGCCGGCCGATTTCGACGCCCTGCTCCCCGACCTGCTCGACCCGCGCAGCCGCCCGCCCCTGGCGATCCTCTCCCAGCACCGCAACGGTGTTTCGGGCGATGCGCCGCCGCGCTCGGCGTTCTTCCCCTTCTGCGACTACTCGCCGGAATGGCAGGCCCTGCGCGAAGGCCATCGCCTCGGCGCGCAACTGGCCTTCATCGACCTGCCCTGGGCCCGCCAGGAAGCCGCCGAGGAAGACCCGGAACAGAGCCGCAGCCTGATGGCCGAGCGCTACCTGGCCCACAGCGACTACATCGCCGCCCTGGCCCGCGCGGCCCATTGCCGCGACCACGACGAACTCTGGGAGCACCTGTTCGAACTGCGCGGCGCGGACGCCCTGGGGGACTGGCGCGCGCTGTTCGGCGACGCCTTCGCCTGGTGCTCCATGGCCCGCCTCGACTACGAGGACGACGTGCTCGCCGCCGAAGGCTCGCTGGCCCGCGAAGCCCACATGCTCGCCTGCATCCGCGACTGGCGCGCGCGCTGCGACGGCCCCCTACTGGTGGTCACCGGCGGCTTCCACACCCTCGCCCTGGTGGAAGCGCTTGCCAGCGACAGCCCGCCCGCCGCCACACCCACCGCCAGCGGCGACAGCCAGGCCTGGCTGATCCGCTACAGCTTCGACCGCCTCGACGCCCTCAATGGCTACGCCTCGGGCATGCCCTCGCCGGCCTACCATCAGCGGGTCTGGGAGGCGTTGCTGGAAGACCCGGCAGACGGGCTGGCGCGCCAGCGCATCGCCGCCCGCATCCTCAGTGCCATCGCCGCCGAAACCCGCGAACGGCAGTTGGCCGATGCCCTGTCCTTCGCCAGCGTCAGCCAGGCCGCGCAACAGGCCGCCGGCCTGGCCGCCCTGCGCCAGCACCCGGGGCCGGGGCGCTACGACCTGCTCGACGCCATCCACTCCTGCTTCGTCAAAGGCAGCCTGGACAATGGCCAGGCCGCCTTCCTCGCAGCGGTGAAGAACCAGCTGGGTGGCAACCGCCTGGGCGATGTCCCGCCCTCCAGCCTGGCTCCGCCGCTGGTGGAGGAAGCCCGGCGCCTGGCCCTGGGTCACCGCCTCGACCTCAGCGACAGCCTGGCCCGCCGCGCCCGGCTGGACCTCTACCGCAAGCCCCGGCACCGCGCCCGGGGCCGCTTCCTGCACCTGATGGCCTACCTGGACAGCGGCTTCGCCCGCCACCTGGGCGGCCCGGACTTCGTCAACGGCACCGGCCTGGACCTGCTCTTCGAGGAATGGGAATACGCCTGGTCGCCGCTGGTCGAGGCGCGCCTGATCGAGCGCTCCGAACTGGGCAGCAGCCTGCGCGAAGTCGCCGTCCGCCGCCTGCTGGATGAAGAGCAGGCCTTGCAGACCAGCGGCCAGGGCCGCAGCGCCAGCCGCGCGGTGCAACTGCTGGCGCGGGCCGGCTCCATCGGCCTCGGCGAACAGCTGCCACGCTTGTTCGAGCGCCTGGCCGAACACCTGGAAGAAGACCCCGAGCTGGCCTCGGTGGTGACCTGTGGCCAGCGCCTGCTGCACCTGTGGCGCGGCCGCGAGCTGCTGGGCCTGGACGGCTACCCGCAACTGCCGGAGCTGCTGCAGCGCATCCTTCCCGCCACCCTGTTCCTGCTGCCGGGCCTCGCCGACTGCGACGCCGACCGTGAAGGCGCCGCCATCGACGCCCTGCTCGGCCTGCGCGAATTCCTCCACCTGGGCAGCAGCCAGGCCGGCCTGGCCCACCAGGAGGCACCGCTGCACGAAACCCTCGACCGCCTGCAAGCCGTGGCCCCCGCCGGCATCGCCGGTGCCCTCGACGCGCTGCGTTTCATCGATGGGCGCAGCAGCGAGGAACACCTGGCCGCGGCCCTGCAACGGCGCTTCGGCCCCGGTGCCGACAGCGAAGGCGCGGTGCGCTACCTGACCGGGCTGCTGCAGGCCGCGCCGGAGCTGATCCTGCGGGTGGACGACCTGGCCCTGGGGCTCAACACCCTGGTGGCCAACTGGGACGAGGCCACCTTCGTCCGCCACCTGCCGGACCTGCGCCTCGCCTTCACCCGCCTTAAGCCCCGCGAAACCGGGCGCCTGGCCGATCACCTGGCCGGGCTCAACGGCATCACCGGGGCCGCCCTCGACAGCGCCCACCACGAACTCGACAGCCACGACCTGCTCGCCGGCGCCGCCCTGCAGCTGGCGCTCAAGCGCTCGCTGGAGCGCGACGGGCTGCTGGCCTGGGCCCAGGAGACCCACCATGAGTGACCTGGAAGCCGCCCGCCGCTGGCGCCTGATCCTCGGCCGCTACGCCGACCGCGCGCTGCACGAAGCGAAGTTCGACGCCGCCGACGCGCGCCTGGAGAAGACCCTCGACTACCTCTACAACCGTGAATACCAGCGTCGCGGCCACGTCCAGGGCGGGCGTGGCGGCTCGCTGGACGACAGCCAGCTGACCGCGCTGAACTGGCTGGAGCAGGCGCGCACGCTGTTCCCCCGCTCCACCTTCGAGCGCCTGCAGGTGCAGGCCATCGAGCGCTATGAGATCAGCGCCCTGCTCACCGACCCGAACAGCCTGGCCACCCTCGAACCCAGCCCGGCGCTGGCCAAGGCCCTGCTCGGCGTGCGCGGCCGCCTGAGTGCGGACACCCGCGATGCCGTGCGCCAGCTGATCACCCGGGTGGTGGAGGAAATCCTCCAGCGCCTGCGCAACCGTTTCACCAACGCCCTGCACGGACGGCGCAACCGCTTCCGCCGATCGCTGGTGAAGAGCGCACAGAACTTCGATTGGCGCGCCACCATCGCCGCCAACCTCAAGCACTACGACCCGCAGCGCAAACGCCTGCTGATCGAATCGCCACGCTTCAACGCCCGCGTCCGCCGGCAACTGCCCTGGGACATCATCCTCTGCGTCGACCAGAGCGCCTCGATGCTCGACTCGGTGATGTACAGCGCCATCTGCGCCAGCATCCTCGCCAGCCTGCCCAGCGTGCGCGTGCGCCTGGTGCTGTTCGACACCCAGGTGGTGGACCTCAGCCACCTGGCCCACGACCCGGTGGAGGTGCTGCTCACCGTGCAACTGGGCGGCGGCACCGACATCGGCAAGGCCATGCGCTACTGCGAGCAACTGGTGGAGAACCCGCAACGCACCGTGCTCACGCTGATCAGCGACTTCGAGGAAGGCGCCGCCGTGGGCCCGCTGCTTTCCTGCGTGGCGCGCCTCAACGAAGCGCGGGTCAGGCTGCTCGGCCTCGCCGCCCTGGATGACGGCGCCCAGCCGGTCTACGACCCGGCCATGGGGCAGCGCCTCGCCGACCGCGGCATGCAGATCGCCGCGCTGACCCCGGAGCATTTCGCCCAGTGGCTGGCCGAGGTGATGCAATGAGTGCCTGGCAGCAGCGCTACCGCAGCTACGACGATGCCGCGCTGGAGGTGCTGGCCAACGCCGGCCTGCTGCGCCGCGCCACCAAGGACGTGGAGGCCGGCAAGCTGCGCTGGCTGGAGAACGACGACCAGGGCGGCCTGGTGGAAGCCGACGGCCAGCAGGTGCGCCTGGACGGCAGCGGCGTCGATGCCGCGCGCTGCACCTGCCCCGCCAACGGCTGCTGCAAGCACATCCTCGCGGCCGTCATCTGGCTGCGCGAACAACCCGCCGATGCCGCCGGTGAGGCAGCGACTGAAGAGGACGCCGACCTGGCGCTGCGCGACGCCCTGGCCCAGGACCCGCAACAGCTGCAGAAGCAAGCCGGCAAGGCCGCCACGCGCAAGGCCCGCCAATGGCTCGGCGAGCTGTTCGAGGCGCAGCACCAGAGCCACGGCCGGCGCCTGGCCATCCACCTGCCGACGCTGGCCTGCGAGGTCACCTACCTGGCCGGCGGCGGCTTCGACGGCATGCTCTCGGAAACCCGCGAAAGCGAACGCAAGGCCCTGCACCTCGCCGCGCTGGCGCTGCTGTTCCAGGCACAGGGGCAGCCCTGGGCCTGGCCGGCGGACAGCGAGCCGGCGCCGGCCGACCCGCTGCAACTGAACGCACCGGAGCAGGAGTTGCTCGTCAGCGTCCAGCAGTTACTGCAGGAGCTGCTGCGCCAGGGGCTGTCCCACGCCAGCCAGGCCAGCGCCGTACAGCTGCGCATGCTCAACCTGTCCGCCCGCACCGAAGGCCTGCCGCGCCTCGCCGCCCAGTTGCGCACCCTGGGCGGGCAGATCAACCGCCTGGCCAACCGCGATGACCACATCAGCGAGCGCGAAGCCCTGGTGCAGATGGCCCAGGTGCACGCCCTGGCCAGCGCCCTGCAACGTGCCGGCGCCGAACACCTGCCCGCCCTGCGCGGGCGCCTGCGCCGCGACTACCAGGCCGGCGCCCAACTCGATTTGCTGCCCCTGGGCGCCCACTGGTGGACCACCCCCGGCGGCGCCCGTGGCCTGACCCTGGCCTTCTGGGACCTGCAGGCCGGCGACGTGCTGGAAGCCAGCCTGGCCCGGCCGGATAACAGTGACCCGGGCTTCCGCCGTGAAGCGGTGTGGGCCCAGCAGGCGTTGTGGAAGTCCACGCCGCAGCAGCTGTGCCAGGCGCCCCTGTGCCTGACCGCACCGCGCCAGGCCGACGACGGACGCCTGGCCGCCCACGGCGACAGTCGCAGCCAGGCTCAGCCCCGTTGGCCCGCAGCGGATGCACGCCTGGCCGAGATCGGTATCGCCCGCTGGAGCCTGTTGCGCGAACAGCTCGAAGACAGCGCCGCCCTCAGCGCGGAAGCCCCCACCAGCCTGCTGCTACGCCCGGCCCGTTGCCAGGAGGCGGTGCTCGATGAAGTGCGCCAGGTGCTGTGCTGGACGCTGGAGGACGACCAGGGCGAGGCCATCACCCTGGAGCTGCCGTGCACGGCGGAGCGGCGCGAACGCCTGGACAACCTGGAACGGGCGCAGAAGGCCCGTGACGACATCCGCGCGGTGCTGGTGCGGCCGAGCCTGGATGGCCGACGCCGGACCCTGGAGCCGCTGGCGCTGCTGATCGCCGACAGCGGCGAGCTGCGCTGCCTGTCGCTGGATTTCGAATCGGTGATCCGTGGCGGCCTGAGCCTCAACCGCCGCCTGTTCGAGCGCATCCAGCGCCTGCTCGACCGCCAGCGCCCCGTTGCCGCTGCCCAGGAAGCGCCTGGCCTGGCCGCGCGCCTGGTGGAACCGGCCCTGGACGTGCTGGAGTCCCTGGCCAGTTGCGGGCGTCAGCAGCTCTCGCGGCACCAGCGCGAGGTGCTGCAGCAGCAGGAAGTGCTGGCCAGCGCCGCCGGCGTCGAGCTGCTCGCCCAGCACCTGCGGCAGTTGCGCGAGCCCACCGAACTGCCTCCGCAGGCGCTGCTGGCCAGCAGCCACCTGATGAGCCGCCTGCTGGCCCTGGGGTAGGGCCGACGGCAGTGCATTCCACCAGTCGAGAACCATTCTCGCCTTAGTGCCCGTTGGGGTGGGCGTGGTTATGCTTGGCCGCGCACTTATGCATTCCAGTTCTTTACATATACTCAAACATCACTTTTGCGCATAAACCTGAGCTGGTATCTTCCCCCGGCTCCGACAGGAGTGCGCGGCCGTGCGCGCAGAAAAGCTGTAAGCAGCCTGACAACAGGACATTTCATGTACGTATACGACGAGTACGATCAACGGATCGTCGAGGACCGCGTCAAGCAGTTCCGCGATCAGACCCGCCGCTATCTGGCCGGCGAGCTCTCAGGCGAGGAGTTCCGTCCCCTGCGCCTGCAGAATGGCCTGTATATCCAGCGCTTCGCGCCGATGCTGCGCGTAGCCGTGCCTTACGGCCTGCTCTCCTCCACCCAGGTCCGCAAGCTGGCGCAGATCGCTCGCGACTACGACAAGGGCTACGCCCACATCAGCACCCGCCAGAACGTGCAGTTCAACTGGCCGGAGCTGGAGGACGTGCCGGAGATCCTCGCCGAGCTGGCCACCGTCGAGATGCACGCCATCCAGACCAGCGGCAACTGCATCCGCAACACCACCACCGACCAGTTCGCCGGCGTCGCCCATGACGAGCTGGTGGACCCGCGCCCCTGGTGCGAGATCATCCGTCAGTGGTCCACCTTCCACCCCGAGTTCTCGCACCTGCCGCGCAAGTTCAAGATCGCCGTCAATGGCGCCGTGAGCGACCGTGCAGCCATCGAAGTGCATGACATCGGCCTGGAAGCGGTGAAGAACGAAGCCGGCGAGCTGGGCTTCCGCGTCTCCGTCGGCGGCGGCCTGGGCCGTACCCCGATCGTGGGCAGCTTCATCAACGAATTCCTGCCCTGGCAGCACCTGCTGAGCTACCTCGACGCCATCCTGCGTGTGTACAACCGCTATGGCCGTCGCGACAACAAGTACAAGGCGCGCATCAAGATCCTGGTCAAGGCGCTGACCCCGGAAGTCTTCGCCGAGCGCGTGGAAGCCGAATGGGCGCACCTGAAGGATGGCCCGACCACCCTGACCGAAGCCGAAGTCGAGCGCGTGTCCAAGCACTTCGTCGACCCGGCCTACAAGGCCCTGGACGACCAGGCCGCCGCCCTCGCCCAGCTCGACGCCGAGCACCCGGGCTTCGCCCGCTGGCGCCAGCGCAACGTGGTGGCCCACAAGAAGCCGGGCTACGCCGCCGTGACCCTGTCGCTGAAGCCCACCGGCGTCGCCCCGGGCGATGTCACCGACAAGCAGCTGGACGCCATCGCCGACCTGGCCGACCGCTACGCCTTCGGTGAAGTGCGCAACAGCCACAACCAGAACATCATCCTCGCCGACGTCGAGCAGGCGCAGCTGTTCACCCTCTGGGGCGAGCTGCGCGAGCAGGGCTTCGCCACGCCGAACGTGGGCCTGCTGACCGACATCATCTGCTGCCCGGGTGGCGACTTCTGCTCCCTGGCCAACGCCAAGTCGATCCCGGTGGCCGAAGCCATCCAGCGCCGCTTCGATGACCTGGACTACCTGTTCGACATCGGCAACCTGGACCTGAACATCTCCGGCTGCATGAACGCCTGCGGCCACCACCACGTGGGCCACATCGGCATCCTCGGCGTGGACAAGAAGGGCCAGGAGTTCTACCAGGTCTCCCTCGGTGGCAGCGCTGGCCGCGAAGCCAGCCTGGCGCAGATCCTCGGCCCATCCTTCGCCCAGGAAGCCATGCCCGACGTGATCGAGAAGATCATCGACGTCTACGTGGAGAAGCGCACCGAAGAAGAACTCTTCCTCGATACCTATCGCCGCATCGGCATCGACCCCTTCAAGGAGCGCGTATATGCAGCGAATAATTAAGAACAACCAGGTCATCGACGAAACCTGGCACCTGCTGGACAAGGACGCGACCCTCGACGGCATGTCCAACTGCGACGACCTGATCGTGCCGCTGGCCCTGTGGCGCGATCACAGCCATGCGCTCAAGGCCCGCGACGGCGGCCTCGGCGTGTGGCTCGATGCCGACGAGGAAATCGAAGAGATCGCCGACCAGCTGGACAACTTCAAGGTCATCGCCCTGAACTTCCCGGCCTTCACCGACGGTCGCCACTCCTCCACCGCCTACCTGCTGCGCGAGCGCTATGGCTACAAGGGTGAAGTGCGCGCCATCGGCGACGTGCTGCGCGACCAGCTGTTCGCCCTCAAGCGTTGCGGCTTCGATGCCTTCGCCCTGCGCGCGGACAAGGACCCCTACGACGCCCTCAAGGCCTTCGAGGACTACTCCGAGGTCTACCAGGCCTCCAGCGACCAGCCCCTGCCGCTGTTCCGCCGCCGCTCGGCCTGAGCCGCGCAGCCATGAAAAAGCCCCGCATATGCGGGGCTTTTTATTGATGTGCACCTGGCACCGACGTAGCCCGGGCTTCAGCCCGGGACGCACGCCGTTTCATGGGGCGGATCATGTGCCGGGCCAGGCATCGTTTGGTGGATGAAAAGAGCGCCATCCACCCATCGGTCAGCGCCGTGGGTTGGATCGGCGCCGTAGGATGGGTAGAGCGTAGCGAAACCCATCGCCGCAAACGCCGGCTCGCACCCGACCTACAGGCCAAACACAGCCTGTAGGGGCGACTTCAGTCGCCAAGCAGGCCGCAGGACTGCCTTGACTCCGCGCCTCCCTGCAGCACCGCCTGGTGGATGAAAGGAGCGCCATCCACCCTACGTACTACCGATCACACCGAACACTCTTTCAGGCCCGCACGCTTTCCCAGGCCACCTGGGCCAGCAGGTCGCGGCAGTCGGCGAGGCTGCTGCGGGTGCGGCCGGCCAGCCAGTTGCGGGCGAAGTCGTGGGTGGGGCCGATCACCACCGAGGCGAAGCAGTCCTCAGGCAGGGCGCGCAGCGCGCCGGCTTCGCGGTGGGCCTGCAGCGCCGCGAGGATGCGTGCATGGTGCTCGCGGTTGGCCTCGCGCAGTTGCTCGCCCACCTCGCCCGCTTCCACCCGCGAGCGGCTGTGCAGGACGAAGCGCGCCCAGTCGGGGTTGGCCACCACCCAGTCGATGTACGCCGTCACCAGCAGCTTCACGCAGGCCTCGGCATCGGCGGCCTTGGCGAAGCCTGTCTGCAACAGCTCGGCGTATTGGCCGACCCCGGCCAGGTAGAGCGCGCCGATGATGCGCTCCTTGTTGCCGAAGTGGTGGTAGAGGCTGCCGATGCTGGCGCCGGAACGGTCGCGGATCATCTCGATGGTGGTGGCGTCCACGCCTTCATCGGTGAAGCACTGGAGGGCGGCCTGGAGGATGTCGTCTTTGCGCGAGGAACGAGCCATGGAACTCCCGATGCATGACTAGAATATAATTCTAGAATTCTTTTCTAATTTTCATATACTGCTGCGGCGCGCGCTCATCTTCAATCCACTCACGAGAGAATCGGAACCCATGAGCCAGATGTTGCAGATGTTCCAGCAAGCCGGTGCGGCGCAGTTCAGCGCCATGATCGGCCAGGTCGCCCCATACTTCGCCAGCATCGCCCCGCAGTTCGTCGAACTGCGTGCCGGCTACGCCGAAATCACCTTTCCCAAGCGCCGCGAGGTGCTCAACCACATCGGCACCGTGCATGCCATCGCCCTGTGCAACGCCGCCGAGCTGGTGGCCGGCACCATGACCGACGCCTCCATCCCCGCCGGCACCCGCTGGATTCCCCGTGGCATGACGGTGGAGTACCTGGCCAAGGCCAGCGGCGACGTGCGCGCGGTGGCCGATGGCAGCGCGGTGGACTGGTCCGTCCTGGGCGACATCAAGGTGCCGGTGATGGCCTATGTCGGTGACACCGCCGTACTGCGCGCCGAGATCACCATGTACCTGAGCAAGGCTTGAAACACAGAGGCCCGGATCGCTCCGGGCCTCTTTCTTTCATTCACTGCCAGAAGCGCTGTTGGCTAAGGCGACCCCACCAATTCAGCAGCACCCGGTCGACGGCCGCGCTGGCGGCCAGGCCGAAGCGCTCCTGCAGGCTCTTCTTCTCGACGAAGTTGAGCAGGAACAGGTCGGCCTCGCGGGCACGCTCGCCGAGGTATTCGTCGCTGGTCTTCAGCTCGTCCACCAGTTGCTTGTCCAGCGCGGCCATGCCCAGCCAGATCTCGCCGGTGGCCACTTCATCGATGGCCAGTTGCGGGCGGTAGCGGGCGACGAAGTTCTTGAACAGGTCGTGGGTGGTCTCCAGGTCTTCCTGGAACTTCTCCCGGCCCTTCTCGGTGTTCTCGCCGAACACGGTGAGGGTGCGCTTGTACTCGCCGGCGGTGAGCACCTCGAAGTCGACGTCATGCTTCTTCAGCAGGCGGTGCACGTTGGGCAGCTGCGCCACCACGCCGATGGAACCGAGGATGGCGAAGGGCGCGGAGAGCACCTTGTCGCCGATGCAGGCCATCATGTAGCCGCCGCTGGCGGCGACCTTGTCGACGCACACGGTCAGGGGGATGCCCGCCTGGCGGATACGCGCCAGTTGCGAGGACGCCAGGCCGTAGCTGTGGACCATGCCGCCGCCGCTTTCCAGGCGCAGCACCACCTCGTCGGCCGGGGTGGCCAGGGTCAGCAATGCGGTGATCTCGTGGCGCATCTGCTCGGCGGCCGAGGCCTTGATGTCGCCGTCGAAGTCGAGGACGAAGACCCGGGGCTTCTGCTCGCCGGCCTTCTTCGCCGCCTTGGCGGCCTTGGCCTCGTCCTTGCGCAGGGCCTTGATGCGGTCCTTGTCCAGCAGCGAATGCTCCAGGCGCTCGCGCAGGCCTTTATAGAAGTCGTTGAGCTTGGTCACCACCAACTGGCCGCCACCGGCGCGCCGTCCCCGCCCGCGCACTGCGGCCACCGCCACCAGGACGACCAGGATGGCCACCACCAGCGTTATCGTCTTGACGAGAAAGCTCGCGTAATCGGCTAAGAACTCCACAACACCCCCTTTGGGATCGACTGGCGCCCGCTCTGGCAGGCGCGAAACCGGCCAAGCATACCCGCCCGCGCCGGTCATCCACCAGCGACGGAAAAACCCCTTAATAAATAGCGGGAATGCATTCAAACAAGCGTATGTTTTTTCGTTGACAGCCCCGGAGCTTCCTCATAACCTCGCGAAACTTTCAACGTCCCGGGACGGCAGCGTACGTGGGCAGCATCTACCTGATCCGACATGGCCAGGCTTCATTCGGCGCCGATAACTACGACGTGCTTTCCAGCGTCGGAGTTCGCCAGGCCGAAGTACTGGGCGATCACCTCGCGAGCCTCGGCCTGCGCCTCGATCGTTGCGTCGCGGGCAGCCTGCAACGCCAGCAGCACACCGCCGAAGCCGCCCTGTCGCGCTTCCGCGCCGTCGGCCTGGACGCCCCCGCCGTGGACACCGACCCGGCCTTCAACGAATTCGATGCGGACGCCGTGATCCGCGCGCTGCTGCCCAGCCTGCTGGAGCAGGAGCCCGAAGCCCTGCACATCATGCGCAACGCCCCGCAGAACCGCGCCGAGTTCCAGCGCCTGTTCTCCAAGCTGGTGCTGCGCTGGGTGGCCGGCGACTACGACAACGCCGAACTGCAGAGCTGGCAAGCCTTCCACGACCAGGTCGCGGGCGGGCTGGAGCGGGTGCTGCAACACGCCGAAAGCAAACAGAACATCGCGGTCTTCACCTCCGGCGGTACCATCACCGCCCTGCTCCACCATGTGGCCGGCGTGCCGGCGGACCGCGCATTCGAACTCAACTGGCAGATCGTCAATACTTCGCTCTCACGCCTGAAGTTCCGCGGCAGCGAAGTGGCGCTAGCTTCCTTCAACAGTCATGTGCATCTGGAACTGTTGAAGGCGCCGGAGCTCATCACCTATCGATGAGCACGGCCCACTGCGCCCCAGAAGGGGCGCTAGAAAAACCTGAAAATAAAGGAAAGAACCATGACCACAGTTGCTGACATCGTCAAAAACATGCAGTCCAAGTTCAACGCCGGTGCCGCCGCTGGCCTGGACCTGGTATTCCAGTTCAACATCGAAGATGGCGACAACCACTATCTGGTCGTCAAGGACGGCACCTGCGACGTACAGCAAGGTGATGCCCCGAACCCGAACGTCACCCTGATCATGTCCACCGAAACCCTGGTTGGCATCATGACCGGCGAAACCGACGGCATGCAGGCCTTCATGGGCGGCAAACTGCGCGCCGAAGGCGACATGATGCTCGCCATGAAGCTCGGCGAGCTCTTCCCGGTCTAAGCTTCGAGCTGACCAGGAACAGAGAAAACCGGAGTCCCAGGGCTCCGGTTTTTTTTCGCCCGGCGCAGGTGAATCCGGGCTAATCAGGCAGTTTGATTGTGCTGCAACACGCCTGCCTATAACGGCCCTTCGCCCTTGTGACGCCATCCGGGCGGCATTAGATTAGCGAATAGTCTCGGGCCCTCATCATAAGTAGAAGGGATAAGCATGACGCTTACTGATCAGTCCACCCGCATCCGCGAAGGCGAAGAGCTCGACGCCGCGGCCATCGATCCTTACCTCAAGGCCAACATCCCCGGCCTGACCGGTACGCCGCGCATCAGCCAGTTTCCCGGTGGTGCCTCGAACCTGACCTACCTGCTGGAATACCCGGAGCGCGAGTTCGTCCTGCGTCGACCGCCCTTCGGCCACAAGGCCAAGTCCGCCCATGACATGGGCCGCGAGTTCCGCATCCTCAACCAGCTCAACGACGGCTTCCCCTACTGCCCGAAAGCCTATGTGCACTGCACCGACGAGTCGGTGATCGGCGCCGAGTTCTACGTGATGGACCGGGTCAAGGGCGTGATCCTGCGGGCCGACGTACCGGCCGAGCTGGGCCTCGACGAAGCCAAGACCCGCGCGCTGTGCAAGAGCTTCATCGACAAGTTCGTCGAGCTGCACAACGTCGACTACAACGCCTGCGGCCTGGGTGACCTGGGCAAGCCGGAAGGCTACGTGCAGCGCCAGATCTCCGGCTGGAGCGACCGCTACGAGAAAGCCCTGACCCCCGACGCCCCCACCTGGGAGCCGGTCAAGGCCTGGCTGCGCGAGAAGATGCCCGCCGACCACCACAAGCCGGCGATCGTGCACAACGACTACCGCTTCGACAACGTGATCCTCGACCCGGCCAACTCGATGAACATCATCGGCGTGCTCGACTGGGAGCTGACCACCATCGGCGACCCGCTGATGGACCTGGGCAACACCCTCGCCTACTGGATCGAAGCCGCCGACCCGGCCCCGGTGCAACTGATGCGCCGCCAGCCCAGCCACCTGCCGGGCATGCTCAGCCGCCAGGAGTTCGCCGACTACTACGCCGAGCGCGCCGGCCTGCCGCCGATCACCAACCTCGACTTCTACTACACCTACGGCCTGTTCCGCCTGGCCGGCATCGTGCAGCAAATCTACTACCGCTTCTTCCACGGCCAGACCCAGGACAAGCGCTTCGCACAGTTCATCCACATGAACAAGCTGCTGGAGCAGATGAGCCTGCAGGTCATCGGCAAATCACGGCTGTAACACGGCTCACAACAAGGGGAACCCCATGTCCAAGACCCACCTGTTCGACCTCGACGGCAAGATCGCCTTCGTATCCGGCGCCAGCCGTGGCATCGGCGAGGCCATCGCCAAGCTGCTGGCCCAGCAGGGCGCCCACGTGATCGTCTCCAGCCGCAAGATCGACGGCTGCCAGGCCGTCGCCGACGCCATTGTCGCCGAGGGTGGCAAGGCCACCGCCATCGCCTGCCACATCGGCGAGATGGAGCAGATCCAGAGCGTCTTCGCGCAGATCCGCGAGCAGTTCGGCCGCCTCGACATCCTGGTCAACAACGCCGCCACCAACCCGCAGTTCTGCAACGTGCTGGACACCGACCTGTCGGCCTTCCAGAAGACCGTCGACGTGAACATCCGCGGCTACTACTTCATGTCCATCGAAGGCGGCAAGCTGATGAAGCAGAACGGCGGTGGCAGCATCATCAACGTCGCCTCCATCAACGGCGTCTCCCCGGGCGAGTTCCAGGGCATCTACTCGGTGACCAAGGCTGCCGTGATCAGCATGACCAAGGTCTTCGCCAAGGAATGCGCGCAGTTCGGCATCCGCTGCAACGCCCTGCTGCCGGGCCTGACCGACACCAAGTTCGCCTCGGCCCTGACCAAGAACGACACCATCCTCAACGTCGCCCTGCAGCGCATTCCGCTGAAGCGCGTGGCTGACCCGAGCGAAATGGCCGGCACCGTGCTCTACCTCGCCAGCGACGCCTCCAGCTACACCACCGGCGTGGCGCTGAACGTGGACGGCGGCTTCCTCTCCTGAGGAAACCCCGCCCATGAAAAAGGGAGCCTAATGGCTCCCTTTTTCTTTTCTGCGTCAGGACGCCCTAGTGGACGCTGGGCGACCTGCAGGTTGGGCTGAGGCACGAAGCCCAACGCAGCGAAGCCGACCCATGCACGCTGGGCCTGGCTGCGCTCGGCGCCACCCTTCGCGATCAGCGCCAGTCCTTGAGCGCCTGGGTGGCGACCGGGTTGAGTGGCTGGGCCAGCAAACCGGTGGGCGAGAGGCTGACGGAGTAGACCGCGCCGTCGGCCATGGGCAGGTAGGTCACCCGCTGCGCCTGGGGGTCGAACAGGAACAGGTCGCGCTGGTTGAGCCGCAGCCAGCGCCACAGGTCGATGCCATAGGGGCTGGCGGCCAGCTCGGCTTCGGCGTGCTGGGCCAGTTGCTGCTCCTCGATGGCGAGGAAGCGCCCGGAGAGCTTCTCCAGGCGGTAGCCCGGCTGCAGGCCGATCAGCTCGGCCAGGCCCTTGAGGCGGAAGATCCGCGCATCCAGCTGCCACAGGTCGCCATCCAGCAACACCGTGCGCTCGTTACCGCCTTCGAGCAGGGTCACTTCGTAGCGCTGCGGGCCCAGGGCCTTGAAGTTGAGGGTGACGATGGGCTTGTCGGGGTGCAGGGGCTCGTAGCGGGTCAGGTCCCAGGCCACGGTGCCCACCAGCAGCGCCAGGGCGAGGAAGCCCAGGCCGAGGGTGCCGCGCAACCAACCGAGGAACCAGCTGCGATCGAAGAGGATGCGCGCGGCCACAACCGCGGCAAGCAGAGCCAGCAGGGCGATGCCCCAGGCCAGGCCGTCATACTGCATGGAACCCTTTCCTTCTGTGCAAAATAGCCGGCATTATGCGGACCTCCCGGCGCAGCGACCAGTTGCCGCGCTGCGCAATCGGACACAGATCGAGCATTTATGCCCTTCCCTCTCGACTTCGCCGTCGACCCCGTCACCCTTCTGGTGCTGGCGGCGGTCGCGTTCCTCGCCGGTTTCATCGACGCCATCGCCGGCGGTGGCGGCCTGCTGACCATCCCCGCCCTGCTCACCGCCGGGCTGCCGCCGCACCTGGTACTGGGCACCAACAAGCTGTGCGCCACCTTCGGCTCGGCCACCGCCAGCTATACCTTCTACCGACGCAAGCTGTTCGAGCCGGCCAAGTGGCGCAGCGCGCTGATCGCCACCGCCCTGGGCGCGGCCATAGGCGCGGTGATCGCCCACTGGCTGCCGGCCCACTGGCTGAACCAGATGCTTCCCGCCGTGGTGTTCGGCTGCGGCCTGTACCTGCTGTTCGGCAAGGTGCCGGATGCCCAGCACGCCGTCGACGCGCCCATTCCCCGTGGCCGCCAATGGCCCCAGGGATTGGGCCTGGGCTTCTACGATGGCGTCGCCGGCCCCGGCACCGGCGCCTTCTGGACCGTCAGCAGCCTGCTGATGTACCCCCTCGACCTGGTGCGTGCCAGCGGTGTGGCGCGGACGATGAACTTCGTCAGCAACGGCGTCGCCCTTGCGGTTTTCGTGGTGGGTGGCCAGGTGGCCTGGCTGCTGGGCATCAGCATGGGCATCGCGCTGATGGCGGGCGCCTTCCTCGGCGCACGCACGGCCATCAGCGGCGGGGCGAAGTTCATCCGCCCGGTGTTCATCTGCGTGGTGTTGGCGCTGACCGCGCGGCTAGCCTGGCAGCACTGGTTCTGAGTGACCCAGGCGGCGCGCCAGGTAGAGGTCGATCAGGTAGCGCGCGATGGACTTGCTCGCCGGCAGCGGCGGCAGGTCGTGGATGGAGAACCACTGGGCGTCTTCGATCTCGCCCGGCTGCGGGACGATATCGCCGCTGACGTATTCGGCGTGGAAGCCGAGCATCAGCGAATGGGGGAAGGGCCAGTTCTGGCTGGCGATGTACTGCGGCATGGCGATTTCCACGCCGACTTCCTCGCGCACTTCGCGCGCCACGCACTGCTCCACCGACTCGCCCGGCTCGACGAAGCCGGCCAGGGTGCTGTAGACGCCGCTGACGAAGCGCGGCGAGCGCGCCAGCAGCAGCTCGTCACCGCGGGTCACCAGCACGATCATGCTCGGCGACAGGCGCGGGTAATGGTGCACGCCGCAGCTTTCGCAGTGCATGGCCCGCTCACCGGCGACCTGGCGCATGCGCGCGCCACAGCTGCCGCAGAAGCGTTGCTGGTCGGCCCAGGTGCCGATCTGGGTGGCGAAGCCGAGCATGCGGAAGGTGTCCGGGTCGCCCTGCATCATCAACTGGCGCAGGCCGACCCAGGCGCTGCCGGGCACATCGGCGGTGCTCGCCAGTTCCAGCAGGTAGATTTCATCGCCATCGAAGTGACCGATGCCGTGTTCGGAGAGGATCGGCAGGTCCTGGCGCTTCAGCCATTCCCGGGGGAACAGCACGCCATTGCCGTCGGCCAGGAACTGCTGGCGGCAGTGGGCCAGGGCCCAGCCACCGGCGCGGCTAGCATCGAGCAGGCTGGGCTGCCAGCGTTCGGTGGCCATCAGGCCGCCACCGACAGGCCCAGTGCGCGGACGCTTTCAGCGGCCAGGTCGAGCACGCTCGGCTGGGCATCGGGGCGCAGTACGCCGCCACCTT
Source organism: Aquipseudomonas alcaligenes MRY13-0052 (assembly GCA_000474255.1). GTDB lineage: Bacteria > Pseudomonadota > Gammaproteobacteria > Pseudomonadales > Pseudomonadaceae > Metapseudomonas > Metapseudomonas solani. Next base: position 36,517 of record BATO01000020.1, read on the forward strand.
CGAGGTAGTACTCGAGGCTGGTGAGGGCGTCGGCCAGGGTTTCCAGCAGTTGCTCGGAGGGCATCTGCGGCGCTTCGATCATGTCTTTCTGGATGAAGTCGCCACAAGCGCCTACCAGCACCGCCGCGCGCTCCTGGCCGAGGAACCAGAGGCCGCCACGCACGGCTTGCAGGGTCAGGGGCACGTTGGCCAGGTGCAGCTTGTCGCCATTGGATTCGAGGTACGCGGTAATGGCGCGCTTGGCCATGGCCAGGCCGGCCTGGGCTTCGTCGATGACCACGATGCGCGCTTCGGTCAGTTGGTGCTGGGCGAAGGACTCCGATTCGGTCATCGCCTGGGCCGCCGCCTGGCGGTTCTCGCGACGCTCGCCACGCTCGAGGTCGGCCACCATGCTTTCGACATAGAGCACGGCATCGGCCAGCTTGTGCAGGGATTCGGGGGCGGCCGGCGATTGCTCGCTCCAGCCAGCGACCACCGGCAGCTGCGCATGCAGGGCGTTGGCGGCGGAAGTCTGGCCGACCATGCCGAGGGTTTTGGCCAGCTTGCCCAGCAGGGCGTGCAGGCTGCCGAAGCTTTCCACCTGGGCGGTGCCGCGCTCGATCAGGTCGAGCACGTCCTTGACGCTGGCCAGCTCCTCGCGGATGGCCGAGGACAGGGAACGCATCACCGCCTGGCCCGGGCCGGCCAGACGCTGGTATTCCTCTTCCAGCAGGTGGTCGGTGAAGGGCAGCGCGGTCATGCCGAAGACGCTACGCAGCTCACTGGCACGCGGCCCCTGGCTATCGGCCAGGGCAACGAGGTAGAGCAGTTCCTTTTGCAGGTTGCGCGGCGCTTCGTAGAGCTCATTGGCGAGCAGTTGCTTGAGCTCGCGGTCGATGCGCGAGAACAGCTGCTTGCGTGCCTTGCGCGGCAGCAGCTGGCCGTCCAGCACCGCTTCCACGGCGGCGGCGCCGATCCAGCACAGGCGCGCACGGGGATCGATGGCGTAGAGGCTGTCGAGGCGACCGAGGGCGCGGCCCATCAGCTTGAGGCTGGCCTGGGGGTTCTGTTCACGGATGAAGCCGAGCAGGCCCACCTGGTACATCTGCCGCAGGCGACGAGCCAGGAGGTCCTGGGCGCCGGTCTCGGGGAGGTTGGCGGCAGCGGGCACACGCGCCTGGTCCAGGCGCACGCTGAAGAAGAAGCTCTCCGGCAGCGCCGGCTGGTTGGCGGCCTGGCGCAGGTCGTTGATCGCCGGCAGCAACAGCTCGGGCATTTCCTGGCGGTGGGCGTCGACGTTTTCCAGGTAGCGGCGCAGCACGTAAAGCGCATTGGCGAGCGCGGCCAGCTGGCTGTCGCGCTCTTCACCGGCCCCGGCCGGGATGTCGGTCGCCTGGTCCAGGACTTCCTGGGCCAGCAGCTCGGCGCCGGTGAGCTCGATGAGGTTGAGGGTGCCGCGCACCTGCTGCAGGCTTTCCACAGCCTGTTGCAGCAGGCTGCCGTTCTCGCGTTCGACGATGAACTGCTCGAGGCTCTGTTCGGCCTGTTCGATAGTGGCGAACAGCTCGTCGCGCACCAGGCTCAGGGAAGTGGCTCCAGTGACCATGCGTCTAGCGCGCCTCCCGCGCGGAGTTCTCGTACAGCATCAGTCGGCGAATTCCGGCTTTTGTTTGTTCATATGGGCGGCCATGGCCACACGCAGGTCGGCGGACTGCAGCATCGCTGCGTTCCAGGTGGCGATGTATTCCAGGCCATCGTCCACGCGGTGGTCGCGCATGTAGCGAATCATTTCCTTGGTACCGCGCACGGCGACCGGCGACTTGGCGGCGATCTCGCGCGCCAGGGCGAAGACGCCTTCCAGCAGCGCATCGCGGTCGGCGTAGGTGCGGTTGACCAGGCCGATGGCGCGGGCTTCCTCGCCATCGATGGTGCGACCGGTGAAGGCCAGCTCACGCATCATGCCGTCGCCGATGATGCGCGGCAGGCGTTGCAGGGTGCCGACGTCAGCGGCCATGCCGATGTCGATCTCCTTGATGGAGAACTGCGCATCGGGGGTGGCGTAACGCATGTCGCAGGCGGAGATCAGGTCGATGGCACCGCCCAGGCAGTAGCCCTGGATGGCGGCGAGCACCGGCTTGCTGCAGTTGTCCACGGCATTGAACGAGGCCTGCAGCTCGAGGATCTTGCGGCGCAGGGTCTGGGCGTTGCGGCCCACGTCCTTGCCCAGCTGGGTGCCGACCGAGGCCAGCAGCATGAGGTCGATGCCCGAGGAGAAGTGCTTGCCGGCGCCGGACAGCACCACCACGCGGACTTCGTCGGTTTCGTCGATCCAACGGAAGATATCGATGATTTCCGTCCAGAAATCGGCGTTCATCGCGTTGATCTTTTCGGGGCGATTGATCTCGACGTGGGCAATCTTGTCTGTCAGTTCTACACGAAAAGCTTTGTAGTCGGACACCGTCGCGATCCTCGCCAGTTCTGCTGCTGGCATGCGTGAAAATTCTTGGGGAATAAACCCCGCAACTATAACAAGCGCGGGTGAAAAGTCGAAGACGGCCTCTGTGATGCAGGACACGCCATGGCAGATAGAAGCCGCTTGCAACGGGGCTCAGAGGCGCGTGGCCAGGGCATCACGGTGCACCCGGTTGCGCCATTGCCGCCAGGTGTAGAGCGGGATGCCGGCCATGAGCACGAGGAAGCCCCAGAAGATCGCCTGCTCGCCGGTGCCGTACAGCGCCCAGATCGAGTAGATGAAGCCGAGCACGCCGATGGCCACCAGCCGGCCGCGTTCGCGCGCGGAGAAATCCCCCGGCTGCACCGCCAGCTGCTGCAGCAACGCAGCGGTGCAGAAGGCGTAGGGCACGACGCCGGTCATGGTGCCGAGCAGGATGATCACGTTGAACACGTCCACCAGGTCGCCACGCCCGTCCACCAGCACCAGCGCGGTGACCAGGACGCCGGAAATCAGCAGGCCGTTGGCCGGCACATCGTATTTGTTGGTCTTGGCCAGGGATTCGGGCAGCAGCCCGTCGCGTGCGGTGGCCATGGGGATCTGCCCCTGCAGCAGCACCCAGCCGTTGAGCGCGCCCAGGCAGGCGATCACCGCGCCGGCCGCCACCAGGTGGTAGCCCCAGTCGCCGATGAGCACCCGTGCCGCGTCGGCGAAGGGCGCGGTGGAGCGCATCAGCACCTCGGGCGGCAGCACGCCCTGCACCGCCGTGATGGAGAGGATGTAGACGGCGGCGGCGACCAGGGTGCCGAACACCGTGGCGCGGGGAATGGTGCGCTTGGGGTCGCGCACGTGGTCCGCCGGCACGGTCGCCGACTCCAGGCCGATGAAGGACCAGAGGGTGAGCGCCGCGGTGGTGGCGATGGCCTTGGCGTAGCCGCCGGAGCCCGAGGGCAGCTCACTGACCTCGGGGATGCGCAAGTATTCCGGGTGGAAGGAGAACCAGCCGAGGATGCCCACCAGCAGCAGCGGGATCAGCTTGAGGGCGGTGAGGATGTTCTGCGCCAGGCCGAAGGCGCCGATGCCACGCAGGTTGATCAGGGTGCACAACCAGATGGCGCCGATGGCGGTGGTCACCGTCAGCACCGGGTCGCGCAGGGCGGGGAAGAACACCTGCAGGTAGCCCACCAGGGTCACCGAGATGGCGGCGTTGCCGATCCAGGCGGCCTTCCAGTAGGTCCAGGCGCAGAGGTAGCCGGCGAAGGCGCCGAAACCGTCACGGGTATAGGCGTAGGGCCCGCCGGCTGCGGGGTTGAGCCGGGCCAGGCGGGCGAAGGTCAGCGCCAGGATCACCGCCCCGGTGCTGGAGATGAGCCAGCCGAACAGGCTCAGCCCGCCGTAGGCGGCGAGGCTGGAGGGCAGCAGGAAGACCCCCGAGCCGATCATGTTGCCCACCACCAGCGCGGTGCAGGTCCAGAACCCCATGGTGCCGGACCTGCCCGCCGGTTTCTGCTCGCTCATCGCGCCCCCGGCTCGTCACTCCCTTATGCAATCAACGGTATAGCAGCGCCCCGTTGGGCTGTCGTCGTGCTGCAGGCCGTGGACATCGGAATCGAAGCCGGGGAAGGCGCTGTCGAAGGTCCGGGCGAAGGCCAGGTAGTCGATGATCGAGCGGGTCTGCGCGGTGAAACGCTCCCCCGGCATGATCAGCGGGATGCCCGGCGGGTACGGCACCAGCATCACCGCGGCGATGCGCCCTTGCAGCTGCTCGATGGGCACCGCCTCGACCTCGCCACGCACCAGCTTGTCGTAAGCCTCCGACGGCTTGATGGCCAGCTCCGGCAGCGCGGTGTACATGCGCCGCATGGCCTTGGCCGTGGCGTTGTCGCGGTAGCAGGCGTGCAACTGGTCGCAGAGGTCGCGCAGGCCCAGCCCCTGGTAGCGGGCGGCATCGGCCCGGGCCACCGAGGGCAGTGCACTGGTCAGCGGGGCGTTGGCGTCGTAGGAGCGCTTGAACTCCAGCAGCTCGGTGAGCAGGGTGCTCCATTTACCCTTGGTGATGCCCATGGAGAACAGCACGAGGAAGGAGTAGAGGCCGGTCTTCTCCACCACCAGGCCGCGCTCCCAGAGGAACTTGCCGACCACCGCCGCCGGGATGCCCTGCTCGCCGAGCTTGCCGTCGGCACTGAGCCCGGGGGTGACCAGGGTGACCTTGATCGGGTCGAGCAGCACGTAGTCGTCCGCCACCTCGCCGAAGCCGTGCCAGTCGGCGCCGGGCTCCAGCACCCAGTCGCCGGTGGCCACCGCCTCGGCGCCTTCCACCTGGGGCGGCTCCCAGATATCGAACCACCAATCCTTGGCATCCAGGGTCTGCCAGACGTTGGCCAGGGCACGGCGGAAGCTCAGGGCCTCGTCGAAGGTTTCCTGGATCAGCGAGCGCCCGGCGGGACCCTCCATCATCGCCGAGGCCACGTCCAGCGAGGCGATGATGCCGTACTGGGGCGAAGTGGAGATGTGCATCATGAACGCCTCGTTGAAGCGATCCCGGTCCAGCTGGCGGGCGCCGCCGTCCTGCACATGGATCATCGAGGCCTGACTGAAGGCCGCCAGCAGCTTGTGGGTGGAGTGGGTGGTGAACACCAGCGGGCCTTCTTCGCTGCGCGCCGTACCCATGCCGTAGCGGCCGTCGTAGAACTCGTGGAAGGCGGCGTAGGCGTACCAGGCTTCGTCGAAGTGCAGCACCTCAACGGTGTCGCCCAGCGCCTGCTTGATCAGCTCGGCGTTGTAGCAGAGGCCGTCGTAGGTGGAGTTGGTCACCACCGCCAGCTTGACCTTGGGCGCGCGGCCCCGGGCCAGTGGGCTGGCGTCGATCTTGGCCTGGATCGATTCGCGACTGAACTCGCTCAGGGGGATGGGCCCAATGATGCCCAGTTCGTTGCGCTCGGGGCTCAGGTAGAGCGGGATGGCGCCGGTCATGATGATCGAGTGGAGGATCGACTTGTGGCAGTTGCGGTCCACCAGCACCAGGTCGTCGCGGGCGACCATGGAGTGCCAGACGATCTTGTTCGCGGTGGAGGTGCCGTTGATCACGAAGAAGGTGTGGTCAGCACCGAAGTTGCGCGCGGCGCGGGCCTCGGCTTCGGCCAGGGGGCCGGTGTGATCCAGCAGCGAGCCCAGCTCGGGCACCGAGACGGAGAGGTCCGAGCGCAGGGTGTTTTCGCCGAAGAACTGGTGGAAGGCCTGCCCCACCGGGCTCTTGCGGTAGGCGACGCCACCGCCGTGACCGGGCGTGTGCCAGGAGTAGTTGGATTGCGCGGTGTGCTCCACCAGGGCACGGAAGAACGGCGGCAGCAGGCCTTCGAGGTAGTTGCGCGCGGCGCGGGCGACCTGGCGGGCGAGGAAGGGCACGGTGTCTTCGAAGAGGTAGAGCAGGCCGCGCAGCTGGTTGAGGTCGGCCATGGCTTCGGCCGGGGCGTTCTCGATGGTCACCTGTTCGCCCAGGGCGAAGATCGGCAGTTGCGGCGCACGCACCCGGGCCACGCGGATCAGCTCGACCACGTCCTGCAGCAGGCGCTGGTTCTCGCCCGCCCCTTCGGCGGCGACGAGGATGCAGGCCAAGCCGTGGTGGGTGGAGGCGACGATGCGCCCTTCGGCGGAACTGGCGGTGGAGAGGATGACGAAACCGTCCTGCTCCAGTTCGCGGGCGATGCCGCGCACGCGATCACCGGCGACCGTATCGGCCTTGATGTCGCGGTGGACGATGAGGATGGGGAACTTCAGGTCTTTGTACATGCAGACTTCCCGAGGGCGGCGGGGTCGGTCCCGCCTGTGCCCTCAGGGTAGAAGCTCACCGGAGTCGACGGAACCCCGGTTGCCCCAGCCTGTACGAAAAGGTCGCGCCTCTGGAATTCGGCCGACTCAGGCTTCCGGCGTGGCCGGCTGCTCCATCTGCACCCAGAGCGCCGGGGCGCCGGCGGACTTCTCGATCACGCCCATGCGCACCTTGTGGGCTGCGATCTCCTCCTCGGTTGCGAGGAGCACGCGGCCCGGTGCACGGCCGCTGATGCGACGGATCGGGCTGGCCACGGGGCGGCCACCGCCATCGTCGGCACCCTCGCCCGCCAGGGACAGGTTGGTCTGGCCACCGGTCATCGCCAGGTAGACGTCGGCGAGGATCTCGGCGTCGAGCAGTGCGCCGTGGAGGTCGCGGCCGGAGTTGTCGACGTCGTAGCGCTTGCACAGGGCGTCCAGGCTGTTGCGCTGGCCCGGGTGGCGCTCGCGAGCCATCATCAGGGTGTCGAGCACGCCGCAGTGTTCGGCGATGTCGGAGCGATCGCTCTGGCCCAGCAGGGCGAACTCGTTGTTGATGAAGCCGATGTCGAACGCCGCGTTGTGGATGATCAGCTCGGCGCCCTTGATGAATTCGAAGAATTCGTCGGCGATGTCCTTGAAGCGCGGCTTGCCCACCAGGAATTCGTTGGTGATGCCGTGGACCGCGATGGCGCCCTCGTCCACTTCACGATCGGGCTGCAGGTAATAGTGGAAGTGACGCCCCGTGAGGCGGCGGCCATCCAGCTCGACGCAGCCGATCTCGATGATGCGGTGAGCATCGGTCACCGGCATGCCGGTGGTTTCGGTATCCAGTACTACATAACGCATGTTCGGGCCCGTGAATGAGTGGCTCTATATAAGGAAGAACGCCGCAGGCGGCATTCTAGCGGGCGTTCAGCTCACTGACACCCCGGTTGGCCAACTGGTCGGCGCGCTCGTTGCCCGGGTGGCCGGTGTGGCCGCGGACCCACTGCCATTCCACTTCGTGGCGGTTCACCTGCTCGTCGAGCATCTGCCACAGGTCGGCGTTCTTCACCGGCTGCTTGGCGGCGGTCTTCCAGCCGCGCTTCTTCCAGTTGGGCATCCATTCGCGGATGCCGCGCATCACGTACTCGGAGTCGGTCACCAGGCGCACCTTGCACGACCGCTTGAGCTCGGCCAGACCACTGATGGCGGCCATCAGCTCCATGCGGTTGTTGGTGGTATCGCGCTCGCCACCCCAGAGCTCGCGCTCGACGCCCTTGTAGACGAGCAATACGCCCCAGCCACCGGGACCGGGGTTACCCTTGCAGGCGCCGTCGGTGTACATCTCGACTTGATCGGTCACTTAAGCCTCGTGTTTCGAATCGCGCCGGCTGACCTTGGCCACCGGCATCGGCACCAGCTTGCCCATGGGCTCGCGTCGGGCCGGACGCAGCGGGCGCAGGCCGACCACCAGCTTGCGCGCCACCAATAGATAGAAGCCGGCACCGAACCATTGCCCGGCACCGCCCCACCGCTCCAGCCGTGCCAGGCGCGTTTGCCAGGCTGCCGAAGCGAGCGGCGGACGATAGCACCCGAAGCGGCGTTTCTCCAGCGCGAAGCCCAGCAGGTTGAGCCAGTCGGCAACCCGTGTCGGCGAGATGCAACGGGCCTTGCCCAGAGCATCACCGGCGAAGTAGTGACGCAGGCCCCAAGGGCTCCAGGGGTTGACCCCGACGATCAGCAGGTGCCCGCCGGGCCGCACGCTGCGCGCGGCTTCACGCAACAGGCCATGGGGCGACAGGCAGAAATCCAGCCCGTGCTGCAGCACCACCACATCGGCGGCGTGCTCGCTGAGCGGCCAGGCATTTTCCTCGCAGACGATCTCGACGCCGGACAGCGGCGCGCCCAGGTGCACGCTGCGCTGGATCTGCTTCGCGCCCGGCGGCAGCTCGGCGCGCGGGCCGTAGTGCACCAGGTAGCCACCGAAGTAGCGCGCCAGTTCGTCCTCCAGCAGGCGCTGTTCCTCGAACAGCATCAGGCCACCGAGCGGCCCTTCGAACCAGGCGCGGGCATCGTCGATCAGCTCGATCCAGGCAGGATCGGCCTGGGCGAAGGCTTGCTCGGTCATGGAAATCTCCTGCATGGGAGCCCTAAGATGCTCCTTTGCGTACTGATTGGCGACCGGATCATGATACAGATCGACCCCTTGCGTGCCCTCTCCGACAACTACATCTGGCTGTTGCAGGATGCGACCGAACGCCGCTGCGCCGTGGTCGACCCGGGCGACGCGACGCCGGTGCTGGCCTGGCTCGACGCCCACCCCGGCTGGACCCTGTCGGACATCCTCATCACCCACCACCACGCCGACCACGTCGGCGGCGTGGAACGCATCAAGGCCGCCACCGGCGCCCGGGTGCTCGGTCCGGCCAACGAGCGCATCCCCGGCCGCGATCTTGCCCTGGATGAAGGCGACGAGGTGCAGGTGCTGGGCCTGTCGTTCCGCGTCATCCATGTGCCCGGCCACACCCTGGGCCACATCGCCTTCTTCCACGCCGACGCCAGCCGCCCCCTGCTGTTCAGCGGCGACACGCTGTTCGCCGCCGGCTGCGGGCGCATGTTCGAGGGCAACCCGGTGGACATGCAGGCCGCCCTCGCCCGCCTCGCCGCGCTGCCCGTGGAAACCCTGGTCTACTGCGCCCACGAATACACCCTGAGCAACCTGCGCTTCGCCCGCGCCGTGGAGCCCGACAACGCCGACATCGCCCAGCGCTTCGAGGCCGTCACCCGGCTGCGCGAGCAGGACGGCATCAGCCTGCCTTCGACCATCGGCCTGGAACGCCTGACCAACCCCTTCCTGCGGGTGAATGAAACATCCGTAAAAGAAATAGCCGACAAGCGGGCCGGCAGCCATAACCCCGCACCCGCACAGGTTTTTGCTGTCATCCGGGCATGGAAAGACAGCTTCTGAAACCCCTGCCAGGTCACAGTTGAGCTGGTGAAAACTTGACCACTCCCGGGTCGGTTCCTAGAATCGCCCGACCTTTTTGCCCGGAAAAGCACCCTGACCAATGCCGTCCAAGCCGTACCAAACCCTTGATCTAGACGCATTGGTTCGAGCCTCCCGGGTGCTCGTGCTGATGTGTGCCGCTGCGCTGGCAGGCTGCCAGAGCGCCGTTCACAAGCCCGAGGACGCGGGCCAGGACACCGACCTCGCCGTCGGCATGCAACAACAGACCCAGTGGCTGGAAGAAGTACCGGCCGAAGCACGCGAACCCCAGGACATCTGGGAGCGCATGCGCAAGGGCTTCGCCCTGCAGGACGAGATCGGCGTCAACCCGCGCATCGAGCAGCAGCGCCTGTGGTTCGTCAGCAACCCCTCCTTCGTCGAGAACGCCAGCCAGCGCGGCAGCCTCTATATCCACTACATCGTCGAGCGTCTCGAAGAGCGCAAGATGCCGCTGGAACTGGCCCTGCTGCCGGTGATCGAGAGCGCCTACAACCCCTTCGCCTATTCCCGCGCCGATGCCGTGGGCCTGTGGCAGTTCATCCCGTCCACCGGCCGCCATTTCAACCTGCGCCAGACCAACTGGTACGACGGCCGCCGTGACATCACCGCCTCCACCAACGCGGCCATGGATTACCTCGGCCGCCTGCACGAGATGTTCAACGGCGACTGGCTGCTGGCTCTGGCCGCCTACAACGCCGGTGAAGGCACAGTGAGCCGCGCTATCGAGCGCAACCAGAAGCTGGGCCTGCCCACCGACTACTGGAACCTGCCGCTGCCCCAGGAAACCCGCGACTACGTGCCCAAGCTGCTGGCCCTGTCCCAGGTGGTAGGCGCGCCCGAAGCCTACGGTGTGAACCTCAGCCCCATCGCCAACGAGCCCTACTTCGAAGTGGTCGAGTTGAAGCAGCGCATGGACCTCTCCCGCGTGGCCGCCATGGCCCAGGTGGACGAGGACGAGCTGTACCAGCTCAACCCCGCCTTCAAGAAACGCATCACCGTGGACGGCCCGCAGCAACTGCTGGTGCCCACCGAGAAGGCCGAGCTGCTGGCCGCCAACCTGTCGCTGATGAAGCCCCAGGACCTGGTGGAATGGCAGGAGTACAAGGTGCGCAACGGCGACAGCCTGCACGGCATCGCCAACCGTTACCACGTGACGGTGAACACCCTGAAGGAGATCAACGGGCTTTCCGGCAACCACCTGCGCGTGGGCCAGGCCCTGAGCATCCCCGTGGAGCCGGGCGTGAAGCCGAGCCAGCCGCTGTTCCAGAACCTGGCCCGTGCCGAGGAGCGCCCGAGCACAACGGCCCGTACCTACAAGGTGAAGAGCGGCGACAACCTCTGGCAGATCGCCAAGCAGACCAAGGTCGACGTGAATGACCTCAAGCGCTGGAACCGCCTCTCCGGCAATTCGCTGAAAGTCGGCCAGAGCCTGGCCCTGCAGGCCCCCGGCCAGCCAAGCGCGAAAAGCACTGCGCGCATGGTCGCCGCGGTCGACAAGCCCGGCCGTGACGCGGCGACCTACTACAAGGTCAAGGAAGGCGACTCGCTCTATGTGATCGCCAAGCGCTTCAAGGTCGAGATGAAGCACCTGCAGCGCTGGAACCCACGCAGCGGCCACGCCCTCAAGCCGGGCCAGACCCTCACGCTCTACCTGCCCTGACCCTTGCTCAGCGCCTCCAGGCAGCGCCCGGCCAGCTGGGCGAAGCGCTGGAAGGCGACGAACTGCTCATGTTTCAAGGCCCTGCCCGATAGCCGGCAGTCGGCGTAGATCACCCCGATCTCCCGGCTGCCCGCGCGCAACGGCGCGACGAAGAACATGCCCTGGCCGAACCAGCGGCGCATGGGCTGGCTGACCAGTTCGTTGAGGCTGTAGCTCGCCGGAATCCCCATCCACAACGCCTCGCGGCTACGCAGCACGTAGCTGAACAGGTGCGGCTGCTCGGGCAACTCCGCCGGCAGCTCGAACTCGGTGAGCCAGTGCGCACTGCCCTCGCCCACCGCCCGCTTGGCGCGGAAGCGGGTCTGGCGGTCGGCGAGCACGGCGATCATCACCCGCTCCAGCCCCACGCCCTGGTGCAAGCCCTTGCACAGCGTGTCGAGAATCAGCCCAACATCGGCCCTGCTCGACACCATCATCCCCAGGTCCTGCAAGGCTTGCTGCATCAACAGCAGGTCGGGCTGCAGCAGCCGCGCCTTGCGCTGGGCCTGCTGCTGCAACAGCAGTTCGGGGTCGGTGTTGGGGATCAGCGCGCAGAGCTTGCTGGCACCGAAGGTCGCCGCCACCTTCACCGCCTCGTCGGCGCTGGCCAGCACCTGCTGCATGGCCTCCTCGGGGGTGACGCCGATGAAGGTCGCCAACTGTTCCACCAGCTTGCCCATCTGCGCCGAGTCCCAGCCCTCCAGGGCCGCCTCGCTGATGCGCACGCCGAGGTTCACGGCCTTCACCGACGGGTCGTTCTGCGCGCCGCCGCCCTGGGCCAGGGCGACGATCTCGCCGAGGTTCCAGCTCTTCACCAGGCCACCGCTGAGCTGGCGGAAGCTGGTGCCCAGCACCTGGCGCACCGCCTCGTCCTCGTCGGCACCCGGCTGTGCCAGGGCACTGGCCAGCTCGTCGGCCTGCTCGCCGCCGCAGCCCCAGAAGGCCAGCTCGCCCAGGTGGTAGAGCAAGGCGGCGATGAACACTTCCTCCTGGTCCCGGGTGAGCACGTAGCCGGCGATGTTGCGTGCCTGCACGGCGGCATGGAAGGAGCGCGCGAGCAGCTCCTGCAGTTGCTCGCGCGGTGCGCGGGTGAGCAGGCCATCGATCAGCGACAGCGAGAGACCGATCAGCCGCACGTTGTCGAAACCGATCAGCACGATGGCCCGCGAAATGGTGCGGATGGTCTCCTGGGAGGGGTTGTAATAGACGCTATTGCCGACCCGCAGCACCTTGGAGGTGAGCGCGGCGTCGCGCAAGAGCACGTCGGCCAACTGCTGGACCGACGCCTTGTCGTGTTGCGCCAGCTTGTGCAGGTCCTGCACCACCGCGGCGAGAGCGGGCAAATCCGCCTGATTGAGCCTGTCGATCCATGACTGCAAACCATGGCTACGTGAACCCAAGATAGGAACCCCTGCACGTTTTCCCGAAGTGTAGTCAAAATGCTGGCCATCCGGCCTGGGGCCAGCCCTTTTTCCAGTGGATACAAGCTGTTACTGTACCTGTCGAAACGCCCGTCCGACGGCTCCCGCCGAGGGCCCAGAGAAGATGAAGCCGGCGGCTGGCCCGTCCGAGGTTCCCATGCCCTGCCAGGCTCACGACCCCACCCCAGACCACCCTGCCATGGACCGGACACACGCCTGATGCGTCGCCTCCTCCTCCTGCTGATCAGCCTGGCCGCCAGTGGCCCCGGTGGCCGCGACCATCAGCGAGAGCCATGGCTATGCCCAGTTCGGCGCACTCAAGTACCCCGAGACCTTCAGCCACTTCGACTGGGTCAACCCCGACGCCCCCAAGGGCGGCACCCTGCGGGTGATGGCCTTCGGTACCTTCGACACCCTCAACCCTTACACCTTCAAGGGCAGCAGCCCGGTCTCCACGCCCAACTTCCTGCAATACGGCGTGACCGAGCTGAACGAGCCGCTGATGGCCGGCACCGGGGCCTACGACCCCTCGGGCGACGAGCCGGCGTCCAGCTACGGGCTGATCGCCAGGAGCGTGGAGTACAACGAGGACCGCAGCTGGGTGGTGTTCAACCTGCGCCCGGAAGCGCGCTTTCACGACGGTCAGCCGATCACCGCCTACGACGTCGCCTTCTCCTACCGCACCCTGGTGAGCAGCGGCCACCCGCAGTACCGCACTAGCCTGCAGGAAGTGCAGCGAGTCGACATCCTCAACCGCCACCGCATCCGTTTCGTGCTCAAGCGCGCGGGCAACCCGCTGCTGATCCTGCGTCTGGGCGAGATGCCGGTACTGCCGCAACACTATTGGAAGAACCGCGACTTCAAGGCCACCAGCTTCGATGTGCCCCTGGGCAGCGGCCCCTATCGCATCACCCAGGTACGCCCCGGGCGCGGGCTGGTGTTCGAGCGGGTCAAGGACTGGTGGGGCGAGAAGCTGCCGGTGAACCGCGGCAAGTACAACTTCGACCGCGTCGAGGTGGAGTTCTACCGCGACAGCAACGTCGCCTTCGAAGCCTTCAAGGCCGGCGAATTCGATTTCTACATCGAGCACCAGGCGAAGAACTGGGCCAACGGCTACCGCTTCCCGGCCATCGCCCGGGGCGACGTGATCCGCGCGGAGATCCCCCACCAGATTCCCACCCAGACCCAGGCGCTGTTCATGAACACCCGCCGCGCGACCTTCCAGGATCGCCGCGTGCGCGAGGCCATGGGCCTGATGTTCGATTTCGAGTGGACCAACCGCGCGCTGTTCAACAACGCCTATGCGCGGGCCCGCAGCTACTACCCCAACAGCGAGTTCGAGGCCACCGGCAAACCCGAAGGCCAGGAGTGGCTGCTGCTTTCGCCCTACCGCGAGCAACTGCCGGCGAAGCAGTTCACCGAGCCCTTCAAGGTGCCGGAAACCGATGGCCGTGGCATTCCCAGGGAAACCCTGCGCCGTGCATTGGGTCTATTGGCCGACGCCGGCTGGAAGCTCTCCGGCCAGCGTCTGCTCAACAGCCGTGGCGAACCGCTGCGTTTCGAAATCCTGCTGGTCAATCCGAACCTTGAACGCATCCTCCAGCCCTACAGCGAAAACCTCGCCAGCATCGGCATCGACGTCACCCTGCGGACCGTCGACCGCGCCCAGTACAAGCAACGCCTGGACCATTTCGACTACGACATGATCCTGATGACCCTGGCCCAGACCCTCAGCCCCGGACTGGAGCAGTCGCTCTACTTCCACTCCAGCCAGGCCTCGGTGAAGGGCAGCAAGAACTACGCGGGCATCGCCAACCCGGTGGTGGACGCCATGGTCGAGAAACTCCTCGGCGCCCAGACCCGCGACGAGCAGGTGGCCGCCGGCCGCGCCCTGGACCGCACGCTGCTCTGGCAGCACTACAGCATTCCCAACTGGTACATCAACTACCACCGCCTGGCGTACCGCAACAGGTTCGCCTTCGTCACCACGCCGCCCTATACCCTGGGCCTGCGCGCCTGGTGGCTGAAGCCCACGGAGAAATCCCGATGAGCAAGACCCTGCGCTCCCTTTGCCTGAGCGGCTGCGGCGCATTGCTGCTGACCCTCGCCGGTATCGCCCATGCCGAGCCCCGGCACGCGATCACCCTCTACGACGAGGCGCCCAAGTACCCGGCGAACTTCAAGCACTTCAGTTGGGTGAACCCCGACGCGCCCAAGGGCGGCACCTTGCGCCTTTCCGGCTACGGCGGCTTCGACAGCCTCAACGAGTTCATCCCCAAGGGCACCGCGGCGGGCCAGTTGGGGCTTATCCACGACACCCTGACCTACCACTCCCCCGACGAGCCCTTCACCGAATACGGGCTGCTCGCCGAGAAGATCGAGAAAGCGCCGGACAACAGCTACGTGCGCTTCTACCTGAACCCCAAGGCACGCTTCAATGACGGCACCCCGGTGACCTCGGACGACGTGGTGTTCACCTTCAACACCCTGGTCGAGCACGGCGATCCGATGTACCGCCACTACTACTCCGACGTGGCCCAGGTGGTGGCCGAGGACAAGCAGCGCGTGCGCTTCGACTTCAAGCACCCGGGCAACCGCGAATTGCCGCTGATCCTCGGGCAGATCCAGGTGCTGCCCAAGCACTGGTGGGCCACCCGCGACTTCTCCAAGAACACCCTGGAGCCGCCACTGGGCAGCGGCCCCTACCGCATCACCAAGGTGGACGCCGGACGGGCGATCCGCTTCGAGCGGGTCAAGGACTGGTGGGGCAAGGACCTGCCGGTGAACCGCGGCTACTACAACTTCGACGTCATCACCGTGGACTACTACCGCGACATGTCGGTGGCGCTGGAGGCCTTCAAGGCCGGCCAGTTCGACTTCAACCTCGAATACTCCGCCAAGGACTGGGCCACCGGCTACGACAGCCCGGCCCTGCGCGCCGGCAAGATCATCAAGCAGGCCATCCCCAACCACAATCCGGTGGGCATGCAGGGCTTCGCCTTTAACATCCGCCGGCCGCTGTTCCAGGACCGCCGCGTGCGCGAGGCAATCGCCTCGCTGTTCGACTTCGAGTGGACCAACAAGCAGCTGTTCTTCGGCTCCTACAAGCGCACCCGGAGCTTCTTCGAGAACTCGGAAATGGCCGCCACCGGCCTGCCCAGCGAAGCCGAGCTGAAGATCCTCGAACCCTTGCGCGGGCAGATCCCCGACGAGGTCTTCGGCGAGGTGTTCCAGCCGCCGGTGAGCGATGGCAGCGGCATCATCCGCGAGCAGAAGCGCCGCGCCTACAAGCTGCTGACCGACGCCGGCTACCGCATCGAGAACGACAAGATGGTCGGCCCCGACGGCAAACCCCTGGCCTTCGAGATCATGATCGCCCAGGCCAACCTGGAGCGGGTGATCCTGCCGTTCAAGCGCAACCTGTCCGAGCTGGGCATCGACCTGACCATCCGCCGCGTCGACGTCTCGCAGTACATGAACCGCCTGCGCTCGCGGGACTACGACATGGTCCCCGGCACCTGGGGCCAATCCAACTCGCCGGGCAACGAGCAGATGGAGTTCTGGCACTCGCGCAGTGCCGACAGCGCCGGCAGCCGCAACTTCATCGGCCTGCGCGACCCGGCCATCGACAAGCTGGTGGAGGGCCTGATCCGCGCCGACTCGCGGCAGAGCCTGATCGACCACTCCCGCGCCCTCGACCGGGTGCTGCTGTGGGGCAATTACGTGGTGCCCAACTACTACGTGGACACCTGGCGCGTGGCCTACTGGAACCAGTTCGACCGCCCCGCCACCACGCCGCTCTATGACTTCGGCATGCTCACCTGGTGGAAGAAGCCCGACGCCAAGGCCGACGCCCCCGAGCAGGCCGACGCTGACGCCGCCCCGGCCGACACCGCACAGACCGAGGAAGCGCAGTAATGCTCGCCTACATCCTGCGGCGCCTGCTGCTGATCATCCCTACCCTGTTCGGCATCCTGCTGATCAACTTCATCATCATCCAGGCCGCCCCCGGCGGCCCCGTGGAGCAGATGATCGCCAAGCTGGAAGGCTTCGACGCGGCCGCAGGCGGGGCCACCGGGCGCATCTCCGGTGGCGGCGCCGAGGTCTCCGTGGCCGGCTCCAACTACCGCGGCGCCCAGGGCCTGGACCCGGAGCTGATCAAGGAAATCGAGAAAATGTACGGCTTCGACAAGCCGGCCCACGAACGCTTCTGGCTGATGATCAAGAACTACCTGCACTTCGACTTCGGCAACAGCTTCTTCCGCGACGCCAAGGTCACCGACCTGATCATCGAGAAAATGCCGGTGTCGATCTCCCTGGGGCTGTGGAGCACACTGATCATGTACCTGGTCTCGGTGCCCCTGGGCATCGCCAAGGCGGTGCGCCACGGCAACGCCTTCGACGTCTGGACCAGCACCGCGATCATCGTCGGCTACGCCATACCCGCCTTCCTCTTCGCCATCCTGCTGATCGTGCTGTTCGCCGGCGGCAGCTACTACGACTGGTTCCCCCTGCGCGGGCTGACCTCCAACAACTTCGACGAACTGAGCCTGGGCGGCAAGCTGCTGGACTACCTCTGGCACCTGGCGCTGCCGGTGCTGGCGCTGGTGATCGGCAACTTCGCCACCCTCACCTTCCTGACCAAGAACAGCTTCCTCGACGAGATCAACAAGCAGTACGTGATCACCGCCCGCGCCAAGGGCCTGTCGGAGAGCCGCGTGCTCTACGGCCATGTGTTCCGCAACGCCATGCTGCTGATCATCGCCGGCTTCCCCGCCGCCTTCATCGGCATGTTCTTCACCGGCTCGCTGCTGATCGAGGTGATCTTCTCCCTCGATGGCCTGGGCCTGCTGAGCTTCGAATCAGCGCTGAACCGCGACTACCCCGTGGTGTTCGGCACCCTGTTCATCTTCACCCTGCTGGGACTGATCGTGAAACTGATCGGCGACATCACCTACACCCTGGTCGATCCGCGCATCGACTTCGAAAGCCGGGAGGGCTGACATGCAACTCTCGCCAATCAATCGACGTCGCTTCGAGCGCTTCAAGGCCAACAAGCGTGGCTGGTGGTCGCTCTGGCTGTTCCTCGTGCTGTTCATCGCCAGCCTGGGCGCCGAACTCATCGCCAACGACAAGCCGCTGGCCGTGCGCTACGACGGCGGGTGGTACTTCCCGGTGTTCAAGCGCTACCCGGAAACCGCCTTCGGTGGCGAATTCCCCCTGGAAGCCAACTACAAGACGCCCTACATCCGCGAGCTGATCGCCGCCAAGGACGGGCAGATGATCTGGCCGCCGGTGCCCTTCAGCTACGAGACAATCAACTACGACCTCAAGGTGCCGGCCCCCGCGCCGCCCTCCGCCGACAACCTGCTGGGCACCGACGACCAGGGCCGCGACGTGCTGGCGCGGGTGATCTACGGCTTCCGCATCTCGGTGCTGTTCGCCCTGACGCTGACCATCCTCAGCTCCATCATCGGCGTGATCGCCGGCGCCCTGCAGGGCTTCTACGGCGGCTGGGTGGACCTGGCCGGGCAGCGCTTCCTTGAAATCTGGTCGGGCCTGCCGGTGCTCTACCTGCTGATCATCCTGGCCAGCTTCGTGCAGCCGAACTTCTGGTGGCTGCTGGGCATCATGCTGCTGTTCTCCTGGATGAGCCTGGTGGACGTGGTGCGCGCGGAGTTCCTCCGCGGCCGCAACCTGGAGTACGTGCGCGCAGCCCGGGCGCTGGGCATGCAGAACGGCGCGATCATGTTCCGCCACATCCTGCCCAACGCCATGGTCTCGACCATGACCTTCATGCCCTTCATCCTCACCGGCGCCATCGGCACCCTCACCGCCCTGGACTTCCTCGGCTTCGGCCTGCCGCCCGGCGCGCCGTCCCTGGGCGAGCTGGTCTCCCAGGGCAAGGCCAACCTGCAGGCCCCCTGGCTGGGCATCAGCGCCTTCGCCGTACTCGGCGTGATGCTGACCCTGCTGGTGTTCATCGGCGAAGCCGCCCGCGATGCCTTCGACCCGAGGAAGTGAGATGAGCGAGAACCTGATTGAAATCCGCGACCTCGCGGTCGAATTCGTCACCGGCCAGCACACCCAGCGGGTGATCGAGGGCGTGAGCTTCGACATCCGCAAGGGCGAGACCCTGGCCCTGGTGGGCGAGTCCGGCTCGGGCAAGTCGGTCACCGCGCACTCCATCCTGCGCCTGCTGCCCTACCCGCTGGCCCGCCACCCCGCCGGCAGCATCACCTACGCCGGCAAGGACCTGCTCAAGCTGCCCGAGGCCAAGCTGCGCGGCATCCGTGGCAACCGCATCGCCATGGTCTTCCAGGAGCCCATGACCTCGCTCAACCCGCTGCACAGCATCGAGAAGCAGATCAAGGAAGTGCTGGCCCTGCACAAGGGCATCAGCGGCAAGGCCGCCACCCAGCGCACCCTGGAGCTGCTGGAGCTGGTGGGCATCCCGGAGCCGGCCAAGCGCCTCAAGGCCTACCCCCACGAACTCTCCGGTGGCCAGCGCCAGCGGGTGATGATCGCCATGGCCCTGGCCAACGAGCCGGAGCTGCTGATCGCCGACGAGCCGACCACCGCGCTGGACGTCACCGTGCAGCTGAAGATCCTCGAGCTGCTCAAGGAATTGCAGGCCCGCCTGGGCATGGCGCTGCTGCTGATCACCCACGATCTGAACCTGGTGCGACGTATCGCGCATCGCGTATGTGTCATGCAGCGCGGTTGCATCGTCGAACAGGCGTCGTGTGAAGAATTGTTCCGTGCACCGCAGCATCCCTACACCCGGGAACTGCTCGCCGCCGAGCCTTCGGGCAAGCCGGTGGACAGCCCGCAGGGGCCGCCGTTGCTGGAAGTTGACGACCTGCGTGTGTGGTTCCCGGTGAAAAAGGGATTGCTGCGACGCACGGTCGACCATGTGAAAGCCGTGGACGGCATCGACTTCACCCTGCACCAGGGCCAGACCCTGGGCATCGTGGGTGAAAGCGGTTCCGGCAAGTCCACGCTGGGCCTGGCGATTCTCCGGCTGCTCGGCAGCCAGGGCGCCATCCGCTTCCAGGGCCAGCCCCTGGATGGGCTTTCGCAGAAGGATGTACGGCCGTTCCGGCGCCAAATGCAGGTGGTGTTCCAGGACCCCTTCGGCAGCCTGAGCCCACGCATGTGCGTGGGCCAGATCGTCGGGGAAGGCCTGCGGATCCATGGCATGGGCACCGAGGCGGAGCAGGAACAGGCCATCATCGACGCGCTCCTGGAGGTAGGACTGGACCCGGAAACCCGGAACCGCTACCCCCACGAGTTTTCCGGCGGGCAACGGCAACGGATCGCCATTGCCCGGGCATTGGTGCTGAAACCGGCGCTGATACTGCTGGACGAGCCCACTTCGGCGCTCGACCGGACGGTGCAGCGCCAAGTGGTGGAGTTACTGCGTTCGTTGCAGGCCAAGTACAACCTGACCTACCTGTTCATCAGCCATGACCTGGCGGTGGTCAGGGCCCTGAGCCACCACCTGATGGTGGTCAAGCACGGCAAGGTGGTTGAACAGGGGCCTGCCGAGGCGATCTTCGCCGCACCGCAGCACACTTATACGAAGCAGTTGCTGGAAGCCGCATTCCTGGCTCCGGAAACTGCCAATTAACCAGAAGAGGAAGAACGCACATGGGTTTTCTCGCCGGTAAGCGCGTACTGATCGTTGGCGTCGCCAGCAAACTGTCCATCGCATCGGGCATCGCTGCTGCCATGCACCGTGAGGGCGCCGAGCTCGCCTTCACCTACCAGAACGAAAAGCTGAAGGGCCGTGTGGAAGAGTTCGCCGCAGGCTGGGGTTCCAACGCCGACCTGTGCTTCCCTTGCGACGTCGCCAATGACGACGAGATCGCAGCCGTATTCGAAGCCCTGGGCAAGAAGTGGGACGGCCTGGACATCATCGTCCACTCCGTCGGCTTCGCCCCGGGTGACCAACTGGATGGCGACTTCACCGACGTCACCACCCGCGAAGGCTTCCGCATCGCCCACGACATCAGCGCCTACAGCTTCGTGGCCCTGGCCAAGGCCGGTCGCGAGCTGATGAAGGGCCGCAACGGCAGCCTGTTGACCCTGTCCTACCTGGGCGCGGAACGCACCATGCCCAACTACAACGTGATGGGCATGGCCAAGGCCAGCCTGGAAGCGGGCGTCCGCTACCTGGCCGGCAGCCTCGGCCCGGAAGGCACCCGCGTCAACGCCATCTCCGCCGGCCCGATCCGCACCCTGGCTGCCTCCGGCATCAAGAGCTTCCGCAAGATGCTCGCCGCCAACGAGAAGCAGACCCCGCTGCGCCGCAACGTCACCATCGAGGAAGTCGGCAACGCCGGCGCCTTCATCTGCTCCGACCTGGCGTCGGGCATCAGCGGTGAAATCCTCTACGTCGACGGTGGCTTCAACACCACCGCCATGGGCGCGATCGAAGACTGATCTCCCCGGACGTGAAAAAGCCCGCCTGATGGCGGGCTTTTTCATGGGCGCTCGAAACGCACCGGTGCTCAACCTGTCGTCCGGACGTAGCCCGGGCTTTAGCCCAGGGGATCGAGACACAGAAGACACAGAAGCTCCACCCTCCCCTTTTCTCCGGGCATGAAAAAGGCCGCTTCGCAGCGGCCTTCTCCAAATCATGCCAGGTCGATCAGAAACGCTCGACCTTGGCTTCGGCTTCCAGCTGGCGGCGGTAGGCAGCGAAATCCTGCTGACCGCTGCGCGAGGCGAGGAAACGGGCGTACATGGCCTTGTCCTGCTCGGACAGGGCGTCCTCAGGCTGGCTCACACCGTTCAGGCGGATCACCACGTAGTCGCCGTTGCTCAGCTTCAGGGAGGAGAAGGTCGGCTTGTCGGCCGACTCCGGCTTGCCCATGCGGAACAGCGTCTGCAGCAGGGCCGGGTCTACACCCTCCTGGCTGCGGGTGGCGGCTTCGACCACGTTCCAGGTCTGGCCTTGCGGCGCCTGGGTGGCCGGGGTCTTGCCTTCACGCAGGCTGGCGAGCAGCTCGTCTGCCTTGGCCTTGACAGCTTCGCTGGCCTTTTCCTGGGTCAGGTGCTGGCGGATGCTGTCGCTGACGGACGCCAGTTCCAGCTGCTGGGGCTTGCGGTGTTCCTTGGCACGCAGGACGACCACGGTGTCCGGGTCCAGCTCGATGGCACCGCTGTTACCGCCGTCTTCCAGCACTTCAGGGCTGAAGGCAGCCTGCAGCACCTGGCGGTTGGCGGCCAGGCCTTCGCCGCCTTCACGACCGAAGGGGGCGCTGGTCTGGACCTTGAGGTTCAGCTCCTGGGCCGGCTGGGCCAGGTCGGAGGCTTCGAACGCGGAGTCTTCCAGTTCCTTGGTGGCCTCGACGAAGCGCTGCTCGACCTGCTGGGTCTTCAGCTCGCGGACCATCTTCTCCTTGAGGCTGTCGAAGCTCGGCACTTCAGGTGCCTGGATCGCCAGCAGCTTGATCAGGTGCAGGCCGTAGGGCGTGGTCACCGGAGCGGAGACTTCGCCCTTCTTCAGGGCGTAGAGCGCGTCCTCGAAGGCCGGCTCGTAGACACCGCGACCGGCGAAGCCGAGGTCACCCCCATTGGCGGCGGAGCCCGGGTCCTGGGACAGCTCCTTGGCCAGGGCGGCGAAGTCTTCGCCCTTGTCAAGGCGCTGCTTGATCTCGTCGATCTTCGCCTTGGCCTGCTCGGCGGTCTGCTGATCGTTCACTTCGATCAGGATGTGGGCCGCGTCGCGCTGCTCGGAGAGGTTGCCGATCTCCTTGTCGTACTGGGCCTTGAGGTCGTCTTCACTGACCTCGACCTGACCGAAGAAGGCTTCCTTCTTCAGCTCGACGTATTCGAGCACGACCTGCTCGGGGCTCATGAACTGGCCCTTGTGCTCGTCGTAGTAAGCCTGGATTTCTTCGTCGCTCACCTGGACGGCCTTGGGATCGGCCTTGAAGGTCAGGGTGGCGAAATCACGGGTCTGCTTCTCCAGACGGGCAAAGGCGCGTACTTCTTCGTCGGTGACGAAGCCGCTACCAGCCAGGCCGGCGCGAAGCTGGCCGACGAGCATTTCCTGCTCGAGCATCTGGCGGAACTGCAGGCGGGTGTAGTTCATCTGGCGAATCACCTGATCGAAGCGATCAGAGTTGAATTTGCCATCGACCTGGAATTCGGGAGTTTGCAGGATCAGTTGATCCAGAGCGGGTTGCGAGAAGGCGAAGCCGGATGACTTGGCGCCTTGCAGCAGCAGCTTACGCTCGATCAGGCCCTTGAGGGCGGCTTCACGCAGCAGCTTGTCGTCGAGCTGGGAGGCGTCGAAGTCCTTGCCCAGTTGCTGCATCAGCTGGCGGCGCTGCATGTCTGCGGCCTGGCTCAGTTGGTCGAGGGTGATTTCCTCGCCGTTGACCTTGGCAGCGTCCTGGCGGTTGCTGGTGGCATTGAAGATGGCATCGAAGCCCGTCAGCGCGAGCAACGCGATGATGACGCCGATAATGGTCTTGGCAATCCATCCCTGTGAATTGTCCCTGATGTTCTGCAGCATGCGTCCCCCAGAAACGGCTGTACCAAAAAACCAGCCGCGCAGCGCGGGTAGAGTCCATATATAAGAAAGGCGCATCCGAGGATGCGCCTTCTCTCTTAACTGGCGGAGCGGTCGGAAGCTAAGGCTTCCAGGACGCGAGGTATTCCTCGTGGTCTACCGCTCCGCTGCCAGCCGGGACAAAGCCCCTGCTGGAAGGGCAAAGCCCGAAAGACGCTTAGTTGACGGCGTCTTTCAGAGCTTTACCAGCTTTGAAGCCAGGGATCTTGGCAGCAGCGATCTTGATCGGCTTGCCAGTCTGCGGGTTACGGCCAGTGCGAGCAGCGCGCTCTTTCACAGCGAAAGTACCGAAACCTACCAGCACCACGGAATCACCAGCCTTCAGAGCGCCAGTGACGGATTCGATAACTGCGTCCAGCGCACGGCCAGCGACAGCTTTCGGGATATCAGCAGATGCGGCGATGGCATCGATCAGTTCCGACTTGTTCACTCTTAAGTCCCCTTATTTCTGTTGAGTTTGTTTCTTAGTTGTTTGGTGTAAGCAAAGCGGGTGCTGGATGGCCTGCTGACACACGAGAGCCGCTTTATAACAAGGGCTCGAAAAATGTGTCAAGAAAGCCCCCCGGCTAATGCGTGCTGATTCGCTCCTTGGAATCAGACTCGCGCTTGTCATCCTTTGCAACCATCTCGGGAGCCGCATCGGGCAAGGGCTCCGGGGCGTATTGCAGCGCAATTTGCAGGACCTCGTCAATCCATTTAACAGGTTTAATGGCCAGGTCTTGCTTGATATTTTCGGGAATCTCTTTCAGATCACGAACATTCTCTTCGGGAATGATCACGGTCTTGATCCCACCCCGGTGAGCAGCCAGCAATTTCTCTTTCAACCCACCGATTGCGAGTACTTGACCACGCAGGGTGATCTCACCGGTCATGGCCACATCGGCCCGCACGGGAATCTGCGTCATCGCCGAAACCAGCGCGGTGCACATGCCGATGCCGGCGCTCGGACCGTCCTTCGGCGTCGCCCCTTCGGGCATGTGGATGTGAATGTCGCGCTTCTCGTGGAAGTCCGCAGGGATACCGAGGCTTTTCGCACGACTGCGCACAACCGTCAGCGCGGCAGTGATCGACTCCACCATCACATCGCCGAGGGAGCCGGTCTTGGTCAGCTGCCCCTTGCCGGGGACCACAGCGGCCTCGATGGTCAGCAGTTCGCCACCGACCTGGGTCCAGGCGAGCCCGGTGACCTGGCCGATCTGGTCCTGCAGCTCGGCAAGGCCGTAGCGGAACTTGCGAACGCCGAGGAAGTGCTCGAGGGACTCGGCGGTGACCAGCACCTTGAAGCGCTTCTCGCGGGCATGCTCCTTGACCGCCTTGCGGCAGACCTTGGCCAGTTGCCGCTCGAGGCTGCGCACCCCGGCCTCGCGGGTGTAGTAGCGGATGATGTCGCGGATGGCCGCTTCGTCGAACTCCAGCTCGCCCTTCTTCAGGCCGTTGGCCTGGGTCTGCTTGGGTGCGAGGTACTTGGTGGCGATGTTGACCTTCTCGTCCTCGGTGTAACCGGGCAGACGGATCACTTCCATGCGGTCCAGCAGCGGTGCCGGAATGTTCATGGAGTTGGCGGTGCACAGGAACATCACGTCGGAAAGGTCGTAATCGACTTCCAGGTAATGGTCGTTGAAGTTGTGGTTCTGCTCGGGGTCGAGCACCTCCAGCAGCGCCGAGGCGGGGTCGCCGCGCATGTCGCTGCCCATCTTGTCGATTTCGTCCAGCAGGAACAGCGGGTTGCGCACCCCAACCTTGGTCATCTTCTGGATCAGGCGACCCGGCATGGAGCCGATGTAGGTACGACGGTGACCGCGAATTTCAGCTTCGTCACGCACGCCGCCCAGGGCCATGCGGATGAATTTGCGGTTGGTGGCACGGGCGATGGACTCGGCCAGCGAGGTCTTGCCTACGCCGGGCGGGCCGACCAGGCAGAGCACCGGGCCCTTGACCTTCTTCACGCGCTTCTGCACGGCGAGGTATTCGAGGATGCGGTCCTTGACCTCTTCGAGGCCGTAGTGGTCGGCGTCGAGAATGTCTTCGGCCTTGGCCAGATCGAGACGCACCTTGCTCTCGGCCTTCCACGGCACATTGACCAGCCAATCGATATAGGAGCGTACGACAGTGGCTTCAGCGGACATCGGCGACATCTGCTTCAGCTTGTTCAGCTCGGCATTGGCCTTGGTCAACGCCTCCTTGGTCAGGCCAGCGTTATCGATGCGCTTCTTCAGCTCCTCGATCTCGTTGTGCCCTTCATCGATGTCGCCCAGCTCCTTCTGAATGGCCTTCATCTGCTCATTCAGGTAGTACTCGCGTTGGCTGCGCTCCATCTGTTTCTTCACGCGACCCCGGATACGCTTCTCGACCTGCAGCAGGTCGATTTCGGCATCCAGCAGCGCCAGCACGTGCTCGACACGCTCGGGCAGCTCGGTGATTTCGAGGATTTCCTGCTTCTGCTCGATCTTCAGCGCCATATGGGCAGCCATGGTGTCGACCAGACGCCCGGGCTCATCGATGCTGTTCAGCGAAGACAGGACTTCAGCGGGCACTTTCTTGCCCAGCTGTACATACTGCTCGAACTGGCTGAGCAGGCTGCGGGTGAAGACTTCGGACTCGCGCTCGCCGGCGTCGACTTCCTCGATGAGGGTCACCTCGGCACGGCAATGGCCGTCCACCTCGGTGAAACGCTCGATGGAGCCCCGCTGCTCACCCTCCACCAGCACCTTGACGGTGCCATCGGGCAGCTTCAGCAGTTGCAGGACGGTCGCGACGGTGCCAACACGGTACAGGGCATCTTCGCCCGGATCGTCATCGGCCGGATTCCTCTGCGCCAACAGAAGAATTTGCTTGTCCCCGGTCATCGCGGCTTCGAGGGCCTCGATGGATTTTTCACGGCCCACGAACAGTGGGATGACCATATGCGGATAGACCACGACATCACGCAATGGCAGGAGAGGCAATTCAACGGTTGTCTTCATGATTTCAGCTCTACAGCGGCCAATGGCCGGTAACAGATGGGATAACCCTGGGACCTAAGATGGGGGCAGGTCCGGGAAAAAACAAGCGCTGTAGTAGGAAATGCAAAGGGGCCCTCAGGCCCCTTTGTTTCATCAAGCGTCAGGCGCGGCCTTGGCCGGCTGCTCGCTGTTCTCGTAGATCAGCAAGGGCTTGGAAGTGCCTTCGATGACACTCTCGTCGATCACCACCTTGCTCACCTCGGTTTGCGAGGGGATTTCATACATGGTGTCGAGGAGGATGCCTTCGAGGATAGAGCGGAGGCCACGGGCGCCGGTTTTGCGCTCCAAGGCACGGTGAGCAACGGCCTTCAGCGCATCGGGACGGAATTCGAGGTCAACCCCCTCCATCTCGAAGAGCTTGGCGTATTGCTTGGTCAGTGCGTTCTTCGGTTCGGTGAGGATCTGCATCAGCGCAGGCTCATCGAGCTCGTCCAGTGTGGCGATGACCGGCAGACGACCGACGAACTCGGGGATAAGCCCGAATTTCACCAGATCTTCCGGCTCGGCATCACGCAGCGCTTCACCGACTTTCTTGCCCAGGTCGACGCTACGGACTTCGGCATTGAAGCCGATGCCGCCACGAGCGGAACGGTTCTGGATGACTTTTTCCAGGCCGGCAAAGGCGCCACCGCAGATGAACAGGATGTTGCGCGTGTCCACTTGCAGGAACTCCTGCTGCGGGTGCTTGCGGCCGCCCTGGGGAGGAACCGAAGCGACGGTGCCCTCGATGAGCTTCAGCAGCGCCTGCTGCACGCCCTCGCCCGAAACATCGCGGGTGATGGACGGGTTGTCGGACTTGCGCGAAATCTTGTCGATTTCGTCGATGTAGACGATGCCCATCTGGGCCTTCTCGACATCGTAATCGCACTTCTGCAGCAGCTTCTGGATGATGTTCTCGACGTCCTCACCCACGTAGCCCGCCTCGGTGAGGGTGGTGGCATCGGCGATGGTGAAGGGAACGTTGAGCAGACGGGCCAGGGTCTCGGCCAGCAGCGTCTTGCCCGAACCGGTCGGGCCGATCAGCAGGATGTTGCTCTTGCCGAGTTCGATATCGTCTTTCTTGTCACGCTGGTTCAGGCGCTTGTAGTGGTTGTAGACCGCTACGGCCAGCACCTTCTTCGCACGTTCCTGACCAATGACGTACTGATCGAGGATGGTGCGGATTTCCTTGGGCGCCGGCAGCTTGTGCGCGCTGTTCTCGGCCTGGGCTTCCTGCACCTCCTCGCGGATGATGTCATTGCACAGGTCCACGCACTCGTCGCAGATAAAGACCGAGGGGCCGGCAATCAATTTGCGTACTTCGTGCTGGCTTTTGCCGCAGAAGGAGCAATAGAGCAGCTTGCCGTTGTCCTCGCCATTGCGGGTGTCAGTCATTCGATCAATCCAATCGGGATAGGCATGAAACACAAGATGAAGGCAAATGCGGGCATTTTCAAGCCCGCGAGGCGGCCGGACATCTTCCGGCCGCGGTATTGCGGAACGGCTTAGCTCGCCAGTTGGCGCTTGCTATGGACCTGATCGATGAGGCCGTATTTGACCGCTTCTTCACCGCTCATGAAGTTGTCGCGGTCGGTGTCGCGGGCGATCACGTCGATCGGCTGACCGGTGTGGTCGGCGAGGATCTTGTTCAGGCGCTCACGGATGGTGAGAATCTCACGGGCGTGGATCTCGATATCCGAAGCCTGGCCCTGGAAGCCACCCAGCGGCTGGTGAATCATCATCCGCGAGTGCGGCAGGCAGTAACGCTTGCCGGCGGCGCCACCGGCGAGCAGAAGTGCGCCCATGCTGCAGGCCTGGCCGATGCAGGTGGTGGAGACGTTGGGCTTGATGAACTGCATGGTGTCGTAGATCGACATGCCAGCGGTCACCGAACCACCCGGGGAGTTGATGTAGAGGTGGATATCCTTGTCGGGGTTCTCCGCTTCGAGGAAGAGGAGCTGCGCCACGACCAGGTTGGCCATGTAGTCCTCGACCGGGCCGACCAGGAAGATCACCCGCTCCTTGAGGAGACGCGAGTAGATGTCGTAGGCACGTTCGCCACGGGCGGACTGCTCGATCACCATGGGCACGAGGCCACCGGCGGCCTGGATATCAGGGAACTGTTGCTGCATATAAGAATTGCGGGACATGTCCAGCGATCACTCCCTAAATAATGTCATGTCTCAAAGACGCATAAGCCAGCGCGAAGGCTGGCTTATGGTGTGCTCGAACGAGGCGAAACGATCAGTCGGCTTGCGGAGCTTCTACCGGCTTGACTGCATCTTCGTAGGAGACCGCTTTGTCGGTCACGTTGGCCTTCTGCAGGACAGTATCTACAACTTGTTCTTCCAGCACAACAGAACGCACTTCGTTCAGTTGCTGGTCGTTCTTGTAGTACCAGGCCACGACTTGCTCGGGCTCCTGGTAAGCGGAAGCCATTTCCTCGATCAGCTCGCGAACGCGGGCGTCATCGGGCTTCAGTTCGAACTGCTTGACCACTTCGGCGACGATCAGGCCCAGCACGACGCGGCGCTTGGCTTGCTCTTCGAACAGCTCGGCCGGCAGTTGGTCGGGCTTGATGTTGCCACCGAACTGCTGGACGGCCTGCACGCGCAGACGGTTCACTTCGTTGCCGATCAGGGCCTTCGGCACTTCGATCGGGTTGGCAGCCAGCAGGCCGTCCATTACCTGGTTCTTGACCTTGGACTTGATGGCCTGGCGCAGTTCACGCTCCATGTTCTTGCGGACTTCGGCGCGGAAACCTTCCAGGCCGCCTTCCTTGATGCCGAACAGGGTGAAGAACTCGTCGTTCAGTTCCGGCAGCTGGGGAGCGGAAACGCTGTTCACGGTAACGGTGAACTCAGCGGTTTTGCCGGCCAGGTCGAGGTTCTGGTAGTCCTCGGGGAAGGTCGGGTTGATGACCCGCTCTTCACCGGCCTTGACGCCGACCAGGGCATCTTCGAAGCCCGGGATCATGCGGCCGGAGCCCAGCACCAGGGCAGTGCCCTTGGCGGAACCGCCAGCGAAGGCTTCGCCATCGATCTTGCCGACGAAATCGATGTTCAGCTGGTCGCCGTTCTCGGCAGCGCGATCAACCGCTTCGAAGCGGGTGTTCTGCTTGCGCAGGATTTCCAGCATGTTGTCGACATCGGCGTCAGCCACGTCGGCTTGCAGGCGCTCGATGGCGATGGAATCGAAACCGGCAACCTGGAACTCGGGGAAGACTTCGAAGGTGGCGATGAATTCCAGGTCCTTGCCCTTCTCGAACACTTTCGGCTCGACGGCAGGCTGGCCAGCCGGGTTGAGCTTCTGCTCGACGACGGCTTCATAGAAGGAGGACTGGATCAGGTCACCCAGGACTTCCTGACGAGCGGAATCTTCGTAGCGCTGACGGATCACGCTCATGGGCACCTTGCCCGGGCGGAAGCCAGCGACCTTGGCGCGACGAGCAGTCTGCTGAAGACGCTTGGTGACCTCGGTCTCGATCCGCTCAGCCGGAACGCCAACAGTCATACGGCGCTCGAGAGCGGAGGTGCTTTCAACAGAAACTTGCATGGATATTCCTCGTTGCAGACGTTAGCCGGCCGGACCGGCCCCATAATCAAGGGCATGCATTCTAGTGGAGCGAAAAGCAGAAGTCACCCCAGCGGCAACGGCAGATACAACACCGCTTTTCACACCCTCCCGAACACCGCGCCGCGGCCCTGCCCAAGCACCGGAACAGAGGCCTCCAGACCAACGGATACGCGGTGTTACGCACCACTGGAGTGCAACTCACGGAGGGTGCTTATAATGCGCCACGCCTCCCGCCGACCGACGAACAACCATGGATAGCCACGCTCTCAGCAAGGTAATGCTGGTCGAGGACGATCAGAAGCTCGCCCGCCTGATGTCCCTCTACCTCTCCGAACACGGCTTCGAGGTACGCCAGGTGCACCGTGGCGACACCGCCCTCGACGCCTTCGTCGAATTCCGCCCCCAGGCGGTGATGCTCGACCTCATGCTCCCCGGCCAGAGCGGCCTGCACGTGTGCCGCGAAATCCGCCGCATCGCCGATACGCCGATCCTCATGCTCACCGCCAAGGAAAGCGACCTCGACCACATCCTCGGCCTCGAATCCGGCGCCGACGACTACGTGATCAAGCCCATCGAGCCGCCCGTCCTGCTCGCCCGCCTGCGCGCCCTGCTGCGGCGCCATGCCCCCTTGGCCGGTGAGCGCGACAGCCTGGAGTTCGGCCGCCTGAACATCGACCGCCGCCGTCGCGGCGCCGAACTGGGCGGCCAGGACATCGAGCTCACCACCATGGAGTTCGAACTGCTCTGGCTGCTGGCCGGACAGGCGGGGGAGATTCTCTCCCGCGACGAAATCCTCAATCGCACCCGCGGCATCGGCTTCGACGGCCTCAACCGCAGCGTCGACGTCTGCATCAGCAAGCTGCGCGCCAAGCTGCTGGACAACCCACGCGAGCCGGTGCGGATCAAGACCGTCTGGGGCAAGGGCTACCTGTTCAACCCCCTGGGCTGGGAGAGCTGAACCATGCTGCGCCTGTTCCTGCGCCTCTATCTATTGCTCGCGGTGGGCTTCGGCGGCGCCATCTTCGTGGTCGACCACGTCATCTCCACCCTCTTCGCCCCCAGCCTCGAGGAATACAACCGCGAAGCGGTGCGCGGCCAGGCCTACGCCCTCACCGAACGCCTGCGCCAACTGGACGCTGCCGGCCGCGCGCGCCAGATGGATGACTGGCGCCCCACTACGGCCTGCACCTGGAACTGAAGGACGCCAGCGACCTCGCCCTGGACGAGCGCGAGCGCAAGCTGATCCTCAACAACCTGCTGGTCACCCGCGAGAACTACACCCGCTATATAAGCCGCATCGACGATGGGCCGCAGCTGCTGGTGATCGACCTGCCCGCCGAACCGGCCGGCACCCTGCTCTTCACCATCGGCGCCTACCTGTTGCTGGGCTTCCTGGTGGGTCTGGTGCTGTTCCTCTGGGTCCGCCCGCACTGGCGCAACCTGGAAACCCTGCGCCTGGCCGCCCAGCGCTTCGGTGACGGCGACCTCGGCACCCGCACCCCGGTGTTCCGTGGCTCCGACTGCCGCAAGCTGGCGGAGCACTTCAACCAGATGGCCGATCGCATCGAAAGCCTGATCAGCAACCAGCGCGAGCTGACCAACGCCGTCTCCCATGAGCTACGCACCCCCATCGCCCGACTCAGCTTCGAACTGGAACAGATGGCGCGCCGCTCCGACCACCCGGACCACCAGGCCCTGGTGGACGACATGCGCGCCGACCTGGGCGAGCTGGAAGGCATGGTTTCCGAACTGCTCACCTATGCCCGCCTGGAACACAGCGCCGTCGGCTCGCACCGCGAGACCATCGACGCCGCCAGCTGGCTGGAAAGCGTGGTGGCCGACGTGGCGTTGGAGGCGGAAGCCGCCGGCGTGCGCTGCGAAATCCGCGCCTGCGAAGTGGACAGCCTGCGCATGGAGCCGCGCTTCATGGCCCGCGCGGTGATCAACCTGCTGCGCAACGCCATCCGCCATGCCGAACGGCGGGTGGGTATCGCCCTCCTCCAGATCGGCGACAGCTACCAGATCCAGGTCGATGACGACGGCCCCGGCATCCCCGAGGAATCCCGCCAGCGGGTCTTCGAGCCCTTCTCGCGCCTGGATGAAAGCCGCGATCGTCGCACCGGCGGCTTCGGCCTGGGCCTGGCCATCGTCCACCGGGTCGCCCAATGGCACGGTGGCCACGCCGAAGTGCTGGACGCCCCCCAGGGCGGCGCCTCCTTCCGCCTCAGCTGGGGCCGCCAGGGCTGAAGCGGCGCTTCACAATCTTTCACAGACTGCAGACAAAGCCGGGCGGATTGTCCCGGCCCGCCGCCCTAGCATCGGCTCCCTGATCATCCAGGGAGAACCCCATGTTCCATGCGCTGCGCCTGCCCCTGCTCGGCTGCCTGCTGGGCGGCACCGGCTGCCAGGCCCTGCCGGTCACCCCCGCACCTGACATTCGCCAGGGTGACTACAGCGAGCTGATCGTCTACCTGCAGGAACACATCCGCCAGCAAATGCAGGCCCATGACATTCCCGGCCTGGCCCTGGCGCTGGTTGACGACCAGCAGGTGATCTGGGCACGCGGCTTTGGTTACGCCGACCGCGAGCGGCGCATCGCCGCCAGCGAATACACCGCCTTCCGCATCGGTTCGTTGTCCAAGCCGATCACCGCCAGCCTCGCCATGCAACTGCGCGAACGCGGCGCCCTGGACCTGGACGCCCCGCTGCAATCCAGCCTGCGCGAGTTCTACGTGCGCTCACGCTTCCATACGGACCAGGCGGCAGCCGACCGCGCCATCACACTGCGCCGCCTGCTCAGCCACCAATCCGGCCTACCGACCGACCACCTCGAAGGCCAGGTCGCCAAGCTTCCGCTGCCCCTGGGCGAGTTGCCCGCACTGGCCAGCGGCACCTGGCTGAGCCACCAGCCCGGCACGCAAACCGTCTACTCCAATCTCGGCTACGCCCTGGTCGGCGCCGCAATCGAACGCACCAGCGGCTGCGAATTCGAAGCCTGCGCACAGAAATCGCTGCTGCAGCCACTGGACATGCGCCACGCGAGCTTCCTCGGCAACAGCGGCCAGCAACCCTATCGCGCTCGAGGCTATATGAAGGGCAAGCCCTCGGCGGACCTCAACATCCGGGACCTCTCCGCCGGCAGCCTCTGGGCCAGCCCAGTGGACCTCAGCCACTTCGTGCAAATGGTCTTCGCCGACGGCCGCTACCAAGGCCGGCAAGTGCTGCAACCGGCCTCGATCCAGGAAATGCTGCACCCGCAGAATGTCGGCAACGCCCTGGACCTGGACTGCTCGATCGGCCTCGGCTGGTTCCTCGGTACCTATGGCGACGAGCTGGCGACACCCGGCCTGCGCGTCGTCGAGCACAGCGGCTCGACCGGTGACTTCAACGCCCAGATGACCTTGCTGCCGGAGCAGCGTCTGGGCGTGGTCGTCCTCACCAACTCCGACAGCGCCGCAGCCGTTACCAGCCAGCTCGCCAGCCTGTCGCTGCGCTTGCTGCTGCAAGCTCGTGACGGCAAGCCGGCAAGCCCGCCGGGACCGCCCCGCCGCACCAACCGGCAACGCCCCAGCCCACAGGACCGCCAACGCCTGGACGGTCGCTACGCCAACGGCAGCGGCCTGATCCATATTCGTAGCCAGGGTGAGCGCCTGTATGCAGAACTTTCCGGCCTCCGCGTCGAACTGCTGCGCGACGACGAAGGCTGGCTCCGCGCACGCAAGAAACTGCTCGGGCTATGGCCACTGGACCTGGGCGAGCTGGGCCGCCTGCAGCTGGACGTCGTGACGCTACAGGGGCGCCAGGCGCTGGTCGGCCGCCAACATGGCCAGACGCTGTTCATCGGCGAGCGCGTGGACGCCATGCCCATCCCCCGGGAATGGGCCGCCATGGTCGGCGACTACCGCATCGCCGGTGGCAAGGACGACGCCCTGAGCCTGAGCCTGCGCCTTGAAGACGGTTTCCTCCTGGCACGCGGCCGCTCCGCTGGCGAGCCCATCGGCGACTACATCCTCCATCCCCAGGACAGCGCCCACGCAACCCTCGCCGGCAGCGGGCGCGGCCTCGGCGACACCCTCAGCCTGCGCCCAGACGGTTTCGAAGCCCTCGGCTACCGCTTAGTGCGCACCGACAAAAAGCCCTGATCACCCTTAACAAGGACGATTTCCATGCTTCGCTTGCACCCCACCCTGCTCTGCAGCGGCCTGCTGCTGATGTCCGCCCCGCTTCACGCCGAGGACTGGCAGTACCAGCTCAGCGCCGGCCTGGCCAACCTGCCGCGCTACAGCGGCAGCGACGAACGGATCACCACGCCACTGCTCGACGCCCGCCTGGAGATTCCCCAAGGATTCTTCCTTGGTATAAAGGACGGCCTCGGCTGGCAATACGCGCAAGATGGCTTCGGTTTCAGCCTGCACCTCGGCAGCAGTGATCGACGCAAGGACAGCCGCTCCCACTTCCATGGCTCCGACCGACTGGAGGGCATGGGCTCGATCAAGCAGCGCGGCCAGCTCGGCATCGCCGCCAGCCATGACATCGGCCCGGTCACCCTGGGCGCCAGCCTCGAACATGCCCTGAAGAAAGACGGCGACCGCGACACCGGCTCGGCCTACAACCTGCTGGAGCTGAGCCTGGGCGGCACCCTCGTCGAAGGCGCTTACGGGCGGCTGGACGCCAGCCTCAGCAGTCGCTTCGGCGACGATGACTACCTGCGCACCTGGTACGGCGTCAGTCGCGCGCAGGCGTCACGCAGCCGCTTTGCTGCCCATGACACCGACGCTGGCCTGGTTTCCAGCGGTGCCGCCCTGAGCTGGACCTACCCCCTCAGCACGAACATGGACCTGGTCACCGCACTGGATGTGCAGCGCCTGATGGGCGACGCCGCCGACAGCCCCCTGACCGAACGCCGCACCCAGGCCGCCCTCGCCACACAGATCAACTACCGGTTCTGAGCCCACGCGCACGCCTCCCGGGCGCCAGCGCCAAGGACAGCCTCTATAGAAAAGAAATCCGAAATGAACAGACCGCCCTACCCGGCCAGCATCCCTGCCCGATGCCAGCGGCCGGGCGGGCGGCGAGATTCGAGTAGAGCACAGCCCTCGGAGAACGACACTGCGGCGGGTTGGCGCACAACAGGCGTCCTGAAACGAAAAAAGGCAGCCCTGAAAGAGCTGCCTTTGAGCCGCGCATCGACCGAGCGCTAACCCCCAAGGGCCTGGATAACGTGCACGGGGTCATTGTGGATGGCGCGCAGCAGCGCCTTGGCGGGGCCGGTGGGCTCACGTCGCCCCTGCTCCCAATTGCGCAGGGTACCCAGCTGAACATCGATCATCGCGGCGAACCTAGCCTGTGTCAGGCCCGTTGCCTTGCGGATCGCCTTCACCTGCAGCGCATCCACGGTGAACTCACGCGAAGGCTTGCGCTCGCCACGGCGTATCTCGTCCATCTGCTGGACGCTTTCCATCAGGTCGTCGAAGAATTGGCTCATGGTCACCTCCAGCGCTCGATGATCTGCCTGAGCGCCTTGCGCTCATCCGCGGTCAAGTCATCCTTCTCGTTCTTGGGGTAGATCAGCAGCAAGGCGATCTGCGAGGCGGACGAGAAATGGTAATAGATGACCCTCGACCCGCCGCGCTTGCCATGACCGCCACTGGCCACCCGCACCTTGCGGATGCCACCCGTGCCCTCGATCACACCCCCCATTTCCGGCCGCTCGGCCAGCAACCGCTGGAAGGCCGCGTAACTGTCATCGTCGAGCAACTCGCGAAGACGCCGGGTGAAGAGGGGTGTCTCGATGAAGATCATCAAGCAAAGGTACGCCAATGGCGCACATCACACAAACCCGCCCACTTCACGCCCGCAGAAACGAAAAAAGGCAGCCCCGAGGGAGCTGCCTTTTCTTTGTCGCTTCCAGATTCCCGCGAGGCTTGCCCCACGCCACCTGGCTGCGCGTATTACATGGTGCGGACGGAGAGACTCGAACTCTCACACCTTGCGGCGCCAGAACCTAAATCTGGTGTGTCTACCAATTCCACCACGTCCGCTTGCAACGCTTGAAACGAAAACGCCAGGCACTAGGCCTGGCGTTTTCTCGAATATGGGGTGGACGATGGGAATCGAACCCACGACACCAGGAGCCACAATCCTGTGCTCTACCAACTGAGCTACGCCCACCATATTACGTTTTGCTTGAGCCAAACTTGCCAAATTGGCACGCCCGGCAGGACTCGAACCTGCGACCATCCGCTTAGAAGGCGGATGCTCTATCCAGCTGAGCTACGGGCGCTTATTCATCTGCGAAACAGATTACTAAAAGCTTCGGCTTCAGCAGAAGCCTGTAGACTTCTACGTTTGCCGTCTTACCCAGCTAGTTGCTGTGCTCGACAAGCGGGGCGCATGTTATAGAGGCACCCCTACCTCGTCAACAGGATTTTTAAAAAAATTTAGAAAGATAAAGGGGTTACGGGAAAATGCTGACCAGCCGCCTTTGCCCAAAAGCCACGCCATGCGAGAATATGCGCCCTTTTTCGCCCCTTCCGATGGTTAATCACGCGACATGACCGCACAACTGATCGACGGCAAAACGATCGCCGCCCGCCTCCGCCAACAGATAGCCAAGCGCGTCGACGAGCGTCGCCAGCAAGGCCTGCGCATTCCCGGCCTGGCCGTCATCCTGGTTGGCAGCGATCCGGCCTCTCAGGTCTATGTCGCGCACAAGCGCAAGGACTGCGAGGAAGTCGGCTTCATCTCCGAGGCCCACGACCTGCCGGCCAACACCCGCCAGGAAGACCTGCTGGCGCTGATCGACCGCCTCAATGTCGACCCGACCATCGACGGCATCCTCGTACAGCTGCCGCTGCCGGCGCACCTGGACGCGTCCCTGCTGCTGGAACGCATCAGCCCCGACAAGGACGTGGACGGCTTCCACCCCTACAACATCGGCCGCCTGGCCCAGCGCATGCCGCTGCTGCGCCCCTGCACGCCGAAAGGGATCATGACCCTGCTGGAAAGCACCGGTGCCGATCTCTATGGCATGGACGCAGTCGTGGTCGGCGCCTCCAACATCGTCGGCCGCCCCATGGCCCTCGAACTGCTGCTGGCCGGCTGCACCGTCACCGTCACCCACCGTTTCACCAAGGACCTCGCCGGCCATGTCGGCCGTGCCGACCTGGTGGTCGTGGCCGCCGGCAAGCCGGGCCTGGTCAAGGGTGAGTGGATCAAGGAAGGCGCCATCGTCATCGACGTCGGCATCAACCGCCAGGAAGACGGCAAGCTGGTGGGCGACGTGGAATACGAACCGGCCCTGCAACGCGCCAGCTGGATCACCCCAGTCCCGGGCGGCGTCGGCCCCATGACCCGTGCCTGCCTGCTGGAGAACACCCTCCACGCGGCGGAGACCCTGCACGACTGAGCAGCGGCGACCCCATGAAAAACGGCACCCTCGGGTGCCGTTTTCGTTTCAGCGAACAGGCCCCCGGGAATCCGCGGGCCCGCCGTCCAGCGTCATTTCTTCTGCCAGGACTTCACCAGCTCCTCGTAGTTCACGGTCTCGCCCTTCGGCTTCTCGTTGGCCAGCTTCGGCTTCGGTGCGCCCGGCTGGTCGAACCAGTACTGGGCGTCCCGCTCCTCGTTGAGCTTCGGCCCGCACTCGCCCTGCACACCGGAGCGCTCGATGCGCGCCATCATGGTGTCCTGCGCTTTGGCCAGGCCATCCAGGGCTTCCTGCGGGGTCTTCTCGCCGCTGGCGGCCTCGGCGATGAACTGCCACCACAGCTGCGCCAGGCGCGGGTAGTCCGGGACGTTGGTGCCGGTGGGCGACCACTGCAGGCGCGCAGGGCTGCGGTAGAACTCAACCAGCCCGCCGAGTTTCGGTGCCGCCTCGGTCATCGCCTGGGAGTTGATGTCCGATTCGCGGATCGGCGTCAGCCCCACCAGGGTCTTCTTCAGCGATACCGTCTTGGCGGTTACGAACTGCGCGTAAAGCCAGGCCGCCAGGCGCTGCTTCTCGGGGGTGGACTTGAGGAAGGTCCAGGAACCGGTGTCCTGGTAGCCCAGCTTCATGCCCTCTTCCCAGTACGGGCCCTTGGGCGACGGAGCCATGCGCCACTTCGGCGTGCCGTCGGCGTTGACCACCGGCAGGCCGGGCTTGGTCATGTCGGCGGTGAAGGCGGTGTACCAGAAGATCTGCTGGGCGATATTGCCCTGCGCAGGCACCGGGCCGGCCTCGGAGAAAGTCATGCCCTGGGCTTCCGGCGGCGCGTACTGGTGCAGCCAGTCGACGTACTTCTGGGTCGCATAGACCGCTGCCGGGCCGTTGGTGTCGCCACCCCGGGTGACGCTGGAACCCACCGGGCGGCAGCCGTCGACGCGAATGCCCCACTCGTCCACCGGCAGGCCGTTGGGCAGGCCCTTGTCGCCGCCGCCGGCCATGGAGAACCAGGCGTCGGTGAAGCGCCAGCCGAGGGACGGGTCCTTCTTGCCGTAGTCCATGTGGCCATAGACGCGCTTGCCGTCGATTTCCTTCACGTGCTTGCTGAAGAACTCGGCGATGTCCTCGTAAGCGGACCAGTTCACCGGCACGCCCAGCTCATAGCCGTAGATTTCCTTGAACTTGGCCTTCAGCTCGGGCTTCTCGAACCAGTCGGCGCGGAACCAGTAGAGGTTGGCGAACTGCTGGTCGGGCAGCTGGTAGATCTTCTTGTCCGGGCCGGTAGTGAACGAGATGCCGATGAAGTCGTTGAGGTCCAGGGTCGGCGAGGTCACGTCCTTGCCTTCGTTGGCCATCATGTCGGTGATCGACACGGCCTTGCCGTAGCGGAAGTGGGTGCCGATCAGGTCCGAGTCGTTGACCCAGCCGTCATAGATGTTCTTGCCCGACTGCATCTGCGTCTGCAGCTTCTCCACCACGTCGCCTTCCTGCATCAGGTCGTGCTTGAGCTTGATGCCGGTGATCTCGCTGAAGGCCTTGGCCAGCACCTTGGCCTCGTACTCGTGGGTGGCGATGGTTTCCGAAGCGACGTTGATCTCCATGCCACGGAACGGCTCGGCGGCCTTGATGAACCACTTCAGCTCGGCCAGCTGCTGCTCCTTGCTCAGGGTCGAGGGCTGGAACTCCGCGTCGATCCACTTCTTCGCCGCATCCTCGTAGGCATCGGCCCAGGCCGCGCCACTCAATCCGGACAACGCCAGCAGGGCCGCTATCGCCATGCTATGTCGGGTCTTGTAATTGTTTTCGAACATAGACACCTCCTTGGGGATTTTGAACGGTCGCAACTAGCCGAAGCGCATCACGACCAACAACCACACGACGGATAGCGCCGAGGCTACCCACAGGTTCCAACTGGTCGCGCCTATCACCAGCAGGTGCAGGTAGGCGCTCCCGAGAAGCCCGATGAACAACCGGTCGCCACGGGTGGTGACGATCGGCAAGAAGCCCTTGCGCTCGACGCAGGGCGAACGCAGTTCCCAGATGCCCATCAGCAGCAGCACCAGGCCGATGCTGCCGAAGAACACCGCGGTGGGCAGGGTCCAGGCCATCCATTCCATAAGTCACCTCATACCCGGCCAAGGGCAAAGCCCTTGGCCACGTGATTGCGCACGAACCAGATCACCAGCACGCCCGGCAGGATGGTCAACACCCCCGCCGCCGCCAGCACGCCCCAGTCGATCCCCGAAGCGGACACGGTGCGGGTCATCACCGCCACGATCGGCTTGGCGTCCACCGAGGTCAGGGTGCGCGCCAGCAGCAGCTCGACCCAGGAGAACATGAAGCAGAAGAACGCCGTCACGCCGATGCCCGAGCCGATCAGCGGGATGAAGATCTTGGCGAAGAAGCGCGGGAAGCTGTAACCGTCGATATAGGCCGTCTCGTCGATCTCCTTCGGCACCCCCGACATGAAGCCCTCGAGAATCCACACCGCCAGCGGCACGTTGAACAGGCAATGGGCCAGGGCCACGGCGATATGGGTATCGAACAGACCGATGGACGAATACAGCTGGAAGAACGGCAGCAGGAACACCGCCGGCGGCGCCATGCGGTTGGTCAGCAGCCAGAAGAACAGGTGCTTGTCCCCCAGGAAGCGGTAGCGCGAGAAGGCGTAGGCCGCCGGAAGCGCCACCGCCAGGGAGATCACCGTGTTCAGGCACACGTAGTAGAGCGAGTTGAGGTAGCCCTCGTACCAGCTCGGGTCGGTGAAGATCACCTGGTAGTTGCGCAGGGTGAACTCGTGGGGCCAGAGCGTCAGGCCGCCGAGTATCTCGGTGTTGCTCTTGAACGACATGTTCAGCAGCCAGTAGATGGGCACCAGCAGGAACAGGATGTAGGCGAGCAGCACCAGGGTTTTGCGTGGTGTCATGGGCGGCCTCAGCTCTTCGAGTCGTTATGGGTCATGGCCGTGTAGAACAGCCAGGACACCAGCAGGATGATGAGGAAGTACACCAGCGAGAACGCCGCCGCCGGCCCCAGGTCGAACTGCCCCACCGCCATCTTGGTCAGCGTCTGGCTGAGGAAGGTGGTGGCGTTGCCCGGCCCGCCGCCGGTGAGCACGAAGGGCTCGGTGTAGATCATGAAGCTGTCCATGAAGCGCAGCATCACGGCGATCAGCAGCACACTCTTCATCTTCGGCAACTGGATGTGGCGGAACACCGCCCAGCCCGAGGCGCGGTCGATGCGCGCCGCCTGGTAGTAGGCATTGGGGATGGCGCGCAGGCCCGAGTAGCACAGCAGCGCCACCAGCGAGGTCCAGTGCCACACGTCCATCACCAGCACCGTCACCCAGGCGTCCATGGTGTTGGAGGCGTAGTTGTAGCTGATGCCCAGCTTGCTCAGGGTCCAGCCCAGCAAGCCGATATCGGCGCGGCCGAAGATCTGCCAGATGGTGCCGATCACGTTCCACGGGATAAGCAGCGGAATGGCCATGACGATCAGGCTCGCCGAGGCCCAGCGCCCTTTTGTCGGCATGCACAGGGCGATACCGATGCCCAGCGGGATCTCGATCAGCAGCACGCAGGCGGAGAAGATGAACTGGCGCAGCAGCGAATCATGCAGGCGCGGGTCCTGCAGCACCTGCTTGTACCAATCGACACCGACGAAGGTGCGGGTGGAGGCATCGAAGATGTCCTGCACCGAATAGTTCACCACCGTCATCATCGGCAGGATGGCGCTGAAGGCCACCAGCAGGAACACCGGCAGCACCAGCCACCAGGCCTTGTTATTGACCACCTTGTCGGTCATGGCGCCACCTCCACCAGCAGGTCATCGGCGTAGAGCATCAACCACTGCGAAGGGAAGCCGATCCACGCCGTGCCCCGAGGCACCGTCTCGTCTTCCTGCAGGCGCGCCTTGAGGCGTTGCCCGTCCAGGTTCAGGGTGAGGATCTTGTAGGTGCCCAGGTCCTCGACGTGGGTCACCTCGCCGGCCAGGGCATCGACGAAGGGCTCGTCGCTGACGTGCACGAACTCCGGACGGATGCCCAGCTTCAGGCTGCTCCAGCCGCCTTTGGCCAGGTGCGCCGCCATGGCCGGGGCCAGGGGCACACGGGTGTTGCCGAACACCAGCGCATCCCCCTCCGGGCGCACCTCGATCAGGTTCATCCCCGGGCTGCCGATGAAGAAGCCGACGAAGGTGTGCAGCGGCCGCTCGAACAGCTCGCGCGGGGTGCCGAACTGGACGATACGGCCTTCGTACATCACCGCGATCTTGTCGGCGAAGGTCGAGGCCTCCAGTTGGTCGTGGGTCACGTAGATCATGGTGATGTTGAACTGCTCATGGATCTGCTTGAGCTTGCGCCGCAGCTTCCACTTCAGGTGCGGGTCGATCACCGTCAGCGGCTCGTCGAAGAGGATCGCCGACACGTCGTCGCGCACCAGCCCGCGGCCCATGGAGACCTTCTGCTTCTCGTCCGCCGTCAGGTTGCGCGCCTTGCGCTTGAGCAGGTGATGCAGGTCGAGCACCTCGGCGATCTCGCTGACCTTGCTCAACACCCGCGACTCCGGCAGGCCCTGGTTGCGCAGGGGGAAGGCCAGGTTGTCGAACACCGTCATGGTGTCGTAGACCACCGGGAACTGGAAAACCTGGGCGATGTTGCGCTCCTCCGGCGGCAGCAGGTTGACCTCGCGGGTGTCGAACAGCACCTGCCCTTCGGAGGGGCTGAGCAGCCCGGAAATGATGTTCAGCAAGGTCGACTTGCCGCAGCCCGAAGGCCCCAGCAGCGCATAGGCGCCGCCTTGCTCCCAGACGTGGTCCATCGCCAGGATGGCGTAGTCTTCCGGGCCCTTCGGCTGGCTGGCGTAGCTGTGGGCCAGGCTCTGCAGGCGTATCTCGGCCATGGGCGGCTCCTCAGGTACGACGGCTCGGCGCCAGGACCAGGCGGTCCTGGGCGTCGAAGACGAAGAGTTTGTGGGTGGGGATGTAGATGCGGATCGGCGCATCCACGTCGTACTCGTGCACGCCCTGCAGGTGCAGCACCAGGGCGAAATGCTCGCTGCGCACATGGAGGAAGGTCTCGGAGCCGCTGATCTCGGCCAGCTCCACCTTCACCGCCAGCTCCAGGTCGTCGTCGTTGGAGGGCACCAGGCCGATGTGGCCGGGGCGCACGCCGAAGCGGTAGGCGCCCTCGCCCAGTTCGCGCAGCTCGGTGGTCAGCGGGAAGTGGACGAAATCACGGAAGCTCACCTCGCCTTCGCTGATGCGCCCGTCCACCAGGTTGATCGGCGGCTCGGAGAACAGCTCGGCGGCCAGCACCTGCTGCGGACGCTGGTACACCTCGGTGGTCGGCCCGCTCTGGATCACCCGGCCCTCGTGGAGGATGGTCACCGTACCGCCCAGGGCCAGCGCCTCGTTGGGCTCGGTGGTGGCGTACACGGCGATGCTGCGGCGGGTACGGAACAGCTCGCGCATCTCCTGGCGCAGCTCCTCGCGCAGCTTGTAGTCGAGGTTCACCAGGGGCTCGTCGAACAGCACCAGGTCGGCGTCCTTGACCATCGCCCGGGCCATGGCCGTGCGCTGCTGCTGGCCGCCGGAAAGCTCCAGCGGGTGGCGCTGCAGGAACTTCTCGATACGCAACATCTGCGCCGTCTCGCGCACCTTGCGCTCGATCTCCTCACGGCCGACGCCGTTCTGCCGCAGCGGCGAAGCGATGTTCTCGAACACCGTGAGGTTGGGGTAGTTGATGAACTGCTGGTAGACCATCGACACGTTGCGGCGGCGCACCGGCACTCCGGTCACGTCGACGCCGTTGAGCAGGATGCGTCCGCTGCTGGGCTTGTCCAGCCCGGCCATCAGGCGCATCAGCGAGGTCTTGCCGGCCAGGGTCCGGCCGACCAGCACGTTGAAGGAACCCGGCTCGAAGCTCAGGCAGGCGTCGTCTATGTAGACCTGATGGTCGACGACGCGGCAGACATGCTCCAGCGTTAACGACATGGCGTGTCCTTGTGGTTGTTCTCAGCCATTCGCGGCTCTGGGCCGCGCTACCACAAGGCGACTTCCGTGCCAGGAGCGCCAAAAACCCTCTATCCCATTGATTAAGCTGGTTTTTAGTGACATTCGGCGCCGTGCACGAATGTTCACTTGAACAGCATTGAACATTCGAATGTGAACAACTGAACACTTCG
Source organism: Aquipseudomonas alcaligenes MRY13-0052 (assembly GCA_000474255.1). Classification (GTDB taxonomy): domain Bacteria; phylum Pseudomonadota; class Gammaproteobacteria; order Pseudomonadales; family Pseudomonadaceae; genus Metapseudomonas; species Metapseudomonas solani. The sequence goes on from BATO01000020.1 coordinate 79,620, forward strand.
AACGTTGACTTTGAACAGCCATGAACAACACTGCTCGGATCGCCGCAGAGCGAATGCCCCATAACAACAAGAACGCTGCGAGGCTCACATGGCCACCCCTGCCCAGGCGCCCGTACCGGCGCCGAACCACGATGCGATCGTCCGCGACTCGTGGAACCGCTGCCGCGACTTCGGCCTCACCCATCAGAGCCGACCGAGCTTCGGCGACGCCGCTGCGGGCGACGTCTCGGCGCTGCTGGAGAGCCGGCACTTCCTCGTGCAGACCACCCACCAGGAAGTCCTGCCCTACTACGAAAACATCCTCGCCAACTCCAACTGCCTGATCATGCTCGCCGACAACCAGGGCCAGCTGCTGCAGTCCTGGGGCGACCGCCGCTTCGTCGAGCCTTCCCAGGCCGCCGGCTTCGTCGCCGGCGCCCTGTGGCAGGAGCGCACCACCGGCACCAACGCCATCGGCACCGCGCTGGCCTGCGGCCAGGCCGTGCACATCCAGCGCGACGAGCATTTCCTCAAGGCCAACCGCTTCATGACCGGCTCCGCCTCGCCGATCTTCGACGCCACCCGGCAGATGATCGGCGTGCTCGACGTCTCCAGCGACAGCTACCTGCCGCCCTCGCACACCCTGGGCATGGTCAAGATGATGAGCCAGTCGGTGGAGAACCGGCTGATCCTCGGGCGCTTCAAGGACGACTACTTCCAGCTCAGCTTCAACACCAGCCTGGACAACCTCGACAGCCAGTGGGCCGGGCTGCTGGTGTTCGACGAGGCCGGCCAGGTGGTTTCGGCCAACCGCCGCGCCGACTCGCTGCTGGGCATCGGCCTGTCGTGGATGAACATCGAAAGCCTGTTCGACCTGAGCCTGCCGCAGCTGCTGGCGCAGCCCGACAACCTGCCCTTCCCGCTGCGGGCCGCCGGCCGCTACCGCTTCCACGGCCGCCTGCTCCGCCCGCGCAAGCCGCGCATCGAGGCCCGTGACTTCCGCCCCGCCCCCGCGACCCCGAGCGAAGCGCCGGCCGACGAGCTGACCCTCGGCACCATC
>BATO01000019.1 GCA_000474255.1 Aquipseudomonas alcaligenes MRY13-0052
CCAGGCCGAGGGGCTGGAGATCAGCGTGCTGGACACGGACGCCGACGCGAGCGCCCCCAGCGCCCGGTCGCGTCACCCGGTGCCACTGGCCGACTACGGCATGGCCCTGGGCGCCGCGCTGGCGGCCACTGCCCTGGCCTGGGGCGCCTACCAGGTGCTGGCGCTGCCGAACATCTCCCTGGTGTTCCTCGCCGCCGTATTGCTGGTGGCGGTGCGCAGCAGCCTGGGCCCGGCACTGCGCTGTGCCGGTGTATCGTTCCTGGCCTACGACTTCCTGTTCATCCCACCGACCTTCTCCCTGACCATCGCCCGCCAGGAAGACGTGCTGACCCTGCTGTTCTTCCTGCTGATGGCCGGGCTCACCGGCAACCTGGCCTCGCGCCAGCGCCGCCAGTTGCAGGCCCTGCGTGCCACCCAGACGGAAACCACCGCGCTGCTCGACCTCTCGCGCAAGCTCACCGCCGCCACCGACCGCCAGGCCGTGCTCAGCGTCGCGGCACAGCAGTTCATCCCCTGGACCGACGTCGAGGTGTGCCTGCTGGCGCGCAGCCGTGACGGCGTGTGGAAGGTAGAGGCCGGCGTGCAGCGCCTGCTGGCCGACCAGGAGCGTGCGGCAGCGGAGTGGTCCTGGCAGCACGATCAGGTGGCCGGGCTCGGCACCGGCACCCTGCCCAGCGGGCGCTGGTGGTGGCTGCCGCTTTCCGGCGAGGAGGGCCCGCTGGCGTTGCTCGGGGTCAGCCCGCGCGACGGTGCACCGTTGCCCGCCGAACGCCGCCGTTTGCTGTCCGCCCTTGGCCAACCCCTGGCCCAGGCGCTGGCACGCGCGCAGCTCGCCGAGGACCTGGAGGCTGCGCGCCTGCATGGCGAGACCGAACAGCTGCGCAGCGCGCTGCTGGCCTCCGTGTCCCACGACCTGCGCACGCCGCTGACCGCCATGCGCGGCTCCATCGACAGCCTGTTGGCCCTGGGCGAGGCGATCCCCCAGGAGGACCGCCGCGAGCTGCTGGAGGGCACACGGGATGAGGCCGAGCGCCTCGACCGCTACATTCAGAACCTGCTGGACATGACCCGGCTCGGCCACGGCGGCCTGAAGCTGGCCCGCGACTGGGTCGCCCCGGTGGACATCGTCGCCAGCGCGCTGCAGCGCCTGCGTCCGGTGCTGGCGCCGCTGAAGGTGGAGACCGAACTACCCACCGAGTTGCCCCTGCTCTACGTCCACGCCGCACTGATCGAGCAGGCGCTGGTCAACGTGCTGGAGAACGCCGCGCGCTTCTCGCCGACCCAGGGCCGCCTGCGCGTGGCGGTGACGGCCGACACCGAGGAGCTGCGCTTCGCCGTCAGCGACCAGGGGCCCGGCATCCCGGCCGCGGAGCGGGAGAAGATCTTCGACATGTTCTACACCGCCGCCCGTGGCGATCGGGGCGGGCAGGGCACCGGCCTGGGCCTGGCCATCTGCCAGGGGATGGTCGGCGCCCACGGCGGCCGGGTGACGGTCGGCGAGGGGCTCGAAGGCAAGGGCACCACCCTGACCCTGCACCTGCCGCTGCACCCGCAGCCGGTGCTGGAGGAGGAGGTGGGTGATGGCCCGCTGTAGGGGCGAATTCATTCGCCATGCGGACCGCAGGACCGCCGCGTGCGACCCGGCGCGGCGTTGCCTCCCTGGGCGAATGAGTTCGCCCCAACACGATGCGGTAGCCAACGGATTTCGAAGGACAAGATGACGACCAACCAACCAACCCTCCTGGTCATCGACGACGAGGCGCAGATCCGCAAATTCCTGCGCATCAGCCTCGCGGCCCAGGGCTACAAGGTGCTGGAAGCAGCCAACGGCGCCGAGGGCCTGGCCCAGGCGGCGCTGGCACGGCCGGACCTGGTGGTGCTCGACCTGGGCCTGCCGGACATGGACGGCAAGACGGTGCTGGCCGAACTGCGCGAGTGGTCGACGGTGCCGGTGCTGGTGCTCTCGGTGCGCGCCAGCGAAGGCGAGAAGGTGCTGGCCCTGGACGGCGGCGCCAACGACTACGTGACCAAGCCCTTCAGCGTGCAGGAGTTCCTCGCCCGGGTGCGCGTGCTGCTGCGCCAGGCCGGTGGCGGCGAGCAGCAGGAAGCGGTGGTCGAAAGCGGCCCGCTGAGCGTCGACTTCGCCTACCGCCGGGTGACCCTGGACGGCGCCGAGGTGGCGCTGACCCGCAAGGAGTACGCGGTGCTCGCCCAACTGGCGCGGCACCTGGGGCGGGTGGTGACCCAGCAGCAACTGCTCAAGGACATCTGGGGCCCGACCCATGTCGAGGACACCCACTACCTGCGGGTGGTGGTCGGCCACCTGCGGCAGAAGCTCGGCGACGACCCGACCGAGCCGCGCTTCATCGTCACCGAGGCCGGGGTCGGCTATCGCCTGCGCGAGGGCTAGCAGGATTCACTTCATGGGTTGGCGCCGAGCCTGCAAGGCCCAACGCCGCCAGGCGGTGCCCCCACCGATGAGGCACCACTTTCTTAGGAGCGAGCTCTGCTCGCGAAGCTTCATGACGGGCACGATGACGGACCCTGCGTGGATGGCGCTTCCTGCATCCACCAACCGGCGCTTCACCTCACGCATTACCTGAGGGCGAACGCCTTGTCCAGCCCGCTTCAGCCCACTGCTCTGCTTCGACGGTGCCTTTGCCGCCTGGCCCACCTTCACCCCCCATTGCGAGCTGCACCTCATCTGCCTGTGTTGCGCAACGCGAATCCGTCGTCTAGCGCTTAATCCAGGCGCCTGGCGCCATTCGTTGCCGGAAGGAAGACATGCAACAACTGCTCGACGAAATCCTCGATGAGGTCCGCCCGCTGATCGGGCAGGGCAAGGTCGCCAGCTATATCCCGGCGCTGGCCGGCGTGCCGGCGAACCAGCTGGGCATTGCGGTTTACAGCAATGAGGGCCAGCTCTATTGCGCCGGTGACGGGCGCACGCCGTTCTCCATCCAGAGTATTTCCAAGGTGTTCAGCCTGGTGCAGGCGATCCAGCATTCCGGCGAGGACATCTGGCAGCGCCTGGGCCACGAGCCCTCCGGCCAGCCGTTCAACTCCCTGGTGCAGCTGGAGTTCGAGCGGGGCGTGCCGCGCAACCCCTTCATCAACGCCGGGGCGCTGGTGATCTGCGACATCAACCAATCGCGCTTCGCCGCACCGGCGTTGTCCATGCGCGACTTCGCCCGGCGCCTGAGCGGCAACCACTACCTGGTGGCCGACGAGGTGGTGGCGCGCTCGGAGTACCAGCACCGCGCGCGCAACGCCGCAGCGGCCTACCTGATGCAGTCCTTCGGCAACTTCCATAACGATGTGGAGGCGGTGCTGCGCAGCTACTTCCACCACTGCGCGTTGCGCATGAACTGCGTGGACCTGGCCCTGGCCTTCAGCTTCCTGGCCAACGACGGCGTCAGCCCCCACAGCGGCGAAACGGTGCTCAGCGCGCGGCAGACCAAGCAGGTCAACGCGCTGATGGCCACCAGCGGGCTGTACGACGAGGCGGGCAACTTCGCCTACCGCGTCGGCCTGCCGGGCAAGAGTGGGGTAGGGGGCGGCATAGTCGCGGTGGTGCCGGGGCGCTTCACCGTTTGCGTGTGGTCGCCGGAGCTCAATGAGTCCGGCAACTCGGTGGCGGGGATGGCGGCGCTGGAGAAACTCTCCGAGCGCATTGACTGGTCGATCTTCTGACTCAGTCCTGCTCGTACTTCTCCAGGGTGTCGCGGGCGATCTGGCGGCCCAGCTGGATCAGCTCCGGCGCCTTGTAGAACTCGAAGAAGCGGCATACGCGCTTGGGCACGTTGATCAGGACGTCCGGCGGGTAGCCGGCGATCTTGTACTGCGCCAGGGACGTCTGCATCACCTCGAAGCTCTGGTTGACCAGGTCCAGCAGCGAGGCCGGGCCGACGCTGGCGACCACCTGCGAGCCGCTGGCCGAGCTCGGCGCGCCTTCCTTCTGCGGTGCCGCTGCGGGCTGCTGGGCGCCGGGCTCCGCCGAGTCCTCCACCCAGGGATTGGCGATGGGCGCGGTAGCGCCTTCGAGCAGCAGTTCCTCGTCGATGCCGCGCTTGCGGAAGGGCAGGCGCTCGCCGAGGGAGCTCATCATCTGGTCGATGCGCCCCTTGAAGGCCGGCGGGCGCTCGATCACCGGCAGCTGGTACTGCTTCTGGTTGGTGGAGTTGAGGTTGACGGCGATGATCAGGTCGCAGTGGCTGGAGACCACCGGCACGATCGGCAGCGGGTTGAGCAGGCCGCCGTCCACCAGCATGCGCGAGCCCTGCATCACCGGGGTAAACAGGCTGGGGATGGCCGCCGAGGCGCGCATGGCCTGGTGCAGGCAGCCTTCCTGGAACCAGATCTCCTGCTGGTTGGTGAGGTCGGTGGCGACCGCGGTGTAGGGGATCGACAGGTCTTCGATGTCGATGTCGCCGACGATCTCGCGGATGCGCCCGAACACCTTCTCGCCACGAATGGCGCCGAGGCGGAAGCTGACGTCGAGCAGGCGCAGCACGTCGAGGTAGTCCAGGCTTTCGGTCCACTCGCGGTACTCGCGCAGCTTGCCGGCGGCGTAGATGCCACCGACCACCGCGCCCATGGAGCAGCCGGCGATGCAGGCGATCTCGTAGCCCCGCGCTTCGATCTCCTCGATCACGCCGATATGGGCGTAGCCCCGGGCTCCCCCGGAGCCGAGGACCAGTGCGACACGCTTACTCATGGCTTCACCTTTTCCTACATAAGGCGCAGACGATACCTGTGGGAAAGGGCGAGGCCAAGTGAGTGCGGGCGCCGCTGTAGCCGTAATGCAACGGCGGGCTGCAAAGCTGCTGAGCAGGGCACGGCGCGGAATTTTTCCGGTTCCGTACCGTCTTAACCAGCATTAGACTCATGGCTATTTCACATCCCGAGGAGAACCCCCATGAAAGCCTGGATCAGCCTGCCCCTGATCGTCCTCATGCTTGCAGGTTGCGCCGCCAAGACGGCTTACCGCGACAGCTGCGCCAACCAGCTGGACGCGGCCTGGAAGGAACTCGACCTGGCCAAGGCCGAGGGCTTCTCCGGCACCGTCAGCTACTCCAAGGCGCTGAGCCTGCTGACCGCCGCCAAGACCCAGCAGCAGTTCGAGGGTTTCCAGGGCTGCACCGAGAAAGCCGACAAGGCGCGCTTCTACATCCGTGAGTCCCGCGCCGGGCGCTGATTCGCCAGGCCGTGCAGAAGCCGGGGCATGCCCCGGCTTTTTTGTGGGCGCTCGCAGGGCGGGTCTGTCACAGGGGCCGTTCATGAATCGTCATGCCCACTAGCCTGGGTCATTCCGCCCCCCGTAGCCCGGGCTTCAGCCCGGGAACCCCGGTGTGCTCGCCCTGAGAGCGACACCTGGATAGCCAATCCTTATCCCCTTTATCAAAGAAATTTCTTGTTTAATTGGCCGTTGCGCTCCTAATATCCAAGCTATTTCTTGCATAAATAAATCCGGAGAGATGCCTGATGGACACCACTGCCTCCCTCGATGCCCTGCCCACTGCCAGCTGGGGCGAACTTTTCAGCGGGCGCAACGGCCTGATGGCGGTGGCGCTCACCGGCGGCGTCGCCTTGCACGCCATCAACGTGCACATCGTCACCACGGTACTGCCGTCGGTGGTGCGCGAAATCGGCGGGCTCGACTGGTACGCCTGGAACACCACGTTGTTCGTGGTGGCCTCCATCGTCGGCGCGGCACTGGCCTCGCGCCTGCTCGCCGGTGGCGGCCCGCGCGGTGCCTGCCTGGCGGCGCTGGCGTTGTTCGCCCTGGGTTCGGTGGGCTGCGCGGCGGCGCAATCGATGCCCTGGATGCTCGGCGCCCGGGCGGTGCAGGGGCTGGGCGGCGGCCTGCTGGCGGCCCTGAGCTATGCCTTGATCCGCGTGGTGTTCGCGCCCCCGCTGTGGCCCCGCGCCGTGGCGCTGGTATCCGGCATGTGGGGCGTGGCGACGCTGTGCGGCCCGGCCGTGGGTGGCCTGTTCGCCGAAGCCGGGCACTGGCGCTGGGCCTTCTGGTCGTTGCTGCCGGTGGCGCTGGCCCAGGCGCTGTTGGTGCTGGTGCAGCTGCGCCCGCGTGCCGATGCCGCCGAGGCCGGTGCGGTGCCGGGAATTCCCTTCGTGCAGATCGGCCTGTTGGCCGCCTCGGTGCTGGCGGTGGCGGCGGGCAGCCTGTCGCCGCTGCTGCCGTTGCAGGCGCTGGGCGTGACCCTGGGGCTGGCGCTCGGCGCGGCGGCCCTGGTCTGGGATCGCCGCGCCAGCGTTCGCCTGCTGCCGTCCGGCGGCGCTTCCCTGGCCACCGCGCTGGGCGCCGTGTACGCCTGCGTGGCGTTGCTGCTGGCGGGTACCACCACTGAAATCTTCGTGCCCTATTTCCTCCAGGTGCTGCATGGCCAGTCACCGCTGGTGGCGGGTTACCTGACGGCGGCCATGGCCGGCGGCTGGAGCCTGGGGTCGCTGCTGTCCTCGGGGCGCAGCGGTGGCGATGCGGCGCGCCTGTTGCGCGGTGGGCCGGTGCTTTGCGTGGTCGGCCTGCTGGCCCTGGCGGGGCTGATCCCGCTGGCCGGTGAGCTGGACTATGGGCTGCGCACCCTGCTGGTGGGCCTGGCGCTGGCCGCGGTGGGCGCGGGTGTGGGCATCGGCTGGCCGCACCTGCTGACCCGGGTGCTGGAACTGGCCCCGCGCGGCGAGGAGAACGCCGCCTCCACCGCCATCACCACCGTGCAGCTGTATGGCATGGCCGTCGGTGCGGCCCTTGCCGGCCTGGTGGCCAACGCCGCCGGGCTCAGCGTGCCGGGTGGCGTGGCCGGTGCACAGTCGGCGGCGATCTGGCTGTTCGCCGGGTTCGCCCTGGCACCGCTGCTGGCCGCCCTGTTGGCGCGTCGCGTGATCGGGGGCGCCCATTAGACGATCGCCGACTTTCCACGCGGGGGAGGGCGCGGGGCATAATCCGCCCACCGACCCTCCCGCTTCCCGGAGCCCCCGATGCAGCTCGATTTCACCACCCTCAGCCCCCTCGACGCCTACCGCTGGCTGGCCTCCACCGTGACGCCGCGCCCCATCGCCTGGGTGTCCAGCCAGGCGGCGGACGGCACCCAGAACCTGGCGCCGTTCAGTTTCTTCCAGGTGATCAGCGATGCGCCGCCGACGCTGATGGTGAACGTCAACAACCGCGCCGATGGCAGCCTCAAGGACACCCTGCGCAACGTCCAGGAAACCGGGCAACTGGTGATCCAGCTGGTGTCCCAGGCCTTCGCCGAAGCGATGAACGCCAGCTCCGCACAGCTGCCGAGCGAGGTCAGCGAGTTCGAGGCCTGCGGCATCGCCACCGAGCCGTCGCTGCGCGTGGCGCCGCCGCGGGTCAAGGGCGTGCCGGTGGCCTTCGAGTGCGAGCTGGTGGAGGTACAGCCCTACCCGCGGGAGAACCCCAACTGCCACCTGATCTTCGCCCGCGTGCTGCTGGCCCATATCGACGAGGCGGTGCTCAACGAGCAGGGCCGGGCCGACCCGCACAAGCTCGACCTGGTGGGGCGCCTGGGCGGCAGCGCCTACGTGCGTACCCAGGACACCTTCAACCTGGTGCGCCCGACCTGACCCAGGGGGGGATTCTGGCGCCGGCTCCCCGGCGCCTGCTCTGAAAGCGACCTCCGCATAGCTAAAACCTCCATTCGGCCGACCCCTGGCAGGGTTATGGCTTGTCGCCAGTACCGTCTCACTCCTAAGTTCGCGCTGTTGTTCCGGCGACGCGTGGCGCGCCGCTGGTCACCCGGTGAGGAGGAGTCCCCATGGCATCGGTTCTGCAACGTGGTATCGCCAGCCTCGGCACGGCGAAGAAGCTGACCCTGGGCTTCGGCGTGGTGCTGGCGCTCACCGCCGTGGTGGCCGCCACCGGCTTCTCCGCGCTGCGCGGTGTGGCCGCCGGCGCCAGCCTGCTGGAGCGTACCGATGCGCTGGAAGGCGAGGTGCTGCGCATCCGCCTGATCGAGAAGGATTACGCCCTGACCGGCGACGCCAAGCAGGCCGAGGCGTTGCACCAGGCGACCCAGGCCCTGCAGGAGCACGGCCAGGCGCTGGCGGCGGACCTCGGCGATGCCAGCCGGCAGGCCCTGGGCCAGGTGGACCAGGCGGTAACCACCTACCGCGCGGCCTTCGACCGCTACGTGGAACTGACCGACAACATGCGCCTGTCCCTGGAGGCGGCCAACTGGCTGGTGGTCAGTGCCTCCAACAGCCTCGACGTGCTGCAGTCGGGCCTCAACGAGGACGGCGTCGACCTGCTGAAGAGTTCCCAGGGCGCGGAAGGTGCCGAGATGGTCGCCCAGGGCGGCGAGATCAGCCGCGTCTACCAATCCCTGCTGCTGGCCCTGAACCAGGCCCGGGTGCGCCTGGAGCAGAGCCGCAGCAGCGGCGAGATCGACGAGAGCGCCATCCAGGAGGCGCTGGATGCGCAGAAGCTCGCCGGCGAGCTGCGCGAGAGCATGAAGGACCCGGGCTACGCCGCAGTGCTCACCGAGGTGATCGGCAATATCGATTCGTTCAACGAGCGCCTCAAGGAATACACCGGCCACCTGCGCCAGCAGAAGGTGGAGTACCAGGCGCTGGTCGGCGCCGCCGAGGTGATCGTTCAGGCCGTCGACCAGGCTTCCGCGCTGCAGAAGGAGGCGATGCTCGCCCAGCAGAAGGCCAGCTCGCTGCTGATCCTCATGGCCAGCGCCCTGGCCCTGGTCATCGGCCTGGCGGCCACGGTGCTGATCGCCCTGCTGATCGTGCGCCCGCTGCAACGGGTGATCGCGGTGGCGCGGCAGATTTCCGCCGGCGATCTCAGCGTCGAGATCGAGGTGGACCGCAGCGACGAAGTGGGCCAGCTGCTGGAGGCCATGCGCGGCATGTCGGCCAACCTGCGTGACATGGTCGGCCGGCTGCAGGGCGGGGTGATGCAGATTTCTTCCTCGGCCCAGGCGCTGTCCTCGGTCACCGAGCAGACCCGGGTCGGCGTCAACGGTCAGAAGCTGGAGACCGACCAGGTGGCCACCGCCATGAGCGAGATGACCGCCACCGTCCACGAAGTCGCGCGCAACGCCGAGGCGGCCGCGGCCTCCACCCAGAGCGCGGACAGCAAGGTCAGCAATGGCAGCGAAGTGGTGCGCCAGACCCTGGGGCGCATCAACCAGCTGGCCGCAGCCATGGAGGCGGCGACCCGGAGCATCGAGCACCTGAGCCACGAGACCCAGAGCATCGGTTCGGTGCTGGACGTGATCAAGAGCGTGGCCGAGCAGACCAACCTGCTGGCGCTGAACGCCGCCATCGAGGCGGCGCGCGCCGGCGACCAGGGCCGTGGTTTCGCCGTGGTGGCCGACGAGGTGCGCGCGCTGGCCAAGCGCACCCAGCAGTCCACCGCCGAGATCGAGCGGCTGATCGCCACCCTGCGCGACGGCGTGCGCCAATCCGTGGAGCGCATGCAGGAGAGCGGGGCGCTGGTGGAGATGACGGTGCAGGACGCCAATCACACCGAGCAGGCCTTGAGCGGCATCGCCGAGGCGGTGGCGGTGATCCACCAGATGAACCAGCAGATTGCCGCCGCCGCCGAGCAGCAGAGCGCCGTGGCCGAAGAGATCAACCGCAGCGTCACCAGCATCCGCGACATCGCCGACCAGTCCGCCATGGCCATGGAGGAAACCGCCAGCTCCAGCACCCAGCTGGCCTCCCTGGGCCGCGACCTGCAGGCGATGGCGGGGCATTTCCGCTTGTAGTCCCCGGGCGGTTAGCTTTGAGGTGTTCAGGCGCTCTGGCGTGCCGTTGCGCTGGGGCGGACCTGGCGCACGGTTTCGTCAGCAAAAATTGCAGGGCGCTTTGCCATCTCCGTGCCCACCGGTAGCATCGGCCCATTGTTTCGGGAGCTTGCGATGCGAACCAGACTGGATGCCTGCCTCAACGCCGTTAACCAGGTCGTGCTGGGCAAGGAGCCCCAGGTGCGCCTGGCGCTGACCTGCCTGCTGGCCCGGGGTCACCTGCTGATCGAAGACCTGCCCGGCATGGGCAAGACCACCCTCAGCCATGCCCTGGCGCGGGTGCTGGGGCTGAGCTTCCAGCGCATCCAGTTCACCTCCGACCTGTTGCCCGGCGACATCCTCGGCACCTCGGTGTTCGACAAGGACACCGGCCAGTTCGTCTTCCACCCGGGCCCGGTATTCGCCGAGCTGGTGCTGGCCGACGAGATCAACCGCGCCACGCCCAAGAGCCAGAGCGCGCTGCTCGAAGCCATGGAGGAGGGCCAGGTGACCATCGAGGGCGCGACCCGGCCGCTGCCCGAACCCTTCTTCGTCATCGCCACGCAGAACCCTGTGAGCCAGGGCGGCACCTTCGCCCTGCCGGAATCGCAGCTGGACCGCTTCCTCATGCGCCTGTCCCTGGGCTACCCGGCCCGTGTGGCGGAGAAGGCCCTGCTGCTGGGCGAAGCGCGCCGGGAGATCCTGCCGCGCCTGGAGCCGGTGCTGGACCACGCCGAGCTGGCGCTGATCCAGGCCGAGGTGCCGAAGATCCGTGTCAGCGATGCACTGGTGGACTATGTGCTGCGCCTGGTGGAGGCGACCCGCTCCCACGCCCAGTTCGCCTGGGGCCTGTCGCCGCGTGCCAGCCTGGCACTGCTCGCTGCTGCCCGCGCCTGGGCGCTGCTGGCCGGGCGTGATTATGTGATCCCCGAGGACGTACAAGCCGTGCTGCCTTCGGTAGTCGGCCACCGCCTGCGGGAGCAGGCCGACCCGGCCGGCCACGGCGGCGGCGCCCTGGTGCAGTGGCTGCTGCGCGAAGTCCCGGCGCTCTGATGCTCAGGCAGCGCGTGCGGCCGCGCTGGAACCGCTGGCTGGCGAAACGGATTCCGCCCGCCGCCGAGGTGCGCCTCAACCAGCGGCGCATCTTCATCATCCCCACGCGCACCGGCCTGGCCTTCGGCATCGCCCTGGTGCTGATGCTGCTGGTGGCGATCAACTACCAGAACAGCCTGGCCTATGGCCTGACCTTCCTGCTGCTGTCGATGTTCATCCTGACCATCCTCCACACCTTCCGGAACCTCGCCGGCATGACCTTGCGCGCCGCGGGCGCCCCGGCGGTGTTCGTCGGCGAGCGGGCGCGCTTCCGGGTGCGCCTGGAGAGCGAGCGCCAGCCCCACCAGGCCATTGCCCTCGGCTGGCCGCCGGCCGAGTTGCAGGCCCAGGACGTGCCCGCCGGCGGTTCCTGCGATTGCGAGGTGGACCTGCCGGCCGAGCGCCGTGGCTGGTTGCGCCCGGGGCGCCTGCGGGTGGAAAGCCGCTTTCCCCTCGGCTTGCTGGTGGCCTGGAGCTGGGTGGACCTGGACCAGGCGGCGCTGGTCTACCCGCGCCCGCTGCCCGGCGACCTGCCCATGGGCACTGGTGGCCGCCGGGACGACGAGGAGGAGGGCGTACGCGTGCTCGGCCGTGGTGCCGACGACTACCAGGGGCTCAAGCCCTACCAGCCCGGCGACTCGCGGCGGCGCCTGCACTGGAAGGCCTATTCCCGGGGCCAGGGCCTGTTCATCAAGGATTTCGCCGCCCTCGCCGGTGCCGACCTGTGGCTCGACCTGGAGGGCCTGGAAGGCGAGCTGGAAAGCCGGCTGTCGTTGCTCTGCCACTGGGTGCTGACCTTCACCGAGCGCGGCCAGCCCTTCGGCCTGCGCCTGGGCGGCCAGGAGCTGCGCCCGGACGTCGGTGAGCTGCACCGCGATGCCTGCCTGCGCGCGCTGGCCCTTTACGGGGTGGCGCGATGAGCCCGGTGCAGCCGATCCCGCGCATCGCCCTGACCTGGCTGCTGGTGGCCCAGGTGCTGGTGATCCTGCCGCACCTGTTCCACCTGCCGCTGTGGATCATCGGCCTGTGGCTGGTGTGCGCCGGCTGGCGGGTGCAGGTGTTCCGCATGCGCGCGCGCTACCCCAGCGGCCTGGCCAAGGTGCTGATGATGGTCGGCGCTGGTACGGGGGTGCTGCTGTCCCGGGGCAGCCTGATCGGCCTGGACGCCGGCGTGGTGCTGCTGGTGGCGGCCTTCATTCTCAAACTGGTGGAGATGCGCACCCGGCGCGATGCGCTGGTGCTGATCTTCCTCGGCTTCTTCACCGTGGTGACCGCCTACCTGTTCGACGATGGCATGCTCGCCGCGGTCTACAGCCTGTTGCCGGTGACCGCGTTGCTGGCCTCGTTGATCGGCCTGCAGCAGAGCGCCTTCGCCGCGCGCCCGCTGGCCACCCTGCGCCTGGCGGCGACCCTGCTGGCCCAGGCACTGCCATTGATGCTGCTGCTGTTCCTGTTCTTCCCGCGCATGGGGCCGCTGTGGTCGCTGCCACTGCCCAGCGACAAGGGTGTGACCGGGCTTTCCGACAGCATGGCGCCGGCCGATATCGCCGAGCTTAGCCAGTCCGCCGAGCTGGCCTTCCGCGCCTCCTTCGACGGGCCACCGCCGCCGCGTCGTGAGCTCTACTGGCGTGCGCTGACCCTGGAGCGTTTCGATGGCCGCCGCTGGTCGCAGTCCGAAGCCAGCCAGTTCAACACCCCGGCACAGTGGGAGAAGCGCGGCGAGCCGCTGGACTACAGCGTGGTGATGCAGCCCAGCGCGCGGCCCTGGCTGTTCGCCCTGGACGTGGGCGAGACCAGCCTCGAAGACACCCGGCAGATGATCGACTTCCACCTGCAGCGGCGGCGCCCCGTGGACCGCTCGTTGCTGTACCGGGTGACCTCCTGGCCGGACGCGCTGCGTGACCCGGCGCTCGACGACCGCGTACGCCGGCGCACCCTGCAGTTGCCCGAGCAGGGCGACCCGCGCAGCCGCGCCTGGGCCGCCGAGCTCAAGGCCCGGCACCCGGTGACGGAGGACCTGGTGCAGGCGCTGCTGCAGCATTTCAACCGCGAGCCCTACGTCTACACGCTGAAGCCGCCGCCGGGCGGGGCGAACAGCGTGGACGAGTTCCTCTTCGACAGCCGCCGGGGCTTCTGCGCCCACTACGCCGGGGCCATGACCTTCGTTCTGCGTTCGGCCGGGGTGCCGGCGCGGGTGGTGGCCGGCTACCAGGGCGGTGAGATCAACCCGGCGGGCAACTACGTGGCGGTGCGCCAGTTCGACGCCCACGCCTGGGTCGAGTACTGGACGCCGGAGAAGGGCTGGACCAGCGTCGACCCGACCTTCCAGGTGGCGCCCAACCGCATCGAGCAGGGGCTGGAGGAGGCGGTGGCCGAGGAGCAGAGCTTCCTCGAGAACTCGCCCTTCTCGCCGCTGCGCTACCGCCAGGTGGGCTGGGTGAACCAGCTGCGCCTGGCCTGGGACCAGCTCAACTACGGCTGGCAGCGCTGGGTCCTGGGCTACCAGGGCGAGGTGCAGATGCAGGTGCTGCAACGCTGGTTCGGTTCACTCGACGCCCGCACCTTCGCCCTGTTGCTGGTGGGCGGTGGCGGCATCCTGGTGGGCCTGGTGGCGTTGTTCATGTTCAAGCCCTGGCGCCGCGAGCGTGACCCGCAGCTGCGCCTGTTCCAGGGCTTCGAGCGGGCCCTGGGTCGCCAGGGCGTGCGTCGTGGCAAGGGCGAAGGCCCGCGCGACTATGCGGCCAGGGCGGCCCTCGCGTTGCCGGCGCAGGCGCCACTGATCGAGGAATTCGCCCGCCGCTACGAGGCGCTGCGGTATGCTGGCGAGCCTTTGCCACCGGCAGAGCTCGCGCAGGCATTGAAGGCCTTGCGCAGGGCCCTGCCCTGGCGTCTTACCCGCGTGGAGCGCTGATCGGAGCGCGCCCGCCCTCTCGGATGATCGTTCCATGCCCGCCATGCTCGACGACCTGATCGCCCAGGTCCTGACCCTCGAAATCAAGCTGCTGTCCTGCCGCGCACGCCTTGAGGCCGACACCGATGGCGAGGCGCTGCACGACCTGCGCATCAATATCCGTCGCCTGCGCAGCCTGCTGCGGCCCCTGCGCGACCTGCCCGCTGCCGACGTGCTCGATGACGCCGCCCACGAGGTGGGGGCGCTGAGTACACCGCTGCGTGACCTGGAGGTGCTGGTCGTCGAGCTGGAAAGCCACGGCCTGGTGCAACTGGCCGAGTTGCGCCGCCAGCGGGTGCGCGCGGGCTACACCGCGTTGCTGGCAGCGCCGGCCCTGGCGCAACTGTTCCGGGTGCTGGATGCCTGGCCGCAGCTGCTGCGCATCTCCCACCGCGAAGGCTTGCTGGAAAAGCCGCGCAAGAGCATCCGCAAGCGCCTGGCCAAGGATTGGAAGCGCCTGGAGCAGGCCCTGGCGGACCCAGCCCACGACCGTCACCGCCTGCGCCTGCTGATCAAACGTGCCCGCTACGGCAGTGAGGCGTACCCGCACCTGGTGGACGTCACCGACAAGACCCAGCGTCTGCTCAAGGGCGCGCAGACCGCCCTCGGCAAATGGCACGACCGCCTGCAATGGCTGGCGATGGCCGAGCAGGAGCCCGACCTTGCGCCCCGGGTGAAGGCCTGGAGCGTGGCCATGCATGGCGCCGAGGTGCGTTCGGACCGGGTGCTGGATAAGTTGCAAGCGAGCCTGGGCTGATCCTGCCTCGCCGTTGAGTCCGGCGTGGGTCGGGGGCAACCCGACTGCTCCCTGCAGGGTTGCTTCTTGGTTTACCCGCCCGGCGGTGGGTGTTCCGGGAGGCCCCGCGTCGATGGGATTCGCTTCGTTCTTCCCATCCTACGTCGCGGGTGCGATCCCGAAGGCGCCATCAGCGCGCCTGATGGCCTGGCATTTTTCCCCTCCCCGTTGTCGCTACCCGCTTGAAGGTTGGCTTTCTAGCGCCGGGGCAATCCCCTAACATCCCCCCACTTTCGATTTCAGCGGGTGAGTTGAGCATGAAGTTTTCCCAGTTGATCCAGGCGGTGCGCAGCAACCCCGCAGCGGTGGTGGTGCCCAGCGCCTGGGCTCAGGGGCGAGCCAGCTTCGGTGGCCTGGTGGCCGCGCTGGCCTATGAGGCGATGAGCGCCAAGGTGAGCGACGGGCGCCCGGTGCGCTCGCTGGCGATCACCTTCGTCGGACCGATGGAAGCCGAGGTGCCGGCCAGCTTCGAGGCCGAGGTGCTGCGCGAGGGCAAGGCGGTGAGCCAGATGTTCTGCCGCGCGGTGCAGAACGGCCATACCGTGGCCGTGGTGCAGGGCAGCTTCGGCGCCTCGCGGGAGTCGGCGATCGATGTGGCGGCCGAGCCGGCGCCGGTGATCAAGCCGGCGGAGGAATGCCAGGAGCTGCCCTTCCTGCGCGGCGTGACGCCGGAGTTCACACGCTTCCTGGCCATGCGCTGGGGCATCGGCAGCATGCCGTTCACCAACAACCCGGCCCGTGAAATGGGCGGCTGGGTGCGTTTCCGTGGCGATGTGGAAGACGAGCCCGTCGAGGTGGCGCACCTGCTGGCGCTAGTGGATGCCTGGCCGCCGGCGGTGCTGCCGCACCTGCGCAGCCCGGTGCCGGGCAGCTCGCTGACCTGGACCATCGAGTTCGTGCAGCCATTGCCGGCCGTGGGCACCCTGGAGTGGTGCCTGTACCGCGCCGAGATCGAACACGCCCGTGATGGCTACGGCCATGTCTCGGCCCGCCTGTGGACACCCTCCGGCGAGCTGGTGGCGCTGAGCCGGCAGACGGTCACCGTCTTCGGTTGAGCCTTCAGACGGGCGCGACTTCCACGCGGTTGCGCCCGGCCTGCTTGGCCCCATAGAGCGCCGCGTCGGCGCGGCCGAGCAGCGATTCGAGGCTTTCGCCGGGGCGTTTCTCGGCGATGCCCAGGCTCAGGGTGATCCGCAGTACATCACCGCTGGGCAAGTCCACGCGCAAGGCTTCGATGCCGGCGCGCAGGCGCTCGGCCACCAGCGCGGCCTTGCCGTCTCCCGTTTCCGGCAGGATCGCCGCGAACTCTTCGCCCCCCAGGCGCCCGAGTACGTCCACGCCACGCAGGCAGTCGCGCATCACCCGTGCCGTGGCGCGCAGCGCGTCGTCGCCGATGGCGTGGCCGTGGCCGTCGTTGACCGCCTTGAAGTGGTCGATGTCCATCATCAGCACCGAGCACGGGTGCCCGAAGCGTTCGGCCTGGCGCAGCATGTCTTCGGCGCGCTGCATGAAGGCGCGGCGGTTGTCGAGGCCGGTGAGGCCGTCGGTGGTGGCCAGGGTCAGCAACTCGTGTTCCATGCGCTTGCGCAGGCTGATGTCGTAGCTCCAGACCAGGTGCGCAGGCTCGCCCTCGAGCTCGACGATACGGCCGAAGACCACACCCCAGTAGGGCGCCGCCTTGCCGAGCAGGGCTTCCCAGTCGTCGATCTGGCGGCGCTCTTCGAGGGCGGCGCGGAAGCGATGGGCCTCGGACTCGGCGGCGAACAGCCGATCCAGGGAGAACAGCGAGCCCCGCTGCAGCCCCTGGCGGACGATCAGGCGCTGGTTGACGAAGTGCACCTTGCCGGACTCGGCGCCGATCAGGGCGACGTCGCTGGGACTGGCTTCGAGGATGTGCTTGAGCAGCTCGCGGCCTTCGCTGAGGGCGAGCGTGCGGGCCTCGACACGGCTTTCCAGGGTGTGGGCGAGCTCGCCCAGGCTTTCGCTCAGCCGGCGGGCCTCACGGAAGCTGTAGATCAGATGGGTGACCAGCAGGGCCCCGCCCAGCAGCAGCCCGAACAGGGCCCAGGCGAGCTTGCTGAAGTAGCCGTAGAGGCGCTGGCGCTCTTCGTCCAGCTCATTGGTGAGGGAGATGTTGGCCGCCACCATCACCTCGTGCATGGCGTGTTGCAGCGGCGGCAGTTCCTGGAGGATCTCGGCGCTGGTGGCGCGTGCAGAGGCCTGGTCGTTCCAGTCGACGCGGCTCAGCCAGCGCTGGCTGAGTTCGGCCACGCGCTGCAGGGTGCGGGTGTTCTCCGGGCGCGCGCTAGGCAGGAAGTCGAACAGATGATGGCCTTCGATGGGCCGGGCCAGGCTGCGCAGCACGCCGAGGCGCACCACCAGCTGGGTGGCGCTGCTGTGTCCGTGCTCGATGCGTTGCGCTTCCTCGACCAGGCGGTCCATGCCGTTGCGGATCTGGTAGACCTGCCACAGCTCGCCGTGGGAGCCGGGGCGGCCGAGCTGCCGCGCTTCGTTGACCACCAGCCATAGCGAACCACCGGCGGTGATCGCCATGACCAGCATGATGACCAGGAGGACCGCCATCACCAGCCGCTTGCGCGGCAGGGAAATACTGTCGGCAAAACTGTCGGGCATGGTCGCTACTCGATGTAGATGTCACTCAGTTGCCAGATGGCACGGTTGTAGTACTTCTGCACGCGCAATTCGGCGTGGGCGTTGAAGGGGTACATGAGGAAGAGCGGTCCGTAGGCTTCCACCGCCATGGGCTGGCCGTCGCGGGAATAGGCGATCACCGGCTGGTAGCGCTCGATGTCGCTGGCGGGGATCACCACCGAGTAGTCGTTGAGAGCACGCAGGTGCAGTTCGGTGGGGTGCTGCAGGTTCGCCGGGAGCTGCTGGAGGAACTGGCTCAGGGGCACGCCGTACCAGTCGGAGACCTTGTCGTCGCTGGGCCCGCGTGCGCGCAGGTTGGCGCCGGGCATCGCCTGGAGGTCGCGCAGGGTGAACACACGGGGGCTGGCACCGGGCAGGTGCAGGCGCAGGGCGGGGATATCCAGGGGATAGCTGGACTGCTCGCCCTGAGCGAGGGAGTACAGGGCGAAAGTCAGAAAAATGGTGACAAGTATCTGTCGCTTTGACGGCATGCGACGTCCCTCATACAGCGTGGTGCCAGCATATCGTCATTTTTGCGGCCAGCTTGAGCCTTTCCGACGAAAGTAATGGCGCTTTGCTGGCAAGGACCTGGTGTCAGGGGCGGTTGCGCCAGTTGCGCCACCAGGCGCCGCTGAACAGGAAACGCGGGAAGGTGACGAACTGCTCGGTCAGCAGGCGGCCCACGGCGTCCTTGCGGTCCAGGAAGGGCTCGGGGGCCTCCGCTTCCAGCCGGTGCCCGTGGGATTGCAGGCCCAGGGAGGCGATCAGGCCGATCACCCCGAGGACGACGGGCAGGAAGCGCCAGGTGAACAGGCCGTTGAGCAGCACCAGGGTGGCGACGATGAACAGCGGCACGGCCAGCAGGTGCAGCACCAGGTTGGTGGGGTTGCGGTGGTTCCTGGCGTAGGTCTTCCACTGCCAGGTGCGGAGGTTGGGGTGACGTTTGCCCATGGTGCGGATTCCTTGAAGGATTGCGGGCAAGTCTAGGCCGGCCCCGGGAGGGCCGGCGAATGGGTTCTGACTATGGGCGGGATAGTCCGCTCAGAGCTTGAGCTGGCGGATGGCGCGAGACAGTTCGCTGGCGAGGTTGGCCAGCTCGGCGCTGGTGGAGGCCGAGCCAACGGTCTGGCTGACGGTGAGTTCGGTGACGTCGCGGATGCCGACCACGGCGCGGGTCATTTCCTCGGCCACATGGCTTTGCTGCTCCGCCGCCACGGCGATCTGCGTGTTGCTCTGGCGCATCTGCGCCACGGCGCCGGTGATGGCGGCCAAGGCTTCGCCGGCTTCATGGGCCTGCTGCACGCAGCTGTCGGCCTTGAACGAGCTTTCCTGCATGAATTCCACGGCGTCGCGAGTGCCGGACTGCAGGGCGAGGATCATGCTGGTGATCTCGTCGGTGCTGTCCTGGACGCGCTTGGCGAGGTTGCGCACCTCGTCGGCCACCACGGCGAAGCCACGGCCCATTTCACCGGCGCGGGCGGCCTCGATGGCGGCGTTGAGGGCGAGGAGGTTGGTCTGCTCGGCGATGCCGTGGATGACGCTGACCACGCTGCTGATCTTCTGGCTGTCTTCGGCCAGCTTCTCGATCATCTCGGCGGTCTGCTGCACGCCGCTGGAAAGCCCGGCGATGGACTCACCGACGCGGCTGACCACGCTCTGGCCGGCGCCGGCGAGCTGGTCGGCGGTCTGCGACTGGTCGCGGGTGTCGGCGGCGTGCTGGGCGATGTGGTGGACGGTGGCGGACATTTCGTTGATGGCGGTGGCGGCCTGGTCGGTCTCGCTCTGCTGGCCGAGCATGCCCTGGCGCACCTCGCCCATGCTTGAGGCCAGGCGCGCGGCCCCTTCGTCGAGGCGTTCGGTGACCTGGGCGACGGTGCCGACCACGCGCTGGAAGCCCGCCTGCATGGCATTGAAGGCGCTGGCCATCTGGCCCACCTCGTCGCGGCTGTCCAGCGGTACGCGGGCGGACAGGTCGCCGCTCTTCTCCACGTGCAGCATCACGTCCTTGAGGGTGTTGAGATGGCTGAGGAGGAAGCGGATCAGCAGTTGCGAGGAGGCCAGCAGCGCCATCATCAGCAGGAACACGGTGACCGCGTAGTTGAACATGCGCGAGGTGAAGACCTCGACCAGGCTTGGGGCGTGGGCCAATACGGCGATGCGCTGGCCGTCGGCGGCATCCTGAACCTGGGCGCCGATCACCGGGTCACTGCCGAACAGGGCGTCGTGATCCAGCTCGACCCAGCCGTTGGCGTGGGTCAGCGCGGCGCTGTCGACACCCTGCACCTGCGGCGCGCTGCCGGCGGCGAAGCGGACCACGCCGTTGCCGCTGGGCAGGGCCTGCCCGGCGGGCCAGGCGCGTAGCAGGGCTGCCTGGGCCTGGGCCGACTCGCGGGCACTTTCCACGCGGGCGTCACGCTCGAGGCTGATGGCGTGCAGCACCAGCAGCAGTGTGGTGATGAAGGCGACGGCGTTGACCGCCCAGAACTTGTACTTCAGGGAAAGATCGCGCATCCAGTTACCCATGTTCTGTTCTTTTTTCTCGGAGGCTAGGCAAGGTGCCAGCATTGTTTCGCAGCACTGTGACGTGATCGTTGATCCGTATCAATCCGCCTCTTTACAGGAACAGGTTAGGCGATGTTCGGCAGCCCGAAAAATGCGCGTGCACAAGCGGTGGTGTGCTCGGCCAGGTGTTCGGGTGTTTCACCGCGGTGACGCGCCACTTCCATGAACACCTCGGGCAGGAAGGCCGGCTCGTTGCGGCCGCTCTTGGGCTTCGGCCGCAGGCTGCGTGGCAGCAGGTAGGGCGCGTCGCTTTCCAGCATCAGCCGGCCCTGGGGAATCTCGCGTACCAGCGGGTGCAGATGGGTGCCCCGGCGCTCGTCGCAGATCCAGCCGGTGATGCCGATGTGCAGGTCCAGGTCGAGGTAGGAGAAGAGGGCGCGCTGCTCGCCGGTGAAGCAGTGCACCACGGCGGCCGGCAGGCGGTCGCGGAACTGCTTGAGGATGGCCAGCAGGCGCTCATTGGCGTCGCGCTCGTGGAGGAACACCGGCAGGCCCAGTTCGACGGCCAGGGCCAGTTGCTCTTCCAGGGCCTTTTCCTGCTGCGGGCGTGGGGAGAAGTCGCGGTTGAAATCCAGGCCGCACTCACCCACGGCGCGTACTTCCGGCTCGGCCAGCAGGGCGCGCAGGTGGCGGGCGCTGTCGGCGTTCCACTGGCTGGCTTCGTGGGGGTGCAGGCCGGCGGTGCTGAACAGGTGGCCGCCTTCGGGGTCGAGCTGACGCACCAGTGCCAGCGCTTCTTCGGCATCGGCCACGCTGGTGCCGGTGAGGACCAGTTGCGCCACGCCAGCGGCGAAGGCGCGTTCGAGCAGTGCTTCACGCTCTGCGGCAAAGCTTGAATGGGTCAGATTGACGCCAATGTCGATGAGTTGCATGGTGCTACCTCGGACGCGAGCGGAGCAGAATAGCAAAGCTTGTTGAATAGAAGAAAAGCCAATACTTACAATTGCTTATGGGTGTTTGTTGAAGTTGTTACAGCGTTGTGGCTGGCGTCGACGGCCGAGCTGTGACACTCTCCGCGCCCCTCGCACGCCCGGAATTCCGTCCGGGCGCTGCGCTCTCAGACGGTCGGTTCGCACCCTGCAGCCCTGACCGGGAGATTCGATGACCCGACCGCTGCTGCTTCTGTTGTGCCTGCTCGCCCTGCTGCCGTTCCCGGCGGCAGCGCGCCTGGCTGGCCCGCCGGAAGCCTGGCAGCAGCCGAGCGAGGCCCGTGACCTGGCGCAGATCCGCCGCAGCGGCGTGCTGCGTGTGCTGGTGAACCAGAGCCGCAACAGCTCCGGCGAGATCAAGGGCGAAGCCATCGGCATCGAATACCACCGCATCCGCGCCTTCGAGCAGTACCTCAACCGCAATGCCCGCGACGGCCGTGAGCTGGAGGTGAAGATCATCCCCAGGGCCAAGGACCAGTTGCTGGCCGCCTTGCTGCGCGGCGAGGGCGACCTGGTAGCCCCCGGCGAGCTGGTGGACCCGCGCAGCGGCGGCGAGGTCAGCGCCAGCGCCCCGATCCGCCGCCATGTGCCGCTGCTGCTGGTGAGCCGCAGTGGCGATCGTCGCTACCAGCGCCTGGAGCAGCTCGCCGGGCGCAGCATCGCATTGCCCGCCGGCAGCGCGGCGGCCGAGGCCCTGCGCCGGGTCAACCAGCAACTGGCAGAACGCAAGCTGGCGCCCATCGTCATCGAGTGGGTCGATTCGAGCCTGGCGGTGGAGGATGTGCTGGAGATGGTCCAGGCCGGCATCTTCCCGCTCACTGCCGTCGAGCAACCCATTGCCGAGCGCTGGGCCAAGGTGATGCCCAAGCTGCGTATAGAGAAGCACCTGGTGCTGGACAACCAGCGCGACATGACCTGGTTCGTGCGCCGCGACGCGCCGATGCTGCGGGCCAGCATCGATCGCTTCCTCGCCGGCTACAACGCGCCCTCCGACCAGGATGCCACCTTCCAGCGCGTCTACCGCCGCCTGTACAAGGTGCACAGCCCCCTGGCCCGAGCCGACCGGCAGCGCCTGGAGAAGGTGCGCCCGGTGCTGCAGCGCTTCGCCGACCAGCATGCCTTCGATTGGCTGAACCTGGCCGCTGTGGCCTTCAAGGAATCCAGCCTCAACCCGGCCGCCCGTGGCGCCAGTGGGGCCACCGGGCTGATGCAGATCACCCCGGGTGCGGCGCGCACCGTGGGCGTGGGCAATATCCACGCACTGGAGAACAATGTGCAGGCCTCGGCCAAGTACCTGGCGATGCTGCGCAAGGGCTTCTTCAACAGCGCCCAGCTCAACGAGCGCGAGCGCATGGCCTTCACCCTGGCGGCCTACAACGTCGGCCCGCAGCGGGTGCAAAGCCTGCGCGCGGAGGCCCGGCGCCGGGGGCTGAACCCCAACCAGTGGTTCTTCCAGGTGGAACGCATCGCCGCCGAGCAACTGGGAATGGGGGTGGTGAGCTACGTCAGCGCGGTGAACAAGTACTACCTCGCCTATGACCGCGAGCGCTATCTGCTGGAGCCGCAGAAGAAAGTGGCAAGCAGAGGGAAGTGATCGATTTTATCGATTTCAATACTGCGTTTTTTGCGGTTTTAATATCGAAAAAATCAACTAAGATGGCTTCCGTCTGAACCCACACACTCCTCACACGAAAGGAAACGCGACATGAGCAACCCGATCAAACGCATTCTCTCCACCAACGCCGGTATCGGCATCACCCTGCTGCGCGTGGTGACCGGCCTGACCTTCGCCGCCCACGGTTCGCAGAAGCTCTTCGGCCTCTTCGGCGGCTATGGCCTGGAAGGCACCGGCCAGTGGATGGAAAGCATCGGTCTGGCTCCTGGCTACCTTCTGGCCCTGATGGCAGGCAGCGCCGAGTTCTTCGGTGGCCTGGCCCTGGTGATCGGCCTGCTGGTTCGCCCTGCCGCCGCGTCGCTGATCGTCGCCATGGTGGTTGCCATCTTCAGCGTGCACTGGGCCAGCGGCTTCTTCATCACCAACGGTGGTTATGAGTACGCGCTGATCCTCGCCCTGATCTCCGGCACCCTGCTGATCGAAGGCGCCGGCCGCTTCTCCCTGGACCGCACGTTCAGCCAGTAACCCGCTGCGAACTCGAAGAAGGCCCGCCATGTGCGGGCCTTCTGCATTTCAGGGCTGCTGCGCGCGGGCGGCGGCCAGCTCCAGGGCGGCATCCAGGCGCTGGCGCTCGCGTTCGTCGAACTTCTCCTCGGCCAGGCGCTGGATGGCGGCACGGCGGTCGCCGTCGCTGAGCCCCTGGTTGGCTTCGATGCGTGCTTTCTCCGCCTGGAAGGCGCCGATCCGCTGCTTCCAGCCTTGGCGCTGCTGGTCCAGTGCCTCCAGGCGCTGGGTGGCTTCGCCGCCGACCAGTTGCTGGCGCAGGCGGCGGATTTCGGCAGGGGTGGCGCCCTTGGCCTGCAGCTGCTCGGTCTGGACATGCAGCTCGGCCTGCAGCTGTGGCAGCACGCTGTCCTGCAGCTCTTCGGGCAGGCCCTGGCGCAGGCGGTCTACGGCGGCGGCCTTGGCGGCGTCGTCGAGGGCTGCGTCATGGACGATGGCCAGGCGATCGAGGGTGAAGCGGTTGTAGGTTTCCTCGCTGGCGAAGAACACCTGGTGCACCTCGGCGCTGAACAGGCGGGCGCGCAGGGCATTCACCGCGGCTTCGCGCTGGCGCATGGCGTCGAAGTCCGCCAGTTGCGGCAGGTCTTTCTCGAGTTGCACCAGTTGCCGCTTGTAGTCCAGGTATTGCTCGAGCAGCGCCAGGGCCTGGCCTTCGGCCGGCTCTTGCAACTGGGCGGTGATGTAGCCGCGCAGACGCTGGATGGAGATGCCGATGGGCTCTTCGCCTATGGCACTGAGGAAGTAGTCGAAGATGCGGCGGATGTCTTCGGTGATCAGCATGTTGCCGCCTGCATCCAGCTGGAAGCGCCCATCGACCTGGGTACCGGCGAAGGAGGCGGGCAGGGCGGGCACTTGCGCCGGCAGGGCAGGCGGCAGGTTGTCGGCGGAGGTTGGGACATCGGCGATGGCGATGGGCTCATCGCTGGCGAGCTGCTCGGCACCGCCCGGTGCACGGTGGGCGTTGCCGTCGGAGGCGGATTGCAGGTAGAGGATCGCGGCCAGGCAGCCGGCGAAGACCAGGGGCAGGGACAGCAGGACTCTTTTCACGGTGGTCGCTCGCAGGTCGGCAGGAGGCGGGGCCCGCAGGCCCCGCCGGGGCGGCTTAGAGGCCGTCGTTCTTCAGGCGGTTGGCGTGCTGGCGGTAGACGGTCACCGGGTCGGTCTCGAACAGGCTGGTGAGGCCGAAGGTCTGGTTGACCTCGTCGAGGTGGTTCATCCGGTAGTTGTCACGCACCACCTTGCCCAGGTGGGAGCTGCAGCGGCCGACCAGGCCGTCGGTGGCTTCGCCCTTGAAGGTGAGGGCGGTGGCGCCGAGCAGTACGTCGCTGATGTCGAGTACGTTGGTCAGCGGGCTGGTGCCGCTCCAGGAGTAGTAGCGCACGCCATTGACCTGGTAGGCGCCCTCGCCACAGGCGCTGGTGGGAATGCCCTGGGGGAACTTGGCGTTGAACCGGGCGGCGCCCTGGCTGTTGAGCGACTCCAGCGAGCCAAGGCCGTTCTGCGGCAGGGTGCTCTTGCTGCCGGAGAGGAAGTTGATCAGCGAGCCGAGGCCGTTGACGATGCCGGCGACGATCGCCTCGCTAGTGGAGCCGGGCGGGATCTGGCGCAGGAAGTCGGCGGTGGCCGAACCCTTGTGCGGGCCGCCGACGCTGGTGGCGGAGGCGACCAGGTCCGGGCGCACGCCTGCCACGTAGCGGATGGTCGGGCCGCCGTGGCTGTGGCCGATCAGGTTCACCTTGCGTTTGCCGCTGATGGCGACGATTTCCTCGACCTGTTCCAGCAGCTCTTCGCCGCGGGCTTCCGAGGTGTTCAACTGGCTGACTTCTGTGACGTAGACCGAGGCGCCATCACGACGCAATGCCGAGGGGATTCCATACCAGTAGTCGATGCCGAGGATGCTATCGAAGCCAAGCATGCCGTGGGCGAGGACCACGGGGTACTTGGTCTGGGTGTAGCCGGTGGCGGCAAGGGCTTCGCCGGAGGCGGCGAGGCCGACTCCCAGGGCGAGGGCGAGCAGGATCTTGTTGTTGTTCATTGGTTGCTCTCGGTGATGGTGGAACAGGCAGTGGGTGCCTCCCTGCAAAGCCGCCGCGCCCATCCCGGACGCGTACAACAGCTGACGAGCACGGGCAGGAACCATGCCAGGGGCGCCGTTCGCGCGGCGCCCTGTCTGGGCTGGGTGTTTCACCGTTGTTTACAGCCGTTCACCGAAAGTTGGCGGGCGTTTCCCTGTTACTGAGTGAAACGCTCGTTTGAGTCCTGGGGCAGCAGCGGCCAGTTCCCGAGGGCGCGGTAATGGGCGCCCGAGGCCGTATTTTCCGAGGCGAAGAGAGCGAACTGGTTCACAGGCCAATCTAAGGTTGGGGCCGCTGCGCCGGGCAGGTGTGGGCAGTGTCGAGCCAGGGTCAGGTGCGGGTGGAAGGGCCGCCGTTCGATGGCGAAGCCCGCTGCGCGCAGCCCATCCTGCAGGTTGGCGGCCAGGGCCAGGAGCGCCGGCGGCGGGTGGTCGGGCGCCAGGTGCAGCAGGCCGTTGTGCCAGCAGCGCAACTGGTCGAGGCGCAGGGTGAAGGGCTCGCCCGCCAGGTTTTCGGCGATGGCCTTCAGTTCGGCGACGCAGCCGCGTGGCTGCTGGCCGAGGAAGGCGAGGGTCAGGTGCAGGTTGCGGGTGGCCACGGCTTTGCCTTCGCAGCGAGCGGCTTCTCGCCATAGGGCTATGCTCGTTGCCAACGGCTCGGGACAGGGCAGGGCGAAGAACAGGCGCAAGGGAGGTGTGGACATGGTCGCGAAGGCTCCAGGGCGACGTCTTGGTCGTATTGACAGTATTGCGGAGGCTTCTCTAGGATGCCGACCCATGCGCCGATTTAAGACAGCTACTTGCGGGGCGCGGAGATGGAATCCATCTCGAAATACCGCTAAAGCGCTGGTTCGGTGTCGCCTCTCACCGCTGCCCAGCGGGATCAACGAGGCGGAGACATGACACCATGACCTGTCCCCAACCGCTCATTCGCCTGGCCCCCATCACCACGGGCCTGGTGTTGCGCAACCCCAGGGTTCTTCTCAGCGGCCCCCACCAGCCGACCATGCTGCGTTATCTCGACGGCTGGCCGAAGCGTTGGGCCGGGCCACGCAACCTGCTTATCCAGTTCGCCCTAGATGCTGCGTCGTTGCAGCGCTATGCCGCTGACAGCTTCGACATGGCCGTGGTGCAAGCGCCCCCCCGTGACGAGGTGGCGCTGATGGTCCGCGAGCTGGTGCGCGTTTCGCGCCAGGGCCTGATCACCCTGCGCTGAGGCGCGGGGCTTCAGGGGTATTCGATCTCGACCACGTACCAGCTCTTCTCGCCCGTCGGGGTGTGCACCAGCACCTCGGCATCCAGCGCCTTGCCCACCAGGGCGCGGGCCAGGGGCGAGTCGATGCTGATGTGGTTCTGCTTCAGGTCGAGTTCGTCGGGGCCGACGATGCGGTAGCGCGACTGTTCGCCCTCATCATCTTCCAGGGTCACCCAGGCGCCGAAGTAGACCTTGTTCGGGTCGGACGGACGTTCGCTGACCACCTTGAGGCTTTCCAGGCGCTTGGTGAGGAAGCGCACGCGGCTGTCGATCTCCCGCAGCATCTTCTTGCCGTAGGTGTACTCGGCGTTCTCCGAACGGTCGCCCTGGGCAGCGGCCTCGCTCACCGATTGGGTGACCTTGGGGCGCTTCACGTGCCAGAGCTCGTGCAGCTCGGCGCGCAGGCGGGCTTCGCCTTCGGGGGTGATCAGCGGGGTGCCGGCAGAACGTGGGGGGCGATAGCGACTCATGGCGTGATGCGACAGGCTCTAGGCGGGCGAAGAGGGGCGGAGTCTAGCAAGAGGCCGGCCCGCCTTGTACAGGCGGGCCGGGCGATCAGGCTTCGCGCAGCACCTGCAGCGGGCTGGCGTTGAGGGCACGACGGGTGCCGAGCACGCCGGCCCCACCCACCAGCAGCGCGCCCAGGGGCGGCAACAGCAGCAGCCAGGGGTGGGGGTGCCATTGCAGGTCGAAGGCCAGGGTGTAGAGCAGGGCGCTGACCAGCTCGCAACCCAGGGCGGCGAGCAGGCCGGCAGTGGCACCGAGCAGGGCGAATTCGGCACGCCGCGCCTTCTGCAGTAGCGCCCGTTCGGCACCCAGGGCCCGCAGCAATGCACCCTGGCGAATGCGTTCGTCGAGGGTCGACTGCAGGCCGGCGAAGAGCACCGCGAGGCCGGCGGCGAGCACGAACAGCAGGACGAACTCCACCGCCACCGTGACCTGGGCGAGGATGCTGCGCAGCTGCGCGAGGATGGCTTCCACCTCCAGCAGGGTCACTGCCGGAAAGGCACGGGCCAGCTCCACCAGCTCGCGGTCGTGCTGCGGTGGCAGGTAGAAGCTGGTGAGGTAGGTGGCCGGCAGGTCGGCGAGGGAGCCGGGGGCGAAGATCATGAAGAAGTTCGGCTGGAAGTTGTCCCAGTCGACTTCCCGCAGGCTGGTGACGCGCACGTCGCGGCTAATGCCGCCAACGCTGAAGCTGAGGCGGTCGCCCAGCTGCAGGCCGAGGTTGGTGGCGAGCTTGGCTTCCACCGAGACGCCGGGCAGGTCGCCGGCCGGCACCTGGTCCCACCATTGCCCGGCCACCAGACGGTTGCCGCTGGGCAGGTCGGCCGCCCAGGTGAGGCTGAGGTCGCGCTGCAGGGCACGCTCGCCCTGGGACTCCTTGCTGGCGTGCTCCTTCGCCGGTTCGCCGTTGATGGCGGTGAGGCGGCCGGGCACCACGGGGAACAGCGGGGCCGGGTGGGGCGAAAGCTGGGCGAGGCGCTCGGCGAAGGCGTCCTTCTCGCCGGGCAGGACGTTGAGCACGAAGTAGTTCGGTGCGTCGGCGGGCAGCTGGTCCTGCCAGGTGTCCAGCAGTTCGCCGCGCAGCAGGGCGATCAGCGCCATCGCCAGGAGGATCAGGCCGAAGGCCAGGGATTGCCCGGCAGCGGCCAGCGGGTGGCGCAGCAGTTGGCCAAGGCCGAGACGCCAGGGCAGGGCGGCGCGGGCCAGCAGGCGGCGCAGGGCGTTGAGGCCGAGGAGCATGAGGCCGCCGAGGATCAGGGTGGCGAGCAGGCCGCCGCCGAGCAGGGCGAGGGTGAGCGCCAGGTCCAGGCTCAGGCGCCACATGATCAGCCCGAGGGCGAGCAGGGCGGCGCCGTACACCAGCCAGGAACTGGGCGGCACGGGTAGCAGGTCGCGGCGCAGCACGCGCAGGGGCGGGACACGGCCCAGGGCGGCCAGCGGCGGCAGGGCGAAACCGACCAGGGCCACCAGGCCGGTGGCGATGCCGGCAAAGGCGGGCAGCACACCGCCGGAGGGCACTTCCGCCGGCAACAATTCACGCAGCAGGTGGAACAGGCCGAGCTGGGCGAGCCAGCCGATCAGTGCGCCGAGAATGGCGGCGGCAAGGCCGAGCAGACCCAGTTGCAGGGTATAGAGGAGGAGCGCTTCGCGGCGCGACAAGCCCAGGCAGCGCAGCAGGGCGCTGGCGTCGAAGCGGCGGGCGGCGAAGCGGGCCGCCGACAGGGCCACGGCGACACCGGCCAGGAGTACGGCGGCGAGGCTGGCGAGGTTGAGGTAGCGCTCGGCACGGCTGAGGGCGCCGCCGACCTGGCGGTTGCCGTCGCGGGCGTCCTCGATGCGCTGGTTGGCCGCGAGGGTGGGCTCGAGGGTGTCGCGGTAGCTTTTCAGTGCCTCTTCCGGGCCGCTCCAGAGTTCGCGGTAGCGCACTCGGCTGCCGGGCTGCACCACGCCTGTGGCGTCGAGGTCGGCATGGTTCATCAACAGGCGCGGGGTGAGGCTGTAGAAGTCGCCGGCGCGATCGGGCTCGTAAGTGAGTACGCGGGTGAGGCGAAGGGTCTGCTGGCCGACGTCCACGCTGTCGCCGGGCTTGAGGTCCAGTGCGGTGAACAGGCGTGCCTCGGCCCAGGCTTCGCCGGGGGCGGGGCCGTTGCCGGGTTCTTCCGGGGCGTAGGGGGCCGGTGCGCTCTTCAGCTCGCCGCGCAGGGGGTAGGGTTCGTCCACCGCCTTGACGCTGGCGAGCTGGATGCCGGCGTCACCGGCGATGACGCTGGAAAATTCGACGGCGCGGGCGTGGCGCAGGCCGAGCTGTTCACCCGCCGTGATCTGCTCCGGGGTCGCGGGGGAGGAGCCGCTGAGCAGCAGGTCGGCGCCGAGGAATTCGGTGGCGCGCAGGAGCATGGCGCCGTTCAGGCGGGCACCGAAGTAGCCGATGGCGCTGCTGGCAGCCACGGCCACCACCAGGGCGAAGAAGAGTACGCGCAGCTCGCCGGCACGGGCATCGCGCCGCAGTTGCCTGGCGGCCATGCCCAGCAGGCGCGAGAACGGCAGGCGCCCCATCAGGGTTCCACCCGGTCGACCAGGCGGCCGGACTCCAGGCGGATCAGGCGGCGGCAGCGATGGGCCAGGCGCTCGTCGTGGGTGACCAGGACCAGGGTGGTGCCGCGCTCCTGGTTGAGCTGGAACAGCAGGTCGCTGATGCGCTCGCCGGTGTGGCTGTCGAGGTTGCCGGTGGGCTCGTCGGCGAACAGCACGTCGGGTTCGGCGGCGAAGGCGCGGGCGATGGCGACGCGCTGCTGCTCACCCCCGGACAGCTGGCGCGGGTAGTGGCCCAGGCGCTGGCCGAGGCCGACGCGGTCGAGCAGGTGGCGGGCGCGTTCGCGGGCGTCTCTGCGGCCTTCGAGTTCCAGGGGCAGCATGACGTTTTCCAGGGCGTTGAGGCTGTCGAGCAACTGGAAGGACTGGAAGACAAAGCCGACGTGCTCGGCGCGTACGCGGGCACGCTGGTCCTCGTCGAGGCGGGCGAGGGCGTGGCCGGCCAGGCTGATGTCGCCGGAGCTGGGCAGGTCGAGCCCGGCGAGCAGGCCGAGGAGGGTGGATTTGCCGGAGCCGGAGCTGCCGACGATGGCCAGGCTATCGCCCTGGGCAAGGTCCAGGTCCAGATCGTGGAGGATGGTCAACTCGCCTTCCGCGCTGGGAACCACTTTGCTAAGGTTCCGCGCATTGAGAATGCTTGCGCTCATGGAGAATCCGATGCGTGCTTGGTTGTTGGGCAGTTGCCTGGCGTTGATGGTGATGGCCCAGGAGGCTGCGGCGGGGACCGTGCTGGTCGTCGGGGATAGTATCAGCGCCGCTTTGGGGCTGGAAACCAGCCAGGGCTGGGTCTCCCTGCTGCAGAAACGCATGGATGACGAGGGTTTCGAACACCGTGTGGTGAACGCGTCCATCAGTGGCGACACCAGTGCCGGCGGTGCTTCCCGGCTGCCCGCGCTACTTGGCGAGCACAAGCCGGAGCTGGTGATTATCGAGCTCGGTGGCAACGATGGGTTGCGTGGCCAGCCCCCTGCACAATTGCAACATAATCTTGCCGGCATGGTGGAGCAGTCGCAGAAAGCGGGGGCCAAGGTGCTGCTGCTGGGCATGCGCCTGCCGCCCAACTACGGCAAGCGCTACACCGATGCCTTCGCCCAGGTCTATCAGGATCTGGCGAGCGCCCGGCAGGTGCCGCTGGTGCCTTTCTTCCTTGAGGGCGTGGGCGGTGTCGAGGGGATGATGCAGGCCGATGGCATCCATCCGGCGGCGAGTGCCCAGGGCAAGTTGCTGGATAACGTCTGGCCAACCCTGAAGCCGTTGCTCTGAGGCGCTTCGGGAGGCTTTTCCGGGGCACGCCTTTCGGCTAAGGTTGCGCACCCGTCCTGGAGTCCTTCATGCCGCGCCCCGCCTGGTCCCTGCATGCCTATAAGCTGATCGAGCCCGACGAGCAGCTCGACCTGTTCGCTTGCCGCGAGGTGCGCCTGCACCTGGTCGCTCGCCAGCTTGAACTCGGCGGCCATGCGGACAGGACCCTGTGCGGGGGATTGCTGCCGGCGAAGCCGCGCTGGTGCGTGCTGGAAAAACCGCAGTTGCAGGACCGCCGCCTGTGCCCGGCCTGCCGCGCCGAACTGGACTCCCAGCGGGACGGCCACCGGCCCGAATGGTCCGACGGCTGAGCCCTCCCGGCGCGCTGCATGCCGGTGTACAATCCCGAGTCTTTTAATCAGCCACTTTTGCCAAGGATTACCGGATGTTGTCGCGCGTTCCCGCCGTCGCCCGTTCCCTGTCCCTGATCGCGCTCGCGCTGGCCGGTCACGCTGCAGCGCTGGAGCTGCCCCTGCCGCCCCCCGGCGAGGATATCGTCGGCCAGGTCCAGGTGATCAAGGCCAAGTACGAAGACACCTTCGCCGACATCGGCGTCGCCAATGACCTGGGTTACCTGGAGATGGTCGCGGCCAACCCGGGCGTCGATCCCTGGCTGCCGGGCACGGGCACCGAGATCCTCCTGCCGACCCGCTTCATCCTGCCGCCGGGCCCGCGCGAAGGCATCGTGATCAACCTGGCCGAGTACCGCATGTATTACTTCCCGAAAGGGCAGAACGTGGTGCACACCTTCCCGCTGGGGATCGGTCGCGAGGGTTGGGGTTCCCCGATCAACACCACCAAGATCACCGCCAAGACGCCGAACCCGGCCTGGTATCCGCCCAAGTCCATCCGTGAAGAGCACGCCGCCGATGGCGACCCGCTGCCCACCGTGGTGCCGGCGGGCCCGGACAACCCGCTGGGCCCGTTCAAGTTCACCCTGGGCCTGCCTGGCTACCTGATCCACGGTTCGAACAAGAAGTTCGGTATCGGCATGCGCGTCAGCCACGGTTGCTTCCGCATGCTCAACAACAACGTGCTGGCGCTGGCCAAGATGGCGCCGGTGGGCACGCCCGTACGCATCATCAACGAGCCCTACAAGTTCGGCGTGAGCGGCGGCAAGGTCTACATCGAGGCGCACACCCCGCTGAACGACCATGGCGACCCGTCGGTGGTGGACAAGCACACCGCGGTGATCAACGCGCTGCTCAAGCGTGAAGACCTGGTCAACAGCATCCGCCTGGATTGGGAAGTGGTGCGTGAAGTGGTCGCGGCCGAAGACGGCCTGCCGGTGGAAATCGCCGAGCCTTCCGCTGCCGTGGCCAACAGCGAGCCCGCTGCCCCCAGCTTCTAAGCGGCGCTGAACAGCCCGCCTGCCCTCATGGGGCGGCGGGCTTTTTCATGTCTGTGGAAATGTGCCGGGGTGGAATCGCAGGCATAAAAAAACCGACCCAGTGAACTGGGTCGGTTCGAGTAAAAGCCTTGTGGGCTATTACTTGCGGCTGGCTTTTTCCAGCATACGCAGAGCGCGCTCGTTAGCCTCGTCAGCAGTTTGCTGGGCTTTCTGAGCGGCGGCCAGAGCTTCGTCAGCCTTGCGGTAGGCTTCATCGGCACGGGCTTGAGCGCGAGCGGCTGCATCTTCAGTTGCAGTCAGACGGGCTTCGGTTTCTTTGGAGACGCTGCTGCAACCGGTGGCCAGAACTGCTGCCAGAGCCAGAGCAGAGAATTTCAGAACGTTGTTCATCGTGTTCCCCTTAAGGTGGACATTTCCATAAAAGCAATTCCCCGAGCTTGGGAAATTAGCCGGCGTACATACTACCCATAACTTGTAGTAAGTAAACTGACGAGGTGCAAGGAGGGGTGTTTTTTTTCACCTTCCCAGCCATTTCCGACGGTGCCTGTTCAAAAAGTATCCAGTTGGATAGTCCGTGAGCAGGTGAAGTTCAAAGTTTAGCCGAAGATGACGGAGATACCCTGTCGGCCCCGGCCTGGTTGGGTGGGGCTGTTTGTCGAGAAATGACAGGCGTGGGTCGCTTTTGCATGTTTGCTGCTATGCGCGGATGTAAAGACCACAACTTCCCGTTCGTTACAGTGAACTGGTTCTTCATATTGTGGGAAATGCCGTGGATGGCCCATGGGCGCACTGATAAGCTGCGCCGGTTTTCATCCCGCATTCCAGGACATCAAGGACGGCGTTATGGCAAGACTACTTAAGTGGGTGGTGCTCGCGGCGCTCGCGCTGGCGTTAATCATCAAACTCTCCCTGTACCTTTCGGTCAGGTCGATCATGAATGATGCGATCCAGCAGCTTTCGCCGATCATGGACATCAGCTACGGCGGCATCACCTCGTCCTTCGACGGCCGCGTCGGCCTGGAGAACCTCAAGGTTCGTGTCCCCGCGCTGGGCGACAGCGTGCAGGTGACCCATGCCGAGCTGAAGTTCAATGGCCTGCGCGAGCTGCTCAGCTTCAAGGAGCGCCTGGACGAGGGCAAGTTCCCGAAGCAGATGGCTATGCGCCTGAAGGGCCTGATGCTGGACGTGCATGGTCCCTTCATGCAGCAGCTCTACGATGCGCCGACCGAACGCAGCATCTTCACCGCGATGAGCGAAGTGGCGTGCGGCAAGATCAACCATATCGGCACCAATGAGCTGCTCGACATGGGTTACCGCACCTTCGAGACCGACGCCGAGTTCTCCTACCTGTTCGAGCCCGGCGCGCAGAAGCTGACCTTCAATCTCACGTCCGATACCCGTGACATGGGCGAGACCCGCGTCAGCATGGCGCTGTCGAACATGTCCGAGAAGCCGGGCGACCTGCGGGTCAACCCGCCGCGCCTGTCCAGCGTCGTCTTCGAACTCAACGACAACCAGTACCAGCGCAAGGTGCAGGAATACTGCGCCGGTAAATTGGGCCAGCCCGCCGATGTCTATCTGAAGACCGCCGTGGAGCAGCTCGATCGCGTGCTGCGGGCGCAGAAGATCGCTCTCGAGCAGCCGTTGCTGGATGCCTACGGGCGCTACCTGAAGGACCCGCAATCGCTGCGCGTCGAGCTGACCCCGACCGAGGGCATGAGCTGGGACGGCCTGCAGTTCTTCGAGCCCAAGGATGTGGTCGGTATGCTGCGCCCGGTGCTGCTGGTCAACCAGCAGGCGGTGCAGCCGATCGCCTTCGCCTGGGTCGACCCGGGCAAGCGTCCCGAGATGGGGGTTAACGAGATGGTTTCGGTAACGTCGGAAAATACCGACGCCCCAGGTGCCTTGCCGAAGTACGAGTTCGTCAAGGTATCCAGCCTGCAGGACTACGCAGGCAAGCGACTGCAGTTCATCACCTTCGATGGCGCCTATTACCAGGGTGTATTACATAAGGTGGAGAACGGTAAGGCTTTCCTGAGTGTCCAATTTGGCTCCGGCTCCGCCGAAATGTTTCTTCGGCTGGAAAAGATAGATAAGGTACGGGTGTTGTTCTAAAACCCCCTGAGGAGTTGCGATGAGCGAGGCGCTGTCCATCCACCATGACCAGGCAGGTCATCAGTTCGAGACCACCGTGGACGGTCATCGTGCTTACCTTGCCTACATGGACTTGGGCAAACAGACATTGGACATCTATCGCACCTTCGTGCCGAACGCGCTGCGTGGCAGGGGCATCGCCGCAGCGCTCACCGAGCGCGCGCTGGGCTTCGCTGAAGACCAGGGCTATACGGTGATCCCCTCCTGCTCCTATGTGGAGCGCTACATCGAGCGTCGCCAGCGTCACGCCCCCAAGGGCTGAGCTGGAAGCTGAAACGAAAACGCCGGGCAGATGCCCGGCGTTTTTCATTGCGCGGTCGATCAGCCGCGCTGGCGCTTGGGCAGCACGTCCTTGAGTTTGGCGTGCATGCTGCGCAGGGTCTTCTCGGTGGTTTCCCAGTCGATGCAGGCATCGGTGATCGATACGCCGTACTTCAGCTGGTTCAGGTCCTTGGGAATGGACTGGCTGCCCCAGCCGAGGTGGCTTTCCACCATCAGGCCGACGATGGAGCCGTTGCCTTCGAGGATCTGGTTGGCGACGTTGTCCATCACCAGCGGCTGCAGGGCCGGGTCCTTGTTGGAGTTGGCGTGGCTGCAGTCGACCATGATGTTCGGCTTGATGCCGGCTTTGGTCAGTTCCTGCTCACAAATGGCAACGCTCACCGAGTCGTAGTTGGGTTTGCCGTTGCCGCCGCGCAGCACGACATGGCCATAGGCGTTGCCCTTGGTGGTGACGATGGAGACGCCACCTTCCTGGTTGATGCCGAGGAAACGGTGCGGGCTGGAGACCGATTGCAGGGCGTTGATCGCCACGGTCAGGCTGCCGTCGGTGCCGTTCTTGAAGCCGACCGCCGAAGACAGGCCCGAGGCCATCTCGCGGTGGGTCTGGGATTCGGTGGTGCGGGCGCCAATGGCGGACCAACTGATCAGGTCCTGCAGGTACTGCGGGGAGATCGGGTCCAGCGCCTCGGTGGCGGTGGGCAGGCCTTTCTCGGCCAGGTCGCGCAGCAGTTGGCGACCGATGTGCAGGCCATCCTGGATCTTGAAGGAGTCGTCAAGGTAGGGGTCGTTGATCAGGCCTTTCCAGCCGACGGTGGTGCGCGGCTTCTCGAAGTACACGCGCATGACCAGGAACAGCGTGTCGGAGACCTCGGCAGCCAGGCCCTTGAGGCGATCGGCGTATTCGTGTGCGGCCTTGATGTCGTGGATCGAGCAGGGGCCGACCACCACGAACAGGCGATGATCCTTGCCATCGAGGATGTTGCGCACCACTTCGCGGCCATGGGCGACGGTGTGCAATGCGGCGTCGGTGAGCGGAATCTCGCGTTTCAGTTGCTCCGGCGTGATCAGGGTCTCGTTGGAGGCAACGTTAAGGTCGTCGATCGGTAAATCAGCCATCGTGCTAGTCATCAGGTCAGTCGTCAGGTCACAGGTGCGGGCCGCCAGCCATCCCGGAGCGGCGGGGCACGGCATTTGAGTGCGCGTCGGGGACGCGGAACCTTAACGCGTTACACGCTGGCTCGACAATGGCGCGAAGGGAGCAAATAGGCGGAAAATGCTCAGTTCAGGCTGGCAGCGGAGAACTCGGCGGCGTGTCGGGCGATCCATTCCTGGGCGATGCGCTCGATCGGCAGTTCCTCACCGGCCTCCAGCTCGCGCTGCTTGCGGTAGACCTCGATCTGGCAGACCTGCTCGACCATGCGGGCGCGGAACAGGGTTTCCTCGTCGGTGAAGCAGATGCCCACCAGGTAGTCGTCGGGTTGCTTGCGGCACCAGGCGACGATGCCCGCATAGCGCGCCTCGTCGCCCAGCAGGGGGATGCGTAGCTCGATCGCGGTGCCCTTGCGAAAGCCCCGCAGCGAGTTGCAGGCAACGCCGCCGAGGCTGATATTGTGCAGCCGCTGTCGCGGCAGGAAGCTGTGCTTGCGCAGTACCAGCTCTACAGGCAGATCGCTGGGGTGACGCAGGAATCGACGCATTTTTTGTGAACTCCGGATGCCATTATTCTGGCATCTCTTAGGGGCAGTATAGTGCGCGAACTGGAACTGACTGATTTCGATGCGGACCAGCAACTGCTGGGCCTGCCGGGCACCTCCCTGGTGATATTCACCAGCATAGGTTGTGCCAGTTGCCGCTGGGCGCGGCGCCATCTGTCGCAGATGCCCCTGGGCATCGACAGATTGTGCTGGATAGACGCCGGCAATAATGGTGGCCTGGTGCAGCGCTACGAGGTATTCCACCTGCCTGCACTGTTCGTGGTGCGGGATGGACAATTTCTTGGCGCCCTGCGCAGCACGCTGCAGGGCGACGACCTGAACCGCAACCTGGACGAGGCACTGGCCCGCCAGGCAGAGGAGCTTCCCTGATGACTCACACCCAGCAACCGCGCATCGGCATCATCGGTACCGGTGCCATCGGCGGCTTCTACGGCTTGCTGCTGGCCCGCGCGGGCTTCGACGTGCACTTCCTGCTGCGCAGCGAATACGAGGCCGTGCGTGCCAATGGTCTGCAGCTCAACAGCGCTGTGCACGGCGCCCTGACCCTGAACCCCGTGCAGGCCTATCGCGAGGTGGCCGAGATGCCGCCCTGCGACTGGCTGCTGGTGGGCGCCAAGACCACCAGCAACGCCGACCTGGCACCGCTGATCGCCCGTGCCGCAGCTCCGGGCGCCAAGGTGGTGCTGCTGCAGAACGGCTTGGCCGTCGAGGACGCGCTGCGCCCGCTGCTGCCGGATTCGCTGCACCTGCTGGGCGGGCTCTGCTACATCTGCGTCCACCGCGATGCACCGGGCGTCATCGAGCACCAGTCCCTGGGGGCGGTGAACCTCGGCTACCACTCCGGCCCGGCCAGCGATGATGGCGCGCGCCAGGCGCTGCTGGAGGAGGGCGTCGGGCTGTTCCGCGCGGCGGGGCTCGATTCCACCGGCATGCCCAACCTCGACCAGGCGCGCTGGCAGAAGCTGGTGTGGAACGTTCCCTACAACGGCCTTTCGGTCCTGCTCGACGCCGGCACTACGGCCTTGATGCGCAACGCCGATGCCCGCGAGCTGATCCAGGCGATCATGCAGGAAGTGGTGGAGGGCGCCCTGGCTTGCGGTCACAGCCTGCCGGAAGGGTTCGCCGGCAAGCTGCTGGCCTCCACCGATCGCATGCCCGACTACCTGCCCAGCATGTACCACGACTTCGCCCAGCGCCGGCCGCTGGAGCTGGAGGCCATCTATGCTGCACCCCTGGCAGCGGCCGCTGCGGCCGGCAAGGAATTGCCGCGCATCCGTGCGCTCTATCAGGCACTGCGTTTCATCGACGCGCGCAACCAGCAATAAGGAGAAGGGCATGGCGGGAGGACTGGCGGACAAACTGGTGCTGGCGATTTCCTCGCGGGCGCTGTTCGACCTCAATGAAAGCCACCGGGTGTATGAGGCCGAAGGCATCGAAGCCTACCGTCAGTACCAGATCGAGCACGAAGACGAAGTGCTCGAGCAGGGCGACGCCTTCCCCCTGGTGCAGAAACTGCTCGGCCTCAACAGCGAGTTGGGGCAGGCGCGGGTCGAGGTGATCCTGGTGTCGCGCAACAGCGCCGATACCGGACTGCGCGCGTTCAACTCGATCCAGCAGCATGGCCTGGCCATCTCCCGCGCGGCCTTCTCCGGCGGCCGCAGCCCGGGGCCTTATCTCAAGGCGTTCGGTTGCCACCTGTTCCTTTCCACCCATGTGGACGACGTGCGCGCTGCACTGCAAAGCGGCTTCGCTTCGGCAACCATCCTGTCCGGTGGGCCGCGCCGGGCCGCCAGCAACGAACTGCGCATCGCCTTCGACGGTGACGCGGTGCTGTTTTCCGACGACTCCGAGCGCGTCTACCAGCGCGGCGGGCTCGAAGCCTTCCAGGCCTACGAGCGCGAAGCTGCCTTGACGCCACTGGACGGTGGTCCCTTCAAGCCCTTCCTCTCGGCGCTCAACCGCCTGCAGCAGGAATTCCCCGCCGACGCCTGTCCCATCCGCACGGCCCTGGTCACCGCGCGCTCGGCGCCGGCCCATGAGCGGGTCATCCGTACCCTGCGCGAGTGGGACATCCGCCTCGACGAATCCTTCTTCCTCGGCGGGCTGGAAAAGTCCTCGATCCTCGATGCCTTTGGCGCCGACGTGTTCTTCGACGACCAGGCCGGGCATTGCGAGAAAGCCCGCGAAGTGGTCGCTACGGGCCATGTGCCGCACGGTGTAAGCAACGAACCGCAGATCTGACTAAGCTGAGACGAGGCCCGCCACCCAGGCAGTAGGAGGCCTCATGATTCGTTCGATTCTCTACGCCACCGACCTTGGCCTCTATGCCCCCTACGTGCTGCAGCACGCCCTCTCGCTCGCCCGGGTCTATCAGGCCGAGCTCTACGTGGTGCACGCGGTGGAGCCCCTCGGGTTGTTCGCCGAGTCGGTCCTGCAGACCTACCTGGATGAAGAGCGCCTTGCCGACCTGCGCAGCAAGGGCCTGGGAACCGTCATGGCCAGCATCGAACAGCGTGTGCTGGAAGGGTTCCGCGACGAGATGGGTGACGCCCAGAGCGAACTGGGGATGATCCGCGCGGTGCGCGTGGTGCAGGGCGACCCGGCCCAGGTGATTCTCGAAGAGGCGCAGAAACTCGGGGTGGATTTGCTGGTCGTAGGCAGTCATAGCCATGGCGCTGCGCTCGATACGCCCCTGGGGCGGACGTCGGCGCGGCTGGTGCAGTTATCCGATGTGCCGGTGTACCTGGTGCCCATGCTGCAGCACCGGGGCAGGGGAGAGCTGTGACGGCGATTACGAATGACGTGCAAAACTGAAAAAAACGTCTAGTTTTATCCATCAAACCATTAATATGGTTATAAACGTCGCCGACCATCCATTGCGTCGTCATTTGCTTTGAGGGACATCTATGAAGCTTCAGCAACTGCGCTACATCTGGGAAGTGGCGCACCACGACCTCAACGTGTCGGCCACCGCGCAAAGCCTTTACACCTCGCAACCAGGTATCAGCAAGCAGATCCGCCTGCTCGAGGATGAACTGGGCGTCGAAGTATTCGCCCGCAGCGGCAAGCACCTCACCCGCGTCACTCCGGCGGGCGAGCGCATCATCACCACCGCCGGGGAAATCCTGCGCAAGGTGGAAAGCATCAAGCAGATCGCCCAGGAATTCTCCAACGAGAAGAAGGGCACCCTGTCCATCGCCACCACCCACACCCAGGCGCGCTACGCGTTGCCGCCGGTGATCAGCAACTTCATCCGCCAGTACCCGGACGTGGCCCTGCACATGCACCAGGGCACGCCGATGCAGATCGCCGAGATGGCCGCCGACGGCACCGTCGACTTCGCCATCGCCACCGAGGCCCTGGA
Source organism: Aquipseudomonas alcaligenes MRY13-0052 (assembly GCA_000474255.1). GTDB lineage: Bacteria > Pseudomonadota > Gammaproteobacteria > Pseudomonadales > Pseudomonadaceae > Metapseudomonas > Metapseudomonas solani. The sequence continues at coordinate 39,533 of BATO01000019.1, forward strand.
GCTGTTCGGTGACCTGGTGATGATGCCCTGCTACCGCTGGAACCGCTGCGTGATCGTGCCCCAGGGCCACCCGCTGACCAAACTGCCGAAGCTGACCCTGGAAGCGCTCGCCGAGCACCCCATCGTCACCTACGTGTTCGGTTTCACAGGCCGTTCGAAGCTGGACGAAGCCTTCAGCCATCGCGGCCTGACGCCGAAGGTGGTGTTCACCGCGGCCGACGCCGACGTGATCAAGACCTATGTGCGCCTCGGTCTGGGCGTGGGCATCGTCGCCAAGATGGCGGTGGACCCCAAGCTCGACAGCGACCTCGTGGTACTGGATGCCGGCGAGCTGTTCGAATCCAGCGTGACCAAGATCGGCTTCCGTCGCGGCACCTTCCTGCGCGGCTTCATGTGCGACTTCATCGAGAAGTTCGCCCCGCACCTGACTCGCGACATGCTGGCCAAGGCGGTGCAGTGCCACAACAAGGCCGAGCTGGATGACCTGTTCCACGACGTCGAGCTGCCGACCTACTGAGTCGACGCCCGCAAACGAAAAGCCCGGCATCTGCCGGGCTTTTTCATTCTGCTTCGAGCACTTGGTGCAGGAACTCATGGAACACGGTGTAGACCTGCTCGCTGCCGTCGTCGCGACGCACCACGAAGAAGGGCGCGGTGTCGATGCCGTAGTGCTGGGCGACCATCCAGCCGCTGCTGGCCGGGTTGCGCTCGTCCGCCACCATCACCCGGTCGATGCGCCCCATGTAGCCGCCACGTTCCAGCAGGCGCTGCACATCCTTGCACTTGTCGCAGTCCTCGCCATCGGCCAGGACCTTCTTCACCAGGGTGATCTTCATCGGTTCAGTTCTTCGCGATCAGGTTGCCGGCGTGCAGCCCGCACTCCTTCTGCGTGGCTTCTTCCCACCACCAGCGGCCTTCGCGTTCGTGCTGGTTGGGCAGCACGGGGCGGGTGCAGGGCTCGCAGCCGATGCTGATGAAACCGCGCTCGTGCAGCGGGTTGTAGGGAATCTCCAGCATGCGGATGTAGGCCCAGACTTCGTCGCTGGGCATCTGCGCCAGGGGGTTGAACTTGTACAGCGGGTTGTCGGGCGTGGAGAAGGCGCCATCCAGTTCTACCGCCGCCACCTTGCTGCGGGTGCCGGGGCTCTGGTCGCGGCGCTGGCCGGTGGCCCATGCGCGCACGGTGGACAGCTTGCGCCGCAGCGGCTCGATCTTGCGGATGCCGCAGCACTCCTCGTGGCCGTCCTTGTAGAAGCTGAACAGGCCCTTCTCGCGAACGAAGGGCTCCAGCTTGGTGGCGTCGGGGGAAAGCAGCTCGATGGTGATGCCGTAGTGCTCGCGGACCTTCTCGATGAAGCGGTAGGTTTCCGGGTGCAGGCGACCGGTATCCAGGCTGAACACCTTGACGTTCTTGTTGAGCTTCCAGGCCATGTCCACCAGCACCACGTCCTCGGCACCGCTGAAGGACAGCCACAGGTCGTCGCCGAAGTGTTCGAAGGCGAGCTTGAGGATGTCCTGGGGGGATTTGCTGGCGTAGGCCGCGGCGATCTCGGCGACGTCGAAGGGTTGGCTCATCAGGCGGTTTTCCTAGTTGAAATGGCGCTACGCGCTCTGTGGCGCGGATGGTAGCAAAAGCAACTTATGCGCCTAAATAACCATAAGGCAGGGGGACTGCCCTGTTTGGGTATAAGTGCCGCGTTGCGTGGCTGCGGGTGAAAAGCTAGAGTGCCGCCTCCCTAACAATTCAATAACCGAGGAATGTCTCGTGGAAATCGCCTGTCTCGACCTGGAAGGTGTGCTGGTTCCGGAAATCTGGATCGCCTTCGCCGAAAAAACTGGAATCGACGCGCTCAAGGCCACGACCCGCGATATTCCCGACTATGACGTGCTGATGAAGCAGCGCCTGCGCATCCTCGATGAGCACGAACTCAAGCTGTCCGACATCCAGGAAGTGATCGCCACCCTGAAGCCGCTGGAAGGCGCGGTGGAGTTCGTCGACTGGCTGCGCGAGCGCTTCCAGGTGGTGATCCTCTCCGACACCTTCTACGAGTTCTCCCAGCCGCTGATGCGCCAGCTCGGCTTCCCGGCCCTGCTGTGCCACAAGCTGATCACCGACGACACCGACCGCGTCGTGGGCTACCAACTGCGCCAGAAGGACCCGAAGCGCCAGTCGGTGATCGCCTTCAAGAGCCTCTACTACCGTGTGATCGCTGCTGGCGACTCCTACAACGACACCACCATGCTCGCCGAGGCCCACGCCGGCATCCTGTTCCATGCCCCGGAAAACGTGATCCGCGAGTTCCCGCAGTTCCCGGCGGTGCACACCTACGAGGACCTCAAGCGTGAGTTCCTCAAGGCGTCCGATCGCCAGCTGAGCCTCTGAGCCCAGCCATGAAAAAGCCCGCGAAAGCGGGCTTTTTCGTTTCTGCGTCTGCGTGGCGCTGGGCGAATGGAGCTCCTACAAGCCTTCCAGGGTGCGCAACAGCACCTGCACCTTGGTGATGGATTCGCAGTACTCCTCTTCCCACTGGGAGTCGGCGACGATGCCGCCACCGCCCCAGCAACTGGCGACGCCGTCCTTCACCAGCAGGGTGCGGATGGCGATGGAGCTGTCCATCTCCCCGCGCACGTCGAGGTAGACCAGCGAGCCGCAGTAGATGGTGCGACGGGTCGGCTCCAGCTCGTCGATGATCTGCATGGCGCGGATCTTCGGCGCACCGGTGATGGAGCCGCCGGGGAAGCTGCCCACCAGCAGGTCCAGTGCGTCCTTGCCTTCGGCCAGGGTGCCGCTCACAGCGCTGACCAAGTGGTGCACGTTGGGGTAGCTCTCCAGGGCGAACAGCTCGGGCACCTTCACGCTGCCGGTGGCGCAGCTGCGACCCAGGTCATTGCGCAGCAGGTCGACGATCATCAGGTTCTCGGCCCGGTCCTTGGGGCTCGCCAGCAGCTCTGCGGCCTGTTCGGCGTCCTCGTCCGGCGTGCGGCCCCGGGGGCGGGTGCCCTTGATCGGGCGGGTTTCCACCTGGCCCTTGCTCAGCTTGATGAAGCGCTCTGGGGAGAGGCTGAGGATGGCGCCGCCACCGGCCAGGGCCTGGTAGGCGGAGAAGGGCGTGGAGCAGGCCTCGCGCAGGGCCAGGTAGGCCGCCCAGGGATCGCCCTGGCAGGGCGCCTGGAAGCGCTGGGCGAAGTTCACCTGGTAGCAGTCACCGGCAGCGATGTACGACTGGATGCGTTCGATGGCCGTTCTGTAAGCGGTTTGCGACAGATCGGCCTGAAAGGCGCGGGTAAGACGAAATTCCTCGACGTTGTCGGGATTTTCCGCGCACTCGAACAGGTCTATCAGTCGCAGTCGCTCGCTTTCGGCGAGACTCGGGTGGAATACCAACTGGCTGGTGCGGTGCTGGTGGTCGCTGACCAGGGCCCAGGCATAGAGGCCGAGTTGGGCGTCCGGCAGGTGGCGGTCATCCAGGGCCTGCTCGGGCAGTTGCTCCAGCCGGCGGCCGAAGTCATAGGAAAAATATCCCATCAATCCGCCCGTGAATGGCAGTTCCACGGTATCGGGGGAATCCGCCGGGCCCAGCTGCTGCAAGGTCCCGCGAAGGCGGCAAATAAAGTCGTTGGCCGATTCGTCGGGTCCCGGCGCCAGTTCTGCCAATGGCCAGGCGCTGAATAGGTCATAGCGTCCACGACTGGCAATGGGCCGGCCGGCGTCGAGCAGCACCGCTCCGGGTGCATGGCGGACGAGGGCGAAACGCTGTCCCGGGTGTTCGTGGTAGGGCAGAGGGTGTAGGAGGCAGTTGGGCATGATGGACGCAAAGAGGGCGCGAGTGAGGATTCTAGACCGCCTAAATTGTCGATCCTAGAGCCGTTTCTTAAGTTTACGCAGGAAATGCATTCTGATAATTATGGATAAATCCCGCGGGGTCATATCCCCGTCCCACAATGATAAAGATACAGGGATACAGGCCGTGGATGCAGTTCTCGACCCCGCAGCCGGCAGCCTACTGCGCTCAAAACTGATGACGCCCCAAGCGTCTGCCGACTATTTGCCACGACCGCAGGTGCAGGCGGTCCTGGCTGCACACCCTCACGCGCGCCTTTTGCTGTTCTCGGCGCCCGCAGGCTTTGGCAAGACCACCGCCCTGGCGACCCTCGCAGAACAACGGCGTGAGGCCGGTTCCGCTGTCGCCTGGTTCTCCCTCGGCAGCGAGGACGACAACCCCTCGCGCTTCTTCCAGCAACTGATCAAGACCCTGGGTGCCGCCGTGCCCGGCGTCGGTGCCCATGCGGCCGGCTTCCTGCAGAACACCATGCAGGTGCCTGTCGCTGCCGTGCTGGAAAGCCTGCTGGTGGAACTGACCGCACTGGAAGGGCCGCTGCTGCTGGTGCTGGATGACTTGCACCTGCTCAGCGACACGGAGATCTTCACCGCCCTCGGTCGCCTGGTGAAGATGGCGCCGGCCAATTTCACCCTCGCCATCGGCAGCCGCTCCCTGCCGCCGATGAACCTCGCCACCCTGCGTGCCAAGGGCTGGTTGCTGGAGATCGGCCTGGACGAGCTGCGCCTGACCGAGGACGAGACCCGCGACTACCTGGACCGCAGCGGCCTGGAGCTGGACGAGGCGACCCTCGCCGCGCTGCACAGCCAGACCGAAGGCTGGCTGATCGGCGTGCACCTCGCCAGCCTCTGGCTGCGCCACCAGCCCCAGGCCTCCGACCAGGTGCTGGCCATGGGCGGCGACCAGGCGGCCGTGGGCGACTACCTGCTGACCACCGTTTTCGAGCAGTTGCCGGCGGACCTGCAGGACGCCCTGCTGGCCCTCGGCATCGCCAGCCAGTTGAGCGGCGACCTGGCCAACGCCCTGACCGGGCGCAACGACGGCCAGGCCCTGCTGGAGCAGCTGGAAACCATGCAGCTGTTCCTCCTGCCCCTGGACCGCGAGCGCCAGTGGTACCGCTTCCATCACCTGTTTGCCGACTTCCTCCGGGCCCGCTTGGTGGCCCAGGAGCCGGAACGCTTCAAGCAACTGCACTTCAATGCCAGCCTGTGGTTCACCAACCACCACATGCAGAACCTCGCCATCGAGCACGCCTGCCTGGCCGAAGACCCGGAAATGCTCGCCGCGCTGGTGGACGGTTGCGGCCTGGAGCTGATCAACCGTGGCCAGCTGAACCAGATCTACCGCTGGCGCCAGTTCGTGCCCGACGACATCGCCGAGCGCTACCCGACGCTGATCCTCGCCGATGTGTGGAACCGCGCCACCGAGCTGGCTTTGCCCGAAGCCAACCAGATGCTCGACGAGCTGCTGGCGCGCTGGGGCGGTACCGGCGCCCAGGCGCCGCTCAGCGAGAAGTACCTGGCCGCGCTGGCGGTGAAGGCCGCCATCGCGCTGCAGAAGGACGACCTCGACCTCTGCGTGAGCCTGGCGCGCAAGGTGGAGGGCCTGCTCGGCCAGCACGAGGCCTTCCTCGAAGTGGCCATGCTGGTGATCGGTGCCCTGGCCCTGGTGATCCTCGCCCAGCCCGAACAGGCGCGACGTCTGCTGGCCCTGGCGCAGCAGCGCAACCACTTCCTCGAGGGTCGCTACCTCGACATGCAGCTGGGCAACGTGGAGGTGCTTCTCTCGCTGGAGCAGGGCCAGGTCAAGCAGGCCCAGTTGCTGCACGAGCAGATGCGCGCCCAACTGATGCCGTTGTTCGGCGAGAAGTCCCGGGCCCTGGCCCTGCCGGTGATCATCGAATCGCTGATCGCCTACCAGCAGGGACGCCTGGATGGCCTGGAAGAGCGCCTGCGCTGGGCGCTCAACCATGTCGACGTGATCAAGCCCATCGATATCTATGCCCAGGGCATGCTCTTCCTCGCGCGCATCCAACGCATGCAGGACAAGCCCAAGGAAGCCCTGGCCAGCCTGGTGCTGATGCAGAACCTGGCGGCGCGCAACCACTCCTGGCGCTTCTACGTGCAGGCGGTGGCCGACGAGGTGACCCTGATCCTCCAGGAGCCGGCGACCGACCGCATCAAGAGGGCCGAGCTGCGCCTGAAGGCGGTGGACTGGACCAAGCTCGCCGCCGACTACGCCAAGCGCGGCTTCAACCCGGTGCTCTGGACCCAGGGACTGATCCGCGTACGCCTGCAGCAGGCGCGTGGGCATTACAGCGAGGCGTTGCACGAGATCAACCAGTTGCGTGCCCAGCTGCAACCCGGCTGGCATGGCCTGCAGCGCCTGCGCCTGGACCTGCTGGCCGCCCTCAGCTACCAGCGTCTGGGCTACCAGGAACGGGCCCAGAGCCTGCTGGTGCAGTGCCTGCTCAGTGCCGAGCGCGAGGATGTGCGCAGCCTCTTCGTGGAGGAGGGCGATGCCATCCGCCTGCTGCTGCAGCAACTGGAAGCCGCCGAGCGCCAGCCCGCGCTGCAGGGGTTCATTCGCAGCCTGCTGGCCATCTGGCCGGGACAGGACGTACGCAAGTCACAGGATGTGCTGGAAGAAGGGCTCACCGACCGCGAACGCGAGGTGGTCCTGCTGGCGGCCAAGGGACTTTCCAACGAGGAAATCGGCCAGCAGCTCTCGCTGGCCCTGGGGACCGTGAAATGGCACCTGCACAACATCTACGAGAAGCTCAAGGTGCGCAATCGCACCCAGGCAATACGCCGGGCGCGGGAACTGGGGCTGCTGGAAGCATGAGCGCCCCGTCCAACGATGCGCTGCCCTTCCCGATGCTGCGTACCAAGCTCTTCCCGCCGGATTCCGGCGGCCGTCCACGCCTGGCGCGCAAGGCCCTGATCGACCGGCTGTTCGAGGCTCGCAGCCAGCGTGTGATGGTGCTCAGCGCCCCTGCCGGGTTCGGCAAGAGCACCGTGCTCAGCCTGTTCCGCGAGAAGCTGCAGCAAGCCGGTGCGCGGGTCGCCTGGCTGTCCTGCGATGATTCCGACAGCGAGCCCCAGCGCCTGTTGCAATACCTGGTCGCTGCGGTCGAGGCGGTGAAGCCGGGCTTCGGCAGCAACACCGCCGGGCTGCTGCGGGGTGAGGTGAACTGGCCGGTGGAGGCGATCATCGACGCCTTCGTCAGTGACCTGCAGCGCCTCGACGGCGAGCTCTACGTGATGCTCGACGACTTCCATCGCATCCGCCACGCCAGCCTGGAGCAGGGCGCCCGCCACCTGGTCGAGCGCCTGCCGCGCAACGTGCACCTGGTCAGCGCCACCCGCTTCACCCCGCGCAGCCTGTTCATCGAGGGCGAGGCCTTCACGCTGCAGGCCGAAGACCTGCGCCTGTCCCTCGAGGAAACCGAGGCGTATTTCCGCGAGGTCCGCGAGCTGGAGCTGAGCCGCAGCGAGCTGAAGCAGCTGCATGCCCGTACCGAGGGCTGGATCACCGCGCTGCACCTGGCCAGCCTGGCCCTGGCGCGGCACCCGGACCGCAAGGCCTTCCTCGCCAGCCTCAGCGGTACCGAGCGCAATATCGCCGACTACCTGGCCGAGGACGTGGTCAACAGCCTGCCCCTGGCCCTGCAGCAGTTCCTTGACCAGACCTCGGTGCTCGACGAGTTCTGCGCCGACCTGTGCAACGCCCTGACCGGCCGCCGCGATGGCCTGGACATGCTGATGCGCCTGCAGCGCGAGCAGCTCTTCGTCATCGCCCTGGACGAGCAGGGTGAATGGTTCCGCTACCACCACCTGTTCGCCGAATTCCTCCAGGGCCGCCTGCAACGCCATACCGACAGCGCCACGCTGCTGCATGCCGCCGCGCGCTGGTGCGAGAGCCACGACCTGCCGGACCGCGCCATCAAGTACGCCCTGCGCGGTCGTGACTACGGCTTCGCCGCCGAGTTGCTGGAGCGCCAGGGCGCTCGGCTGATCGCCGGCAACCGCGTCTACGGCATCCTCTCGATGCTCAAGGAAGTGCCCGCCGATGTGATCCGCGAGCACCCGGTGTTCCAGATCTTCTACGCCTGGCAGCTGGCCTTCGAGCAGAAATTCGCCGAGTCCGAGGCGCTGATCGAAGAGGTCAGCACCCGCCTGCTGCAGGGGCGCGGCAAGGTCATTCACTTCGGCCTCGGCGAGCTGCTGGCCGCCTCCCAGGTGCTCAAGGCGCTGGTGCTGCTGTACCAGGACAAACTGGAAAGCTGCCTCAAGGTCGCCCGCCAGTGGCTGGCCATGGTGCCGGACAACCAGCCAGTGTTCCGCGCCAGCCTGTCCTGCGTGCAGGCGGCGGCCTATGCGTTGCTGGGGGAGTTCGGCGACGCGTCGAAATCCATCGCCACCGCGCGGGATTGCCTGCGCATCGTCGACAGCGAATACCTGCATGTGATGACCAGCCTGATCGAGTCGCTGATCTGCAAGGAGAGCGGCGAGCTGGAACGCGGCCGCTCCATCGCCGAGATCGCCCGTGGCCGTGTCGAGCGGGTCTTCGGTCGTCGCAGCCGCGTGGGTGGGCCGCTGGTGTTGGCCTACGCCGACCTGCTTTACGAACAGGATCGCCATGCGGCGGTGCTCGCCGAACTGCCCCTGGCCACCACCTGGCGCGACGTGGCGACGCCGGTGGAGCTGATCAGCCGAGGGCAGTTGGTGATGGCGCGGGCGCGCTTCTTCGCCGGTGAACCGGAGCAGGCGCTCAATCAATTGGATGACTGGCTCGCCGGCCTCCAGGGGCCGGGTTACGAGCGGGTGTTCGCCCACGGCATGGGTTGCAAGGTGCAGTTCCTGCTGTGGCTGCGCCGCCCCAATGAAGCCGAGCGCGTGTGCCTGCAACTGGAGCGCCACCTGGCGGCCCTGCCGCTGGCGCGCTATGCCGATGCCCATACGGCGCTGGCCTTGTCCGTCGCTCGCCTGGCCCTGACCGAGCGGCGCCCGGAGAAGGCGCAGAGCGCGCTGGAAACCTGCCTCGCCCGCCAGGGCGCCGAACACCAGCGCGACCGGCGCCTGCGCCTGTCCCTGTTACTTTCCGTGGCTTACTGGCGCAAAGGTAACAGCGACAAGGCCTTCGCCCTGTTCCTGCCCACCATCGAGGAAGCCTGGAACCGCGGCTACCGGCGCCTGTTCCAGGACGATGCCCTGTGGCTGCTGCCCCTGTGGGAAGCCTGGCGTGCCGCCGAGCCCAAGAAGGCCGGGGCCTGGCAGGGCATTGCCGAGACGCTGCGCGAGCAGTGCCGGCGCCTGGCGGTGGACCCGGAAACCTTCGACGAGAACCAGGATGTGAGCCACCGCGAGCGGGAAATCCTGCGTTTCGTCGCGGCCGGCCTGTCCAACCGGGACATCGCCCAGGCGGTGCACCTGTCGGAAGCGACCATCAAATGGCACTTGCATAACCTGTTCGCCAAGCTGGGCGTGCGCAGCCGCACCCAGGCGGTGCTCAAGGGCAAGAGCCTGGGCCTGCTCAGCGAGGCCTGATGCCACTAAAAAAACAGCAAGTTGCCATCCTCCATCCCTTGGATGGGCTGGCAGCGGAGCGGGGGCTCAGTAACGTGAGAACCAGGTCGAGAAGCCTAGTGCTTCACGAGTCCAGACCGGCGCGCATAGGGAAGCAGCGCTCGTGCTGGAGGTCGGTGCAAACCGACCCGACTGCCGCTGACAGGAGGTAGGCGGCAGGCCCCCGGGGCAACCCACCTGTGAACCTTGGAGATAACAACAATGAAAAGCTTCAAACAACTGGCTCTCGCCGCTGCTGTGCTCGCTGCTCCCTTCATGGCCCAGGCCGACCTGAAAGCCATGGATGACTCCGCTCTTTCCAGCGTTACCGGTCAGGATGGCATCAGCATCTCCGGTAACTTCAACGGCACCATCGGCAGCGTGGTTTACAACGACAAGGAAGGCAGCGCCACCGGCAGCCTGCGCCTTGAAACCATCGCCTTCTCCGGCTTCAACATCTCCGACAGCGCGCCGATCCTGGTTGACGTGATCGACGGTGGCAGCGGTGCTGGTGCCAGCGACAAACTGCAGATCACCCTGCCGACCATCACTGGCGAGCTGAGCGTCGGTGCCATCCGCATGGGCGACGCCTCTGCCGCCAGCATCGGTTCCCTGGCCGTCAGCGACCTGAACCTGGCCGGTACCACCATCAAGGTCTGGGGCCACTGATAGGTCGCTCCATCCTGTGATGCGGAAGGTCCCGCCGGCTCCGGCCGGCGGGCCTTTCTTTCGTAAGCCCTGTATTCGGAACGGCAATGATCGAGATCCTGGTCGGCAGTCTGCTGGGGTTGTTCGGATTCACCCAGGCCGTGGACACCAAGCCACAGCCCAAGGGCTCCGTGAACATCACCCAGGCCATGGTGCCCAACGGTCCCTACCGGGAGACCGTCAATCCGGAGCCCATGAGCCAGCTGCAGTTCCGCAACGTCATCCGCCAGGCCTATGACTACAGCTGCGGTTCCGCCGCGCTGACCGGGCTGCTGGACTACTACCTCGGGCGCAACCTCGAGGAGCGCCAGGTGATGGAAGGGCTGTTGCGGTATGGCGAGGCCGACAAGATCGTCGAACGACGCGGTTTCTCGCTGCTGGACATGAAACGCTTCGTGGGGGCGCTGGGCTACAAGAGCGGAGGATTCCGGGCCGAGTTCGAGGACCTCGACCAACTGGAACACCCCGCGCTGGTGCCTATTCACTACGGTGGTTTCAAGCATTTCGTAGTGGTGCGCGACGTCTACAACGATCACGTGTTCATCGCTGATCCCGCCCTGGGAAACATCAGCTTCACCCGCACCCGGTTCGAGGAGGTGTGGGATGGGAACGTGCTGTTCGTGATCTACCCGACAGGCAACGAACCGCCAAACGCCATGGCCTTGACCGAGCGCGACCTGCGCCTGGTGGACGATCGCACCGTCAGCCTGCTGGCGTTCCAGCAGTTCCCGCAGATCACCAAATTCACCGAGAACCAGATCGACCAGTTGGGCTCGGGAGGCGACATCCAGTACATAAGACGCAAATAAGAAAACCCGCATAAGTAAGAATAAAACCAGGGGTAAAGGTGCCATGGGAGTGAGGGGATACGCATGGCTGGCCGTGCTGGCGCTTGGCGCCTGTGGGTCGCTGTGGGCCGAGGAGAGCTCGGTGGACGATGCGCGTGAGGCGCTGACCAAGAAAGAAGGGGATGCCGACAGCGCCAAGGCGCTGGAGCAGGTATTCCAGGCCTCGGAGAAGAGCTACACCCTGCTGAAGAAAGGCGAGCGCACGCTCACCTACGGCTTCGATTATTCATTGGTGCGTGATGTGCAGATCGAACAGGTCCGCACCGGCACCAACGTCTACAGCGTGATTCCCCGCAGCGAAGCCCAGCACACCTTCACCAACTCCTTCACCTTCGACTACGGCATCTGGGACAACCTGACCTTCAGCGTGCGCCTGCCCTTCGTGGCCAAGTACGACACCGAGCGCGACGTCAACGTCTACAGCCTCGGCGACGTCTCCGGCAGTCTGCGCTGGCAACCCTGGTCCGCCACCCGCGGGCGCCCGGTCACCACCCTGTTCGCCACCCTCGGCCTGCCCACCGGCGAGAGCCCCTTCGACATCAACAACGAGACGGACCTGTCCACCGGCAACGGCTACTACAGCCTGGGCGTGGGGGCCAACACCTCCTACGTGATCGACCCGGTCGTGCTGTTCGGCTCGGTCGGATACACCTACAACATGCCGGTGCACAACATCCACCAGAACCGCGGCGGCCGCCTGCTGGAGGATGTGGACCCGGGCAACACCCTGTCCCTGAGCATGGGCTTCGCCTACGCGCTGTCCTACGACGTGTCCCTGGCCACCTCCTACCAGATGGCCTACAGCACCAAGCCGACCTACACCTTCGGCGACACCGAGGTCGAAGGCACCGAGCAGACCAGCGCGATCATGAACTTCTCGCTCGGCCTGCGGACCTCTCCCGACTACATCGTCAACATCAACGCCGGCTTCGGCATGACCGAGGACTCCCCGGACGTGATGCTGGGGTTCTCCGTTCCTCTGGACATAAAAGGCCTGAAGGCCCAGTAACCGGCGAGGCGACGACATGACGATGCGAATTTCGCCGCTGGCCTTGGCGCTGGCGGGGTTGGGGGCCGGTTGGGCGGGTGGCGTGCAGGGGCAGCTGGCCAACGACCTGACCATTGGCAACCCCAAGGCGATGGCCATGGCCAACGCCGTGACCGCCGACTCCACCGGGATCGACGCGGTGCACTACAACCCGGCGGCGCTGACCAAGCTCAAGGGCCGCCAGACCACGGTGAAGATGATCGCCGGGGTGATGGATATCCGCGCCGAGTTCGACGCACCGGAGGGCTACAACGTCATGGGCTTCACCGATGACCCCGTGGCCAACTCCAGCAGCCGCACTTTGACCCCGGCCATGTACCTGCCGGGCATGGGCGGCATGACCGACATGCCGCTGCTGGTGGCACCCCTGGCGGGCCTGTCGATCAACCCGCCGGGCTCCAAGTTCACCTTCGCCACCAACGTCTATGCACCCATGGCCCTGGGCTATTCGCGGGATTCGGACAGTGATCCGGGCCGCTACCAGGGGCGCGAGGTGGCGATCCAGCGCATCACCTATTTCTCGCCCTCCGTGGGTTACCAGGTGAACGACGAACTGGCGGTGGGTCTGTCGGTGGGCTTCTCCCATCAGGCCCTGGCGTTGAACGAGGACTTCCGTAACCCGAGCATGCTTACCGGGTTGGTGGGCTTGCTCAACAAGGTGCTCTGCGAGCCCGGGCTGGAAGAGATGATTGGCACGATCATCAACGTATGCGGTGGTCGATTCGGCCCCTTCGATACCCTGGCCAATATCGATCTGGACCTGCAGCAATCGCTGTCGCCCACCTGGAACATCGGTGTGCTCTGGGAGCCCACCGACTGGTTCGCCTGGGGCGCCACCTACCAGAGCGAGGCACGCATGCACCTCCAGGGCAAGTACCGGGTGGATTACTCCAAGGACTGGCAAGGGTTCTGGACCGGCTTCCAGGGCGCGATTTTCGGGCAGATCCTCAGCCCGCTCTTCCCTTACGGCAACGTTGACGAAGAAGTGGGCAATGCCAGCCTGACCATGACCTACCCCGACAACTTCTCCACCGGGATCAAGATCCGGCCCTTCGAGCGTTGGCAGTTCAACGCCGACCTGAAGTGGAGCGGCTACAGCGACTGGAACGAGTTCGAGATCGAGTTCGACCGTGAACTGGACGTGCTGCGCATCGCCAAGAACTTCGGCGGCGGCAAGGCCACGGCCACCACCCTGACCCTGGATCGCGGCTACCGCGACACCTGGAGCTGGGCCGTGGGCGCGCAGTACGACGTTACCGACCGCCTGGCCCTGCGCGCGGGCTACGAGTGGCGCCCCTCGGCCATCCCTGGCAACAAGGCCGACGTGCTGGCGCCCATCGGCGATGCCCAGCTCTATGGCCTGGGCCTGGGCTATCGCTGGGACAAGGACACCAACATCGACCTGGGCTTCAACTACTTCGTCACCACTCAAACCACTAAGGCCAACACCAGCTGCAACCTCAACTGCACCGGCATCGACAACCTGGTCTACAACCCCTATGCGGGCCAGGACGTGACGACCTCGGTGAAGGCCTACATCGTGGCCATGACCTACACGACGACATTCTGATGAAGACCCGTGCCGCGCTTTTCCTCATCACCGCCCTGGCGATCCAGCCCCAGGTCCAGGCCGCCAGCGGGCGCTACCTGACCTGGATCGACGACAACGGCCGGGTGCACAACAGCTTCGTCGGCGAGCGCTACGGCGAGCAGCAGCGCCAGGCGGCCCAGCGCATCAGTCGCAGCGACCTGGCGCGCCTGCAGGAGCAGGGCGCTACGGGCTGGCCGGGCAGCAACAGCGGTGGCGAGCAGAAGCGCCGTTATTTCACCTGGGTGGATGCCAGCGGCAACCTGCAGAACAGCTTCTACGCCGCGGGCCAGGTGCCGGCGGGGCAGCGCGACTACCTGCTGCCCAGCGGCGCCCGCTCCACCGAATACATCGATGCCGATGTGCTGGAGGGGCGCGGTTATTCGCGACCGGAGAACGGTGCGGGCTATTTCACCTGGGTGGACGAGCAGGGCCGTACCCACAACTCCAGGGTGCCGGCCAAGGGGGACGAACCCCAGGCGGAGGAGGGCGTCGGGCAACCGGTGGCCTACACCGAAAGCCGGCAGGTGGAGTTCGAGCGCAAGGCGGCCATCCTGCCGTCGCTGGACGGGCAGCCCAGCGAGGCGATGAAGGCTCTTCTGGAAGGCAGCGAGGAGCGCAGCCAGTCGCTGTATCAGGGGCTGGTGGACCAGTGCTGCGGGCAGCTGCCGGAGGGGGATTTCACCGAGTTGTCCGCCGAGGAGCCGCGCTATGAGGAACTCAACCGCTTCTCCCCCAGCTTCGCCTTCCCCATGGGCCGCAGCTACTACGCGGCACTGAAGCTGCCGCGCTCCGGACGTGCCTACGGCCTGCGCATTCGCAGCTTCGCCAATCGTCAGGTGGTCTACCCTTCGATCCTCTTCCTCGACGAGGCCAAGCGCCCGACGCGCCTGGTGAGCGACGCCGTCTACCAGCTGCATGGCGAGACCTGGTACCGCTACGCCTACATCGAAGGCACTGTGCAGGTCCGTGCCAACCAGGGCGAGCGCTATGCGCTGCTGCTCACCACCGACGAGGACCGCAGCCTCAACACCCTCGACAACAAACCCTTCAAGCGCCCGATGCAGGACCTGGCCGTCAGCGAGGCCGGCATGCAGGTGCACGAGCACGTGGACGAGGGCGCATTCGAGCTGGCGATCGTCAGGTAGTGGGGCTGAGGTGGATGGCGTAGGTCGGGTGCAACCCGACGATCCCGTGCATCGAGCCTTCGCGGGTTTCACCCGCCCTACATCTCGGCGCACCTCCACCCCAAATCCTTGGCATGAAAAAGCCCGGCACATGGCCGGGCTTTTTTGTTGCCGCAGGGCGGATCAGAGTTCGGCGGGGTGCACGTGGCCGAACAGTTCCTGGGAGAAGCGCACGCGCTCCTCGGGCGTTTCCACGATGCCCTTTTCCTGCAGCTCGGCGATGCGGGCTTCCACCGCGTGGGCGCGATGGGTGAGGCCGCAGTCGTTGGCGATCTGGATGTTCAGGCCGGGGCGGGCGTTGAGCTCGAGGATCAGCGGGCCCTTCTCCTGGTCCAGCACCATGTCGACACCGATGTAGCCCAGGCCGCACAGCTCGTAGCAGCCGGCCGCCAGCTTCATGAAGCCGTCCCAGTTGGGCAGCTGCACGCCGTCCACCGCGTTGGTGGTGTCCGGGTGCTTGGCGATCTTGTTGTTCAGCCAGGTGCCGCGCAGGGTGACGCCGGTGGCGAGGTCCACGCCCACGCCGATGGCGCCCTGGTGCAGGTTGGCCTTGCCGTTGGACTGGCGGGTGGGCAGGCGCAGCATCGCCATCACGGGGTAGCCCATGAGCACGATGATGCGGATGTCCGGTACGCCTTCGTAGCTGATGCTCTTGAAGATCTGGTCCGGGGTCACGCGGTACTCGATCAGCGCGCGGTCGCGGTGCCCGCCGAGGGAGTAGAGGCCGGTGAGGATCGAGGAGATCTGATGCTC
This sequence comes from Aquipseudomonas alcaligenes MRY13-0052, assembly GCA_000474255.1. Classification (GTDB taxonomy): domain Bacteria; phylum Pseudomonadota; class Gammaproteobacteria; order Pseudomonadales; family Pseudomonadaceae; genus Metapseudomonas; species Metapseudomonas solani. The sequence goes on from BATO01000019.1 coordinate 55,071, forward strand.
GATCTCCTCGTGGCTGATGATCTTCCCGGAGACCGTCTTGTAACGGCCTTCGAAGCGGTCGGCGATCACCAGGATGCCGTCACCGCCGGCGCCCTGGGCGGGCTTGATCACGAAATCGTTGCGCTCGCCGATGATCTCGTCGAGCTTGTCGATTTCCTTCTCGGTGGAAATGATCCCGTACATTTCGGGCACGTGGATGCCCGCCTCGATGGCGCGCATCTTGGTGATGATCTTGTCGTCGACGATCGGGTACAGGTGCCGTTTGTTGTACTTCAGCACGTAGTCCGCGTTGCGACGGTTGATGCCCATGATGCCTTTGGCTTCGAGGGCTTTCCACGTCTTGATCAGGCCGAACATGGCTCAGTCCTTCAGGAAGGCTTTGAAGCGGAACAGCTCCGTCAGGCGGTAGCCGCGGTAGCGACCCATCGCCAGCATGAAGCCCACCATGATCAGCAGCACGGCCGGGAAGGTGAAGATGAAGTAGGTCAGCTCCGGCACGGTCATCAGCAGGTGCGCCAGGGTGGCGGCGAACAGGGTGCCGATGGCGACCTTGAAGGCATGGCCACCGCCGCGCTCTTCCCAGGTGATGGACAGGCGTTCGATGGTCATGGTCAGGATCACCATCGGGAACAGCGCCACGGACAGGCCGCGCTCCAGGCCCAGCTTGTGGCTGAGCAGGCTGATGACCGCAATCAGGATCACCACGAACGTCAGCACCACCGATAGCCTGGGTAGCATCTGTAGCTTCAGGTGTTCGAGGTAGGACCGCAGTGACAGGCCCAATGCCGTGATGATGGTGAACAGCGCGATGCCGAAGCCCAGCTGCGTCTCGCGGAAGGCGAGGGCGATCAGCACCGGGGTGAAGGTACCCAGGGTCTGCAGGCCGCCGAGGTTGCGCAGGATCAGGATCACCAGCACACCGATGGGGATCATGATCATGATCTGGTAGGTCTGCTGGGTCTGCAGCGGCAGGCCGTAGAGCGAGTATTCGAGGAAGTCGGCGTCGGTGTTCTCGTCGGTCAGCTTGGCCAGGCGGATGGCGTTCATCTCGCTGTTGTTCAGGCTGAAGGTCACCTGGGCCTTCTTGCCGCCGTCGACGGTGATCAGGTTGTCGTCACCGGTCCACCACACCAGGCGGTCGGCGGGCAGGCCCTGCTCGCCGGTATCCGGGTTGAAGTACAGCCAGTTCTCGCCGTTGAAGCTGCGCAGCCAAAGCTCAGGGCTCTGCGGCTGGTCGGCGGCGAGGCGGATGGTGTGCACGCGTTCCATCGGGACGTGGGCGATGGACAGCAGCAGCTCGATGGCCTTGGCCTTGTTCGAGGTGCTCTGGTCGCCGGCGAGCAGCAACTTGACGTTGTCGTCGTTCAGGTTGTTGGTGCGCTTGATGGTCTCGCTGATGAAGGTCTCGACGTCGGCCGAGTGCTGGCGGATGGGGGCCAGCAGGGCTTCGGCGGCGATCTTCTCGGCACCCTCGACCGGGATGCTGTCACGGAAGATCGGCCCCTTGTCCTTGGGCTTCTCGCCGCTGTAGCGCTTGGTCAGCACCAGACGGTAGTAGAGGGTCTGGTTGCCGCTGGCGCGGCGGGCGGACCAGGTCACCTTGCGGTTGCCGTCCACGCGATTGATGCTCACGCCGTAGTTGTTGGAGATGAAGCTCTCGTTGAGGCTGACGTAATCCCGGTTCAGCGGCGGCACGAACATCTGCACCTTGATCGGGTCGCGCGGGCTGGCCTGGAATTCGACCTTGGCGTCGATGTTCCAGAGGTCGTCGGTCTCATCCTCGGTGATCGGGATGCCCTGAATGAAGATCTGGTAGGCCGTTATCAGAATGCCCAGGGTCACCAGCAGGGTGATCAGGACTTTCAGATGCAGGGTAAGAGAGCGCATGTGAGTTACTCGGCAGAGTTTGCGTCAGTGGCACAGCCGGGTTGGCCGGCAGCGTATTTAAGGCTCGGGTCGACCAGTGCATCGAAGCGCTTGAGCGCCTCGGAACCGATCAGAAGCGGGTATTGGAAAGCACTACGGTCGGTGAGGTTCACTTCGATCGTGCGCAGGGCGCTGCCCATGCAGATATCGAGTTCGATCACCGGGCGCGCGGTGTAGGTCTTGTCTTCATCCGGATCGTAGTCGCCGGCGCGGCGCTTGATCTTGCTGATACGTGCCAGCGGCCGCTCGATGGGGTGCGCATGGGCGTCGTCGATGGCCAGGTAGAAGCGCACCCAGGTCTCGCCATCACGCTTGAAGCGCTTGATGTCGCGGGCACTGAGGGAGGCTGTCTTGGCGCCGGTGTCGAGCTTGGCGGCGACCACCAGGTCGAGGCCGTCAAGACGGGCGTATTCGTTCAGGCCATAGATGGTCTTGTCGGCGGCGACGCTGAGGCCTGGCAGTGCTAGCAGGCATATGAGCAATGCGAAGGGCTTGAGAGTCATGAGTCCTTGGGTAGCGTTCGAGATGCTGATGCCCGATGCCTGGCCTGGTGGCCTCGGCGCCTGGCGTACGAGTCTAGCAGCGCCCCGCCAGGCGCATGAGCGGCGCATTCTAACACGCAGGTTTTCCGGGGCGACAGACGCTTATGGCGCTTTGTTAAGGCTGTGACGGGTTCAAATGAATTTTTTGCGATCTACGACGATTGTCGACAATGGCTGTGTTTTGGTTTGACTGAACCGCTTATCGGCGTTAATTTTGCGGGGTGATTTTTCAATGTGTCGACAATCATGCTTGATGCAGCAGAAGCACCCGTCACCCAGGCCGAAGACTCGGAAACCCTCTCCGAGCACGTCTTCCGGCGCATCCAGGCGGCCATCGTCAAGGGCGAGATCGCGCCCGGCAGCAAGATCTCCGAGCCGGAGCTGGCCCGCGCCTATGGCATCAGCCGAGGCCCGCTGCGCGAGGCGATCCACCGTCTGGAAGGGCAGAAGCTGCTGGTTCGCGTGCCCCACGTCGGTGCGCGGGTGGTGTCCCTCAGCCATGCCGAGCTGATCGAACTCTACGAAATCCGCGAATCCCTCGAGGGCATGGCCTGCCGCCTCGCCGCCGAGCGCATGACCCAGGCGGAGATCGACGATCTGCGCGCCGTGCTGGAGACCCACGAGCGCGACGCTGCCTTCCAGGCCGGCGTCGGCTACTACCAGCAGGAAGGCGACTTCGACTTCCACTACCGGATCATCCAGGGCAGTGGCAACCAGACGCTGACCCGCATGCTCTGCGGCGAGCTCTACCAGCTCGTGCGCATGTACCGCCTGCAGTTTTCCAGCGTGCCCAACCGGCCGCGCCAGGCCTTCGCCGAGCACCACCGAATTCTCGATGCCATCGCCGACCGTGACGGCGAACTGGCCGAGCTGCTGATGCGCCGTCACATCGGTGCTTCCAAGCGCAACATCGAGCGCCACTACCAGGGCGCCGTCGCCAAACTCCCAGAAGATCAACGAGGTGAGTCATGAGTCAGAAATCCGCCGGCCTGCGCTTCCGCGACGCCATTGCCGAGGAAAGCCCGCTGCAGGTCATCGGCGCCATCAACGCCAACCATGCGCTGTTGGCCAAGCGCGCCGGCTACAAGGCCATCTACCTCTCCGGTGGCGGCGTAGCGGCGGGCTCCCTGGGCCTGCCGGACCTGGGCATCAATACCCTGGACGACGTGCTCACCGACGTGCGCCGCATCACCGATGTCTGCGACCTGCCGTTGCTGGTGGACATCGACACGGGCTTCGGCCCGAGCGCCTTCAATATCGAGCGCACCGTCAAGAACCTGATCAAGGCCGGCGCCGCCGCCGCCCACATCGAAGACCAGGTCGGCGCCAAGCGCTGCGGCCACCGTCCGGGCAAGGAGATTGTCTCCTGCGAGGAAATGGTCGACCGCGTGCGTGCCGCCGCCGACGCCAAGACCGACCCGGACTTCTTCCTCATCGCCCGCACCGACGCCATCCAGGCCGAAGGCGTGGACGCCGCCATCGAGCGCTGCCTGCGCTACGTGGAAGCCGGTGCCGACGGCATCTTCGCCGAGGCCGCCTATGACCTGCCGACCTACCAGCGCTTCGTCGACGCCCTGAAGGTGCCGGTGCTGGCCAACATCACCGAGTTCGGCGCCACCCCGCTGTTCACCCGCGATGAGCTGGCGTCGGTCGGCGTGGCCATCCAGCTCTACCCGCTGTCGGCCTTCCGTGCCGCCAACAAGGCCGCCGAAGCCGTCTACACCTCGATCCGCCAGAACGGCCACCAGAAGGACGTGATCGAGCTGATGCAGACCCGCGCGGAGCTGTACGACCGCATTGGCTACCACGCCTTCGAGCAGAAGCTCGATGCGCTGTTCGCCGCCGGCAAGAAGTGATCGAGCGGTTGTTCCGGGTGGGCCCATGGGCCGCCCGGCGGCCACCGCAGAACAATAAAAGCACCATCATCCGGATCAGATGAGGAGATACATGCGATGAGCGCGACCCCCGAAGCGACCACCCCCGGCTTCAAGCCGAAGAAATCCGTGGCCCTGAGCGGCACCGCCGCCGGCAACACCGCCCTGTGCACCGTCGGCCGCACCGGCAATGACCTGCACTACCGTGGCTATGACGTGCTGGACTTCGCCAACCGCTGCGAATTCGAAGAGATCGCCCACCTGCTGGTACACGGCAAGCTGCCCAACGTGGCCGAGCTGGCCGGCTACAAGGCCAAGCTCAAGGCCCTGCGCGGTCTGCCGGCGGCGCTGAAAGCCGCCCTGGAACAACTGCCGCCGTCGGCCCACCCGATGGATGTGATGCGCACCGCCGTGTCGGTGCTCGGCTGTGTGTCGCCCGAGAAGGACGACCATAACCACCCCGGCGCCCGCGACATCGCCGACAAGCTGATGGCGTCCCTGGGCTCGGCCTTGCTGTACTGGTACCACTTCAGCCACAACGGCAAACGCATCGAGGTGGAAACCGACGATGACTCCATCGGCGGCCATTTCCTCCACCTGTTGCACGGCGAAAAGCCCCGCGAGTCCTGGGTGCGCGCCATGCATACCTCGCTGAACCTGTATGCCGAGCATGAATTCAACGCCTCCACCTTCACCTCGCGGGTGATCGCCGGCACCGGTTCCGACATGCATTCCTGCATCGCCGGCGCCATCGGCGCGCTGCGTGGCCCGAAACACGGTGGCGCCAACGAAGTGGCCTTCGAGATCCAGAAACGCTACGACAACGCGGACGAAGCCGAGGCCGATATCCGCGCCCGCGTGGAGAAGAAGGAAGTGGTCATCGGCTTCGGCCACCCGGTCTACACCGTGGCCGACCCGCGCAACAAGGTGATCAAGGAAGTGGCGCGCGAGCTGTCCGCCGAGCAGGGCAACAGCAAGATGTTCGACATCGCCGAGCGCCTGGAAAGCGTGATGTGGGACATCAAGAAGATGTTCCCCAACCTCGATTGGTTCAGCGCCGTCAGCTACCACATGATGGGCGTGCCCACCGCCATGTTCACCCCGCTGTTCGTGATCGCCCGCACCTCGGGCTGGTCCAGCCACGTCATCGAGCAGCGCATCGACGGCAAGATCATCCGTCCGAGCGCCAACTACACAGGCCCCGAAGACCTGAAGTTCGTGCCGCTCAAGGACCGCAAATAACCAATCATGGAAAACACCATGAACGACACCGTGAATAGCCAACACCGCAAACGCCTGCCCGGCACTGCGCTGGATTACTTCGATGCCCCCGAGGCGGTCGAGGCGATCCAGGCCGGCGCCTGGGCCAAGCTCCCCTACACCTCCCGCGTACTGGCCGAGCAACTGGTGCGCCGTTGCGAGCCGGAAGAGCTGGTCGCTGCCCTGGAGCAACTGGTCTACCGCAAGCGCGACCTGGACTTCCCCTGGTATCCGGCCCGCGTGGTCTGCCACGACATCCTCGGGCAGACCGCGCTGGTGGACCTGGCCGGCCTGCGTGACGCCATTGCCGAGCAGGGCGGTGATCCGTCCAAGGTCAACCCGGTGGTGCCGACCCAACTGATCGTCGACCACTCCCTGGCCGTGGAGGCGGCGGGCTTCGACCCGGACGCCTTCGAGAAGAACCGCGCCATCGAGGACCGCCGCAACGAGGACCGTTTCCACTTCATCGACTGGACCAAGACCGCGTTCAAGAACGTCGATGTGATCCCCGCCGGCAACGGGATCATGCACCAGATCAACCTGGAGAAAATGAGCCCGGTGATCCAGGCACGTGGCGGTATCGCCTTCCCCGACACCTGCGTCGGCACCGACTCGCACACCCCGCATGTGGACGCCCTGGGCGTGATCGCCATCGGCGTCGGCGGCCTCGAAGCCGAGACCGTGATGCTCGGCCACCCGTCGATGATGCGCCTGCCCGACATCGTCGGCGTGAAGCTCACCGGCAAGCGCAAGCCGGGCATCACCGCCACCGACATCGTCCTGGCGATCACCGAGTTCCTGCGCAAGGAACGCGTCGTGGGGGCCTACGTCGAATTCTTCGGGGAGGGTGCGGACAGCCTGTCCATCGGCGACCGCGCGACCATTTCCAACATGTGCCCGGAATACGGCGCCACCGCCTCGATGTTCTACATCGACGGCCAGACCATCGACTACCTCAAGCTCACCGGCCGCGAGCCCGAGCAGGTAGAACTGGTGGAGAACTACGCCAAGACCCTGGGCCTGTGGAGCAGCGCGCTGGAAACCGCCGAGTACGAGCGCGTGCTGGAGTTCGACCTGGGCAGCGTGGTGCGCAACATGGCCGGCCCCAGCAACCCGCACCGTCGCCTGCCGACCTCGGCACTGGCCGAGCGCGGCATCGCCGACGAAGCCAAGCTCGAAGCGGGCCGTGGCGAGGAAGCCCAGGGCCTGATGCCCGATGGCGCGGTGATCATCGCCGCCATCACCAGTTGCACCAACACCTCCAACCCGCGCAACGTCATCGCCGCCGGCCTGGTGGCGAAGAAGGCCAACGCGCTGGGCCTGCTGCGCAAGCCCTGGGTGAAGACCTCCTTCGCCCCTGGCTCCAAGGTCGCCAAGCTGTACCTGGAAGAAGCCGGGCTGCTGGCGGAGCTGGAGAAGCTCGGCTTCGGCATCGTCGCCTACGCCTGCACCACCTGTAACGGCATGTCCGGCGCGCTGGACCCGGTGATCCAGAAAGAGATCATCGACCGCGACCTGTATGCCACCGCCGTACTCTCGGGCAACCGCAACTTCGACGGGCGCATCCACCCCTACGCCAAGCAGGCCTTCCTCGCCTCGCCGCCGCTGGTGGTCGCCTATGCCATCGCCGGCACCGTGCGTTTCGATATCGAGCAGGACCCGCTGGGCACCGATGCCCAGGGCAACCCGGTCACCCTGAAGGACCTGTGGCCGAGCGACGAGGAAGTCGACGCCATAGTCGCCGCCTCGGTGAAGCCGGAGCAGTTCAAACAGGTCTACATCCCGATGTTCGACCTGGGCAGCGTGGAGGAAGCGGAAAGCCCGCTGTACGACTGGCGCCCGATGTCCACCTACATCCGTCGCCCGCCTTACTGGGAAGGCGCGCTGGCCGGCGAGCGTACGCTCAAGGGCATGCTGCCGCTGGCGATCCTGCCGGACAACATCACCACCGATCACCTGTCGCCATCCAACGCCATCCTGCTGGACAGCGCCGCTGGCGAGTACCTGGCGAAAATGGGCCTGCCGGAGGAGGACTTCAACTCCTACGCCACCCACCGTGGCGACCACTTGACCGCCCAGCGCGCCACCTTCGCCAACCCGCAGCTGGTGAACGAGATGGTCGTGGTCGATGGCCAGGTGAAGAAGGGTTCGCTGGCGCGCGTCGAGCCGGAAGGCCAGGTGATGCGCATGTGGGAAGCCATCGAAACCTACATGAACCGCAAGCAGAACCTGATCATCGTCGCCGGTGCCGACTACGGCCAGGGCTCGTCCCGTGACTGGGCGGCCAAGGGCGTACGCCTGGCGGGCGTGGAAGTGATCGTCGCCGAGGGCTTCGAGCGCATCCACCGTACCAACCTGGTGGGCATGGGCGTGCTGCCGGTGGAGTTCAAGGCGGGCACCACGCGCCTGACCCTGGGCCTGGACGGCACCGAGACCTACGACATCAAGGGTGACGTTTCGCCGCGCTGCGACCTGACCCTGGTGGTCAACCGCCGCAACGGCGAGGTGGTCGAGGTACCGGTGACCTGCCGCCTGGACACCGCCGCCGATGTCAGCGTGTACAAGGCCGGCGGCGTGCTGCAGCGCTTCGCCAAGGACTTCCTCAAGGCGACCGCAGCCTGACGGGAACGCGGGGTGGGCGGAGCGATGCCCCCTGGGTATCGCTTCGCCCGCCCCAACCTGCGCAGCGCGTGCGGCCCTTGGGCTGCATTGAGCGCGGCGATACCCAACAGATTCCAGGATGACGAAGCCATGGCTCATCTACCCCAAGTGAAAGTCCCCGCCACCTACATCCGTGGCGGCACCAGCAAGGGTGTGTTCTTCCGCCTGCAGGACCTGCCCGAGCCCTGCCAGGTACCGGGTGCGGCCCGTGACCGGCTGTTCATGCGGGTGATCGGCAGCCCCGATCCCTATGCCGCGCACATCGACGGCATGGGCGGCGCCACCTCCAGCACCAGCAAATGCGTGATCCTGTCGAAGAGCAGCCAGCCCGACCACGATGTCGACTACCTCTACGGCCAGGTCTCCATCGACAAGGCCTTCGTCGACTGGAGCGGCAACTGCGGCAATCTGTCCACGGCGGCGGGCGCCTTCGCCATTCACGCCGGGCTGGTCGACCCGTCGCGCATTCCGGATAACGGCACCTGCGTGGTGCGCATCTGGCAGGCGAATATCCAGAAAACCATCATCGCCCACGTGCCGGTCACCAACGGCCAGGTGCAGGAAACCGGCGACTTCGAGCTGGACGGGGTGACCTTCCCGGCGGCGGAGATCGTGCTGGAGTTCCTCGACCCGTCGGACGACGGCGAGGAGGGCGGCTCGATGTTCCCCACCGGCAACCTGGTGGACGACCTCGACGTGCCGGGTGTCGGCACCTTCAAGGCGACCATGATTACCGCCGGCATCCCGACCATCTTCGTCAACGCCCAGGACATCGGCTACACCGGTGCCGAGCTGCGCGAAGCGATCAATGGCGACCCCGAACAGCTGGCGCGTTTCGAGAAACTGCGCATCGCCGGCGCCCTGCGCATGGGCCTGATCAAGACACCGGAGGAAGCCGCGACCCGCCAGCACACGCCGAAGATCGCCTTCGTCGCGCCGGCGAAGAACTACGTCACCTCCAGTGGCAAGGAAGTACAGGCCGGCGACATCGACCTGCTGGTGCGCGCGCTGTCCATGGGCAAGTTGCACCACGCGATGATGGGCACTGCCGCCGTCGCCATCGGCACGGCGGCCGCCATTCCCGGCACCCTGGTCAACCTCGCGGCCGGCGGCGGTGAGCGCAGCGCCGTGCGCTTCGGCCACCCCTCCGGCACCCTGCGCGTGGGCGCCGAAGCCCGTCAGGTGGACGGCCAGTGGCAGGTGACCAAGGCGATCATGAGTCGCAGTGCGCGGATATTGATGGAGGGAGTAGTAAGAGTTCCGGGGGAGGCGCTCTAGAGCATTAGCTTGAAGCTGGAAGCCTGAAGCTTGAAGTCGAATGCTTTCCAGCTTCCAGCTTCCAGCTTCCAGCTTCCAGCTTCCAGCTTCCAGCTAAAAGACTTACTTGAGCCTCCGCTCCACGCCTTTCTCCACGAGAATCTTCGCCGAGATCTCTTCCACCGAGAAATGGGTGGAGTTGATGTAGGCGATGTTTTCCCGGCGGAACAGGTTTTCCACTTCGCGGACCTCGAACTCGCACTGGGCGAAGCTGGCGTAGCGGCTGTTGGGCTTGCGCTCGTGGCGGATCGCGGTGAGGCGGTCCGGGTCGATGGTCAGGCCGAATAGCTTGTCCTTGTACTTCTTCAGGGCGGCCGGCAGTTGCAGGCGCTCCATGTCCTCTTCGGTCAGCGGATAGTTTGCGGCACGAATTCCGTATTGCATTGCCATATACAGGCAGGTGGGCGTTTTGCCGCAGCGGGACACGCCGACGAGAATCAGGTCGGCCTTGTCGTAGTAATGGGTGCGGGCGCCGTCGTCGTTGTCGAGGGCGAAGTTCACCGCCTCGATGCGCTCCATGTAATTGGCGCTGTGGGCGATGGAATGCGACTTGCCCACCGAGTAGGAAGAATGCGACGTAAGTTCCTGTTCCAGCGGGGAAAGGAAGGTCGAGAAGATGTCGATCATGAACCCGTTGGACGTCGCGAGAATGTCACGGATTTCCTGGTTGACGATGGTGTCGAAGATGATGGGCCGGGCCCCGTCTGCCTCGGCAGCTATATTGATTTGCTGTACCATGGCGCGCGCTTTTTCGACGCTGTCTATATAAGGCCGCGTGAGCTTCGCGAAGGTAATGGTCTCGAACTGCGCCAACAGGCTCTGCCCGAGGGTTTCAGCGGTTATGCCGGTACCGTCGGAGATGAAAAAAGCGGTTCGTTTCATGCGCCAAAGGCCTTAAGTCGGGATCGATTCTTGGCTATCATAGGCCCGTTTTTGCTGGCCCATCGCCGGCCTGCATTGTGACTTATTTTTCCGGCCTCGCGCCAGAACGCTGCGGACCACTCCGCATGAGCTTATCCAACAGATAGTGGAGATTCCCCTTGGTAGAGTACGTAGTTTCCCTCGATAAGCTCGGCGTCCATGATGTTGAGCATGTGGGGGGGCAAGAACGCATCCCTCGGCGAGATGATCAGCAATCTGGCCGGCGCCGGGGTATCCGTTCCCGGTGGTTTCGCCACTACTGCGCAGGCCTATCGCGACTTCCTCGAACAGAGTGGCCTCAACGACAAGATCCACGCCGCGCTGGACGCCCTTGACGTCGATGACGTCGCCGCCCTGGCCAAGACCGGCGCGCAGATCCGCCAGTGGGTGATGGACGCCGAATTCCCGCAGCGCCTCGATGCCGAGATCCGCAGCGCCTTCGCCGCCATGGCCGGTGGCAACGACAACATGGCCGTGGCCGTGCGTTCCTCCGCCACTGCCGAAGACCTGCCGGACGCCTCCTTCGCCGGCCAGCAAGAGACCTTCCTCAACATCCGTGGCGTGGACAACGTGATCCGCGCGGCCAAGGAAGTCTTCGCCTCCCTCTTCAACGACCGTGCCATCGCCTACCGTGTGCACCAGGGCTTCGACCACAAACTGGTCGCCCTGTCCGCCGGCGTGCAGCGCATGGTGCGTTCGGAAACCGGCACCGCCGGCGTGCTGTTCACCCTGGACACCGAATCCGGTTTCCGTGACGTGGTGTTCATCACTGGCGCCTACGGCCTCGGCGAGACCGTGGTGCAGGGTGCGGTGAACCCCGACGAGTTCTACGTGCACAAGCACACCCTGGAAGCCGGCCGCCCTGCGATCCTGCGTCGCAACCTGGGCAGCAAGGCGATCAAGATGATCTACGGCGACGAAGCCAAGGCCGGCAAGTCGGTGAAAACCGTCGATGTCGACCGTGCCGACCGCGCCCGCTTCTGCATCACCGATGCCGAAGTCACCGAGCTGGCCAAGCAGGCCCTGATCATCGAGAAACACTACGGCCGCCCGATGGACATCGAGTGGGCCAAGGACGGCGACGATGGCAAGCTGTACATCGTGCAGGCCCGCCCCGAGACCGTGAAGAGCCGTGCCAGCGTTACCGTGATGGAGCGCTACCTGCTGAAGGAAAAGGGCACCGTCCTGGTAGAAGGCCGTGCCATTGGCCAGCGCATCGGCGCCGGCCCGGTGAAGGTGATCCACGACGTTTCCGAGATGGACAAGGTCCAGCCGGGCGACGTGCTGGTCTCCGACATGACCGACCCAGACTGGGAGCCGGTGATGAAGCGCGCCAGCGCCATCGTCACCAACCGTGGCGGCCGTACCTGCCACGCCGCCATCATTGCCCGTGAGCTGGGCATCCCGGCTGTAGTCGGCTGCGGCAACGCCACCCAGGTGCTGAAGGACGGCATGGGCGTGACCGTTTCCTGCGCCGAGGGCGATACCGGCTTCATCTTCGAAGGCGAGCTGGGCTTCGACATCCGCAAGAACTCGGTCGACGCCATGCCCGAGCTGCCGTTCAAGATCATGATGAACGTCGGCAACCCGGACCGCGCCTTCGACTTCGCCCAGCTGCCCAACGAAGGCGTAGGCCTGGCGCGCCTGGAATTCATCATCAACCGCATGATCGGCGTGCACCCCAAGGCGCTGCTGAACTTTGCCGGCCTGCCCGCCGAGATCAAGGACAGCGTCGAGAAACGCATCGCCGGCTACGACGACCCGGTCGGCTTCTACGTCGAGAAGCTGGTGGAGGGCATTAGCACCCTGGCCGCGGCCTTCTGGCCGAAAAAGGTCATCGTGCGCCTGTCGGACTTCAAGTCCAACGAGTACGCCAACCTGATCGGCGGCAAGCTCTACGAGCCGGAAGAAGAGAACCCGATGCTCGGCTTCCGTGGTGCCTCGCGCTACATCAGCGAATCCTTCCGTGACTGCTTCGAGCTGGAATGCCGTGCGCTGAAGAAAGTGCGCAACGACATGGGCCTGACCAACGTCGAGATCATGGTGCCCTTCGTCCGTACCCTGGGCGAAGCCAGCCAGGTGGTCGATCTGCTGGCCAGCAACGGCCTGAAGCGCGGCGAGAATGGCCTCAAGGTCATCATGATGTGCGAGCTGCCGTCCAACGCCCTGCTGGCCGACGAGTTCCTCGAATTCTTCGACGGCTTCTCCATCGGCTCCAACGACCTGACCCAGCTGACCCTGGGCCTGGACCGTGACTCCGGCATCGTCGCCCACCTGTTCGACGAGCGTAATCCGGCGGTCAAGAAGCTCCTGGCCAATGCCATTGCCGCGTGCAACAAGGCCGGCAAGTACATCGGCATCTGCGGCCAGGGCCCGTCCGACCACCCGGACCTGGCCAAGTGGCTCATGGAGCAGGGCATCGAGAGCGTGTCGCTGAACCCCGACTCGGTACTCGACACCTGGTTCTTCCTGGCCGAAGGCCAGGCGTGATCCTCTAACCGCAACCAGAAGAAGGGCGGGCTGCAAACCCGCCCTTTTTCATGCAAGTAGCATTCATGCAAAGCAGCAGTGATCTATTCCCCGTCGCGCTGATCAGCGCGGAACTCCGTGGCGACATCACGGAGGACGTCTATCGCCTCAAGCCCGGCAACAGCCCCGACTCCAGCGTCGAACTGGTCCTCACCCGCCTGGGCCTGGTCGGCCATGAGGAGCAGCGCGGCGTACCCGTGGTGCTCCTGCACGGCAGCTTCTCCAACCGTCGCTTCTGGTATTCGCCCAAGTGCCTGGGGCTCGGCCCGCACCTGGCTCGCGCCGGCTTCGATGTGTGGATCGCCGAGATGCGTGGCCACGGCCTGTCGCCGCGCAACCAGGATTACCGGCGCAACCGCGTCGCCGACTATGCCCGCTACGACCTGCCGGCCATCGCCGCCTTCGTCCGCGAACAGGCAGGCCAGGTGCCCCACTGGATCGGTCATTCGCTCGGTGGCATCACCCTCGCGGCCGCCCTGGGCGGGCATTACTTGGGCGAGGAAGAGGCCGCCTCCGTGGCGCTGTTCGGCAGCCAGATCAGCCGTGTCTACTGGCCGTTGAAGGTGCCGCCGGTGGAGTGGGGCGGGCGTTTCCTGCTCAAGCGCATGGCCGTGCTGTCCGGCCCTGGCCTAAAGCGTGGGCCTGAAGACGAACCCATCGGCATCGGCCTGGAAAGCCTGCGCTGGCACGGCCTGTTCGGCCGTTTCGGCGATGTCGAGCGTGACTGGTGGAAAGGCCTTGCCGAAGTGCGCGTGCCGGTGCTGGCGGTGGGTGCCGCCGGTGACCTGCAGGACCCCGCCTGGGCCTGCCGCAAGCTGCTGGAACAGTTCGGCAGCGAGACGCGGCAGTTCCTCTGCCTGTCCCGCGAGAACGGCTTCGCCGATGACTACGGCCATGTCGAGATGCTGGTCAGCAAGCACGCCCAGCAGGAAGTCTGGCCGCTGGTGGAACATTGGCTCGACCGCCTGGAGATTCCCGGCTCGTTCGGCCAGGCGGTTCCCGCCGCCTGACCGTCGCGCCTTTTGCCGGAAGCCCCATTCCAGGGGCTCCGGTGCTGTGCTAAAGATGCAGGGCCGCATCGACTCCGGAGGGCGCATGTTCATTGCGCTGGAGCGTCTGATCAATCTGCAGGATGGCTATCGCGGAACCTTTCAGGTGCAGGGACGGCAACTGCTGCTGATCGTCGTTGATCAGCAGGCGATCCTCCTGGAAAACCGCTGCCCACACCGTGGTGCGCCCTTGCACAACGGTACGCTCGAAGGTAGGGTGCTGCGCTGTTCCCGCCACGGGATCGCCTTCGATCTGGACAGTGGTCGCGCCCTCGATGCGGCCTGTTCGCCGCTGCTTCGGCTGACGCTGGCTTATGACGGTGATCGTGTCGGCCTCGACCTGTAAATCCATCAAGGAGCCTTGCCATGCAATACGTCACCCCTGATCTGTGTGATGCCTATCCGGACCTGGTGCAGGTCGTCGAGCCGATGTTCAGCAATTTCGGCGGCCGCGATTCCTTCGGTGGCGAAATCGTCACCATCAAGTGCTTCGAAGACAACTCGCTGGTCAAGGAGCAGGTCGACCTGCCCGGCCAGGGCAAGGTGCTGGTGGTGGACGGCGGCGGCTCCCTGCGTCGCGCGCTGCTGGGCGACATGCTGGCCGAGAAGGCGGCGAAGAATGGCTGGGAAGGCATAGTCGTATACGGCTGCATCCGTGACGTCGACGTCATCGCCCAGACCGATCTCGGCGTCCAGGCCCTGGCCAGCCATCCGATGAAGACCGACAAGCGCGGCATCGGCGACCTCAACGTGGCTGTGACCTTCGGCGGCATCACCTTCCGCCCGGGCGAGTTCGTCTATGCCGACAACAACGGCATCATCGTCTCCCCGCAAGCCCTGAAAATGCCTGAATGACCGGACGGGGCGCTCGCTGAGGATGGTCGAGGAACGCAACGTACGCTGGGGGCTGGTGCATGCCTATGTCCTGGATGGGGAGGGCGGTGCACGCTCCGTCACCAAGGACGAGCTGGACGTCATCCAGCTGCAGGAGCGGGAAAGCCTCTGGCTGCACTGGGATCGTGGCCATGCCATGGCGCGCCAGTGGTTGCGCGAGGCCAGCGGGCTGAGCGAATTCGCCTGCGACCTGCTGCTGGAGGAAAGCACCCGGCCACGCCTGGTGAACCTCCCGGAGCACCAGCTGCTGCTGTTCCTGCGGGGTGTGAACCTCAATCCGGGCGCCCAACCCGAGGACATGGTCGCGGTGCGCATCTTCGCCGATGCGCAGCGCGTCATCTCATTGCGCCTGCGCCCCTTGCACGCCACTGATGAATTGATCGAGCAGTGGGGCAGCGGTACCGGGCCGAAGACCGCTTCCGAGGTGCTGCTGTACCTGGCCGAGCACCTGACCGACAAGGTCGATGCCCTGGTTGCCACTCTCTCCGAAGAGGTCGATGAACAGGAGGAGCTGCTGGACGCCAATGAGCGCTTCAATCCCGATCACGACCTGATGCTGCACATCCGTCGTCGTGCCGCCGGGCTCAAGCGCTTTCTCGCGCCACAGCGGGACATCTACGGCCAGTTGATGCGCAACCGCATGAGCTGGTTCGCCACCGACGACACCGACTACTGGAGCGAGCTGAACAACCGGCTCACCCGTTACCTGGAAGAGCTGGAACTGATCCGCGAGCGCGTCGGCCTGGTGCTGGAGTCGGAGAACCGGCGCATGAGCGAGCGCATGACCCGCACCATGTACCTGCTCGGCATCATCACCGGCTTCTTCCTGCCCATGAGCTTCATCACCGGCCTGCTGGGCATCAACGTCGGGGGTATCCCCGGTGCCGATGCGCCCTATGGCTTCGTCGTCGCCTGCCTGCTGATCCTTGGGGTGGCCACCTTCCAGTGGTGGCTTTTCCGTCGCCTGCGCTGGCTCTGATGTGACCTGTTGAACGCTGGCCTCGTCTAGCCGACATATCCACGCGAGGTGCGCATGCACGATCCGTTCGAAGAATCCCTGCGGGACCTGCTCAAGCGTTCGTCATCCGACCATGATGACAACGCCGCGCTGGGTCGCGTGCTCAAGACCGCCAACCGTCAGGTTGGCGTCGGCGATCTGTTCAGCCTGCTCGGCCATTGGGCCGAAGCCATGATGATCGCCCTCAACAACGGCTCGGCCCACGTGGCGCCGGTCTCTCGCCGCCCCTCATCGAAACGCTCTGCTGACAAGGCTGATTGAACATGGAATTCGACCCCTGGACCCAAGGTATCGTTAACGCCATGACCACGGTGTGGACACCGGTGGCCGGCTTCATCCCGCGCCTGTTCGGCGCCCTGGTAGTCGTCCTGCTGGGCTTCGTGGTGGCCAAGCTGCTCGACACCCTGCTGTCCAAGCTGCTGGCCAAGCTCGGCCTCGACCGCCTGATGGGCGGCACCGGGCTGACCAAGATCCTCGCCCGCGTCGGCATCCAGGTGCCGGTTTCCACGCTGATCGGCAAGATCGTCTACTGGTTCGTGCTGCTGATCTTCCTGGTCTCCGCTGCCGAATCCCTGGGCCTCGACCGTGTTTCCGCCACCCTCGACATGCTCGCCCTGTACCTGCCCAAGGTGCTGGGTGCTGCCCTGGTGCTGCTGGCCGGCGTGCTCCTGGCGCAGCTGGTCAGCGGCATCGTCCGCGGTGCCGCCGAAGGTGTCGGGCTGGACTACGCCCACGGCCTGGGGCGCATCGCCCAGGGCCTGGTGATCATCATCAGCATCTCGGTGGCCATCGGGCAGTTGGAGGTCAAGACCGACCTGCTGAACAACGTCATCGCCATCGTGCTCATCTCCATCGGCCTCGCTGCGGCGCTGGCGCTGGGGCTGGGCAGCCGGGACATCGCCGGGCAGATCATCGCCGGCATCTATGTGCGTGAGCTCTATCAGGTAGGACAGGACGTCAAGGTGGGCGATGTCGAAGGACAGATCGAGGAAATAGGCACGGTGAAGACCATCCTCCTCACCGATGAAGGCGAACTGGTCTCCGTGTCCAACCGGACATTGCTCGACCAGCGGGTAACGAGCCGCTAACACGGCGCGCCATCCCTGCTAATGTATGCCGCCATAGCGGAGCGCGTCCCCGCGCTCCAGCGGCTCCTGACCTGACTGTCGGCCCGACCTGTTTTGAACAAGCCCCAATCGCTTTCCCTGCGCTACGACCCCCGCGAGCTCTCCGACGAAGAGCTGGTGGAGCGCGCCCATGTGGAGCTGTTTCACGTCACGCGTGCCTATGAAGAGCTCATGCGTCGCTACCAGCGCACCCTGTTCAACGTTTGTGCCCGATATTTGGGGAACGAACGAGACGCTGACGATGTCTGTCAGGAGGTGATGCTGAAGGTGCTCTATGGATTGAAGAACTTCGAAGGGAAGTCCAAGTTCAAGACATGGCTCTACAGCATCACGTATAACGAATGTATTACCCAATATCGGAAAGAGCGTCGTAAACGTCGTTTACTTGATGCCCTGAGTCTCGATCCTCTCGAGGAGGCCTCGGAGGAGAAGGCACCCAAGCTCGAAGAGCGCGGAGGCCTTGAGCGATGGCTGGTGCATGTGAACCCGATCGATCGTGAAATCCTGGTGCTGCGCTTTGTCGCAGAACTGGAATTTCAGGAAATTGCTGACATTATGCATATGGGTCTGAGCGCCACGAAGATGCGATACAAGCGTGCGCTGGACCGCTTGAGAGAAAAATTTTCAGGATTGACCGAAACTTAGTTGGGGAAAATTAATCTCTTAGATCAGCGAGTTCTGGTAAACTTGCGCACCAAGTTGTCCTCGAGATTGTTCGACAACTTACTGACAACCAAGATGGGGATTTACGGATGAAACTGAAAAACACCTTAGGCGTAGCCGTTGGCTCTCTCGTCGCCGCACTTTCTCTGAACGCGCTGGCGCAAGGCCAAGGCGCTGTCGAGGTGGAGGCTTTCGGCAAGCGCTACTTCACCGACAGCTCGCGTGATCTGTCCAATGGCAACCTGTTCGGTGGCTCGGTTGGTTACTACCTGACCGACGACGTCGAACTGGCTCTGTCCTACGGCGAGTTTCACGACATTCGTTCCGAAAACGACACCGGTAACAAGAACATCAAGGGCAGCCAGACTGGCCTCGATGCCATCTACCACTTCGGCACCCCGGGTGTCGGCCTGCGTCCGTACGTCTCCGCTGGCTTCGCTCACCAGAGCATCAGCAACGTTCCGGCGCGTACCGGTCGTGACCACAGCACCTTCGCCAACATCGGCACCGGCCTGAAGTACTACTTCACCGAGAACTTCTACGCCAAAGCCGGCCTGGACGGCATGTACAACATCGATGTGGGCGAGTCCGAGTGGGCCGCTGGCGTGGGTGTTGGCGTGAACTTCGGTGGTGGCTCCAAGCCCGCTGCCGAGCCGGCCCCGGCTCCGGTTGCCGAAGTCTGCTCCGACAGCGACAACGACGGCGTCTGCGACAACGTCGACAAGTGCCCGGACACCCCGGCCAACGTCACCGTTGACGCCGATGGCTGCCCGGCTGTTGCCGAAGTCGTTCGCGTTGAGCTGGACGTGAAGTTCGACTTCGACAAGTCCAAGGTCAAAGAAGAAAGCTACGGCGACATCAAGAACCTGGCTGACTTCATGAACCAGTACCCGTCGACCACCACCACCGTTGAAGGCCACACCGACTCCGTCGGCACCGACGCCTACAACCAGAAACTGTCCGAGCGTCGTGCCAACGCCGTTCGTGAAGTCCTGGTCAACCAGTACGGTGTAGGTTCCGAGCGCGTCAACTCGGTTGGTTACGGTGAGTCCCGCCCGGTTGCTGACAACGCTACCGACGCTGGCCGCGCTGTTAACCGTCGCGTAGAAGCTGAAGTAGAAGCCCAAGCCAAGTAATTGGTCTGAGCTCTGAAAAACCCGGCCTCGGCCGGGTTTTTCTTTGCCTGGAGAAAAGTGCCAGGAGGTAAACGCATCGTGGCCCGGCCGCACCGTAGGTTGGGTAGAGGTACGAAACCCAACATTGCGATGCCGAGCCGTGGAATGCCGCCCGATCAGGCACTCAACGCTTCGGCCATCGCTACGGCCTCGCCCGCCACCTCACCGATCACCAGGATCGCCGGGCTCTTCAGCTGGAAGTCGCTGGCGTCGGCCTGCATCTGTGCCAGCGTGCTGCGGCATTCGCGTTGATAGGGCAGGGAGGCGTTCTCGATCATCGCCACCGGCATGTCCGCCGCCATGCCTCCGGCCAGCAGGCCTTCACGGACCGCCGCCAGGCGCGCCACGCCCATGTACACCACCAGCGTGGTGCCGCTGCGGGCCAGGGCCTGCCACTCGGGTTCGCTGTCGTCCTGGGTGTGGGCGGTGACCAGGGTGACGCCCCGGCTGATGCCGCGCAGGGTCAGGGGGATGCCGCACTGGGTGGCGCCTGCCAGCCCGGCGGTGATGCCGTTGACCAGTTCGCTCTCCACGCCACGCTCGGCCAGCCACTGCGCCTCTTCGCCACCCCGGCCGAAGATGCACGGGTCGCCGCCCTTGAGGCGCACTACGCGCTTGCCCTGGCGTGCGTAGCGCAGCATCAGGCGATGGATGAAGGCCTGGGGCGTCGAGCGGCAGCCCCCGCGCTTGCCGACTCGAATCACCCGGGCGCCCGGGCAGTGCTCCAGCACCGCCGGGTTGACCAGGTCGTCGATCATCACCACCTCGGCGCCGTTGAGCGCCCGCACTGCTTTCAGCGTCAGCAGCTCCGGGTCACCGGGCCCCGCACCCACCAGCCAGACCTTGCCATTCATGGGCTTCTCCTCAGGCATTCACTGCGGTCGGCACCGGTGGCGCCGCCAGCATTCTCTTGATTTCCGGTACGCAGGAGCCGCAACGCGTGCCGCACCCCAATGCTTCTTTCAGCCCCGCCAGGTCCAGCCCCTGGGCGATGCCCGCCTGCACGGCTTGCAGGCTGACGTTCATGCAGTTGCACAGAGTGCGATTGGCGCCGGCCGCCGCACTGGCACCCGGCGGTGCGCTCAGGGGAGCCAGCAGCCAGCGCCGCAGTTCCGTGTCCACGCGGCCTTCCTGCCACAGGCTCTTCAGCCAGCCCCATGCGGCGGTTTCGCCCGCCAGGCGCAGCGCAGTGATGCGCCCCTGCTCGATACGCACGCGCTTGCCCACCGCGCGCTGCGGGTCGTCGTAGCTCATCACCGGCCCCTGATCCAGTTGCAGCAGGCGGTCTATATGCGCCAGTAGCTCCGTATCCGGTGCCTGCCCGTGGGCCGCGCGCAGCACCAGGGCAGGGCGCTCACGCCCGACCAGGGCCAGGTTTGCGTAGGTGAAGGCCTCGCACAGCGGTCGGAGGGCTTCGAAGCGCGCCTGCACATCGCCCTCCACCAGCACGAAGAGCTGCCAGGGCAGCTCCACCCGCTCCACCTCCACGCCCGCATGCTTGAGTTCCGGTTGTTTCGAGAGCGGATCGTAGGCCGGCGTGGTCAGCACGTTGACGCCCAGCCCCTTGAGGAAGCGATCGCCCCAGTGCATGGGCAGGAAGGCCTGGCCGGGGCGCAGGGCCTCGTCGCCCATGACCGGCACCACCAGCTCGCCGCGACGGCTCCTCACCCGCACCAGATCACCATCCTCGAGCTGGCGGCGGCGCATCTCCACGGGGTGCAGCCCCAGTTGCGCCTGCTCCACGTGGCCGAACAACTGGGCCGCGGTGCCGGTGCGGCTCATACCATGCCACTGGTCGCGTAGGCGTCCCGTGTTCAGGGTCAATGGGTAGCGCAGTTCGCGACGCTCCTGGGGGGCGAGGTAAGGGTCGGCGACGAACTGTGCACGACCGCTCGGTGTGGGAAAGCGGCCGTCGCCATAGAGGCGCGCGGTGCCTTGCCGGGCGCCGGCGGGGTAGGGCCATTGCTGCGGACCCTGGGTGTCGATCAGGCCGTAGCGGATGCCGGTCAGGTCCAGGTCGCGGCCGGCGGTGAGCGGCTTGTACTCCTCGAACAGTGCTTCGGGGCTGTCGAAGTCGAACAGGCTGGGCTGGCCGGGGCGCAGGTGGTGTTCCAGGCGCCGGGCGAAGTCGCAGGCCATGGCCCAGTCCGGGCGCGCCTCGCCCGGTGCCGGCACGGCCGGGCGCACATGGCTGATGCGCCGCTCGGAGTTGGTCACGGTGCCTTCCTTCTCGCCCCAGCTGGCAGCGGGCAGCAGCAGGTCGGCGTGGCGGCAGGTCTCGGTGGTGAAGAAGGCTTCCTGCACGACCACGAAGGGGCAAGCAGCCAGTGCCGCGTGCACCCGCTGCTGGTCGGGGAGGGACTGGGCCGGGTTGGTGCAGACGATCCACAGCGCCTTGATGCGCCCGTCGCCCACGGCGTCGAACAGGTCGATGGCCGACAGCCCCGGTGTTTCCGGCAGGCGCTCGACGCCCCAGTAGGCCGCCACCTCGGCGCGGTGCTCGGCATTGCCCGCCTCGCGATGGCCCGGCAGCAGGTTCGACAGGCTGCCGGTTTCGCGGCCACCCATGGCGTTGGGCTGGCCGGTGAGGGAGAAGGGCCCGGCGCCGACGCGGCCGATCTGCCCGGTGGCCAGGTGCAGGTTGATCAGTGCGCTGTTCTTGGCGCTGCCGGCGCTGGACTGGTTCAGGCCCATGCACCAGAGCGAGAGAAAGCTCGGCGTGCGGCCGATCCACTCGGCGCAGCGCAGCAGGTCGGCGCTGTCGATGCCGCACAGCTCGGCCACCCGCGCCGGGCCGAAGTCGCGCACGCGCTCCTTGAGCGCATCGAAGCCTTCGGTGTGGCGCTCGATGAAGCGCCGGTCCACCCAGCCCTCCCAGAGCAGGATGTGGAGGATGCCGTGGAACAGCGCCACGTCGCTGCCCGGGGTGATCGCCAGGTGCAGGTCGGCCAGCTCGCAGGTGTCGGTGCGGCGCGGGTCGACCACGATCAGGCGCATGTCCGGGCGCTTGGCCTTGGCCTCTTCCAGGCGGCGGAACAGCACCGGGTGGGCGAAGGCCATGTTGCTGCCGGCGATCAGCACGCAGTCGCTCTGCTCGATGTCCTCGTAGGAGCAGGGCGGCGCGTCGGCACCCAGGCTGCGCTTGTAGCCGACCACGGCGGAGGACATGCACAGCCGCGAATTGCTGTCGATGTTGTGGGTGCCCACCAGGGCGCGGGCCAGCTTGTTGAAGGCGTAGTAGTCCTCGGTCAGCAACTGGCCCGAGACATAGAAGGCGACGCTGTCCGGCCCGTGCTCGGCGATGGTTTCGGCGAAGCGCGCGGCGGCGTGGTCCAGGGCGCTGTCCCAGTCTGTGCGGCTGCGTGCCAGGTCCTTGCCCAGGCGCAGTTCCGGGTACAGCGCGCGGGCCTGGATGTCGCCGGTCAGGTGCAGGGTGGAGCCCTTGCTGCACAGGCGGCCGAAGTTGGCCGGGTGCGCCGGGTCACCGGCGACACCGAGGATGCGCGCGTCGTCGTGCTCGATCAGCACGCCGCAGCCGACGCCGCAGTAGCAGCAGGTGGAGGCGGTGGTCCGGCTCATGACGAAGGTTCCTGTAAAGGGGATCAGGCGCTCTGCAGCAGGCGCACGGGAATGCGCGCCGGCTCGGCGCAACGCGGTTCGGCCGCTGGCTCGGTACTCTCGGCTGCCAGGGCCTCGCCGAAAATCAGGCGATCACGCAGGTGGCGGATGTCGGTGCGTGCCTGCACCTGGCGGAAGTACCAGCCGCCGTCGGCGGTGTCGCCGAACAGGCAGGCACCCACCAGCACGCCGTCCTTGATCACCAGCTTCTTGTAGATGCCGTCGATGGGGTCGGAAAGGGTGATGCTTTCGGTGCCTTCGCCGCCCATGAAGTCGCCGGCGGAGAACAGGTCGATGCCGGTGACCTTGAGCTTGGTGGAGACCACTGAGCCCTGGTAGCGGGCGAAGCCGAGCTGGGCCAGGTGGTTGGCGCAGACGCCGGCCTGGTCGAACAGCGGTGCCACCAGGCCGTAGGCGATGCCGCGGTGGCTGGCGCATTCACCGATGGCGTAGATGCGTGGGTCGTTGGTCTGCAGGGTGTCGCTGACCAGGATGCCGCGGTTGCAAGGCAGGCCGGCGCGCTCGGCCAGGGCGACGTTGGGGCGGATGCCGGCGGCCATCACCACCAGGTCGGCGGCGATCACCTCGCCGCCCTGGAACTGCACCGCGCAGACCCGGCCCTCGCCGTTGTCCAGCAGCTCCTCGGTGTGGGTGCCCATGCGGAAGCGGATGCCGCGAGCCTCCAGCGCTTCCTGCAGCAGCTGCCCGGCGGTGCGGTCCAGCTGGCGGTCCAGCAGCCAGTCGGCGAGGTGCACCACGGTCACCTGCATGCCGCGCTGGCGCAGGCCGTTGGCTGCCTCCAGGCCGAGCAGGCCGCCGCCGATCACCACCGCGTGACTGTGGCTGCGGGCGGTGTCGATCATCTGCCGGGTATCGGCGATGTCGCGGTAGCCGATCACGCCCTGCAGGCGGTTGCCCGGCACCGGCAGGATGAAGGGCGAGGAGCCGGTGGCGATCACCAGGCGATCGTAGGCGGCCTCGGTGCCGTCGTCGGCGATCACCAGGCGGCGGCGCCGGTCGATCTTCACCACGCTGCGGTTGAGCAGCAGGCGGATGCCGTGCCCGGCGTACCACTCCAGGTCGTTGAGGACGATGTCCTCGAAGGCCTGCTCACCGGCCAGCACCGGCGACAGCATGATGCGGTTGTAGTTGGGGTGCGGCTCGGCGCCGAACACCGTGATGTCGTAGAGATCCGGGGCGAGCTTGAGCAGCTCTTCCAGGGTGCGCACTCCGGCCATGCCGTTGCCGATCATCACCAGCCTGGGTCTGTTCATGGGCGAGGCTCCTGCATGAATTCCGGGCAAACAAAAAAGGCGTCCCGCTGTTGCCAGCAGGACGCCTTTGTCCAAGTCCCGTTCTATCGGGAAAGTGCCATCTCTACGTTGAGGTGGGCGCTTTTTGTAGATTGTGATGGAGCCCATTGCAGGGCTTGTGCCAACTCCGCCTGGCCCCGCTTTCCGTGGCTCCGGCGGGCCTTTGCGAGGCACGCCGGAGGCTCTTCTGCACCGCTTCGGGGCGGCTTGCCCGGCATCGGTGCGTCAGCCGTGCAGGCAGAGCACCAGCAGCGCCAGGTTGGCCAGCAACGACAGCAGGGCGATGCCGCGCCAGACCTTCAGCGGCTCGCGCTCCAGCAGTGGGCGCGGCTTGCTCGCCAGCGCCTTGCGCTCGCCCTGTTCCAGGGCCAGCAGCCATTCCTCAGCCGTCTCGAAGCGTTGCCCGGGGTCGCTGGCCAGGGCGCGGCCGAGGCATTCGTCGAGCCAGGCGGGCAGGTCCGGGCGGTAGCGGCTGGCGGGCGTCGGCGTGCCGAAGCGCGGGTGCTGGAAGGCCTCGATCTCGCCGAAGGGGTAATGCCCGGTGAGCAGCCGGTAGAGGGTGACGCCCGCCCCGTAGATATCCTGCTGCGCGGACGGTTGCGCCCCGTCGAAGGCCTCGGGGGCGATGTAGCTGGGCGTGCCCGGCAGGCTGTGGGCCTCGTCCTGGGACAGGCCCGGACAATAGGCCAGGCCGAAGTCCAGCAGGCGCAGCTCGCCGTCCTCGCCGAGCAGCAGGTTCTCCGGCTTGATGTCGCGGTGCAGGATGTTGCGCCGGTGCAGCATGCCCAGGGCCCTGACCAGGCGCGGGGCGAGGTCCAGCCACTCGGTCAGCGCCAGCGGCCCGGCCTGGCGCAGCCGTTCGGCCAGGGTCTGCCCCGGGTACTCGCGCTGCAGGTAGTACAGGTGCTGGCGCTGCGGCAGTGGGTGCACCTCGGCGAAGTGGCGCCCGGCCACGCGCCGCAGGAACCATTCTTCCTGCAGCAGCGCCGGCCCGGCGGCGGGTTCGTCGTGGCGCGCGGGCGGCAGTGTCTTCAGCAGCCAGGGCTGGCCGGCGTCGTCGAGCACGCGGTAGAGCAGCGACTGGCGCGACTCGGCCAGCAGCCCCTGCACCCACCAGCCCTCGAACAGCTGGCCCGGGCGCAGCTCCGGCGGCAGCGGCCAATCCTCCAGTTGCGCCAGGGCATCGGCCAGGCCGCTGGGGGGCAGGCCGTCGACCCGCACCAGCAGCGCGCTGGCGTTGTCCTGGCCGCCGGCCAGGTGCGCGGCGGCGACCAGGGCGCGGCTGGCCGCCTCGGGCTCGGGTTCGTCCTGGAGGATGCGCAGGATGCCGGCATCGCCCAGCACCGCCCAGATGCCATCGCTGACCAGGAGGAAGTGCTCGTCCTCCTGCAGCTCGCCATCCAGGTAATCCACCACCAGGTGCTGGTCCAGCCCCAGCGCGCGCTTGAGCACGTGCTGCATGCCGGGCTGGTCCCAGACGTGGTCCTCGCTGAGGCGGTCGAGCTGCTCGCCGCGCCAGCGGTAGGCGCGGCAGTCGCCGACATGGGCGAGGGTGAAGCGGCGGCCGCGCAGCACCAGTGCGGTGAGGGTGGTCAGCAGCGGCTGGCCGCCGCCGTTGGCCTGCAGCCAGCGGTTGTGGGCCAGCAGCAGGCGGTCGAGGGATTGCGCCACCGCCCAGGTTTCCGGCGTGGCGTAGTAGTCCAGCGCCAGTGCCTGCAGGGTGGCACGCGCGGCCAGGCCGCCGTCGGCGCATTGGCTGACGCCATCGGCCAGGGCGAACAGGTAGCCCTTGCTGGCGGCCAGGGCCGGTGCGGGCGTCACCACCCGCAGGGCGTCCTGGTTCTCGCTGCGCGGGCCGATGGCGCTGGCCTCGCCGAAGCTCAGTTGCAGCCCCATGGCGCTCAGACGCGCGCCGCGGTGACGGCCGCTGAGCCCCAGGTGGTGCGCCAGCGCAGCTTCACGCCGTAGAGGCCGAACCAGGCCAGCACGCCGAGGCTGGCGAACAGCCACAGGCCCAGCTGGTAGTCGCCGGTGTGCTGCTTGATGGCGCCCAGGCCTGCGGTGAGGCAGAAGCCGCCGATGCCGCCAGCCATGCCGATGAGCCCGGTCATCACACCCATTTCCTTGTGGAAGCGCTGCGGCACCAGCTGGAACACCGCGCCATTGCCGGCGCCGAGGCTGAGCATGGCCACCACGAACAGGGCCAGGGCAGCGGTGGCGCTTGAGATGTGGAAGCCCACGGCGGCGATGCAGATGGCGGCCACGGTGTAGACCACCAGCAGGGTGCGGATGCCGCCGATGCGGTCGGCGAAGGCGCCGCCCAGGGGGCGCATCAGGCTGCCGGCG